>CAKUXR010000005.1 GCA_934700615.1 uncultured Bacteroidales bacterium
GAAACGGTCGCATTGAGGTTGGACACGGTCATGTTCAGCTGGAAGTTGACCGCATTGGCGGCCTCCAGCTGCTCCTGAAGCATCTTTATGATCATATCCTTTCCCATATTCAAAACGAAGTGTCCGACCTCATATCCAAATATAGACATTTTTATTCGGATATGCAAATTTAACACATTGATACTCAATGCGTTAAACGCTATTTTTAGTCCTTCTGGCAAATGCGGGCCTCCATTGCCCGAAGGATGGCACTGAAAGTCTCTCCGCCCGGTGCCGGGCCCGGAAGCGGCCCTGGCATTGACATCGGAGCCCGTTTTGCCGGGCCCCGCATTGACGGAAAAAAGTTTTTCGGGAACACTTTCACATTCCTGCAAAACGAGTGCGGTAGCGCTTCCTGAAGCGGACGCTTTCAAGACTTATCCCCGACATGATGAGGGAGAACGTCTCCCACGACAACTCATAGTAACCCGTTGACGGATTGAGCCTCGGCTGTTCAAACGAGCCTTTCTCCAGACGCTTCTGGTAAAGAAGGAAGCCGTCGGTATCCCACCGCAGAAGTTTCACGCTCTGCCTGTTCTTGGAGAAGAACACGAAGACGTCCCCGGTCATTGGGGACAGGGGCGATTCGCTCTGTATCAGATTGAACAGCGCGTCGATGCCCTTCCGCATGTTGACCGGCTGTTGGCACATGAAGTACCGGCGGTTGGAATCTAGCGCAAACATGCCCCCTCCATCGCCGACCGGCGGCGCGCATATGTGTCCAGCAGTGACACGACACCTTCAGGGGAACATTCCTGAAGTGTGAGCACCGTCCCCTCACTGAACGTTATGCTGACCTGACGCAGGATATCATGCGCCATGGACTGCGGCAATGAAACCGGATTCAGCTGCAGGAATGTCGGATTCTTCTCCGATGTCCGGGTTGGACCTGACGCCCGTCCTTTGCCGGTGTCCGCCTGCTCCGGCTCGACATGTCCATGTTGCGCCATCCATTCCTGCATCCCGCAATAATTGACGCGGGAGTCCCTGCAGAGCGACCGCAGCGTCATTGTCGGAATAATACTTGACAGTTGATTAAATCGCGCCCATGTCCGCTCATACAGTTTTGCGGCTTGAGCTGATATGACCATTTCTTTTGTCTCCATCTTTACTTACGTTTGGATTACTAGGAACAAAAGTATGGAACCATTGAAAACGCGTCAAGACGTAACTGCGGAGACGCTTACCAGGCAGATAACCGGAATGTCTTTTTATGGTTTCAAGATTTGGCATCGTATGTTTTCATGGTCTGTATCGCGCCCGGCGGAGGTGCAGCCGGGGGAGGTTCGCTTCGCTCATCCCTGTCGGGCTCGCGCCCGACATCCCATTCACAAATGCCTGTCCCAAACAAACCGTCCCGCAAAAACGTTTTATACGGGACAATCTTACCATTAACCGACATTTCGTCCCAGATAAAACGATTGAACGGAACAAAATTTTCTGTCCCGACTAGTCGACTCATCTTCATACTTCCCAAGAAAAGCAAGACAGAACTGCAACTATACAGATTCACCATTCGCCCTGAGAATTAGGCCATTACAGAAGGCGCCATTTGCTGACTTCGCGGCTGAGGACCTCGTTGAGAGGGGGCATGGACGGGCGGGAGGAGGGTTTGAAGAGACGGGAGAAACTTGAGGATAATGATGCCGCCGGAGAACCCGAAGCATCGAGATTGTCTATCCAGGCATGGTATTTCATGGCATCGGGCGAGCCGAGGTCGATGAGATGACGGATGTTGCTGAGGCAGAGGCGCTCCAGGAGGGCATGGAAATGCGGGCCGTGATTCGGCTCCTTGAGGTGACACAGTTCGTGGAGGAGGACGTAATCGCAGAGGGGTTCAGGGAGACGGATGAGATTGAGGTTCAGATTGATGTTGCCGGCACGGGAACAGCTTCCCCAGTTGGAGGAGTTGTGCTTGATGGTCACTTTGCGGAACTTGAAGCCGTACTGCCCTGCAAAATACGACAGTTTCTGGGGCAGGAGAATCTTGGCCTCCTCACGAAGCACCTCGGCCAGGACATCACGAAGGGCCTTCTGAGGGATAACAGGCGAAGTACCGGATGAGGGGACGACAGAACCTGAAGCATTACATGATCCGGAGACACCAGCGACACCCCCGGAACCGGAAGAAGACGAAGGGTCCACATTGGCATTGACCTGAGCCGATGGCGGCAGCCGGAAACCGGCGGGAGCTTCGATGATTCGGATATGGGTGGGCTTGTCGAGGCTGAGCCACAGACGGCCGCTGTCCTGAGGATTGTCAATGACAGAGGTGCGGATTCTGAAACTTAGTTTTCCAGCCGGGGCCGAGGCAGATGGCAAGACCGGCGGAACCTGACCGGAAGGACGGAAAACAATCTGGGACAGGAGGGTACGCATGACGAAGCCATCATGAATCTGCTCACCGGCATTGACCTTTTCCTGCTTCTTCAACGCCTCACGGACCCAGTCCCGGCGGGTGTTGAGATAATCAATGCCATCCTGCAGGGTGCGGGAATACGGGACAGTTACAGAAATACGGCAGCCCGTCCGCCCCTCAGAAGCACGTACACGGATGCTGATGGAGCGGCTGCGGGAATTCTTCCGGACCATTATCGGCCCGAACTCCTTATCTGTAAAAATCCTGTTCAGAACCATAGGGAAATCACTCTGCGGCATTGGCCTGAAGAACGGACACTGCCTGCCCGACGCTCAATGCGTCATCTGCACGGAAGCCACCGGTACGCGTCCTTCGCAGGCCGTCAAGATGGGCACCGGAGCCGAGAGCCTCCCCGAGATCGCGGGCCAACGCCCTGATATAAGTACCTTTGGAACATGCGACACGGATATCCGCATGAGGCAGACCGAGCGAACTGTTGTCAGTCACATTGATGCGGCTGTTTCGGAGATTCACCGAACCGTCGGAATTGTGAAGACCGGCGTCGCACTGCTCGAGACTGTCGGCGGGAATGCCGTCAGGACAGAAGCGGATAAGGTCAATGCCAATGATATTGATGAGTTGCTTGCTTAGCGTCTCCACGGCGGAATGGTCGAAGCCGACAGCCTGTCCGTCGGAAGCGGAAGACTCCGCCGCTCCGGCATTGACCTCAGCCTCAACAGGTTCAGCCTTCTGCGCCTGCATCCGTTTCCACTCCTTGCGGGCAAGTTCATAGGCACGCACGCCATCCACAGACTTTGCGGAAAAAAGCGGGGCAACCTGCTCCTGCTCGCCAAGGAATCCCGGAAGGACCCGGCGGAGCGACTCCTCGCTCACGCCATCCACAGGATACCTCGCGTCAATTTCCTTTTCCAAGTCATAAGACGGAGTCGTAGCGCCGAACGTTATTCCCGCAACGTACTCTTTCTCATGCTTCTGCAGATCCTCGGCCAGTTTCGTGGCCTTACCGATGCATACCAGCAGCACACCGGTAGCCAGCGGGTCCAGTGTACCGGCATGACCGACTTTCAGATTCTTCTTGTGGAAATGCCTGCATGCACACCACTTGACCTTACGGATGACATCGGCGGATGTCCAGCGGTAAGGCTTGTCTATAGGAAGAATAATCCCCTCCGGATAATCGTCAATGTTTCCGGAGAGGACCAATCCATTTATATTTTCTTTGCTTAAAATCAATGCCATCAGCAACAAAGTCTTTCAAGATAAGTCTGCAACATCCGGACACGACAGGATGTTGCAGACTGTGCCTAAAACTAGCGGCAAGCTATCTTTTCCACACGTCTTTCGTGGCGGCCACCCTCAAAAGGTGTCTCAAGCCATGCCTTGGTAATCGCCTGAACCATTCTGAAAGAAATGAAACGGGCAGGCATCACGAGGACATTGGCATTGTTGTGGGCCTTTACCAGACGTCCGATTTCAGTACCCCATGCAAGGCCGGCACGAATTCCCTGATGCTTGTTCAGAGTCATTGCCATTCCGTTGCCAGTACCGCACATTGCGATTCCACAATCAACCTTGCCACTTTCAACAGCCTCAGCCAAAGGATGCGCAACATCAGGATAATCCATGCTCTCAGTAGAATGAGTGCCGAAATCCTCTACCGCATAACCCATCTTTTCAAGATAAGGTATGAGACGACTTTTGTAGTCAAAACCAGCGTGGTCGCTGCAAATACCGATTGTCATAAAAAACAAACTTTAACAATGAATAATTTATGGTTGGAACTCCTGTGTCGAGTTCACTAGTAGCGTACTAAGTAACCTGACAACTCAAGTCCCGCTTATGCGGAACTTGAGCCATCATAACTATTCCCTGCCCAATCTTTCTCCGGCAAAAGCCATACGGGCCTTGAACTCATCCCGGCCGATAAACGAAAGGATGTCAGCGATACCCAGACCGCTCGCCGCTCCGGTAATTGCCAGACGGATGCAGTTCATGACCTTGCCCATAGGCCAGCCCTGCTCGCGGATATAATCTTCAAGATATGGTTCAATGTTTTCCTTCGTGAATGCGCCGTCGAATCCGCAGACATGCTCTGTCACCTGATATGCAGGCTGATAGCCTTCCGGTTTCCAGAACTTGTCGGCATCTTTCGCCAGGAACGGAGCGGTAAGCGTATCGTCATAGACCTTCGCACGAGGGTCGGCGGCACGTCTCGGGTCAGCCGGCTTGGCAGCCTCTGCGGCAGCTCCTGACTTGACACCGTATTTCTCATATTCGAGCGGTGAAACGAACAGGCATGATGCATTCAGCCAGATATCCTTGACAAATGAAGCCCTTTCCTTAACAAAAGCAACCACGTCATGGACATATTCCTTCGTAACGATATGATTCTTGAAGTCAACGCCTTTGCCGGCGAACTGTGCGCCTGCAGTCAATGCACATGCAGGACACTCTACGACATTGATTCCGTGCTCCTCGAGAACCGGGATGAAGAGGTCGGTGAGTTCGTCGTCGGACTTCATGCGGAGATACTCCTTGTTGTACCACTTCGCCTTTTCAGGATTGAAACGGGCGCCGGACTTGATGACGCGGTCAAGAGAGAAGACATTGACAAGTTCATCAATGCTGAAAATCTCCTGCTCTGTTCCCGGATTCCATCCGAGCATGGCAAGCATGTTCACGAATGCCTCAGGGAAATAGCCGTCCTCACGATAGCCGTGGGAAACCTCACCTTCGGCATTGACCCATCTGAGCGGGAAGACAGGGAATCCGAGCCTGTCGCCGTCACGTTTGCTGAGCTTGCCTTTTCCGTCAGGTTTCAGAAGGAGTGAAAGGTGCGCGAAACGCGGCATCGTCTCTTCCCAGCCGAAAGCCTTGTAAAGCATATAGTGGAGAGGCAATGAAGGAAGCCACTCCTCGCCGCGGATAACCTCCGTGATTTCCATGAGGTGGTCATCCACAATGTTTGCCAGGTGATATGTAGGAAGCTCGTCAGCCCTCTTCCAGAGGACCTTGTCATCCAATGTGTCAGTATTGACCTCGATGTGTCCTCGGATAAGGTCGTCCATCTTCACGACCGTATCGTTAGGCATCTTGAAGCGGATAGTCCAGCTGTCGGTGGTCTCCAGCAGATTCTTCACCTCGTCCTCAGGGAGAGTGAGGGAGTTGCGGAGTTCCATTCTGGTCTCCTGGTTGTAGATGAAGGTCTTTCCGGCAGCCTCTGCCTCGGCGCGTTTCGCGTCAAGTTCCTCTGCGGTATCGAAAGCATAATATGCATAGCCGTTCTCTATGAGCTGGTCAGCATATTTGCGGTAGATTCCTTTTCTCTGGGACTGGCGGTAAGGCGCGTGCGGATGCCTCTCGGACGGTGTCTCCACCACATTTCCGTTCTCATCCACGCCCTCGTCAGGATGGATGCCGCACCAGTTCAGTGCTTCAATGATATATTTCTCCGCTCCCGGAACGAATCTGTGGGAGTCAGTGTCTTCGATTCTGATTATGAAATCTCCTCCGTTCTGCTTAGCGAACAGGTAATTGTAAAGTGCCGTCCTGACACCGCCCATATGAAGAGGGCCGGTAGGTGACGGAGCAAATCTTACTCTTGTCTTTCTTTCCATTTCCAAACTTCTTGCTGCCGGAAGCACCATTGCCCCGGCCAATCCGCAAAATTAAACAAAAACTATTGAAAAGCCACCAGCCGACCGCAACTATTGTCCAAATAAAGACCAATGTTATCCGTTTTAGTATTTTGCCGATAGATAAAGACCATGTAAATTTGCGGCGAAATTAGTGAAAAAAACATCATGAGTGAATCTTACACGCTGCAGGCATCGCCGGAAATGATGGCGAACGCTACAGAAGGCCTGGAACTGACAGAGGCCGAAATCAGGGTCATGGAGAACGTCAAGGACATCCATGAAAACCTTCAGAAGAACAAAGCCGACAACCAGCTGCTGTCAATGAGAAAAAGGCTTGACCTGCTGCTCAGGACAGGACAGCTTCTGCTGGAAAGCGCTGCAGACACCAACAGAATCCGCAGAAACATGGTAAGGGCGGCTCTCTTCCTGGGATTCAGCGAAGAGAACCTTCACCTTTTCATTGACCATAACATACTGATGGTGAACTTCAGCGACGAAGCCCACTCTTTCACGAAATTCCAGAAACGCGTCAAGGACGGCATCAACTTCACCACCATCGAAGCGATTAGCCACCTCACATACAAGGCAGTGCGCAAGCATTTTTCCGCCGAGCAGTATGAGAAGGAACTGGAGAAAATCGCCGAAAGGCCACGCAACTATAACCAGCTGGTGACTTCCGCCGGTGCAGCATTGGCCTGCGGCGGATTCTGCATCCAGTTCGGCTGCGACTGGATTGCCTTCCTCTACGCATCTCTCGCCGCTTTCCTCGGATTCAACTGCCGCGCGACTTTCAACAAGCTCGGAGTCAACAAATATTTTTCAATCGCCATTGCGGCGTTCGTTTCCACAATGGTAGCGTGGCTCACCACATATCTCCCGACGTGGACGACAACCCCACTCCATCCGCTTCTCGCCTGTGCGCTGTTCATCGTGCCTGGAGTTCCGCTCATCAATTTTGTGGATGACATGCTGGACACCAATTTCAGGATGGGACTGGAAAGGGCGATCAACACCATGATGATGATGTTCGGAATGGCCTTCGGAATCCTGCTGGCATTGAAAGTATGCAGCTGGACCTTCCATTTCGCGCCGGACATCATGTCGATTCCGATGGTTCCGGAGCACCCGTACTGGATGTATGCCACCGCTGCCGCAATTTCCGCAATGGGATTTTCAATGATTTTCAACATCCCGACAAGGCTTCTTCCTGTCGTCGCCGTGGGCGGTATCATCGCCGTCTGCACCAGGAATCTCGTAAGCCTCCATCCTGACATGTACTGTTCTTTCAGCCTCGGACAGGGCGGCGTAATCGGTTCGCTCGCCGGCTCCACACTGATTTCCGTCATCTGCATCAAGGCAGCACACGTTTTCCACACCCCGCATCAGGTGATTGCCATCTCAAGCGTCATACCGATGGTGCCCGGCGTGCTCATGTACCGCTGCCTGTACTCGCTCATCACCGTGACCGGAACCACAGTGGAGCAGATGAACAACTTCACAATCGCAGGCGTGAACGGTCTCAATGCTTCCATGATGATTGCTGCCATCGCCATCGGTGTGGCCGTGCCTAACATCATCGCCAGAAAGCGCGTCGGCGCATCCAAACGCCGTGCTTTCGAAAAACAGATCAAAGAGCAGAGGGAGCGTGGCGAATTCATTGACATCACCAAACTGTAGAACCTGTTTCAGACATATTGATTTTTTGATGGCCGGAGTAGCATTTCCGGCCATTTTTCGGTATGTTTGCAGAAACACCTGAAAACATGAAACGTCGAGAATTTCTTAAGAAGGGAGCACTGGCGGCCGCCGGCGCCGGACTCATAGGCAGCGCACCAACCCTAGCCAAAGGGCTTGACCTGACAGAAGACAACAAATCCGTAAATTTCAATGTCAGCGGAAGGGCCAGGATGAAGCTTTCATTCGAGCCTTACGAACTGAAACTGAAGCATGTATTCACCGTCTCGTCGTTTTCGCGAAGCACCACTCCTGACGTCCAGGTCAGAATCGACTATGACGGATATACCGGCTATGGGGAAGCGTCAATGCCGCCTTACCTCGGACAGTCCGTGGAAAGCGTGTGCACATTCCTGAAAAAGGTAAATCTGGAGCAGTTCCCGGACCCTTTCTGCATAGATGACATCCTCACTTACATTGACAGTCTCTCCCCCGGCGATTCGGCGGCGAAGGCGGCGGTGGACATTGCCCTGCATGACCTTGTAGGCAAGATTATCGGAGCCCCGTGGCACAGGATGCTGGGCCTCAACCCATTGAAGACACCTGACACGACATACACCATCGGCATTGACACTGACGAAATGGTAAAACTCAAGACCCGGGAGGTTGCTGGCCAGTTCAAGATTCTGAAGGTAAAGCTTGGGACGGAGCGGGACAGGGAGATGATAAGGGCCATCCGCGAGGTGAGCGACCTGCCGATTGCGGTGGATGTGAACCAGGGCTGGAAAAACAAGAAGAAGGCGCTGGATGAGATTTTCTGGCTGAAGGAGCAGGGCATCGTGATGATCGAGCAGCCTATGCCGAAGGAGATGATCGACGCCAATGCCTGGCTGACGGAGAGAAGCCCGCTTCCGACTTTTGCGGACGAGGCAATCCAGAGGCTCAAGGATATTCCTGCGATCAAAGGGGCCTATACCGGCATCAATGTCAAGTTGATGAAGTGTACCGGAATGCGCGAGGCATGGAAGATGATGAATTATGCGCGCGCCGAAGGCATGAAGGTCATGATCGGCTGCATGACAGAGACTTCCTGTGCAATAGCCGCAGCCGCACAGCTCTCCCCTGCAGTGGACTTCGCGGACCTCGACGGCAACTTGTTGATTGCCAATGACATTTTCCGTGGCACGACTGTCGTGGACGGCAAGATCACGCTGAACCAGCTACCGGGAATCGGAATAGAGAAAATCTGATAAAATTAAAACAGGCATTTTCAGTGAGCGGAAAACGCTGCTGAAAATGCCTGTCCAGGTATAAAAACACTTACAACAAACACTATCTTGTAAGGAGATTGAGAGGCTTGTCAGATTTGAAGTAATCTCCGGCAGGAGAAGACGAAGCCTTGACATTGACCTCAACCGAAGAACGGATGTCGCGGGAAGAAGCACCGACAAGGAAATTCCAGTTGCCGCCTGCGACAACCCATGAAGAAGAAGGAGTGTCGAAAGACGCAAGGTCTGCAGCATTCAATGTCAATGTTACCGTGCAGGTCTCGCCCGCAGCAAGAATAGGAGTCTTGGCAAAAGCCTTGAGTTCCTTCTCAGGTCTATCGGCAGCCTTGCTGTCAGGAGAAGCGGCATAAAGCTCGACAACCTCGCGACCGGCAACATTTCCGGAGTTGCGAACCTCGACATTGACCTTGTAAACGCCATTGGCGAAGTCAACGGAAGGCTGTCCATATTCGAAGGTAGTGTAAGAAAGACCATAACCGAAAGGATAGGAGACTTCTTTGCCGAAGCTGTCGAAATATCTGTAACCTACGAAGATATCCTCCTCATAATCAGTATAATCCCAATTGCGTCTGCTGCCGTCGCCTTCCTTCATATTGGCAAAATCCATACTGCTCATTGCACCGTCGAGAGGGAAATTGGCAGAAGATGCCGCATCCTGGAACCTTACAGGGAATGTCATGGTAAGCTTGCCTGAAGGATTGACCTTGCCGCTCAGGACATCAGCAACACTGTTGCCTCCCTCCTGGCCTGCCTGCCAAGCGCAAAGGATTGCATCAGGTCTGTTCTTCCATGAAGCAGTCTCGATGACGCCGCCGATATTGAGGACCACAACCACCTTCTTGCCAGCCGCATGGAAAGCGGAGCTGACACTCTCGACCAGTTTCTGTTCATTGGCAGAAAGTTCGAAATCAGAAGCGGTCCTGTCAAGGAACTCACCGGACATGCGGCCGAGAGTAATGACCGCGATGTCAACTGCGGCAACATTGGCCTGAAGCGAAGAAGCTGACGGAACGATTTCCTCAGGACGGGCCAAGGGCATGAACATAGCCATAGGATTGCCCTTCAGCGCCTCTCTCTTCTTGGCCTGGTCATCGGCGATATACTTCTCGTATGTGTCCTTCAGGGACTTGTCCACTACAAATCCAGCATTCTCAAGACCCTGGATCATTGACACTGTATATGCCCTGTTCACGTTTCCGGATCCGGTACCTCCTGCGATGAAGTCATAGGAAGTGCAGCCATAAAGCGCCACTTTGGTACCCTCTGCTGAAACAGGAAGGGCGCCCTCATTCTTGAGAAGGACCATACCCTCTGCGGCTGACTGCCTGGTAACGAGAGCATGAGCCTTGAGGTCAGGATTATTGGAATACTGATATCCCTTGAAACGAGGAGTCTTCATAATCATTTCCAGGACACGACGCACATTGGTATCGATGACACCCATGTCAAGTTTGCCTGACTTGAGAGCCTCCATGATGGCATCATACTGCTTGTCAAGACCCGGCTGAAGCATATCATTTCCGGCAACCATCTGAGCCACAGCATCTTTACCGCCGAACCAGTCAGTCATCACCATGCCCTTGAATCCCCATTCGTCACGAAGGACGGAAGTCTGGAGTTCACGGCTCTGTGAAGTATATACGCCATTGATCTTGTTATAGGAAGACATCACGGTCCACGGCTGGCTCTCCTTCACGGCAATCTCAAATCCCTTCAGATAAATCTCACGCAGAGCCCTCGGAGAAATCTTCGCATCATTGTTCATACGGTTGCTCTCCTGATTGTTTACGGCGAAGTGCTTGATGGAAGTGCCCACTCCATTGCTCTGGATACCATTGACATAAGCCGCAGCGATTTTTCCGGCAACGAGAGGGTCCTCGGAGTAGTATTCGAAGTTCCTGCCGCAGAGCGGATTTCTGTGTATGTTCAATGCCGGTGCGAGGAGCACGTCTGCGCCATATTCGAGCACCTCATTTCCGATAGCCTTGCCGACGCCCTCCACGAGGTCAGTGTCCCATGTGCAGGCAAGCAGAGTTCCGATAGGGAAATGCGTACAATAATAAGTGGCATTGTCGCCCTCACGTGTCGGGGAGATTCTGAGGCCGGCAGGACCGTCTGCAAGCACTACAGAAGGAATTCCCAGACGGGGAATCGGATATGTGGTTCCGGCAGCACCCGGTACGAGATTCTTGGTCTCGCCTACCACAGCGCTGTCTCCGGCTGAAAAGCCTTCCATACCGGTTCCTATGAGCAGATGCACCTTTTCTTCAGGTGTCATTGCAGCAATCACCTTGTCCAATGATGCCTTTCCCAGTTTAGGGTTTCCATGTGCGCACGAAAGCATGGAAACGCCCGCCACCAATGCAAAAGCCAATGTTAACTTTTTCATAATAAATCAATTATTTAAACAACTGAGGTACAAATTCACTCAGATAAATTCTCCAGTTTTTCCAGATATGGCCTTCTCCGGTCTCGAAATAAGTATATTTGTAACCGGCGTCATCCAGTTTCTTGCGGAACTCCTCGTTAGCCTTATAGAGGAAGTCAGTATTGCCGATACCGATCCAGTAGAGGGCAGGTTTCTTGGAGAACTGAACTGCAAGCTTCTCATCGAAATTGTCGTAAACCGGAGATTTTACGCCATCTGTAGGAAGTATCGCCGCAGAGAAAAGACCCACATAATTGAACATGTCAGGATTCTGCTTGGAAATGTGAAGAGAGTGGAACCCTCCCATTGACAAGCCGGCAATGGCGCGGCTCTCCTTCTTGCGGATTGTACGATAGTGACTGTCAATGTAATTCACGACATCAGGGAATGCAGCTTCGAACTCACCGTCCATAGTCTTCGGAAGCTGCATGCTTGGCTGGAGAAGTCCCAGAGCAGACTGACCGGGAGCAGCCTCCTGAGAAGCATTGCCGTTGGTCATGACCACAATCATCGGCTTTGCCTTTCCCTCGGCAATGAGGTTGTCTAAAATCTGGGATGCCCTTCCGAGGTCCATCCAGGCCTCCTCGTCACCGCCCATACCATGGAGAAGATAGAATACAGGATATCTGTTCTTGGTATTGTC
Source organism: uncultured Bacteroidales bacterium (assembly GCA_934700615.1). Lineage (GTDB taxonomy): Bacteria > Bacteroidota > Bacteroidia > Bacteroidales > UBA932 > Cryptobacteroides. The sequence continues at coordinate 12,092 of CAKUXR010000005.1, forward strand.
TTCATATCCGGCAGGAGTATAGACTGTCATCCTGCGTTTCATGCCGAGACCCGGGCTGTCATACCAGACCTTGGATACAGTTCCGTGAGGAACTTCATTGACACTGTACAAATCACCTTTTCCTCCTTTGATTATGAAGATGTTGGTAACGGAATTCACATCCCTGATCATATATACATTGGCAGGGTCCTTTACCTGAAGCCCGTCCACGATAAATGAATAGCTGTAAAGTTCAGGAGCGAGCACATCGGAAGTAAACTCCCAGATGCCGTCCTTGCCCTCTTTGAGGTCAGCCACACCTGGACCGTCAAACTCACCGAAAGGTGTCTGGATCTTCTTCGTAGGAAGAAAATCACCGGTAACCTGGACTTTGATGGCCTTTGGTGCCGCAAACCTGAAGGTTACGGTATTGTCCGGATTGACTTCCGGGGATACGAGCTGCGAGCCGCCCCAAAGAGCCTGCTGAGCAAATGCGCTTGTAGCCAGCATCAATGATGCCGCAACAGTAATGATTTTTCTGATAGTCATATAAGATTTATTTCAATTCCATAATAAATTCATTTCCCTTGACGCAAGGTTTCCACTGAGGAAGCCCCTCACCATCAGGATTTCCGTTCTTCGCGAAATTGGTCCAGTACTCCACCATCTTCGCACTCAAGTCGTAGTCATGCTGTTCCATCGGTCTCCAGCACCTTCCCAGTGTTCCGAACACGTACCAGAGTTCAGATGAATGGAAAGCACCTTTCATGTCGCCGAAGCCTCCTGACTGCATGGTATCCTCGCCTGGAAGATCTCTGCTGAAGCAATAGACATAAGCCGGACGACGGCCCTGGCTTTCCAGGAGAAGACTCCAATCGACGGCAGCCTTCTTCATGACCTGAGGAGCGATATCCTCTGAGACATATCCTATCATGTATGGGATATCCATCTCATTTCCGGACTTGGCGACATTGTCAGAACTGTCTTCGAGAAGTGTCCCGTCAATGCAAGGACCATATGGAAGTCCTCCGAAAGTCTTCTGCTGACGCATATAGTTGCCCAGGACTTCATCAAATTTCGAAGCAGGGCAGGCACGCATCTGCTGGGGCGTCGTCATGCCGGCACCATCCCACATTGACTTTCCCTTGGCCTCCGCATCCTTGAGCGGAGTTGCTGCGATAATGCCTCCGAGACCGCCGCCGCTCTGGATTATAGCCTTGTTTATCAGACCTTTGGCCAGTGGCGAACTAATCAGGGTCTGGACGCTTCCGGCACCTGCGCTCTGTCCGAAGACGGTAACATTGTCAGGGTCACCGCCGAATGCGGCGATATTGTCATGGACCCATCTGAGGGCAGCGATCTGGTCATACAGGCCATAATTGCCTGAACCGTGTCCGCCGTTTTCCTCATCCAGAAGAGGATGCGCCAGGAAACCGCACATTCCGAGACGATAGTTGAGCGTTACAAGAATCACGCCTTTGGAAGCGTAGGCCTCTCCCCCGAACTCGATTTCATGACCATATCCGTTCATATAGGCACCGCCATGAATCCACACCATCACCGGCATTTTCTTTCGGGATGAAGATGCCCAGACATTCAGGTAAAGGCAGTCCTCACTCATCTCAGGGGCGCCGCCCTGATAGAACTCCTTCCAGTAGAAGCTTCCTTCGGCAGACCCGCCCTGAAGGGATGCCGGGCCGAATTTGTCACAGGCCCTGACGCCTTTCCAGGATTTTGCAGGCTGCGGCTGTTTCCATCTGAGCTCACCGACAGGAGGTGCAGCATAAGGAATTCCCTTATAGACATTGACCCCGTTCTCGACGACTCCGGAAACCTTGCCGGAGGCAGTCTTTACGATTGGAGTCTGCGCCGCCGCAGACATTGTCATGAGCAGCGCAATTCCAAACAAACCTAATTTCATCATAGACCAAGTTCTCCTACATATTCAGCGAAGATGTCATCGTTCTTCACTGTGATTGTATATGTGGTTCCTTTCTTGGAAACGGTAATATCACCTGACTCGATGTGGATTCCGGTTGCGGCGTCGTTGGCCACAGTGAACCAGCAGGTTCCCCAGTTCGTGAAAGTCATGCCCCACATCTCCGTATCATAGCCAATCACATAATTGCCGGCCTTGGCCGCGCCGTTGGCTGCAGGAGTATAGGTGCCTTCATGCAAAGTCGCATCGCTGCTGACAAAGTCGATGGAAATGTAGTTTCCGTTGCCGCCAATTGTCACGCCATACTCACCCGGAGTCGCTGTAATACCGGAAGTTCCGGCCTTTACAGTTATGATATTGGAGCCGTCAGCCTGAGCCTGTGCAGAAGCCGAAAGGAGAACCGGAAGCCTCAACGCCTCGATTACCTGCTCGTAAACGAGTTCGCCCTTGAAATGAATTTTGATGACTTTGGAATCCGTCAATGTCAATGCTGCCTTGAATTCATAATTGTCGTCAGTCTTGGATACCTTCAGGTCTCCGCTCTTCACTTTCACGGCACTGCCGCCCTTCGGAGTCCATGATGTATTGAAATATGTTCCGTCAGTACCGGCAGACTCAGAGAAAGTATAGGTTTTCGGCACAAGGAAATACTTGTCAGCCGTAAAATTGGCGTCAAACGTACCCTCAGCACATTCAAGCTTGACGGCAAACGTACGCAGTCCGCTCTCGAGTTTTTCCTCACTTTTTCCCGCAACCGTCGCGAACTCAAGGTTCTGCGGCACAGGATACACACCTGACAACGAGTCAATGGAACTTTCATCGCATCCGAAAGCAGCCAGACATGCAAATGCTAGTATCAAATATTTTTTCATGATATGTCAATTTACCAGTTAGGGTTCTGTTTCACATTAGGATTCAATGTAACCTCGGTCTCAGGGAAAGGCAGAAGTTCATGCTTGCCGGTCTTGTAGCCATACACGGACTTGTTGTAAACTTCCCATCTGGTCGTTCCATTGGAGGCAAACCAAGGAATCTGTTTGCCTTGGTCCTTAAGCCTGTCGGCAGCAATTCCCCATCTCTGCATATCCTGGAAGCGCACACCCTCACCGCAAAGTTCGAGACGTTTCTCTGTCATGACGTCATCCATGGTCACAGAACCGAGTTCAGAAAGATGGGCACGGGTCCTGACAGCATTCAGATAATTGGCTGCCTTTGTCTTGTCTCCGCCTTTCACATGAGCCTCGGCTGCAAGAAGGAGGACCTCAGCATATCTCATATAACGGTAGTTGTTATGGGAAGAGAACCAGCCGCCGAGAATCATCTCATCGGCGAGGACTCTGTTCTTCCACCAGAAATATCCCTCATGGTCATACATTTCCTTGCCGTCCAGAATCTTGTCACCCTGTGCAAGAAGTTTGTCGAAAGACTTCATGGTGGCGTTCAGACGATATCCGTCCTTGCCCTCGACAGCCACGAAAGCATCATACAGGTCCTTCTTAGGATTGCAGAAGCCCCAGCAGTTAGGATATACACCTGAAGCAATGCTCATACGGTCACCTCTCCATCCGACCATAGCGGTCAAGAGAGACCAGTTGGTGAAGGCGTTGTTTGGATCATTGAGACGATTGATCTCGAAGAGAGACTCGCAGTTATTCTCGGCATTGTACATGAGAATATCAGCAAAATCCCCGCGATACAAGTCATACTTGCCGTCATCTATCATATCGTCAAGAATGGTGCAGGCATCAGACCATTTCTGCTGGAAGACATAAGCCTTTCCGAGCAGGGCCTTTGCGAACTGAAGCTTCACACGATATGAAGAATTGTCATTGATACCGGACTTCTCCTCGAGTGAGCCGGAAGCGATGGCTTCCTTCAGGTCGGTCTCGACGAGACTCCACAGAGCATCAGGATCTCCGTTAGGCTGCTTGTACTCAGACGGTTCGAGAGGCTTGTCCACAAGTGGAGGAGTTCCCCAAAGGGAGATGAGGTCAATGTAAACATAGGCTCTGAACAGCTGTGCCTCCGCACGTGCCCTTTTCTGGACCGGACTTCCGTCAGGAACATATTTCAGCACTATGTTGCAGAGGTAAAGCACCTCATAATAGTTCTTGAACACATCCCTGATCATAGGATGGTCTGCACTGAAGGTAAACTCGTTGAGTTTCTCGAGGTCGGAGTTGTCACCGCGTCCGCCTCCTCCGCACCAGAAGTCATCTGACAAGAGGTTCTTTACGAAATAATAGTTGTAATAAATGCCCGCAAACTTGGCATACACAGCCGTAATGGCCTCCTCTGCCTCCTCATCCGTCTTATAGAAAGTTTCAGGAGAAGTGGCTCCGTGCTGGTCAATGTCAAGCAGGCCGCTGCATGAGCAGAACAGGCCGGAAATCACCAGCAGGCTTATCAAAATTTTTCCTATATGTTTCATTGTCAAATGCATTAGAAGTTAAGATTAAGTCCGAATACGACTTTCCTCGCCGACGGATAATAACCCTTGTCGATTCCTGTTGCGCTTCCGACACCGGTAACCTCAGGATCGAATCCCGGATAAGAAGTGAATGTGAAGAAGTCGTCCAAAGAGCAGTAGATTCTGAATGAATTGATACCTATCTTCTTCAGGAAAGACTTAGGAAGAGAATATCCCAGCTGAATCTGCTTGATCTTGAAATAAGAGCCGTCGAATACCATTCCGTCGCTGAGCCAGTACTTGTCAATGTCAGTAGCGCCCGGTCTAGGTCTGGATGCGTTCTTGTTGGAAGGAGTCCATCTGTCAGTATAAAGGAACTTCATTCTGTTGGCCTGGAGACGATCTCCACGGTTGCTGCAGTTGAAGATGTCATTTCCCTGCGAACCTGTTCCGAACACTGTAAGGTCAAAGCCCTTATATGCGGCATTGAGAGTGATACCATAGGTAAAGTCAGGAATGCCGCTTCCGATCATCATTTTGTCGGAATCATTGATAGTTCCGTTCTGGTCCACATCCACGAACACAGGATCTCCTGTCTCGGCATCGATATGGTCCACCTTGTATCCCCTGAAATACCATGCAGGATAACCTTTCTCGAATACGGTCATACCGGTTGCAGTATGGAAACTTGCGCCATTGATGCGGTCGAGTGACTCATGGATATATGTCACCTCATTCTTGAGTGTAGCGAGGTTTCCTCTGATTCCGTAGCTGAAATCACCGATATTGTCTTTCCAGCCGAGTTCAAGTTCAACACCCTTGTTTTCAATGTTACCCGCATTGACAGGAGAAGCAGTGTTTCCGACGATAGTCGACGGGGTGATGCCCGTGACGATCAAGTCTTTGGTCTTCTTGGAGAACCAGTCTGCGGTGAACGAGAGCCTGTCATTGAAAAATCTCGCGTCAATACCGAGGTCAAGCTGCTCCGAAGTCTCCCATTTGAGCTCGTTGTTTCCGGTAGAAGAAGGCATCGAACCGATCTGATACTGAAGCTCGTTGGTATAAGGATAAGACATGCCGGATGAAATGGATGAAAGGTATGAGTACGAGCCAAGGCTTGAGGTCGTACCGTTCTGTCCCCAGCTGCCACGCAGTTTCAAGTGCGAGAGCCAAGTCTTCGCGTTCTGCATGAAGTTTTCCTGAGAGATTGTCCATCCCAAAGATGCTGCAGGGAAATAACCCCATCTCTTGGAAATAGGAAGAACCGAAGAGTCCGCAGCATCTGCACGGAGTGAGAACTGGGCCATATATTTTCCGGCATAGTCGTAATTCAGACGGCCGAAATATGCGAGTTTCCTGCCGATGATTTCCTCTCCGCCTGAAACTGATTTCACGGCAGTTGCTGTAGCATAAGCGAAATAAGCATAACGAGGGTCATCTTTCTTGAAACCGAAATCACCGTCGCCACCGGTAACATTGCCGCCGACATAGAATGAAGAATTGTCGATATAAGATGTTCCGAGCATTGCATTCAAGTTATGCTTTCCGAAACTGTGCATGTAGTTCACGAAGTTCTCCCACTGGAGATAAATAGGAGTTGATGCACTTGCATTGACAGACATGTAACTCTGGTTGATCGTGGTATTCACGAAAAAATCATTGTTCACCGTATAGCTCTTGGCAGCGGAGAGACGATATCCCAGACGTGAAGTGATGACAAGTCCCTTCACCGGCTTGAGATTGGCATAAATGACACCATTGATATTGTATCCGCTGTTTGTGGAGTTGCTCTTGTCCCTCATGATGTAAGGGTTGTAGTTGTCTGTCTCCTGGAAAGCAGATGTGGAATAATAGTTTCCGTCCTTATCCTTGAGATATGTCTTTCCGGCATTGACCATAGTCTGCATGTGCTCAGGAAGATTGTCCGGAGAGTATTTTATCGGTGTCAGAGGGTCGAGCATAATGACAGATGAAAGCAAGCTGCCATATTCAGAGCCCTCGGCAACTGCCTTGCGCTTGTAGTATTCGATCTGATTGTTGGTTCCTACCTGGAGCCATTTTTTGATATTGTAATCGGCATTGATGGTCGCAGTGAGACGCTTGTATGTATCGGCATCACCGACAACATAACCATTATTGTCGAGATAAGTCAATGACAGATAATATGTTCCCTTGTCATTACCGCCCTGGAAAGCGAGATTGTGCTTCTGCATTCTTGAAGGTTCGAACGCAACCTTTGACCAGTCGGTATTTGTCTTGAAATCCCAGTCAGCATTGATCTTGTCCATTGAAAGATAGTTCGCTTCGGTCATATAGCCGATATACTGCTCGGCATTCATGACCTTCGGAACATTGGCGATATTCTGGATGGACAACTGGAAATCATAAGTAATGGTTCCCTGTCCCTCCTTACCTTTCTTGGTAGTGATGAGGATGACACCGTTACCGGCTGCCGCGCCGTAAATCGCAGCAGAAGCAGCATCCTTGAGGACCTCCATCGATTCAATGTCATTAGGGTCAATGCCGCCGATATCGCTGGCGATACGTCCGTCCACGACATAGAGAGGATCGCATGAACCATTTGAGTTGATACCGCGGATACGCACGGTAGGAGATGCTCCCGGAGATGCGGAAGACTGGAAAATCTGGACACCGGCCGTCTTTCCCTGGAGTGCCTGCTCAGGTCTGGTGATTGTACGGTTCTGCATATCCTCAGTCTTGATCTGGGAAATGGCACCGGTCACAGAACTTTTCTTCTGCACACCATAACCTACAACGACCACCTCGTCGAGAAGTTTCTGGTCCTCTTCGAGCACGATGTCAATGACACCTGCCACGGCCTGTCTTTCCTGAGAGGTAAATCCAATGCTGGAGAATACAATCACGGCACCTTCCGGAACACTGATGGAATATTTGCCGTCAATGTCTGTAATGGCGCCGTTGCGGGTTCCCTTTTCGAACACGCTTGCCCCAATCATAGGAGAATTTTGCTTGTCTGTCACCGTTCCCGTCACTTTGACAACATTCTGCGCAAACAGGACATTGCAAAAGAAACACAGGCTCATCAGCGACAAAATGATTCTACTGATAGTTGGTTGTTTCATAATACTTTTATTGGTTACAGTTTTTACTTGAACTTTCAATCCGTCCAAATATATATTATATGGTATGGCATTCCCTCATATGCCGATGCAAAGTTAGCCACGATAAAATTCAAACGTTTTGCAATATGTGTTTATAAGTTGTTTTTCCATTCATTTCCGCATGTCAATCCGTTCAAAAATTTGGCTATTTGTTCATAAACATCCATTCAAACGCATTGGGCCACAGCGACAGAGCCACCGCATCGAAAAAAAAGAGTATCTTTGGGGAACACTAAAACAAACTGGAAATGAGAAATATCTTTTTGCTTGCAATACTGGCGATATTCATATCCTGCAGAACTTCAGAACCGCAGACTTCCACACAGGAATACGAGCCGACAATATCATACGATATCTCCAACCAGCAGATCAATGACTTCGAAGAGGACAAGGACGGACATATCTGGATTGCTACATTCCGCGGGCTGAACAAATATACCGGCCACGAGTACAGGCAGTATTTCCACACCAATGCACCTGGAAGCATTTCGGACAGTCAGGTCAATGATATTTTCTGTGATTCGAAAGGACAGATCTGGCTTGCGACAATCAACGGATTCTGCCGATACTCGGATCAGGACACATTCGAGAAAATATCATTGCCGGACAATAGACATAATGTAAACAAAATCATGGAATCGGCCGACGGCAGACTCCTGGTCCTGGCATATCCGAAATTATATTCATACGACCAGGTGACAGGCGAGATTTACACTGCCATAGAGGATTTGGACCCGGTCAAGACAATTTCCATAAAATGGTATCCCGACGGCAAGGGCAATTTATGGATAACTGACCCGCGCCAGCTGCGATGCTACAATCTTAGAAATTTCCACCTGGACACTGTCATTGACCTGCAAGGATGGCAACAGTGCGTCGGGCTGGTGGACAACTGCCTCTGGATATCCTCCGAATCCAAAATTCAGGCATTCAATATCATTGACAAAGAGTTTGTCAGTCTTTCTCCGACATTGACGAGAAACAGGGAATTCATGTCGGCAGACATTGTTTATGCACACGGATACGAAGACGGAAACATAGTTTTCTGTACATCTTCCGGCGAGATGTTCTACTACGACAAGCGTAACGATACACTTGCAGACAATAACGAATCCGGATTTCCTTTTGACGCACCTGCATTCATGGTAAACACGATGTTCACCGATTCGCACAAGAACCTGTGGATAGGCTCGAATGACCAGGGCTTCAAGACCATATACCACTACAAGGAGAGATTCAACGAAGACAATACCATCAGGTCCGCGTTTACCGGAAAATCCGTAAAAGCAGTGGTTTCTGACAAACAGGACAACTTGTGGGTCTCCACCAATCTCTACGGGATGTTCAGATATGACATGGCATCAAAGACCATAGAAAAGATCACTCATGTCCGCAAAGCCAACAATCCTCTGGAATCAAACACTATATACGGCTCTTTCTTTGACAGGTACGGCTACCTGTGGACGATGGAGGCCGGAAAAGTGACGAAGAATTCGATAGCGGACGGCAACATGACTCCGATTTCATCGTATATGGCTTTCCTGCCGATGTCAATGTCACAAAGCGATGACGGAACAATCTGGATAGCCTCAGCCAGCCAGTACATTTCCTATATGCGACCTGGAGACACGGAGGCCAAAAGCCTGAAAATCTTCGACGGATATTCGTTCATCCCTTCCATATCCAGGTATAATGACAAGTCAATGCTGGTGTGCGGATTCAACGACAAGATAAAACTTGTCAACGTGGAGACACTGGAAATCAGCGACTTGCCTATAAATGACAAAGACTGGGCCAACTGTCTCAAAACCTCGTTTTTCATTCCCACGGACGCTTATCAGGACAGACACGGCAACATCTGGATAGGCACGGTAGGAAACGGACTGCTCAGATACAACAAACTGGAAAGAAGCATTATTCCTGTTCCCGGGGCCGCATGTACAGACATATCATCGATAGAAGAGGATAATGAGGGGACACTTTGGGTAAGCACCCTGTACGGATTGTCCAGACTCGACCCGAAGACATTGACCTATACCAATTACTTCGCAACTGACGGACTCGGAGGGAACCAGTTCTACGACAGGGCTTCCTGTATGCTGTCCGACGGACGTCTGGTATTCGGCGGCACACACGGACTTACGTTGTTCAGCCCTGAATACAAGAGAGACACCACGAGGATTCCTATAGTTTTCGAAAGCCTGAAGGTGCACAACAAGATAATGGTGCCGGGCAAAGGCAGTTGCATAGACAAAGTTTTGTCCTGCTGTCCTGACATTCACCTGAACCATAAACAGAACAGTTTCAACATTGCGTTCTCTGCCCTTGACTACAGCGAACATGAGAGGGTCTATTACAGTTACATGCTGGAAGGTTTCGACAAGTATTGGATTGAATGCGGTCATAACCGCGAGGCCTACTACGCAAACCTGCCTGCCGGAAATTATGTATTCAGGGTACGCATCACGAGTAATGACAGCAGCATTGAACCTACTGAAAACTCCATCCGCATATCGGTGAAGCCTTCGCCGTGGGCGTCCTGGTGGGCATGGCTGATTTATCTGACATTGGCAGGAGGCCTGTCAGCATTGATAATACACATCAGTCTGGGACTGCGCAGGGAGAGGAAGGCGACTGAGAAGGCGGAACGCGAAAAGGCGCAGGAACATCTTATCAATCAGATGAATATGAAATTCTTCGCGAACATTTCGCATGAATTCAGGACACCTCTCACCCTGATTTCCGGACCGGTATCGCAGCTGGCCGAATCTCCGGACATAAAGAGCTCCGACAGGAATCTTCTGATGATTGTACGCAGAAGTGTGGACAGGATGCTGAAACTGGTGAACCAGCTGATGGATTTCAACAAACTGGAGGAGGATACGCTGAATCTCCAGGTCGGCCTTACCGATGCCATTTCCATCATTTCCAAGAATCTGGATGTCTTCCGTTACAATATGACGAACAAGAACATCACGCTTCAGACGAGCGGAATCGAGGACTCGTTCATCACCTGGCTTGACGAGGACAAACTGGACAAGATTATCGGAAACCTGATGTCCAATGCCCTGAAATTCACGCCTGCCGGCGGCAAGGTCGAGGTCAGCTTCGATGTTGTCAATGCTGATGAACTTGTGCCGTCCTTCGGAAAAGAAGTCACGAAGTGGCACAAATACATAAAGATTTCCGTAATCAATTCCGGCTCGGACATCCCTGAAGACGAGATGGACAAGATTTTCGGAAGGTATTATCAGATAACGGACCAGCAGACGGAAACACATAATATGGGAACAGGCATCGGACTTTATTACTCCAGACGTCTGGCAATGCTGCACCACGGTTTCCTGAAGGCATTCCAGCCGGAGCAGATGCACGGGGCCCAGTTCACACTGGTAATTCCTGCTGACGAGGCAGCCTATGCAGACGACAACAAGGTCAAGCGCAGTGTGGAGCAGCAGGAGGCATTCCCGCTGCCTGAGAGCAAGGAACCGGTATCAGTAATCGAGGATGAGAAGCAGACCGTGATGGTGATAGACGATGATACGGAAATCGCGCTGTATCTCAAGACTTTGCTGTCTCCATATTACAAGGTCATATGCAGATTCGATGCAGACAGCGCCATCAAGACGATGAAAGAAAACGCCCCGGACTGCATCCTGTGCGACGTGGTCATGCCGGGAAAAGACGGCTACACCCTCTGCTCGGAAGTGCGCGAAGACATGCAGCTGTGCCATCTTCCTATAATTCTCGTCACGGCCAATGCCGCAATGCAGAATCAGGTGAAGGGTCTCAATGTCGGGGCCAATGCTTATGTAACGAAACCTTTCGACCCTGATTATCTTCTGGCCATGATACGTTCCCAGATCCAGAACCAGGAGAATGTCCGACAGATTCTTTCTTCTTCCACCAAGACGGGAAACATGGAGGAGAATGTGCTTTCTCCTCAGGACAAGAAGTTCATGACTGAACTTTACGAGCTGATGGAGAATGAGTTGTCCAATTCTGAACTGAACGTGGTGGAGATTGCGGAACGCATGCACATGTCCAGGACGAAGTTCTATTACAAGGTCAAGGGCCTCACGGGCGAGAATCCGGGAACGTTCTTCAAGACCTACAAGCTGAACAGGGCAGCGGAAATGATTCTGGAAGGAAAATACACCATATCCGAAATCTCCGACATGGCCGGATTCAGCACTGTCTCCGTATTCTCCAAGTCATTCAAAAAGCAGTTCGGCACTGCACCAAGCAGCTACAAGGAATGAAATTTACGACAAACGGTCCGACCAGCAACTTTCCGCAATTTTTATTTTGATAATAATACAACTCAGCGCAAATTTATATTGGACATGATGCCGGCTGTCCGCATTTTTAGAAACAGAAAGTGTACCGCGCGCGAGAAGTAGACACGGAAAATGTATCTCAAAATAAATTCTGCGAGAAATCGCAGCAATCTCAATATTTATTGAAACAATATGAAATCCGCGGACAGGATGATGCTGAGAATCCAGAAACAGGAACAGGTGTTGGCTTGGGTGAGCAACTCCCGAAGGAGCGAAGCGAACTCTGGCGGAGCCTTCCGACAACTCCAACTCACCTTATATAATCGAGTGAAGGTGTGTCAAAACTCCTTTTTTGAAGAAATCACCCCTGTTGCAGTTATCTGTAGCAGGGGTTAACCTTTCTATTTGGGCATTATGACACACCCTCACTTTCGTTTTCTGCTTTCCTTCCTCTATAGAGTTTCTTCATCAGACTTACTTCAAATAAAGTCCGGCCCTTCCCTGCGTGTCGATATTAGGCTTATCAGCTTGGACAGGCGCAAAATTTCGACCTTCTTGGCAGGCGTGATTTCGGATACATTCGCGGTAAGATTCTGAAATTGAGCGCATTGCGAGATTAGAGCTAGGAAAGGGATCTGCCAAGACCACCTTTCATTGACACCTCTTGGCAAGAGACTTGTCACTCAATCAATTAAGACACAAGTAATTACAGATAAATTTACCTGTCAAGAGGGTCGAAAATAGAACCGAAAATCATACCGGAGAGCAAAAGAACGGAAACGGCTGGCAGAGAGCAAAAGTATGGAACCGGTGGCAGCGCGTCAATACGCAACTCCGGAGACGTTTACGAAAATCACACAGCGAAACAGACGACGCGGACACAGACAAAAACCTGAGACTAACTTCAAACACTTGCAAATATCTTCAATGACCATAAACGGGCCTTGGACGATTTCGGATAGTTATCGGACTTCGATTTCTTGTGCAATCTTATCCTCACCCTTAGGCCGCATATCGGGTTTCTGTCCGTCAGACCAGATGTTTGCCGCCGGCTTCCTTCAGATTCCGTCTCACGGCTGACACCCTTGCCTTTGGCTGGAACCTTCCCACTATCAGGGCGGTTTAGAGCATGTTCGTGCTGGACGAATAAAGATTAGAACGGCGGAAGGGAATCTAACTTTCCGCCGTTCAGTTTATGCAAGGCATTTCGCTAAATTCGGATTTGATGAAATCGAGGACACAATCGGCTCAAAATAACTTCATCAAGTCCATCGACATGAATTCTTCGGCCTTGATGCCGCCGTCACCGACAATGAATGACGATGTCGGCTTGAAAAGCTCGCGGAACTTATCCAAACCTTCAGTACGTTTCTCCGCATTGCCCTTGACCTCAATTGCCACCAATGAATTCTTCTTGCGAAGTATGAAATCCACCTCGTCATTGCGCTCGCGCCAATAGAACACATCAAACCGGTGTATAAATGCATGACTGACAAGATAGGCTCCGACTCCAGACTCAAATATGCGTCCCCACGACTTTCTGTTGAGGACAGCTTGATTAAATGGCATCGGGCTGTACACCGTCTTCAATGCATTGTTATACACCTGAAGTTTCGGAATGCTGGCTCTCCGTCTAGCCATATCGATGCTGTATTTCTGAAGACCGCACAGAAGACCGCTTTCAGCCAGCAGATTCAGATATCCGGAAAGAGTCGATGTGTTTCCGGCATCCTGGAGTGAGCCGAGCATCTTGTTCAAAGACAGAAGTTCTCCGGAATAGGCCGCCCCAAGTTCAAATGTCTGACGAAGAAGAGCAGGTTTCCCGATAGGCGTGTCCATCAGTATGTCCTTGTTTATAGTTGCGTCTATTATGGACGATTGAATATACTGCTGGAAACGGTCTTCATCACCAACCAGAGGTGCTGCACCAGGATACCCTCCATAAAATATGTACTGGTCAAGAGACCATCCGAAACAGTCCCTCATCTCGACATAGCTCCAATGGCCCATCCTTATCTCCTCAAAGCGTCCTGCCAATGATTCGGAAAGACCTTTCTCAAGCCGCACACGGCTGCTTCCAAGAAGCAACACCTTAATGTTCCTGTCATTGAAAGAGTCGTCGTCCCATTCCTTCTTTACGACCTCGCTCCAGTTCGAAACTTTCTGAATCTCGTCGATTACAAGGATTGCGCTTTCCCAGTTGTTGCTCCGTTTAAGGCTTCGGACAGCTTCCCAGCAGTCTGAAACCCAAGCAGTGTTTGATGCCGGAACATTGTCTGCCGAATAAAACAGATATGGCAAGTCCAGATCTTTCAGGACCTGCTTCACGACAGTTGATTTCCCTATCTGACGGGCACCCATCACGACTTGAATGAATTTTCTTGGTTCTTCAAGACGATTCTTAATTATCTGGTATTCAGCTCTTTTATACATTGTTTTACATTTTACGCAGTGTATTGCTAATATTTACGCAATGCAAATATAAAAAATTTATCAGTTTATAGCAACCCTCTTGGTTTTGCAGAAGATTAGGCTGTCATCTGCGTAACGCACGAAAGGATGACCGCGGCGTTCCAGTTCCTTGTCCAGTTCGTTGAGCACAATGTTGCTCAACAGCGGACTGAGAGGGCCGCCTTGCGGTGTTCCCTCCGTTGTCGGCTGATATACTCCGTTAACCATCACGCCAGCATAAAGGTATTTGTGTATCAGGCTTATGACCCTGCCGTCCTTTATGGTGTGTGAGAGCAACTCTATCAGGTAACTCTGGTTTACGGTATCAAAGAAGCGTTCCAAGTCTATGCATACGGCATATTCATAACCTTCCTCCATAGAGTTTCTTCATCAGACTTACTTCAAATAAAATTCGGACCATCCATGCGTGTCGATATTAGGCTTATCAGCTTGGACAGGCGCAAAATTTCGACCTTCTTGGCAGGCGTGATTTCGGACACATTCGCGGTAAGATTCTGAAATTGAGCGCATTGCGAGATTAGAGCTAGGAAAGGGATCTGCCAAGACCACCTTTCATTGACACCTCTTGGCAAGAGGCTTGTTACTTAATCAATTAAGATACAAACAATTACAGATGAATCTACCTGTCAAGAGGGTCGAAAATCGCACCGACATTAGAGCATGTTCGCGCTGGACGAACATAAAAGAGACCAACCCTTTTGGGTCAGCCTCTTTATAACATATTATTTGTCCCAAGTCCCGCAGGATTCAAACGGATGTTTCGCACATGCGGAACTCAGGGTTTTATTATGGTCTAGGATAACCTAGAAGATTTCATCATTGGAGTCCTCAGAGACATTGAAATCAGGAGCATTGTAGTTATTGTCATTGAAGTTCTCGGCTCCCTCTTCAGCAGGTCTTGGACCGAATGGTCTTCTGCCTCTGTGGTCATCGCGTGGACCTCTGCGGTCGTCTCTTGGACCACGGCGGTCGTCACGACGGTCACCGCGCCTGTCGTCTCTTGGGCCTCTGCGGTCATCGCGTGGGCCACGACGGTCATCTCTGCGGTCGTCACGTGGACCTCTTGGTCTGCGCTCCGGCTCTACATATCCTTCCGGTTTCTCGAGAAGTGCTCTCATTGAAAGTCTCATCTTGCCGGTCTTCTCGTCGATTTCGAGAAGCTTGACATCTACCTCGTCACCTACCTTCAGCACGTCAGCGACATTCTCAGTCTTGGTCCATGCGATTTCTGACACGTGGAGAAGACCTTCCTTGCCAGGAAGAATTTCCACAAATGCACCGAAATCAAGGATAGAAACGACTTTTCCGTGATATACCTGGCCGACTTCAGGAACTGCGCAGATTCCTTCAATCCAAGCAAGTGCCTTGTCGAGAGAATCCTTGTCTGTAGAGAAGATATCCACGATACCCTTGTCTCTCTCAGTATCCTCAGTGATGGTAATTGTAGTACCGGTCTCCTTCTGGATCTTCTGGATAGTCTCGCCACCCTTTCCGATAACGGCACCGATGAAGTCTGAGTCGATTTCAAGCTGTTTGATTCTAGGAACGAACGGCTTGTAGTCTGCACGTGGCTCGCTGATGCATTTCATCATCTCGCCCATGATGTGGAGACGACCCTGACGAGCCTGCTCGAGTGCTCTTGCAAGAACATCGTAAGAAAGTCCGTCAACCTTGATGTCCATCTGGGTTGCAGTGATACCGTCCTTGGTACCTGTAACCTTGAAGTCCATATCTCCGAGGTGGTCCTCATCACCGAGAATATCGGTAAGGATTGCATATCTCTCGTTAGGTCTGTCCTTGTCTGTGATAAGTCCCATTGCAACACCTGCAACCGGTTTCTTGATCTTCACACCTGCATCCATGAGGGCAAGACATCCGCCGCATACAGAAGCCATTGAAGATGAGCCGTTTGACTCAAGGATATCTGAAACGACGCGGACTGCGTACGGATTTTCAGGAGCCAGTGGAACGACTGCCTTCAATGCACGCATCGCAAGGTTTCCGTGTCCGATTTCACGACGGCCTACGCCTCTCTGAGCCTTTGCCTCACCTGTCGCGAACGGAGGGAAGTTATAGTGGAGAACGAACTGCTGTGTCTCGCGGACAAGCACCTCATCCATTTCTTTCATGTCAAGCTTGGTTCCGAGAGTAACGCTGGCAAGAGACTGAGTCTCACCACGTGTGAAAATTGCGGAACCGTGAGCGCATGGGAGATAGCCTACCTCGCACCAGATAGGACGGACCTCGTCAGTCTTACGACCGTCGAGACGGACGCCCTCGTCGAGAATCATGTTTCTCATTGCGGCCTTCTCCTCATTGTTGTAATATCTTGCTACCATTGCAGCCTTGGCCTCCTGATCTTCCTCAGAAAGGGTTGCAAGGAAGTCTGCCTTGATCTGCTCGAAACCGTCAGTTCTTTCCTGCTTAGGCTTTGCTGACTTCGCGAGTGCATAGCACTTGTCATAGCAGAACTCGTGAACTGCCTTCCTGAGGTCCTCATCCTCCTCATCGTGAGGATAGTCTCTCTTGACGTCCTTGCCGAGTTCCTTGTTCAGCTCTACCTGTACAAGGCACTGCTTCTTGATAGCCTCGTGAGCGAATTTGATAGCCTCGAGCATATCAGCCTCGCTGACTTCGTTCATTTCACCCTCAACCATCATGATGTTGTCGTATGTAGCGGCAACCATGAGTTCGAGATCGCTGTCTTTCATCTCGCTGAATGCAGGGTTGATTCTGAATTCACCGTTGATTCTTGCTACGCGGACCTCAGAGATAGGGCCTCCGAAAGGAATGTCGCTGGCTGCGAGTGCAGCAGACGCGGCAAGTCCTGCGAGTGCATCCGGCTGGGTGTCGGCGTCTGCAGAGATAAGGTTGACATTGACATAAACCTCAAGATGGAAATCATCCGGGAAAAGTGGCCTCAACGCACGGTCAACGAGACGTGAGATAAGAATTTCATAGTCCGAAGCTTTTCCTTCGCGCTTCATGAATCCTCCTGGGAATCTTCCTGCCGAGTAGAATTTTTCTTTGTAGTCAACCTGGAGAGGCATGAAATCAGTGCCTTCCTTGACTTCTTTTGCACATGTCACAGTGGCGAGGAGCATGGTTCCTCCCATCTTGACAACTGCCGAACCGTCTGCCTGCTTTGCAAGTTTACCGGTCTCGATTTCGATTACCCTGCCATCGGATAATTCGATTTTCTTGTTGATGATGTTCATTAGTGCTTCTTAAGACCTGCCTTCCCCAATGGAAGTTGTTTTCTTTCTTTTCTTATATCATCTCCCTACGCCCTGCAGCAGGTCAATTATTTTACAGAGCCGGGTTACTAATATTCTCGTGTCAGAAGAGCCTGCCGGCCTGCACCGGGGCAACTTCGAAAAATGTGGTCAATGCTGCAAAAACGGCAAAAAACTGAAAAAGACCGGCTCCCACCAGGAACCGGTCTTTTCGTTTCCTATCGTATTATCGACGGAGACCAAGCTCCTTGACGATGCTTCTGTATCTTTCGATATCAACTCTCTGGAGATAGTCCAGAAGCTGACGTCTTTTACCTACGAGACGGAGAAGTGAACGACGGGTTACAACGTCCTTCTTGTTCTTCTTCACATGCTCTGTGAGGTGATTGATACGGTAGGAAAATAGAGCAACTTGACTCTCTGGAGAGCCGGTGTCTGTATTAGACTTTCCGTACTTCGCGAAAATCTCTTGCTTCCTTTCAGCCTGTAAATACTCAGCCATTTCGCAAAAAATTTAGTTAAATTAAACAATACCCGTCCTTTAAAGGACAAAAGCGGACGCAAAGGTAAGCATTATTTTTGGAAATCAATGCATTTTGTAACGAAAATGCACAAAATCAGGCTGATTATTGTTTGTTGAGCACCAGACGGAAGCCCACGAAATACATGTTGCTGTCGAACTTCCCTCCGAAACGGTGTGTAAGACGGCACCAGCCCGGATCATTGACGACGGAGCCGCCGCGCATTACGCGGAAGCCGTCAGGGTTCTTCACATCATACACGGGATTAACCTGGTCCTGGTCCGTATATTGTCCGTACCAGTCTTCACACCACTCCAACACATTGCCAGTCATATCATAAAGCCCGAGACCATTTGGTTTCTTGGTACCGACAATCATGACATTGCTCTGCGCATTGGCATAATACCATCCGACCTCGTCCAGGTCATCGCTTCCGCAATACAGATAATGCTCCTGTCTGTTTCCGCCCCTTGCGGCATATTCCCACTGGGCCTCTGTCGGGAGACTGAAATTCATCCCCGTCTGTCCATTAAGTTTTTCGACGAACTCCTGGCACAGGGTCCACGATTTCTGTCCCACAGGCTTGAATCTTTCATTCTGCTCCAACGGTGTCGGGGCACGGCCTTCCATCACCATATTCCATACATCATTGGTCACCTCGCATGAACCTATATAATAACCATCAAGAGTGACATTGTGGGCAGGCTTTTCATATGATGTGGCTGATGCATCGTCATCGGCGGCTCCCATCCTGAAGGTACCGCCCTCGACATAGACCATCTTGAAAATGACGCCGTCAAGATTGACGGTCCTCACCTTCTTCGGCAGGGTCTCGAAAGTAATATCCTCTCCGTAAGACGTGCCGAGCTTATTTGTCGCAAATGCGCGGACATGATAGCCTTTCCAGTCAGAAAGGTTTCCGATTTCCACGGAATATTCTCCCGTACCCCTATTGGCATTGACCTTGGTTCCCGTCTCCAGGGTAGGATTTTCTTCAGTACCGTAAACCACTCCCCTCTCAAGCAATATTTTGCCGCCGTCGGAGACCAGGACGCAGGACACTGTCGCCCCTTCATCTGTCACATCCGCCACTCCGGCAGTCCGGACCTGAGGCAGTCCAGGTTCATTTTCAGGCGGGACATCAGGTTCTTCTTCCGGGCCCTTCGAACAAGACACGGAGAACACAAAAAAGCCAGCCAGAAAGAATCTTCCGGCTGACCTCAGCAATAACTTTATATTTCCAGACATGTTATTTGTCATTGTTCAATACAAGACGTAGACCGAAGTCCATTCCCTGATTGTCGGAAGTATAAGTTCCCACTCTCTTGTAAACCGTGCAGAAGATGTCATCCAGGAAGCCTGAACCACCGCGGACTACCCTTTCCTTGGCTTCGCTTGAAGGCTCTGTCGGACCGGTAGGGTCAGTAGCATCACCTGCCTCATAGCCCGAAGAATAGAAATAGTCTGATACCCACTCGTTTACATTTCCGCTCATGTCGTAGAGTCCGAGTTCATTAGGTTTCTTCTTGCCGCCTGGCATTGTTGATTCAATACCTTCTGCAGCCAAAGTAGTTGTCGACCAGCCGACCTCGGCGAGATCATTGCTTCCGGCATACATATACCCCTTGGAGTTCACTCCACCGCGGGCAGCAAATTCCCACTGGGCCTCTGTCGGCATGGAGAATGTCAGACCTGTCTTTTTGTTCAGGCCCTCAACGAACTGCAGGCACATGTTGTAGCTGACCTGATGAACGGCGATATCGTCACCGATGTCATAACTTGGATTGGAGTCCATAATCGCAGTCCACTGTGCCTGGGTAACCTCAAACTTGCCGATGTAGTAGCTCTTTGTCAATGTCACATTGTGCACAGGTCCCTCATAAAGGAAACCCGCTTCCCACTGCGGGTTGCCCATAGCGAAAGTACCTGGTTTCACAAGCACCATCTCCAGCGACACATTATCATTGATGGCGATTGTGAGGGCCTCGGCCATATCTGTCGTGAAGGTTTTTTCCTCACCATATGCCGTACCGGCCTCATTTGTGGCATAAGCACGGTAATAATATGTGGTAGAAGCCTTCAGCTCAGAAAGTTCAGATTCGAACACACCTGTTCCTGTTCCCTCATCGGTAATGGATGAAGCCTCAACAGTAGGATTCGCCTGGTCACCATACACGATACCACGTGCGGTAACTTCAGCACCGCCGTCTTCCTTGACCTCACCGCCGACCTTGACCGAACTGGTAGTAAGGTCCGTGAAATCAGCAGTAGTCACGACAGGAACTGTAGGTGGGACAGTCTCCGGATCATCGGGACCAGTCGAAGAGATACATGAGAATGTGAGCAGCAAAGTCGATGCTGCCAGAAGATAATAAGCAGTTTTCATATTGTTATAATTGAGTTTGCATTAGATTGCACTCGCAAGGTAAACATTAAAAACCACAAATCCTACGACATTCCGACAAATTAATTCGACAATTTGACAATGCGCATATGGATACAGCCCTCACTCCCTTGGTTTTTATTTCTTGAATGTTAACTTTGTACTTTGTGAAGCCTTACCTGGCGCCACCACTCGGGAACACCGTCAGTTTTTATCCGTAACACGAATCACAACGCCATGAAACTCAGAACAATAGCATTGACAATCTCCACCGCGGTCCTCGCTCTCGGCTGCGGCAGCAAAAGCGGTTACAGCTGGAGAGACGACCTCCAGCACAGGGTCGAACTCGACTTCTGCAAGTCCAGAAGCGACGTGAAGGAATACATCATGAAATACATTCCGGATGTCACTGAAGACCAGATAGATTCGTGGACCAGACAGGGCTGCCTGGAAGCATTGACCCTGAACGGCGAGACCCGGTATTTCCGCAACGCCGGCCCGAACCTCTTCCGCATCGACAAGAGCTGCCGCGCGATAAAAGAGGCCGCTGACGGCGCAGAGCCAGGAAAAGCCTACCGGATCGGCAAGAAAGACATCGCCAATGCCGCAAAAGCGGTAAAGAAAAAGATAAAGGCCAATGCCAATGTGAATGTCAATGCCATCGATGACAATGCAGTCACCTACGAGGCCGGCGGCTACCTGTCAGGCGACAAGTATCTCGGGAAGCCGCACAAAATGAGAGTCAGATATGCATTGACAATCGATGCGGATGCCGTTCCGGACGGCGAGACTGTCCGCTGCTGGCTGCCTTATCCGAGGACTGATGTCCCGAGACAGAAAAATGTAAGGTTCATCGAGGCCGGCTGGATTTCCAGGCCTTCCGATTCCTCCGACCCGCTGTATTTCAGGACCGAGCTGGCCGATGCCAAAGAACTGACTTTCTCAGGAAACCGGAGCGCGCACAGTTCCCTCTATATGGAGGCAAAGGCGTCCGCAGGCTGGCCGGTCGTCTTCTATGAGGAGTTCGAATATGAATCCTGCGCCGAATGGATACCTCTCGGCATCACAGATGATGATACGGAAACCGGCATTGGACCGTCCGGCAAAAAGGGCGCCGCTCCGAAAGAATATACGAAGGAGCGCGATTCGCACATATTGTTCTCGCCGAGAATCCTGGAACTCAGGGACTCCCTGTGCAAAGGCATTGACAAACCTGTCCTCAAGGCGAAAGCCTTCTACGACTGGATTGACGCGAATTTCCCTTGGGCTTCGGCACGCGAATATTCGACCATAAAGAACATTCCCGAATATGTCCTCCACAACAGGCACGGGGACTGCGGCCAGGTCAGCCTTCTTTTCATAACTCTCTGCAGGTCAGCAGGTATCCCGGCCAGATTCCAGAGCGGATTCATGATGCATCCGGGCAATGACGGGCTGCACGACTGGGCTGAAATCTGGATTGACGGCTACGGTTGGATTCCCGTGGACCAGTCTTTCGGCGGGGAAACATACATGGGTGCCCTCGACGCCTACAGGCTCATCATAAACAACGATTTCGGCCGCGAATTCATCCCGAAAAAGAAATATCCGCGCAGCGAAACCGTTGATTTCCAGAGAGGCGAAGTAGAGTGGGACGACGGGAACCTTTACTTCGACCAGTGGAATTATGAGATGAAAATCAGGTAGTCTTCTCGATTTCCAACAGATAGAAGAATGCTTCCAGGCTTATCTTCTTAATGCTGTTCAGTTTGTTCAACTGGCGATTCTGTATAAGGGCGCCTGCAAGTTCCTCGTCCATTTCATGTTTGTAATGCTTTACATGGTCATTGCCAGTCTGGATAAGACGAACAAGGTATGCCACTTTAGCAGCATCACGGATGGCGATATCGGCATTGTAATTCTCCGGGATGATGAAACTGTTTACACTTCTGGCACCTTTCGCGTAATAGCCATATTCTTTTTTATCCAGAGCGCCGCGCAAACAGATGTTCATGGCACAATCATAAGTATCCTTGAGGACATCGGCCTCGGTGAGCCGGTTAAGTTTGCGGTATCCTAATTCGATAGGGACAAGTTGGCTATAGGTATTCCGGACTTCGGCGAGGTTGTCCACTCTGTCAATGATAGAACTGACATCATAGAGCTGTTTCATGATTTCCATAAAGAATTCATCCTCTCCCTTGAAGAAGGGGATGCCTGTGGTGTGTGGCGCGAAAGCCGTAAGTTTATCGCCAAGCATATCCTTCAAGCCGGGACACTGTACCATCATCGGCTCTCCTTCCTGCTTCAGGAGTGGGCTCTTGATGGCGAGAGACACGACCTCGTTGTATTTAATGTCCTCATACAAGACATCCAATAGAATCTTATCCGTAGGGCGACCAGAAGGGTACGTGACAGCGTAGCGGTACTCCGCATGAGACTTGGGCACGCCTGTTCTGGAATTACGATCAATCTCGGTGACCTCAAGGAAGCCATACTCACTGCCATACTTCCCAATATATTCCCTAATGTCCAGCCCCGGAGGACATACGATATCAACATCTATGGACAGTCGTCGGGAGGTATCAAGATGAAGCATCAGGGCAGTACCTCCTTTAAAGACGAAGGGACAGCCGGACCGGACAAGGGACTCCAGTAAGGAGAGGGCGCGGATGGCCTTCTCCACAAGGGCAGTATCTGCGATATTAGGAATGAGAGCGCTCGCCTGTTCAATCCATTCCAGGCTTCGGCTTTGAGGGTCAATCATTGTTCTAAGGGGTTAAGCGGTCAATAAGATGTTGTATTTTTTCTTCACAGTAACGGCGCCGCGCATAGCGGAGCAGCCGGCTGCGGGATATGTCAAAATCGGAGAACACTTCCTGGTATATACGAGTGAGTTCACTTCCCTGAAGGAATTCGAATTCCGGATTAAGAAAAATGTCCACCAACATTTTCTCCGCTGTGGGTACGGGGAGTTCTTCAAAGGTGTCAATCGGAGCTTCAGTTGTAAGCGTATGCAGAATGATGCAGTCCCTGGTGCTCCCGAACTTGATGAACTCTTCTTTGGTGGGATTGGGCAAAACCATCTTATTCGGATACTTCTCGCGGATGGCATCCGGGAAGGATTGTTCCAGCAGACGCTCTACGTCAACGATGACCATCTTGATGTTAGGCACATGCAGCATAAAGGGAATAACGCTGGCAGCATCCCAAATACAGAAATCAGCCAGCGGATAGCGCTTCTTCAGGTATTGGGCCAATTCCTTTGTTTCCGGCTTTAGAGCGAGTTGCAAACGGGGCTTTGCACTGTCACTTAGCCGATACTCTCCCCAGCCGGTTTTAATGAGACGACCGGATGCAACCAAGCGGTCCAGCTGTGTTTGAAGGCCACTGCCAACCGGAATTCTCTTTTCGCCCAGCCATGCTGAAAGGTCCTTCCTGCGGAAAGGACCACGCTGCAGAGCTGCATAGTATACGATATGATCTGTAATTGTCATTCTTATCTGTTCAACGGCACAAAAGTAATACATTTTCGGCAAGAAACCGCTATTTCCTGCCAAAAATGTGTCATTATTCCAGAGAGGCGAAGCAGAGTGGGACGGAGGAAACCTTTACTTCGACCAGTGGAATTATGAGATGAAAATCAGGTATTAATCCGGATTATTCACTACCTTTGCAAAAATACTCTCCGCAACTCAGACTTGCGGGGATATTTTTGTTATCTCCAAGACGGACATAAATTACCATTTGTTGTTTTCATGAAGGGAATGCCTTTCATGACTTTATAAATATTATACGGAATGAAGAAAGCATCAATAATTCGGACTTGCATTTCATTGGTACCAATCGTGGTATTGGTCATTCTACTGGCATTGAACATCTCCATTTTCGGAAGCGACGCGATTCTTGGCGCAAGCCAGGTGGCACTGCTGTTTTCAGCGGGAATCTGCGTGTGGCTGGCAATGTGGCTTTTCAAGAAGCCGTGGGAGGAATTCGAGGACGCCATCAGGAGCAACATCGGAGACGTGACCACGGCCATCGTGATCCTGTTCATGATCGGCGGCATTTCCGGAACATGGACAATGAGCGGAACCGTGCCGTCCCTTATATATTATGGTGTGCAGATCATCTCGCCGAAAATTTTCCTGGTGACCGCATGCGTCATCTGCGCCTTCATCTCCGTGATGATCGGCAGTTCGTGGACTACCATCGCGACCATCGGCGTGGCTCTCATGGGTATCGGCAAGGCACAGGGATTCAGTGAAGGAATGATTGCCGGAGCCATCATATCCGGAGCATATTTCGGAGACAAGATTTCTCCGCTTTCGGACACGACCGTGATGGCGGCATCCATCTCCGGCACTCCCCTGTTCAGACACATCAAGTACCTGATGCTCACCACGGTACCGTCATTCGCACTGACATTGACAATATTCCTGGTGCTTGGCTTCCTGCACACCGGCAACGACTCCGCGCAGATTTCGGTATATACCGAGACGCTGTCGTCGAAGTTCAACATTTCGCTGTGGACGCTCATCGTGCCGGTCGTGACCGGAATCCTCATCGCGAAGAAAATGCCAGCACTGCCGGTATTGGGAATATCAATGTTACTGGCGGCAGGCTGCGCCATCGTTCTCCAGCCGCACATCGTGACGGAGATAGGCAACCAGACCCTCGAAGCGTTCGGAATCGGCGGAACACTGTGCAAGGCCGAAGTCATGTTCACCGGCATTGTCAAGACCATATATGATTCAGTTTCAGTGGATACCGGTGTCGAGGAGGTCAACAAGCTCGTGGCATCGAGAGGCATGCTCGGAATGCTGAACACCGTGTACCTGATCATCTGCGCAATGTGTTTCGGAGGCTGCATGAAAGCCAGCGGAATGCTCCACCACCTTGCATCATTGATCCTGCCGATGACCAAGACCCGTACCGGCCTGGTGGCTTCGACTGTCGGAACAGGCGTTATCCTGAACGGTGTGATTTCGGACCAGTATCTTTCCATTATCCTCACGTCCGACATCTACAAGGACATTTATGCGAAACGCGGCTATGAGAGCCGTCTGCTGGGACGTTCAGTGGAGGACTCTTCGACTGTCACCTCGCCGCTCTATCCGTGGAGCAGCTGCGGCATGACACAGGCTACCATCCTGAGCGTGCCGACCATCACTTACCTGCCATATTGTTTCTTCAATATCCTCAGCCCGCTGATGAGTATCGCCATGGCCATGATAGGCTACAAGATATTCAGACGGGGCACGGCTCCGGACGAGGACAATTAGCAGATTCCGGGACATATTCCACACGATTCAAGAAAATTCAGTTATAAAGCAATTTAGCTGAATTTTCTTCATTTTTTACAGAAAACTGTGTATATTTATACGTTTTATAAGAAAATGCTTAAATTTACGTTTCAAAGTCTTTTCCTGTAAAGCCCACACATATCCGGCTGCAGGGCAGGACGGACGGCAAGATGACACGACAGTCATTCCCGAGACAGTTTTTGTACAAAATATTTTATTTACAGATAATATGAAAAGAATCATCGAATGTGTCCCGAACTACAGCGAGGGTCGGAACAAAGAAGTTATTGACCAGATCGTCAAGGCAATAACCGAGACAAAAGTTTCCACTGAAAACGGAGAGGAAAGCGTCAAAGTACTCGATGTTGATCCAGGAGAGGCCACCAACAGAACAGTGGTGACATTCGTAGGTTCACCGGAAGCGGTACTCGAAGCTGCATTCCAGGGCGAAAAGAAAGCAGCCGAACTGATCGACATGAGACATCACCACGGCGCACACCCGAGGTCAGGAGCTACGGACGTACTGCCTCTCATCCCAGTTGCCGGAACCACTCTGGAAGAATGTGCGGAAATGGCCAGAGGCCTCGCAAAAAGGATCTACGACGAGCTCGGAATTCCTTGCTATTGCTACGAGGCAGCAGCCAACAAGCCTGAGAGAAAAAATCTCGCAGTATGCCGCGCAGGAGAATATGAGGCACTGCCGGAAAAGGTCAATGACCCTGAGAGGAAACCGGACTTCGGCCCGGGCGAGTACAATGAGACAGTTGCCAAGGCCGGCGCTACCAATGTCGGAGCACGCGACTTCCTCATCGCAGTAAACTTCAACCTTAACACCACCTCAACACGCCGTGCGATGGCAGTAGCCTTCGACGTCAGGGAAAAAGGACGTCCTGCAAGAGAGGGCGGCAGCCTTACCGGAAAGATTATCAAGGATGACAACGGCAAGACCATCTGGATTCCGGGAACATTGAAGGGCTGCAAGGCAATCGGCTGGTACATCGAGGAATACGGTATCGCCCAGGTATCCATGAACATTACCGACATGAACACGACACCGCTCCACGTGGCCTTCGAGGAGGTTTGCAGGGCAGCAGCGGCAAGAGGACTCCGTGTCACCGGTACTGAAATCGTCGGACTCGTACCTAAACGCGTGCTCATCGAGGCCGGAAAATATTATCTCGCAAAACAGGAACGTTCACTCGGAATCAGTGAGGACGAAATCCTCAAGATAGCTGTCAAGTCACTGGGACTCAGCGACCTCAAGCCGTTCAATCCACGTGAGAAAGTCATCGAATTCCTGATGGAAGACGAGGCCGCAGAAGCAGCTAAGGAAAGACTTATCAGAATGACTCTCAAGGGCTTCGCAAGGGAGACCGCATCAGAGTCAGCAGCTCCGGGAGGCGGCTCAGTATCTGCATACATGGGCGCACTCGCAGCAGCATTGGGAACAATGGTAGCGAACCTTTCAGCCCACAAGCGCGGCTGGGACGCACGCTGGAGAGAGTTCTCCGACTGGGCAGAAAAGGGCCAGGATGTCATGGAGCGTCTGCTCAAGCTCGTCGATGAGGATACCGCAGCATTCGCAAAAATCATGGACGTATTCTCAATGCCTAAGGGCAGCGAAGAAGAGAAGGCAGCACGTGCAGCAGCCATGGAGAAGGCGACCCTCTACGCGACCCAGGTTCCTCTGAGGACAATGCAGACCGCGCTCGAAGCAATGCCGGTAGCACTCGCAATGGCACTGAACGGAAACCCTGCTTCAGCATCAGACGCAGGTGTCGGCGCACTCGCAGCATTGGCAGCAGTAAGAGGAGCCCAGCTCAATGTCAGGATCAATGCTGCAGGACTTCAGGACCGCGACCTTGCTGACAAGCTCGTTGCAGAGGCTGAGGCCATCGCGAAAGAGGCAGCGGAGAAAGAGGCTGAAATCCTCGCCGCAGTAAACAAGAACATAGGCTAGACAGTACAATCGTTTAGAAATGTCCGACACAGGACACTTCTAGACGATTTTTCGCCAAGAACACATATAATTAATTACTAAACTTCACGAAAATGACAGATTTTCAGAAACAGATACTCGAGGGCATTCCTGCTGAATTGCCTGAGAAAAAACCATATGACAAGAATATCAACCATGCTCCTAAGCGCAAAGACATCCTCACTGAAGAAGAAAAGGTACTTGCCGTCAGGAACGCATTGAGATACTTCCCTACCAAATTCCACAGCGTACTCGCAGAGGAATTCGCACAGGAACTTCATGACTACGGCAGAATCTACATGTACAGGTTCCGTCCTGACTATGAGATGTATGCAAGACCTATCGACGAATATCCTGCAAAGAGCCGCCAGGCAGCAGCCATCATGGGCATGATCCAGAACAACCTGGACCCGAGGGTCGCACAGCACCCTCACGAGCTCATCATCTACGGCGGAAACGGAGCCATCTTCCAGAACTGGGCACAGTACCGCCTCGCGATGAAATATCTCGCGGAAATGACTGACGAGCAGACACTTGCAATGTATTCAGGACACCCTATGGGACTGTTCCCAAGCCACAAGGACGCTCCTCGCGTGGTTGTCACCAACGGTATGGTCATTCCGAACTACTCGAAGCAGGATGACTGGGAGAGATTCAATGCTCTCGGAGTTTCCCAGTACGGCCAGATGACAGCAGGTTCATATATGTATATCGGCCCTCAGGGAATCGTGCACGGAACCACCATCACAGTCATGAACGCCGCACGCAAACAGCTGAAGAGCAAAGGCATTGACGGTACCAGAGAGAACATGAAAGGTCTCCTGTTCGTGACAGCCGGACTCGGCGGAATGTCAGGCGCACAGCCTAAGGCAGGAAACATCGCCGGAGTAGTGAGCGTTACAGCAGAAATCAACCCGCTTGCAGCTCGCAAACGTCATGAGCAGGGCTGGGTGGATGAGCTTCACGAAAATCTCGACGAGCTCATGGAGCGCATCCGCAAGGCCACAAGCGAGAAAGAAGTCGTTTCACTCGCATATGTAGGAAACGTTGTAGATCTGTGGGAGAGACTCGCTGACGAAGGCATTGAAGTGAACCTCGGTTCTGACCAGACATCACTCCACAACCCTTGGGCCGGCGGATACTACCCTGTAGGCTACAGCCTCGAGGAGTCCAAGAAGATGATGGCAGAAGAGCCTGAGCGCTTCAAGGAGTGCGTAAGGGAATCCCTCAGAAGACAGGTTGCAGCCATCAACCGCCTGACTGCCAAGGGAATGTATTTCTTCGACTACGGCAACGCATTCCTTCTCGAGTCATCACGCGCAGGAGCCGACATCCTCAGACCGGACGGCAAGTTCCGTTACCCTTCATACGTACAGGACATCATGGGACCGCTCTATTTCGACTACGGTTTCGGACCTTTCAGATGGGTATGTATGTCAGAGAATCCGGAGGACCTCGCAAAGTCAGATGCCATCGCAGTAAAGGTTCTCGAAGAAGAGTCCAGGACAGCTCCGGAAGAGATTCAGGGACAGCTCCGCGACAATATCCACTGGATCGAGGAGGCAGGCCGCAATAAACTTGTGGTAGGTTCCCAGGCCAGAATCCTTTACGCAGACTGCGAAGGAAGGACCAAGATTGCATTGGCTTTCAACGAGGCTATCAGACGTGGGGAAATCACTGCTCCGATTGTTCTCGGACGTGACCACCACGACGTTTCAGGAACGGACTCTCCATTCCGCGAGACATCCAATATCTATGACGGTTCTCAGTTCACCGCTGACATGGCCATCCAGAACGTCATCGGAGACTCATTCAGAGGTGCCACATGGGTTTCCATCCACAACGGAGGCGGCGTAGGCTGGGGCGAAGTCATCAACGGAGGCTTCGGTATGGTCATCGACGGAACCGCAGACTCAGACCGCCACATCACCAACATGCTTTTCTGGGATGTAAACAACGGAATCGCACGCCGCAGCTGGGCACGCAACGAAGGCGCACTCCACGCGATAACCCGCGAAATGGGACGCACAGAAACATTGACAGTAACGGTTCCTGTCAATGCTGACGAGGCTCTGGTCCGCGACGCACTGAAAAACATCAAATAAGCAGAAATCCGAAAATGATCCGGAATGTCCGCAATGTGAGACATTCCGGGTCAATAACATAAATAACACGACATGATACATAAAATATCCAACGAGACACTGACACTCGCAAAAGTCAAGGAAATCATTGACAATCACGCAACTCTCGAACTTTCAGAAGAGTCAGCAAAGGCCGTACAGAAATGCCGCGACTATCTTGACAGCAAGATGGAGGACATAGGCAGACCGGTATATGGCGTCACCACTGGTTTCGGTTCACTCTGCAACATTACGATTCCGGAGGCTGACCTTTCACAGCTCCAGCACAACCTCGTAATGTCACACGCATGCGGAACAGGCGACCCTGTAAGGCCTGAGATTGTCAAACTGATGCTCCTCATGAAGATACAGTCTCTGTCTTACGGACATTCAGGCGTCCAGATCATTACGATCCAGCGCCTTATCGACATGTTCAACAATGACATTCTTCCGGTTGTCTATCAGCAGGGTTCACTCGGCGCATCAGGAGACCTCGCACCGCTCGCACACATGTGCCTCCCTCTCATCGGCCTCGGTGAGGTAAGATACAAAGGACAGGTACGTCCTTCAGCAGAAGTATGGCAGGAGTTCGGATGGAGCCCTATCAGACTCCAGTCAAAGGAAGGTCTCGCACTTCTCAACGGTACACAGTTCATGAGCGCACACGCCACATGGGCATTGATAAAGAGCATGAGACTTTCCCGCTGGGCTGACTGCATCGCAGCCATGTCATTGGAGGCTTATGACGGAAGAATCGAGCCGTTCTACCAGCTCACACACCTTCTCCGCCGCCACAAAGGACAGATCGAGACAGCGGAGAATTTCCTGAAACTGCTTGACGGCAGCGAACTTATCCGCAGACCTAAGCAGCACGTTCAGGACCCTTATTCATTCCGTTGCATCCCTCAGGTCCACGGTGCGGTGAAAGACAACATCAGACACGTGTCATCTGTCATCGGAGACGAAATCAACAGCGCTACCGACAACCCTAACGTATTCCCTGACGAGGACATGATCATCTCTGCCGGAAACTTCCACGGAGAGCCTATCGCCATCCCTATGGACACCCTCGCAATCGCGATGTCAGAGTTGTCTAACATCTCAGAGAGAAGAATTTACAAACTTATCAGCGGTCAGAGAGGCCTCCCTATGTTCCTCGTTGCAAAACCTGGTCTGAACAGCGGATTCATGATTCCTCAGTACACCGCGGCATCTATCGTCAGCCAGAACAAGATGCTCTGCTGGCCTGCATCATGCGACTCCATCCCTTCATCACAGGGTCAGGAAGACCACGTCAGCATGGGTTCAAACGCAGCCACAAAACTCGTCCGCGTAGTGGACAACGTCGAGACCGTTCTCGCAATCGAGCTTTTCAATGCTGCACAGGCTCTCGAGTTCCGTCGTCCGGAAAAGTCATCTCCACTAATCGAGAAGATGCTCGCAGACTACCGCAAAGAGGTTCCGTTCGTGGATGTCGATACATACATGCATCCTCTCATCATGAAGAGCATTGACTTCCTCCGCGACGAAAACAATCTTTTGATCTAAGCCCCGACGCGATGAAAACGCTGATAAGGAACATCGGGCAGATTGCCGGAATCGTCGAAGCCGGAGTAATGCGGAAAGAAGGAGTGTCAATGTCAGAGACAGGCACCCTGGAGAACGCATGGCTCCTCATCGAGGACGACAAGATTGCTTGTTTCGGGCCAATGTCAGACTGTCCGGATCTCCCACAGGAATCCGGACAGGATTCTTTCGATGTCATTGACGCAGACGGCGGATTCGTTCTGCCCGCATTCTGCGATTCTCACTCACACATTGTCTTTGCGGGAACAAGAGAGCAGGAATTCCTGGACAAGATCAAAGGTCTTTCCTACGCCGAAATTGCCGCGCACGGAGGCGGAATCCTGAATTCTGCCGACCTTCTGCACAACACGTCCGAGGACGAGTTGTACAGGCAGGCGATGGAGCGTGTCAACGAAATGATGGCGAAAGGTACCGGAGCGATCGAAATAAAGAGCGGATACGGACTCACCACACAGGATGAGCTGAAGATACTCCGCGTGATAAAAAGAATAAGGGAGAACTCTCCTGCCATAATCAAGTCCACATTCCTGGGCGCCCATGCGGTAGGCAGGGCATTCGCGGGAAGGCAGAGCGAGTATGTCGATCACGTATGCAATGAGATGATTCCGGCTGTTGCGGCCGAGAAGCTCGCCGACTTTGTCGATGTATTCTGCGAAGAAGGATTCTTTACGACAGAAGAGACAGACAGGATTCTGACGGCTGGAGAGCAGTACGGAATGAGGGTGAAGCTCCACGCGAACCAGCTTGCCGTTTCAGGCGGCGTGCAGGTCGGAGTGAAGCACAATGCCCTGTCCGTAGATCATCTGGAGAGCACGACCGATGAGGAAATCCGTGTGCTCAAGGGCTCATGCACCATGCCGACAATGCTTCCGGGAGCGTCATTCTTCCTGAGGATGCAATACGGCAAAGCCCTGGATTTCATCAACTCAGGGCTCGGTATAGCATTGGCATCAGATTATAATCCGGGTTCTTCTCCTTGCGGAGACATGAGGTTCGTCATGTCGCTCGGCTGTATCCAGATGAGACTCACGCCGATACAGGCATTGAACGCATGTACGCTGAATTCCGCCTATGCGATGGGCATCAGCGACGTTGCAGGTTCGATAACTGCCGGCAAGCTCGCCAACCTCATCATTACCAAGCGGATACCGTCATTGACATGGATTCCTTACTGCTACCAGACTCCGTTCATAGACAGAGTCATATTAAAGGGCAGGACAGTGTAGCTGCTACTCGTGTGTAGCGAAACGCTGCTCTGCGAGTTTTTCGAATTTTGTACCCGGACGGCCGTAATTGGCATAAGGGAATATGGAGATTCCACCACGAGGAGTGAAAAGACCTGTTACTTCAATGTATTTCGGGTCCATCAATTTGATAAGGTCTTTCATGATTTTGTTTACGCAATCCTCGTGGAAGTCTCCATGATTACGGAAACTGAAAAGATAGAGTTTCAGGCTCTTGCTCTCGACCATTTTCACGTCAGGGATATAGCTGATACGTATTTCAGCGAAGTCCGGCTGGCCCGTGATAGGACAGAGACTTGTGAATTCAGGGCAATTGAATCTTACCCAATAGTCGTTTTCCTGATGCTTGTTTATGAAGGTCTCCAGAACTTCCGGAGCGTAATCCATCTTGTATTCGGATTTATGACCCAAGGAGTGCAGTCCTTCCTGTTCTCTTTCTTTATTCATTTGAAGTATTTGTTAAATGTGACAGTTACTCCGTCTTCAGGTGCGCAGGCAT
This sequence comes from uncultured Bacteroidales bacterium, assembly GCA_934700615.1. GTDB lineage: Bacteria > Bacteroidota > Bacteroidia > Bacteroidales > UBA932 > Cryptobacteroides. The sequence goes on from CAKUXR010000005.1 coordinate 45,168, forward strand.
CCGGAGACGGAGAATTATTTGATTACCAATTAGATATCGTAAACGCGGAACGGATTGTACGAGATATTCTCGTCGAATGTGTCGATGCCTTCACAGCGTTTGAGGGCTTTCACCACCTGTATCGTGACAGGAAGGATGAGAATCTCGTAGCATACCTTGAAAGTAACCTGAGCGATGAGCATTGTCGCCAATGACCTGATGTCCGCGCCCCAGAAGACGATAGGCATAAAGAGCAATGAATCAAGGGTTTCTCCTGCTACGGATGAGAGGATTGCACGTCCTGAGAAGCCTTTGCCTTTAGTGGCAATTTTCATGCGGCTCATGACGAAGGCGTTCATGGTAGAGCCTGCGAGGAAGGCGAGGAGGGATGCGAAGGCTACACGTGGTGCCATGCTGAACACGTAGTCGAAGTGCTCACCGCCGTCCCAGAATGATGCAGCCGGAAGCCATGAGACGATCTGTCCCATGATGGCTACGAAGAAGTTCATCGCAAAGGCGGTCCAGATTACGAGTCTGGCTTTGCGGTATCCCCATACTTCTGCAAAGCAGTCGTTCAGGATGTAAGAAATTGGGAAAATGATTACTGCGCCGGGGAGCGTGATGCTGCCCATTGCGAAGACCTTTGTTGCAAAAAGGTTGGATGCTATCAGGCATACTATAAACAGTACGGCCATCAGCATGAAAACTACTGATACTTTTTTATTCATGTCTTGTTTTTTAAGTGGTTTCCTAGAATACACTATATATATTGGGACGCTGTCCCAAACCCTGTCGCTCCGCGCGCCCTATCATCCTACACGTATTTGCTCCCGCAAATACCCGGACCCGGGCGGTCGTCTGATGACGACTTCGAGTTTTACAAACTCTCAAAGGCGAAGCCGACCTTTGAAAATCGGCCACGCCTATGATATTGTCTGAAATTTATTCTTCGTCCTCGCCTGCTGCCTTGAGACGCTCGGCGTTCTCGGCAATCTGCAGCTGGTCGATACACTCCTGGATGTCACCATCCATGAAAGCAGGAAGATTGTACATTGACCAGTTGATACGGTGGTCGGTCACACGTGACTGAGGATAGTTGTAAGTACGGATCTTTGCAGAACGGTCACCGGTAGATACCATGGTCTTACGCTTTGCAGCGATACCGTCGAGATACTTCTGGTGCTCCATATTGTAGAGACGTGTACGGAGCTCCTCCAATGCCCTGTCGAAGTTCTTCAGCTGGGAACGCTCCTCCTGGCACTGGACTACGATACCTGACGGAATATGGGTAAGACGAACCGCGGAATAAGTCGTGTTCACACCCTGACCACCAGGACCGGAAGAACAGAAAGTATCCTTGCGGATATCGTTCATATCCAGGTCAATGTCAAATTCATCCGCCTCAGGGAATACTGCCACTGACGCTGCAGAAGTCTGGATACGGCCCTGTGTCTCGGTCTGAGGCACACGCTGTACACGGTGCACGCCTGACTCATATTTCATGGTTCCGTAAACGCCGTCAGCACAAGACAGTTTGAAGACAATCTGCTTGAAACCGCCTGATGTTCCTGGAGCCTGGTCAGTAATCTCGAGTTTCCAGCCCTTGCGCTCAGCAAACTTTGAATACATTCTGAAAAGGTCACCGGCGAAAATAGCAGCCTCATCGCCACCTGTACCGCCACGGATTTCGACCATAGCATTCTTGCTGTCATCCGGGTCAGAAGGAATGAGAAGAAGCTTGATATTCTGCTCCATATCCGGAAGTTTCGGCTCAATCTCGGAAATCTCCTCGCGGGCCATCTCCTTCAGGTCCTCATCTTTTTCATTGGCCATGATGTCCTTGGCTGAAGCAAGTTCATCCACCATTTTCTTGTATTCAAGTCCGGCCTTGATGATAGGTTCCAGTTCCTTGTAATCCTTGTTCAGCTGAACATATTTCTTCATGTCCGACATGACTGCCGGATCAGAGAGCTGGTTCTGCAGCGATGTGAATTTGTCCTGAAGGCTCAGAACCTTTTCGAGCAATGAATTCTTTTCTGCCATATATATTATTCTGTTTTTCTTCTTAAACCGTCCGGTAATCCGTCACGTCAGCATTGACATAAACCCAGACAAACGCATTGATTTACAGCGACTTGACGTAGCAGCGTCTGCGCATGTACAACTCGTGTTCGTATTTTCCCCAGACATTGACCGCGCTGTTCGTCTCGATCTGCGGGTTAGAAATCGCGTATCTTGTCTTCGCCGCCTGATACTTGTCAGACATCGAGCAGTGGAAAATCGCGCTCACTCCCTTGTTCTGCCACTTCGGAACTGCACCGTTCAGCATAAGGTCCACTGCCTCGTAATTGTGCATCGCCTTCAGCAGATGGAACCATCCGAACGGGAAGAGGTGTCCCTTGGCTTTCTGCAGGGCCCCCGAAATGCTCGGGAATGCTATTCCGAACGCTACCAGTTCATTGTTCTCGTCGAGGACAATGCTGCTGACCTTGTCTGAGATGAACGGCATCGAGACTTTCGCCTCGTGCTCGATTTCCTTCTCGGTAAACGGAATGAAGTTATAGACCGCTGCCGCGAAACTTTCATTGTAAACCTTGAAGAAATACTTCACCATCTCCTTGTCTTTCTTGAGCTTGCTCAGAAGCCCCTCATGGAGGTTGTATCTTTCCTTCAGCATGCCGGCAATCCTTACCATCTTGTCCTGAACGCCCTGACATGCATCCATCTTGTACTGAAGCCAGTCGCACTCCTTCTCATAGCCGAGTGCGGTCACGAAGTCATTGTAATAAGGGAAGTTATAGAGGCAGTTGAACGGAGGGACATTCTCAAATCCTTCCACCAGCATACCCTGCTTTCCCAATGTATTGTAATACAGCGGTCCGTGAATTTCCGTCATGCCGTTCTCTTTCGCCCAGGCCTCCGCCGTGCCGATGAGAAGACGGGCCACTTCAATGTCATTGATCGTGTCAAACCAGCCGAAACGGGCCCTTTTCTTGTTGTAAAGCTCATTGTATCGCGGATTTATCATAGCACAGATACGGCCCACGACTTTATTTCCGTCCATGACCATCCACAACTTATGCTTACAATAATCCAATGCCGGATCTTTCGTCAGGCTGAACACCTGATCCGAATGAAGGGCAGGCACATACTGCTTACAGTCCTTATATAACTCGTCAGGGAACTTGATGAATTTTTTCAAGTCTTTCTTCCCGCTGACTTCGACAATATTATATTTCGACATACATCTGGTTTTAGTACAGTCTGCAAATTTAACAATATTTTGGCGAAAAATAAAACCGGAATTAAGTGAGCCGGGCGCGGCGGATGACATTGATATAACTCATTGACGGTCAATGCTTCCAAAATCCGCAATCCGCCGACCCCTTCTGGCGCGCGGTTACGTGCCAGCCGGAGTATTGATATCGGCAAGCGTTTCCGGAGTTAAGTCGGTTGTCGGGACGGCGCCACATTGGTTTTTGCAATAGTTTGATTTATAGGGCGTTGTGAAATTCGGTGTGGATTAGTGATCAAAAAATCTTCGGTAATCCACGCTTAAAATAATTGATACTTGATTATCAATGTGTTACAGGGATAGCCGTGGCGTCGTCCCGCCTGCCGGAATTCGTCACGGCCGGATGACTGCAAAATTCCGTGGGTAGCCACGCGACATGGCCACTCAGATGTGCCTGTGGCATATTGTTATGGCAGAACCACTATATAAAAGGCACCCTTTGCCACGTCAAATGTCACTGGGGCATTGTCAATGTCATAAAGGCGTAGACAACCGCGGAAATCCATGACATATCAGGGAAGCGTTGCCAGTCACGACATCGTTTGTTGTCAGGTGGTGCGGTACGGCGGAACTCACTCCGCTGCGCTCCGTTCGGCCCTCCTACCGTTTCCTGCGTCCTCGCTCCCGCGAGAACTTGTCTCCGGCAGGCACCTCCCACTTCCCGAGGCCGTGGGTTGGCCACGTCCGCCGTCCCGCACCACCTGACGGACGACATGGCGATGAAGAGTAACTTCACCCTTGAAAAACGGTGTAAGAAAACGCCATTTTTTACCCCGTTTCAGAAAATTGAAACAAACGGGGTAAAAACAAGCCTATTTTTACCCCGTTTGTCCGATACTCGGATACGGTCATCTGTACGGGCGCGGTTTTTGCGTGATGCATGTCCCCGTCGGGCCCAGTGATGGTTCACATCATATGGAAATCCGGGGATTCCGACAGGAACAGCGGCTCAGCAGAGGCCGCATAGTATTGTAATTTAAAACATTATGAAAATGAAAAAATTGATCATTTCGGCCATATTGGTACTCTGTACTGTCATGGCTTTCGCGCAGACAAATGACGCGGACAGAATTCTGGGAACCTACTTGTCAGAAAACAAGACCGGCAAGGTGGAAGTCACCAAGCAGAACGGCAAATATATCGGAACACTTGTCTGGACATCTATCGAGGGCGCAAAAGATGAAAAGAATCCGGATGCTTCTCTGAAAAAAAGGACACTCAAGGGCGTTGTCATCCTGAAAGACATGACCTACGACAACGGCATCTGGAAGAACGGCACCATCTATGACCCTGAAAGCGGAAACACCTACAAGGCCACAATCAAACTGAAGTCTGACGGAAATCTTACTTTACGCGGATATATCGGAGTTCCTGCACTTGGCAGAAACTCCGTCTGGACCAGAACAAAATAATGCAAGTTTCGCAAGCGCGAAACACCGTTTTTGGAGACCTCTGGGCGAGAGTAAGTCCCTTCCCCGAGGGGAGGGATTTAGAGTGAGGGTAACGTACACAAGAAAAAGCGCGTGGGCCTTGGGCATTCGTCCGAGAGCCGAACTACAGGCCTTTGGCCTTGGCCTCATCCCAGATTTCATCCATCTCGGCAAGTGTCATGTCGGTAAGATTGCGACCCTGACGGATGGTATGCTCCTCCAGATAAGTGAAACGGCGACGGAACTTGTCGCAGGCACGGTTCAGAGCAGTATCGGGATTCAGGCCATAGAGTCTGGCAGCATTGACAACAGCAAACATGAAGTCCCCGAGTTCTTCTTCTGCGCGGTCACGGGCAGAACCAGGAGTCGGGGTTTTCGTATATCCGGCAGGCACGGTGTCGCCGAGGTCCTCCTCCGCTGACATAGACTCAAGCTCTGCCTGGAACTCGCCCTGCTCCTCCTTCACCTTGTCCCAGACCTGTGACGGACGCTCCCAGTCGAAGCCCACTCCCCTCGCCTTGTCCTGCATCGAATACGCCTTGAGAATCGGCGGCAGCGAATCCGGAACACCTGAAAGGATGCGTTTATTCCCGCCCTTCTCCTTCATTTTCATCATTTCCCAGTTCTCGGAAACAGCCTCGGCATCTGCAGCCTGGACATCAGAGAACACATGAGGATGACGGAATGTCATCTTCTCGCACAAGCGCTCCATGACATCTGCCACATCGAATTTCGACTGCTCTTCAGCTACTTTGGAATAGAAAACCACATGCAGAAGGATGTCTCCCAGTTCTTTTTCGACATCTTTGTCCTCATGCTTGATGACAGCATCACTGAGTTCGTAAACTTCCTCCACAGTAAGCGACCTCAATGTTTCCCAGGTCTGAGCCCCGTTCCATGGGCATTTTTCTCTGAGTTTGTCCATAATGTCCAGCACGCGGCCGAACTGTGCAAGTTTTTCTTCTCTAGTGTGTGCCATTGTCAATGTCATTAAAAATCACAGCCGGGAATTCCAATCCCGTACATCCATGCAAAATTAGCAAGATTCCTCAAGAATGCCACCGGGCAAACTAAAAAAGATGCCGGCGGAATAAAATCCGCCAGCATCTTCATATCTGATTATGATAGTTTTGTCAAACTATTACCATGGTGTTGCTACATCCTCACTTGATACGTTCTCAACCCAAGTGAAATTCTTGTTTGTATGCAAGTGGTGATGATCGCCAGCAAGGTTCTTGAAGATCTTATTGGTCTCATCATAGTTACTTCTGGAAATTCTCCAGTAGCCGATAAGTCCCTTGCTGTTAGGAGAAACAGACTTGATACTATTGGCAATCTGATCTGCCGACCTAGCAAAATCCCATACGCGGATTTCGTTGGTCATTACCTGACATCCCCACCAAGGGCCGTCACCTGGAGCCCAATAACCGTTGCTACCACCGACTCCCATAAATGACATATTAGGGAACTGTCCTCCATTAACAACGCTTGTTGGGAAGTCCTTTCTACCTGCAAATGAGCCGTTTACGTAAATCGAAATAAAAGTACCATCGAAGGTAACTGCATAGTGCTGCCACTTGTTAGGTTCGATAGCGATGGTAGGGTTAAGGTAGCCACCGATACCCTGGAACTGAACCAGCGAATGTGCTTTGAAACCATTCTCATCATGCTGAGGATCCTCAAAGCGGGCCATAAACTCCTTACCGTCAGGATTGCTGAAGAACACGTCTCTATTACGATTGCCGGTATTGGAAACCTGGAAACGCATCTCTATTGTAAACTGAGGGATGCTCAAAGCCTCATCAGTCCTAAGTCCGGAAGCGCCATTGAATTTAGGCAAATCATCTACGATTGCAGACGAAATCACATATACATAAGAACTGGTACGTCCTGTAACATCTGCATTGCCTGAAACCTTTTCCATGCGGAGAGGCAGTGCAAATGGTGTTCCCACAAGCTCCAGAGGAAGAGGATCAATAGAGATAATGAATGGTTCCTGAGAGCACTTTCCTGCCGGTATCGTTATAGAAGACTCCAGATGAACAAGTTCCTCCGGAAGAGCATCATAACTGGTACCTTCCGCTTCATTGAACTTTTCAAGCATATCCTTATCAACTACAAGACGATACTCTGCATCAGCATCACTCTTATCTGTCAATGATGGTGTAAGTGCAAGATTAGTTACTGTCGAGCCAAGTGTCACGACACTATTAGCAATACCAGGTGTAGAATTGCTCTCTACAAGGTAGGCATGAACTCCGAGCTCGTCCCCCATAGTTCCTGCTGCGCCATATTCTGCATCATTGCAACTGCATGCAGCCATAGCCATAAGTACAAGAGCACCGTATTTATAAATATTTTTCATGTTATTCTAATTTAAATTTTCAATACTATTCAGCCGGTTTCTCGATAATTTGCTTGCCAGGAGCAGGATTCTGCTGCTGAATAGCCTTGCGCATCCATTTATATGGAGGCGTATTCACTCTTTCATTACTGAAACGATAAGCACCGAATCCACCCTTTCTGAAGCCGTTAGCAGGTTTCCAGTCAGCAAATCCCACAAGAGAAGGCATGACACTTTTATCCCACCCATGTCCATCAGCATCAGTCCAAGCGTATCCTCCATTCAAGCAGTCCATTGCGCTCTCAAGATTCTCCGTAACAATAAGCTTCTTTGTAATCTCCTCTTCAGACATTACAGATGAGAAGGCTCTAATAGTCTGCTCCAAACGCGACTGCAGACCATAAGCTTTATTCATATAAGCCTGATTTACGAAATAATCGAAATACTTGGCAAGCTCAGCCGCATTAGGCTGCGATGTATAATATCCGTCAACGATGAAAAGTTTGTCTGTACCTGACTGTGGTCCGATATGCTTACCCATTTCCTCAACGAACCAAGTGTAATACTGAGAGTTACGGCAGAGAGATCCACCATACTCACCCGGCTCATAGTCGATATCAATACCGCTGAAACCATAGATGTTCAGGGAGTCAGCGATAGTCTTTGTCCATTTGATGATGGAGTTATGGATAGCCTCTTCATCGCCATCTTTCCATCCCCAGTACTCTTTACGCTCCTGAACAGTCTGATATTCAGCAGGCGAATAGAAACATCCGACTTCAGCTACGAATGAGCAGATAAGCACCTTGGTACCCTTGACCTGGGTCACGAAATCGAGGTCAGCCTTCTTGGTAGGAGTAAGATGTGAATTGTTCCACAATGAAATGATATCCATTGAGTCAGGAACTGCTTGAAGCATATTGGCAGTAGAAACACCGCCCTCACCCCATTCACTGTACCATCCGAATGAAACAGAGTGGTCGCTAGCCTTGTATGCACGGAGAGCCTCATAGTAGGCGTCATCCTTTGTGATTTCGGTCAATGGACTTTCGAAATCTTTCGGCTCAGGTGTTGTCCAGTCACTACAGCTTGTCACAGCGAGAACCGCAACTGCCGGAATGAGAGCTTTCAATATATTGAATTTCATATTTGTCTAATTTTAAATGTTAGTTCTTCTTTGCCCAGAAAAGATCTACAGACTCATCATCCTTGCCACCAAGCAAGCTGACAGCTGCAGGATAATTTTCCTTGTTCAATGTTTTCTCGTTGAAAGAGTAACGAAGTCTGCGGAGTCCGCGTGCATTATCTGTAATTACACCATTTGAGAGGTTGTCGATTACAGGAGCGAGCTCAGGATAACCTGTTCTTCTATATTCTGTCCAAGCCTCGATACCCATAGGATAGTTTGCAATCCATTTCTGAGTAATGATCTTCTCAAGTTTCTGCTCCTGAGTTGCTGATTCTGCCCATGCGATAGTAACCTTGGTATTTCTAGAGTAACTAGGGAAATTGGCTATCGGATCGTTCGAATAAGAAGCAGGAACGCTGCTTTCATCATCTACATACTCCTCATAGTCATACTCGTCGCAACCCCACTGATCCATAGAAAGTTTGATACCCTGCTTATAGAAGTCCTGAGCGCTTCCGGAAATCCATCCCTTAAGAGTTGCCTCTGCAAGAAGGAACTGAGATTCTGCAGCCACGAATACAGGGAGTTTGTCGGTAGCCGCAAAATTAGGCATTGAATATCCCTGAACAGCCGACTTCTCGAAAGAGCCTTTACCTGAACGCATTCCGACAAATCTACCGCCTGTTGCCTTAGTAAAGTACTGAGAACGTCTAGGGTCGTTATAACCATTCATATAGTCCACGATAGACGCACCGCTTCTGAGGTCACCCCATGATGCACTTGCAAGCTGATAAGGGTTTGGCTGAGCTGCCGGATCCATCATTGCGTTGTCCGCATTGGCATTGATGAATCCGAATGGAGACTCATAAGCAGCTACAAATGCCTCCTGATTGCCAGAACGCATTGCTGCACGCATGATATAAGAGTTTGCAAGCTTTGCCCACTTGGCATAATCTCCTGCGAAAACAGGATCCTGAGCAGCCAAAGGCTTCTTGTCAGGATACGCAGATGCATAGCCGGCAAGTACGGATGCAGCACTATTGAGATCCTCGATGATGCTCTTGTAAACATCCTCATTAGAATCGTATGCCACATACATCTGACCGTCAGTTACCTTGCTGTAAGGAATCGGACCATACATATCAGCGACACGCATCATAGCTGCTGCGCGGAGAAGGTTAGCCATTGCATAATAGTGACCTGAAGCACCTGTGAATTTCTCAATCTCGAAATAGTTGGCATAGATATCGAGGAACATTGTCTCATAAGGAATTGCATTCCATGAATCAGAGGCATTGAATGTATCGAAGTTCTGACCACCCCAACGGTTGGACAATGTGTAGTAGCCGCCGAGAGAACCGACCATCTGGTCGATCATCTGAGAGTCATTCTGCTGCACGTACATAAGAGATGCCATCATCGTCGGAATAAGAATCGACGGATCAGAACTCTTGATTGCATACGGGTCCGTATTATATTTCTCGAAGTTCTTTGTACATCCTCCAATTACTCCGAGGATAGCGCAAGAAGCGAGAACTTTAATTATTTTGTTCATAATATTCTTCGTTTTTAGAACTGGAGTTTAACATTGAAACCGAAATTTCTGGTGCTTGGAAGCATGAAATAGTCAACTCCCTGATAGTAGTTGTTGCCTGTAGCAGCTGAAAGTTCCGGATCAAACGGAGCCTTGCAGTAAATCATGGCGAGGTTACGTCCTACAACACCCAAAGTAAGGTTCAGTTTGTCATTGAACCACTTCTTAGGGAAGGTATAGTTCAATGCGAGTTCCTGGAGACGGACGTTGGTAGCGCTATAGAGGTAGAATGCATCATAACCTCCCTGAGCTGTACTGATTGTAGTATAATATTCTTTTGCTCCGAGCTTTCCATAGTTTACAGGAATTCCGCCAGCGTCACGCATTGAAGCAGAAGCCTCTGATACTCCATAGTAGTCAAGGATACCCTGGGTAGCCGAGTAAACGAGACCGCCTACACGCGCAGTAAGCACTACACCAAGAGAGATTCCCTTGTAACCAAAGTTGTTGCTCCATCCGAAGTTGCCCTTAGGAGCGAGCTGACCGGCTTTGTAAGCCTCAACTTCCTCAACCTTGATATTACCGTTGTTATCAACAGCCACGTTACCGTTAAGGTCTCTTGCGACTCTGTGCTTGATATAGATATCAGAAAGAGAACCACCTTCGCGAAGGATAACCTGAGGAGCAACGTTAGATGCGCCCAACCAGTCCTTCTCGATCTGTGTCACGTCAACAGGAATACCTGTAACAGGATCAGGAATACCATGAGCGAGTTCCTTGATCTTGTTCTGGTTGAAGGTGTATGTGAAATTACTGCTCCAGCTGAAGTCACCCCACTTGTTGTCATATCCGAGAGCGAGCTCAACACCCTGGTTCTGGATATTACCGGTCTGTGCAACGAAGTTCTTGTATCCTGAAGATGCAGAAAGCGGCGCGTAGATAGTCTGGTTGTAGGTGTTTGACCTATAGTATGTTACATCCAAAGAGAGGCTCTCGAGGAAACGAACGTTAAGACCGAGTTCCCAAGATCTTGTATCCTCCGGTTTGAGGTTATAAGCAGGATAAGTATCGCTCTTGCTCCAGTTATGGGTCTGGTCATTATACTTGTAACTAGGGTGAGAGAGGAATCTGTCAAATGGAGAAGCCACCTGAGAGTAAGATCCGCGCACTTTCATGAAAGTAAACCATGAAGGCATCTCTACCATATTCGAGATAACAGCAGAAAGACCTGCTGACCAGTAGAAGTAAGACTCGTTGTCAGTATAGGCGAGCTGAGAAGCCCAGTCATTTCTTCCGGTGAGAGTGAGGAAGAGCATGTTCTTCCATCCTGTTTCTACTGATGCGAAGACAGCCTGTGTCTGATCGTGCCATCCTTCCTGATTACCCTTGTAGTTTACAGCTGTATTCAGGTTGTTGGTAGCAAAGTGGTTAGGCAGGATAAGGTCACCGGCAGCGCGGTTCATCTCATATCTCTGGTCGTTGATCGAAGCACCTGCATTGACGATGAGTCTCCAGTCTCCCCATGCCTTGTCCACATTGGCGATGATATCACCGTAGAAAGACCTGTCGGTCATGTTGTCCAACATGTAACCTCCGTTTTCGCCGGCGAATGTCTTCAATGTTGTAGCATAGTACTTTGTAGTCTGGCGGTATGTAGATTCATCCAGACGTGCACGTCCAGTGATGTTCAGCCATTTGAAAGGAATATACTGCAAAGAAGCGTTGTACATGTAACGGCGCTTGTTCATGTCGCGGTTGTTGCGATTCTGCACCCAGTAAGGGTTCTGCATATTGTGAGAGCCCTCAGAATATGGCCAGTACTGAGTCTTGACACCTGTTACAGGGTTCCATCTTTCATAGAGACGCACCTCATTGAAATCATCTCCTCTCGGGAAGAGGTAGAGACCAGGGAGCGGGTTGAAATATGTACCCTGTGAAACGAGGTTGTGGTCTTTCTGGATAATGAAGCTTGCACCGAAATCGAGTACGAGTTTGTCTTTCGCAAACTTGGTAGTATTTCTTGCGGTGAAGTTGTATCTGTCATACTTGCTCTCAGGAACAATACCCTTTGAGTTTGTAGTTGTAGCGGAAATATATGTCTGGCTGTTCTTGTTGCCTGTAGAAAGTGCAACAGAGTTGATCACGTCAGTACCGGTATTGAAGAACTTGCGCGGATCATAGCTGTAGCTCTCAGGAAGCTGTGCACCCCAGCTGTTGTATCCGCCGCTTCTTCCATAACGGTCCTGCATGTCAGGCATCATGTAAGCCCTTGAGAATGTGGTATTGTTGCTGACAGTAACCTTGGTCGTGCCCTCTGCACCTTTCTTGGTGTTGATGATAATTACACCGTTGGCAGCCTCAGAACCGTAAAGCGCTGCTGCTGAAGGGCCTGTAAGCATGTTCACAGACTCGATATCCTCCGGGTTGATATCGGCAGCGGACTCAGAGCTGACCATTGAAGACATGGTACCGCCGGAGCCGCCGAAGCTCTTGTTGTACATAGGCACACCGTCGATCACATAAAGAACAGTGTTGTTCTTCTCGATAGACTTCATACCACGCATTACGACACGGGTAGTACTTCCAGGGCCGCTGGCACCTGAGTTGATCTGCACTCCGGCTACCTTACCGACGAGTGAATTCACGAAGTTCGCGTCCTTTACGGCTGTAAGTTTGTCAGCGTTCACTTTCTGCACATTGTAGGAAAGTGTCTTCTCTTCGCGCTTGATACCGAGTGCAGTGACAACGACCTCATCAAGGAACTCTGTGGATACCTCCAAGGTGAAGTTCAATTTCTGCTGGCCTGTCCATACGGCCTGCGCATCCTTGTATCCGAGAATGGTCACGACAATGACATCATTCATCTCAAGACCTGAAAGAGTATAATCTCCGTCCATTCCGGAAATCACAGCTCCGGTCTTGTCCTTAATCATAACCGCAGCTCCCGGAACAGGTCCGTTTGAATCGGTTATGATACCCTCAACTGTTCCCTTTCCGGATGTATTCTGGGCATACGCAGAAATAGGAGCAGTTACATTCAGGGCTGCAGCGGCAATCAATGCCACACATACCCTTAGAAACGTTTGCTTCAAGTGTTTAAACATAATTGATAGTGTTTTTAAATCGTAGATTTATACCTACAGAATTGCAAATTTACAATTATTAATCTAATCCTCAAAATTCGCGAGAATTTAGCATATATTTTTACCCATTTAGAATAAAGAATAAACCAAAACAGACAACTAAAACATTACACTTTAAGTTTTAAAGTCACATCCGTCCGGACAGGCTGTCGTTGTAATCGGAAAAATATCCCTATCTTTGGAACATTCGATACATTAATCCAAAAACAGACTGGAAATGAACATCTTCAGAACAATATTGACAGCTGCCGCCATGGCATTGACCTTTACCTCGTGCAGCATCGACGGCGTCGGCCAGAGGCCGGACTCCCGCCCGCAGGGACCGGATGACGACAAATTGACATTCCGGATAAACCCTGACTGGACATTGACACATTCGCAGGACGTGATTGAGGACGACAACGGTTTCCTCGCTGACATCGACATAATCACCGTCAAGAGCGTGGACCAGGAAACTTATTGGCTCGACGTGGTGACAGAGGAGAATCTCGAGGCATGGTACAATGGCGACATTTACGAGTATATCAAGGATGAGCCGAATTTCTACACCGGAGAGACCTACAAGGGAACAATGGACATCACATTCGACAGGATGAGGTCCGGAAAATGGGTGGCAGTTGCATTCGGCGCAGACGACAAGGGCAACCTGACCGGAGACTATGCCGTCCTGAGATTTACGATTCAGGAAGACGAGCCTTCGGAGGACTTCCTGAACTGGCTGGGAGACTGGACCATCACGGGAGCAAGCAAGACTGACCAGTCGAAAGACATCACCTACAATATAAAGGTATCTTCGGCTGACGCCAATTTCCTTTTCAATGTTGCAGGATGGGAAAGCGGAAACGGTACTGAACAGGACATGAGCGACTACAGCATTGAAGTCCAGTACGACAGGTTCACCAGACAAATGCTGTTCAAGAGCCTGTTTATCGACACCGAGACACTTGGCGGCAAAGAGTACGACCTCTGTTTCTACGGCAACTTCATCTATGACGGCTCTATGGGATTCACTGACATGAAGGCAGGTGAAGAGCAGACCGTCTGCGACAACATCATCATCGCGGAAAGTTCAGAACTTTCTTCCGATGCCAGAAGTGCAACAGTCAAGGGCTTGATTTTCAATTTCCTGCATGAGAACAAGACCTACACCACATCGCTCACGTCAATGCAGTATTTCGACTTCCCTCACGATGAGAATGACTACGGCATATACGTAAAGAACCAGAAGATTCCTGTATTCCCGCTGACAATGACGAAGGCCGGCTCTGCAGAAAAGGTAAATTCAATGCCGGCAGACGCTTCAGGCCGCAAGACATTGAAAATCAAGACAGGAAACCATATACGGAGAAACGGCACCAAGGCCGTGACTACAATAAGGTCCGCTTCTTCTGCCAATGCCAAGAAGACATTGACAAGATAATTCCAATATCGGAAGCCAGGTTATCTGGCATTCGACACCGACATAACCGATAAACCCCGTTGCTCCATTTTCCGGAACAACGGGGTTATTCGTATTATAAGTCAGCATTGACCTGAACCCTAATCCTCCCCGAGGGGAGGACTGGTCTTATTCTGCGAGACGAGCCTTGATGGCCTTGGTCTGCTCTTCGAAGCCAGGCTTCTCGAGAAGGGCGAACATGTTCTTTTTGTAAGCCTCTACACCCGGCTGGTTGAACGGATTCACGCCGAGGGTGTAAGCGCTGACGCCACATGCGAACTCGAAGAAATAGAACAGGTTGCCGAGGGTCTTCTCATTGATTCTCTCGATGGAAACCTCGAGCTGAGGAACGCCGCCGTCGATGTGGGCGAGCTTGGTTCCGAGCTGTGCCATTGCATTGCAGTGCTCCACATGCTGGCCTGCGAGGTAATTCAGCTGGTCGAGATTCTGCTCGTCGCTGCCGATGACTACGCTGCGGTTGCTGTTCTCGATGTTCACAACGGTCTCGAACATGATTCTCGCGCCATCCTGAACGAACTGGCCAAGTGAATGAAGGTCAGTGGTATAGGTAACTGATGCAGGGAAGATTCCTTTGCAGTCCTTGCCCTCTGACTCGCCGTAAAGCTGTTTCCACCACTCGCCGAGATACTGGAACTTAGGGCTGAAGGAAACGAGGATTTCCACGCTCTTTCCATAAACGGAATGAAGGAGATTACGCATTGCAGCATAGACTACTGCAGGGTTGTTCTCTGATTTCTCTGCAAGTGCAGCCTCTGCCTCTTTGGCGCCTTCGAGCAGTGCCCTGATGTCAAATCCTGCAAGCACGATAGGAAGAAGACCCACCGGAGTGAGAACTGAGAAACGTCCGCCGACATTGTCAGGAACGACGAAAGTTCTGTAGCCTTCCTGAGTAGAAAGTGTCTTGAGAGCTCCCTTGTGCGCATCGGTAACTGCAACGATACGTGCTGCTGCCTCTTTCTGGCCATAAGCCTCCTCGAGATGCTGCTTTACGATTCTGAAAGCTACCGCAGGCTCAGTGGTTGTACCAGACTTGGAGATAACTACACAAGCTGTATTTCTAACCTTCATCAGGTCAATGAGTTCGCTCACATACTCCTCTGACAGGTTATTGCCGGCAAAAACGACCTCAGGAACATCCTTGCGGTGAAGTTCTCTTGCAAAACTGTGTGAAAGAGCCTCGATAGCGCATTTTGCACCGAGATATGAACCTCCGATACCGATAACGACAACGAGATCCACGTTTCTGGATTTCCAGTCATCACGAACATCCTCACATGCCTTTACAAGTTCTTCAGGTGTCTCTGAAGGAAGGTGTTTCCAACCGAGGAAATCATTACCTGCGCCGGTCTCAGACTCGAGCACGTCAAATGCAGAAAGAGCCTTCTCTACATATTCCTTGTACTCAGACTCTTTTACAAAGGAGGAGCAACCTCCGATATTCACTTTAACCATTAGATTATTAATTTAAGTTCTGTTTTACAAATCCATTCCGAAGCCTGCGCCATCCACGAATACGTGATTATTCTACAGGTTTCGTTCCCAAGCCGCAAACGAAACAATGTTACTAAAAAAGTTTCATAACGAAAGAAAAAACTTTCAATCCGCAAATCATTGACATCCAGCGACTAATGGAACATGTTAAATCCGTTTGGTCCGGCAAAGATAATTTTTTTTACGGAATAATCGTAATAACTAAGTATATTTGTGTGATAAACCCGACGTTCCATGAGCATGGAACCGGGCGTGTAACACAAAACATAACAGTTATTTATGAAAAAGTCAATCTTGAACTTCGCGCTGGCGGCATTGACAGCAGTCATGACGATTCCTGCCACTGCCCAGACCGGTTCCATCAGAATCGGAGCGCACAGAGGCTTCTGGAAATGCGACGAATCGCAGCACACAGAGAATTCTATAGCCTCCCTGAAAACAGCCCAGGACTACAACCTCTGGGGCAGCGAATTTGACATCCACCTGACATCAGACCACGAAGTCGTTGTCCATCACGATGCCCACATAGAGGGCCATGACATCCAGAAGAACACATACGGCTATCTGAAGCAGTTCAAGCTCGCAAACGGCGAATCCATGCCGACATTGGACGAGTATCTCGACCAGGCTGCAAAATGCGCCACTACAGTCATGGTTCTGGAGTTCAAGAGCCAGTACAGCAAGGAGCATGAGGACAGCCTTGTCGCCATCACTTTCGACAAACTGAAGAAGCATAACCTCTACGACCCTTCAAGAGTGATTTTCATATCTTTCAGCATGAACATCTGCAAGAAAGTCGCAGACGAGGCACCGGAATTCACGAACCAGTACCTGAACGGCGACATCGCGCCGGCGGACGTCAAGAAAGAGGGCATCAATGGCATTGATTATCACTATAATTCATTCTACAAGCATCCGGAATGGGTGAAAGAGGCGCACGACCTCGGAATGAGTGTCAATGTCTGGACGGTGAACAAGGAGAAGGACATGAAGGCGATGATTGACCTTGGCGTGGACTGCATCACTACCAACGAGCCTCTCATTGCCCGCAAACTTCTCGGCTCAGAAGAACTGAGGCTGGCCAGAGCCTCTGAGGACGACCCGAAAGCCGATCCTAAGGCAGAGGTGGTTTTCGGAAATGCGAGATTCACCGTCCTCGGCAGCAGACTCGTCCGTATGGAATGGGCCGCTGACGGAAAATTCGAAGACAGGGCTACCCTCGGCATTGTCAACAGACGCATGCCTGTTCCTGCTTATACCGTAAAGAAGTCAGGCAAACGCATCACCATCAAGACGGCAGACCTGACATTGACATACACCGGAGACAACAAGTTCGACCAGAACAATCTCCATGTGACATTCACAATGCCGGAGCACACTACCAAGAACGGAGTGAAGAAAGTCAGCTGGCATCCGGGACTTGACGACAGCGGAAACCTTCTCGGAACAGCAAGGACGCTCGACGGGTGCGACGGAGTAAAGACCAAGGAACCTTATGACAAAGGTGTCGTATCACGTGACGGCTGGGCAATCATCGACGAGTCTGAAAGACAGGTTCTCGTCCCTGAAAACACTGACTGGAAGAACTGGGTGGCAAACCGTGAACCCGGTGACAGACAGGACCTTTATATCTTCGCCTACGGCCACGACTACAAGCAGGCCGTTTCAGACTTCACCAAGATCGGCGGCCAGATTCCGCTTCCTCCGAAATATGCATTCGGATACTGGTGGTGCCGTTTCTGGCAGTACTCAGACTTCGAGTTCGTAGGCCTCGGCAAGGAAATCAGGTCCCTCAGCATTCCTATCGACGTAATGGTTCTGGACATGGACTGGCACGAGACATGGACTCTCCGCAGACGCAACTCTCCTAAGGATGAATTCGGACAGAGAATCGGCTGGACAGGCTACACCTGGCAGAAGAAACTCTTCCCTAATCCGGCCAACTGCCTGCAGGACCTCCACAACCTCGGCCTCAAGACGACATTGAACCTTCACCCGGCATCCGGAATCCAGCCTTATGAAGAGCCTTATGACAGATTTGTAAAAGACTACCTTTCAAGGACTTCCGACTACGACGGCCCGAAGGGTTACGTCAATGCCGACGGAAGCAAAGCTCCGGTGCCTTTCAGAATCGACGACGAGAACTGGGCCAATGCCTATTTCAATTCCGTCATCCGTCCTTTCGAAAAACAGGGAGTTGACTTCTGGTGGCTCGACTGGCAGCAGTGGATTGACAGCAAATACACACCGGGCCTCAGCAACACATTCTGGCTGAACTACACCTTCTTCAACGACATGGTCCGCCAGTCAGAGAACCAGGGCATCTATGCCAGAAGGCCTATGATTTATCACCGTTGGGGAGGAATCGGAAGCCACCGCTACCAGATCGGCTTCTCCGGAGACTGCTATGCGACATGGAAAGTGCTCGGATACCTTCCTTATTTCACCACTACCGCATCCAATGTAGGCTACGGATATTGGGGCCACGACATCGGCGGACACCAGCAGCCGAAGGGTGTAACCACCACTGACCCTGAACTTTACACAAGATGGATCCAGTCCGGAGTGTTCACCCCTATCTTCAAGACACACTCTACCAAGGACATGACCATGGAGAAGAGGTTCTGGGTATTCCCTGACTACTTCGACAGCATGCGCGAAGCCGTAAGACTCAGATACGACCTTTCACCTTATATATATAATGCCGCACGCCAGACCTACGATACCGGCATTTCCATGTGCCGCCCTATGTATTACGACTATGCCGAGGACAATGAGGCATACGAGTGGAAAGAGGAGTTCATGTTCGGTGACGACATCCTCGCCACTACGGTCTGCCAGCCTGCCGACAAGATCACAGGTCTCGCAAAACGCGGAATGTGGTTTCCTGAAGGCAACGACTGGTATGACGTGGCAACAGGAACAATGATTCACGGCGGCCAGAAGGACACCCTCGCATACACAGTGAACGAGAATCCTTACTACGTGAAGGCCGGAGCTGTCATCCCGATGGCGGGTTCAGACATCAAATCCCTCCAGGAAAAGAGCAACGTCCTCAAACTGTTCGTAGTTCCAGGTGACGGAAACAGCACAACCTCAGTTTATGAGGATGACGGTGAGTCTCAGGCATATAAGGAGGAATTTGCAACCACAGTTGTAAGCAAGGAAGCGGATGCGTCACACGTGAAAGTCACCGTAGCCGCACGCAAAGGAACATACAACGGCATTGACAATAACCGCAGGCTCCAGTTCGTCTTCGCCGGCGTGTTCGCGCCTGAAAAGGTTCTTGTCAATGGCAAGGAGGTGGCTTATTCCCGCTTCGCCGATCATGACTACGAGACTTGCGGCAAGACAGCCGTCTGGGGCTACAACGGAGCAGACCTTTCCGCAATCGTTTATCTTCCGGAGACTTCCGCAGCCGAAGAAATCACCGTGGAATGCCGCTTCAACGAATACGCCGCTTCACACAGGGATCTCCTCAACGGCAAGAAGGCATTGATGCACAGGATGATGGCTCTCACTCCGGAGGCAAAACTCGCTTTCGGCAAGACAGTGGACCCATACATGATGCTGCCGGATTCATTCCTCGCGCTCGCACAGTGCGCAAGTTTCATCAATGAAGATCCGCAGAATACCGGAAAATATCTCGAGAACATCGACAAGGCCGCGCTCGTGAAGGAACTTGACAGTTTCGAAAAGCTGCCGGCTGAATTCACCGCGAAAGTGAAGGCTCAGATCAACGCCGAGTAAAACTTTCAGAAACATTGATTCTCCTGCCGTTCAGGTCGTACAGTCCGGGCGGCAGGAGTTTTCGTTCTATAATCCGGCTATCACTTCCATTATGAACAGCAATGCCGATGCCGCGTAATCCGTCGCCGTCACGAGCAGATTCGGACAGAGGCCGATATAGGTCAATGCAGTTGTGCAAATCGCAAGAAGCATGAGCAGAGACGTAACCGGAAGGGCGAACAGATTGGTAATGAGGAAGTACAGAGGAAAAGTCCGGAACCGCAGCCACGCCAAAGGACCGGTAAGAATCTGGCATGAGAGTGTCAATGCCGCAGTGTTCCAGATTTTCCGCGGAAGGTCAATGCCGGATTCCCTGCCGGGGTACCAGCCCTTCAGGTGCGGATATATCAGGAAAATGCCGGCCATGGCCAGGTAGGACATCTGGAAGCCTATGGACGAAATCACCGCCGGGGTCAATGCCAGCTGTATCATCAGGGCTATGCAGAGCACATGGACCGGCGGAACATGGCGATGCATGAGACGGGCGGTTTCATTGATGACGATGAAAAGGAAGGCGCGGACGAGGGACGGGGACGCACCGGTGGCGATTGTATAGAATCCCGAGACTGCGATTATGAGAATGCTCCTTATCTTGCGGACACGAGGCGACATGCCGGCCAACGATGTCACTTTCAGCAAGATGGCATAGATGAAACCCAAATGCAGACCAGAGAGGGCCAGGATATGAGCCGCCCCGCTGTCCCTAAAAGTGGTCACGGTATGACTGTCGAGTCCGGATTTGTCGCCTGTCAGGAGGGCCTTCAGGAGAGGTGATGTCCGTGGCGACGGAAAAGGGATGGAATCCAGCATTGACCTGACATTGTCGGCACATCTTGCTGCGATTCCGCCGCTTCCCGCCGATCCGGCACCTATGCCGCTGACGAAGGAACACACGGCGCAGAAAATTCCGGTGAAAAGAAAAAGTATGAGAATCTTCCAGAGGCCGCCCCGACGCGATAGGCGTGCCGCTGTAAGAATTGTCAATGTTACTATGAATAAGCAAGTTAAGATGGCGTACAGCCCTCCCGGTGAGAGGTACCATGCCATGATTTGCGCAACAAATATGCTTCCCGCCGCCACACCTGCCGCGAAAGTCAATGACAAAGCGGCAATGTTCCCAGTCCTGTCCATGAATAGTAGGTTCTAAAGTTTTTTGTTTCTTGCTAAAGTAGTGATTTCTTTTTAACTTTGCCACGTTTCCGGAAGGAATTTGTCCTGACGGCATATAACCACCGATAAAATATTTTTAGAAGAATCTAAATTTTACAATATGATTATTCTTGTTATAAATTGCGGAAGCTCATCCATCAAGTACCAGTTGCTTGATATGAAGAGCGATGAGGTTTATGATGTCCTCGCAAAAGGTATCGTGGAGAAAATCGGACTCGAAATGGGTCGTCTCCAGCACACTGCTACAGGCAAGGAGAAGGTCGTAAAGGATCTTCCTGTTCCTGACCACAAGGTAGGAATGAAACTCGTCCTCGATGCCCTCACGGACGGCGAGCACGGCGTTCTCAAATCACTTGATGACATTGAGGCCGTAGGCCACAGAATCGTGCACGGAGGTGAGTACTTCTCATCCAGCGCGCTCGTGAATGAGGATGTCATGAAGAAGATAGAAATCTGCTGCGACTTCGCTCCTCTCCACAACCCTGCACACATTCTCGGAATCAGGGCCGTACAGGCAGTGCTTCCTTCAGTTCCGCAGGTTGTGACATTCGATACCGCATTCCACCAGAGCATCCCTTCATACGCATATATGTACGGACTTCCTTACGAGGCATACTCAAAGTACAGAGTCCGCAAGTATGGTGCACACGGAACAAGCCACCAGTTTGTCGCAGAGAAGGGCGCCAAGTTCGCAGGTCTGGACATCAACAATTCCAAGATTATCACCTGCCACATCGGCAACGGCAGCTCCATCACCGCAATCGTAAACGGAAAATCAGTAGATACTTCCATGGGATTCACCCCGCTTGACGGTATCATCATGGGAACAAGATGCGGAAGCATTGACCCTAACGTTGTCACATACCTCATGAAGAAAGAGAATCTCTCTGCTGACGAGATGACCGAAATCATGAACAAGAAGAGCGGTTTCCTCGGAATTTCAGGCGTGACATCTGACGCACGCGACCTGGATGCGCTTGCAAACTCAGGTGACCAGAAAGCCAAGCTCGCACTCAAGATGATGACCTACGGAATCATCAAGTACATAGGAAGTTACGCTGCCGTGATGAATGGCGTTGACCTTATCATCTTCACCGGCGGTATCGGCGAGCACAACAGCCGTCTCCGCAGAAGAGTCTGCGAGAACTTCTCATATCTCGGTCTCAAGTTCGACTACGAGGCCAACAGCGCATGGGGTGAGGATGCCATCATTTCACTTCCTGATTCCAACGTCAAGGTGGCCCTCATAACCACAGACGAGGAGATTGTCATCGCGCGTGACACAATGCATATCGTTCAAAGCGAAGAGGAAAATTAATTAAATACAAAAATGATCACAAGTTTTTCAGACGTATTTGCAGAACTTAAAGAAAAGGGAATCTGCAAGAGAATGGTTGCCGCATGGGCAGTAGATGAGCATACAATCGAGGCAGCATCAAAGGCTGTTGACCTCGGTTTCATCAAGGCTACACTTGTGGGTGACGCGAAGATGATCAATGAAGTTTGCGAAAAGCACGGCATCGACGCTTCCAAATTTGACATTGTTGATAACCCTGATGAGCTCAAGGCTGTCGCTCAGGCTGTCCAGCTCGTTCACGACGGACAGGGTGACGTTCTCATGAAGGGACTCTGCTCTACCGACAAGTTCCTCCGCGCCATCTTGAACAAGGAGACAGGACTTCTTCCTCCGAAAGCGCTTCTCAGCCACGTAGGTATCATCGAGAGCCCTAACTATCACAAGCTTCTCTTCCTGACCGATATGGCAGTAGTTCCGCTTCCTGACCTGAAGCAGAAGATGACTCTTGCAAACTATGTCGTAAAGATCGCAAGATCATTCGGTATCGCTAAACCTAAGGTTGCCTTCATCGCAGCTTCAGAGCAGGTTCTCGCATCAATGCCGGCTTGCCTCGAGGCAGCAGCATTGGCAAAGATGGCTGACAGAGGACAGATCAAGGGCTGCATCGCTGACGGTCCTCTCGCCCTGGACGTTGCCATAGACAACGAGTCTGTAGAAATCAAGAAGCTCACCAGCCCTGTTGCAGGTGACGCAGACTGTCTCGTATTCCCTAACATCGAGTCTGCCAACGTATTCTGGAAGACCAATTCCAAACTCGCTACCGGTGTCCGCCAGGCAGGTATGCTCGTAGGTACTACAGCACCTTGTATCCTCGCCAGCCGCGCTGACAGCGTAGATACAAAACTGAACTCTATCGCAGAGGCAGTCATGAGCGTGAAATAAGGCACACTACATATCCGAAAAAGCCCGGCCGGTCGATTGCGGTCGGGCTTTTTATGTTTTAAAACCAATTTGTTGTCAATGCTATTTTGCCAACGGTTCGAAGAAGGAGAAATGGACGCGTCCATAGACCTTTTCCTTCACGAAAGCAGGATGCTCCTTGAACGAATGTTCGTCTCCGTGCTCCAGAATCAGATAACGCTCCGGATAGACGAGACCGGCATCGAGCACCTTGTCCGGTATGGTCTCGAGACCTTCCAACGCATAAGGAGGATCCGCGAAGACAATGTCAAAGCGCTCCTTGCATATAGGAATGAAATCGAACACGTTATGGTGAACCGCGGTGAGGTTCTTGAAGCCCAATGCCCTGGCCTGGTCTTTTATGAATGAAGAATACTGAGGGTTCATCTCTACTGACCAGACGTGGCCTGCACCCCTGGATGCAAATTCATATGAAATGGAGCCAGTGCCGCTGAAAAGGTCCAGCACGCTGAGGCCTTCAAATTCAAATTCATTGTCAAGGATATTGAACAACGCCTCCTTCGCAAAGTCCGTGGTCGGTCTTGCCTTGAAGTCAGGAGGAGTCAGTATTGTCTTTCCTTTATGTATTCCGCCTATAATTCTCATTGACTTAAAAAATCAGGTATAATCATTGACTTGCCCTATAATTGCTCCACAGCCTTGAAGTAGCGGTAGAGCGACATTTCCTGCTCCGCATCGAGCGGAGTGCGGAAACTGATTGTGGAAACCTCCGGATTGAGCTGGAGCTTCTTCATCGTATTGAAGATGAAGTATTCGGCCGTGGTGAAGTCAGGTGCCTTGAAGACATTGGCTATCTGGAGGCTCTTTCCCTGGGCGACAGCCAGATGCAGGTATGAATCGGCATAGGATGCAATGATTTTGTTATAGTCATTGCACTCTGACATTGACTCGAGCATGTAGTACATTTCCGGAAGAATTCGGGCCTGATATCCGTCTGTCGTGAACACCGTCTGGGAAATCATGCGGGACAATGTTTCTCCTATATTATTGGAGAACAACAGCACTGCCCCGAACTGGGGCATACGGATGAATTCTGCCTGGTCGCCATCTGACAGCCTCACCGTATCTGCAAGCAGCTGACGTATTTCGACAGGATTGAAGAAATGTTCAGGGACCAGTGCGACCTTATGTGTCATCAGCGAAATCCTCACGGAATCGTATCTCTTCTGGAATTCCGGAGTGGTAAAGATATGTTCAGGGCTGAGCCATCCGGAAGAACGCTCATCCCCATTGTCCGCTATCTTAAAAGAATATCCACTCAAGGAGACTTGAATGGATATTCCGTTATCTGTTTTTTGAAACATAAGTTCTTTTGCTTCTCGGCCGTCAAGCCGAAAATGGATGGGACTACTCCCAGTTACCTGCGTTGTTGTTAGGTGCGCTGATACTGCCCACCTGAAGACCCTCGTAGCGGTTCATAGCCTGACGGTCTGCATCGAGGTTAATTCTGAGCTGGTTGTCAAGACCCTTGAGGAGAGACTTGTAAGGCATCTTGGCCTCGAAGAGAGGAACCTTTACACCTGACACTTCCTTGATGACAGCCTGCATCTGAACAGTATCGCCTGAGAACGGAATGTACTTGAGAGAATCAATATTGAAATTGGTTCTTGTGTGGAAGAGAGTATCCTTCACAGCCACTTTATTGGAGATGGAGAATACAAGTCTTTCGCCCTGTTTGTAGAGTTCGAACATCTGAGCAGGAGTAATTCCGCGGTGTGTCTTCTTAAGTTTCTCAGTGTTAACTACTGCAAGAGAGTCATCGTTTGAACCGATCTGCATGAGGACTTCCATCTGGCCGTTTCTATAGAAATCAGCGAGAGAATCAGCAGAAGAGGTGAAATGACCTGTAACTGACTTGAATGCCTCCTGAAGAGTACGAAGGTCCTTCATTCTCTGGATACCTACAGTTTCGCGGTATTCCTTCTGCTTGTTGAAGTTAATAGGCTCCAGGATGCTCTTGATATTGGCATACACGAGACCAGCAATGACAAAGAGCAGCAGAATGCTGACAATCTTTTTAACTATTCCGTTCATTATGTTTTGAGTTTTTTATAAATTCAAATCCGTTCCGACAAAGTTATAAAATTGATTTATGATATGCAATATAATTTGTAAATTTGCGCTGATGAACACATTATTGCAGGACTATTGATGAAGAAAATCGACACATCCGGAATAGAGGTTCTGGACCTCATGATAAGAAAGAACAAGAAAATTTCACTGGTTGCGCACATCCGTCCGGACGGAGATGCGATAGGCAGCACATTGGCTATGCGCGGATATCTGGCAGCCCGGGGCTGTGATGCCGCAGTCATATATTCCGATATGGTACCGGAGACATTGGCCTTCCTCAGGGAAGGGACTCCGGATGGGGGAATCATCGAATTCCCGGCAGACAACGACAAGGCATTCAGGAGGATAGAGGCTTCCGACATGATTATCTGTCAGGACTGCAACTCTTTCGCCAGGACAGGGGCCCTGGAGGAAAGCCTAAGGAACGCAAAGGCTGAAAAAGTCCTAATCGACCACCACCTGGCACCTGACACGGCAGCTTTCAACCTGATATTCTCAGAAACGGAAGTTTCTTCGGCTTGCGAGCTGCTTTTCAACATACTCATGTCAATGCCGGAAATCGGAGGCGATGCTACAAAACTCCCGGCAGTAACAGCCAGGGCACTCATGACGGGCATGACTACCGACACGAACAATTTCAAGAATTCCGTTTTCCCAAGCACATTGGAAATGGCCTCTTCCCTGCTCGCCGCCGGCGTTGACAGAGATGAAATCATTTCCAGACTGTACCAGAGCGGAAGAGAGAACAGCGTAAGACTCTGGGGTTACATGCTTTATGAAAACCTGAAGATAACTTCAGACGGAGTCGCCTACATGATTCTCAATGCAGAGACGGCAAAAAAGTTCGACTTGAAGGAAGGAGAAACAGAAGGCCTTGTAAATGAGCCGCTCAAGATCGACAATGTCCGTATGAGCATCTTCCTGAAAGAGGACGGGGACGGATTCTACAGAGTTTCCATAAGGACCAAGAAAGGAGTTTCGGCCGTAAAATGCTCGGCTTCATATTTCCATGGCGGCGGACATGAGAACGCTTCAGGCGGAAGACTTTTCTTCAAGCCTGTTGACGGCAGGCCGGCCGACATCAATGCTCCGGAGGAGGCTGAGAAATATATCATTGACAAGACAAGCGTCTATTTCGCGGATGGCAGTTATGAAAGCAGGTAAGACATTGGCATTGACCATGATCGCGGCAGCAGGCATCGCTTCGGCTCTGGCCGGCTGCACGAAGGAGGACGTCAAGACGAAGTATTCGAGGCAGGAACAGAACATCGAATCTTTCGTGAAGTCCATCAAATCCAAGGTGGATACCAGTTATGCCGTTTACCAGAACGGCGTGACAAGGCTCGTCACGACTTACGGTGTGGGTACTGACAGCCTCTCGTCACACGGGACCGTGTCGTTCTACTATGCGGGATACGTGCTGAACAATGCCTCGCTGAACACCGGGGACATGTTCGCGACCAACAGCAAGGACGTTGCGGCCTCGGCAGGATGGAGTCTGACCGACGAATCCGTTTTCGAAGTCAAGACATTGAAACTGGACGACAAGGATATCGTTCCGGGTTTGAGAAGGGGACTTGTGGGAGTAAAGGAGGGCCAGGAATGTTTCATTCTGTTTTCCGGAAAATATGGTTTCGGAAAACATGAATTAGGCACGATTCCTGCAAATGCAGCCCTGGCCTACCATATAAAAGTGGAAAGTATTTCCAACTAATGAGCAAATAAAATGAAAATGAACATATTACGCATTAAAAACTTGATTTTCGCCAGTGCAGCTCTGGCGGCATTGACTTTGGCCGGATGCGCAAAGTCCGAAAAGACAGAAGACAACGAGGCAGAACTCAGATACCTCGAAGCATGGGTTCAGGTGAATCATCCTGATGCACAGAAGACAGAACTGGGCGCATATATCATTGAGGATACCCCGGGCAAGGGCGAAACTTTCGAGGGCGACAAATTCGCGATTCTCCAGTATAACATCGAATCCGTAGATGGAACCATTTCCGCGACGACCGACAAGAAAATTGCACAGCAGATCGGAAAATACGACAAGTCATATTACTACGGCAACGTCGTGTGGGCCGCGTACAAGGGAAATCTCACCGCAGGTGTCCTGGACGTTCTGAAAGGAATGAAAATCGGCGGCACCAGAAGGGCGCTGATTCCTTCATGGCTCTTCACCTACAGTTCATACAAGAATCCCGGCGAATACTATAAGAAAGCTGTGGACAACTCGTCTGCCGCCATCTACACCATAACACTGAACGGGCTCAGCAGCGACATCCTCAAGACTCAGGTGGACTCGATGGAAATCTACACCCACAAGCACCTTGACGGAGTGGATTCCACATCTTACGGATTCTATTACAAGCAGTTGGCTGCACCTTCAGACACAACGGCCTTCCCGTCTGACACATCCATCTACATCAATTATACAGGCAGACTCCTGAACGGACAGGTATTCGACACCACAATCGCCGATACGGCAAAGTTCTATAACGTCTATTCGAGCAGCAGCACATATGAGCCTCGGAAGATATCCTGGGGCGAAAAAGACACCGACCTGAGGCTTTATTCAAGCAGTTCCAGTGACGGTTCCGAGGTCGTGACCGGATTCTCCAAGACACTTTGGCAGATGAGGGCACACGAAAAGGGTGTGGGAGTATTCTTCTCATCTTACGGATACGGAGGAAGCGGCAGCGGAAGCGTAATTCCGGCTTATTCCCCACTTGTATTTGAAATCGAAATTGTTGACAAACCATAAACAGAGGAGGAAGAATATGGCTACTGCAGGTACTGCACCGACAGAACTTGGAGACAAAAGAATACGAGACCTTCTCATGCAATATGCAGTCCCGGCTATCATAGCCATGACTGCATCTTCGCTTTATAATATGGTCGACAGCATCTATATCGGCCACATAAAAGATGTCGGGTCCTACGCAATTTCCGGACTCGCCGTCACCTTCCCGCTGATGAACCTGGCGACGGCTCTCGGCACCCTCGTGGGAGTCGGAGCGGCCACGATTCTGTCAATGCTGCTGGGGCAGAAGAATTATGCCGTCGCAAACAAGGTTCTTCTTAACGAGGTGATGCTCAATGTCATAATCGGAGGACTGTTCTCTGTCATAACATTGATTTTCCTCGACCCGATACTGATGTTCTTCGGCGCCAGCCAGAACACCTTGCCGTTTGCACGCGACTATATGGTCATCATACTCCTGGGCAATGTGATAACTCATCTATATTTCGGTCTGAACAACATGATCAGGGCTTCAGGAAACCCGAAACTTGCCATGGGACTGACGATTTTCACCGTCGTTTCCAACACAATCATGGACCCGATCTTCATTTTCGTCCTGGACATGGGCATCAAGGGTGCAGCGATTGCCACTGTACTTTGCCAATTGCTGGCTCTGTGCTACACCCTGAAATATTTCTTGAATCAGAAGAACTATCTGCATCTGCCGAAACATGTACGTGATTACAGACTCGAGTGGAGAATTGCCAAGGATTCACTGGCGATTGGCATGGGACCGTTCCTGATGAACTCGGCCGCCTGCATAGTGACCCTGTTCATAAACCAGCAGCTGCTCAAATACGGAGGAGACCTGGCAATCGGAGCATACGGAATCGTAAACCGAATCTCTTTCTTTTTCATCATGATAAACATGGGATTCAACCAGGGAATGCAGCCTATTGCCGGTTACAATTTCGGTGCGAGAAAGTACACTAGAGTCAAGCGGGTATTCCGTCTTACGGTTATTTGTGCGACAATAGTAAGCTGCATCGGTTTCTTTGTATCCGAGTTCATTCCGGATATAGCGGTATCTCTCTTCACAAATGATACGGAGCTTAAAGAATTGGCAGACAAAGGATTGAGAATCATGAACCTGGCATTTCCCCTGGTCGGTTTCCAGATGGTCGCAACGAACTTTTTCCAGAGTCTGGGAATGGTCCACAAATCCATCCTCCTGTCTCTCTCCAGACAGCTTCTGTTTCTGGTTCCTCTCATCTATTTCATGCCTCTGTTCTTCGGTCATAAAGGCGTATGGATGAGTTTCCCGATTGCAGACTCCATTTCCATCATTCTCACAACCGTTCTTCTGCTTGCGCTCTTCAGGAAGTTCCGCATGCTGAAAGACGGAGACGACCCATCAATTTTAGGAAGCAAAATCAAACAAGCATAAAGATATGAAACACAATAATCTGATAATAAACGTCGGACGCCAGTTCGGCAGCGGCGGAAAGCTTGTGGCATTGGAACTCAGCAAGAAACTCGGCATCCCGGTATATGACCAGGAACTGATTGCAAAGGCAGCCGAGGAAAGCGGATTCAGCAAAGACCTCTTCGCAAAAAGCGACGAGAAGCGCAATCTCATGGCATTGTCAAGTTTCATTGTAGATGTCGGGAGATTCGGTTCCGCAGACAACTATATGAGTGACAATCAGTTGTTTATCATACAGAGCAAAGTCATAAGGTCCATCGCGGAAAAAGGTTCCGCCATCTTCATCGGCCGCTGCTCCGACTATATCCTTAGAGACCTTCCATGCCTCGACGTGTTCATAACTGCACCGGAAGAGGTCAGGCTGAAGAGAATCGCCAGCAGGATGAATATTTCTGCAGAGCAGGCCGAGTCAATGATGAGAAAGAAGGACAGGACAAGGGAGACATACTACAATTACTTCACGTTCGGCAACTGGGGCGTGGCTTCGAACTATGACCTCTGCATTGACTCTTCCATTCTTGGCATTGACGGAACAGCAGATATGATAATAGATTTCTGCAGAAGATCCGGTCTGCTTGCCGAAGATGCCGTTCTTCCGCTTTCTGATAATGGTCAGGAGGCAGGCAAATGAACAGAAGAGGATTCCGTATAATCTTGGTTTTAAGTCTCGCAGCGGCTGCTGTAGGACTCTGTATTTCATTGACTTCCTCCCACAAGGAGGAGGCTGTTCTGCCGGACGGCAGAGTCCAGCTCAGGCTCAATGAAGCATTGACAAATGAAATTTCCGACACTTCAGCATTGACAGGGCTGGATACGAAGATTCAGTCTTATATGAGACAGTGGGGGCTGCATGGGGCGTCTCTGGCCATCATGAGAAATGACTCCCTGGTCTATGCGAAGGGCTACGGATGGGCTGATGAGGAAAAACAGGTGAAAATGCAGCCGTCCAACATACTCAGGGTGGCTTCGGTTTCCAAACTCCTGACTGCAGCGGGCATTATGCTGCTTCAGGACCAGGGCAAACTGAACATCAAAGATACTGTTTTCGGACCTCGGGGAATCCTTACCGACACGACGTACACCAGTGTCATGAAGGACCCGAATTACAAGAAGATTACCGTCGAGGACCTTCTGCGCCATAAAGGCGGGTTCACGTCTTATGGCGGAGACCCGATGTTCTCCACAAGGACCATCATGCAGACAAACCACCTTGACACCCCGCCGGACAACATCGAACTGATGAGGATCATGCTCCGCAGGAGGCTGAGGTTCGTTCCCGGCACATCGCAGTATTATTCGAACTTCGGTTATCTCCTTCTGAGCAAGGTCATTGAGGAGGTTTCAGGTCAGCCGTATGAGGAATTCATGCAGAAGAATGTGCTGGAACCTGCCGGATGTTATGACATGCATATCGCCGGGAATTATTATAAGGACAAGCGCAAGAATGAGGTCAGATACTACAACGGGGCTGACACCTGCCTTGTCGATGAGTTCAACAACAGCGGCAACATGGTGGAGCGCTGCTACGGAGGTAGTGACATCCATTCGCTTTCCGGTGCCGGCGCATGGGTCTGCTCGACGCCTGAACTCGCCCGTTTCGTCGCGTCAATCGACGGAAGGACGGAAATCCCCAATGTCATTTCCCAGGCCAGTGTCAATGCCATGACGGAGTGGTTCGACGAGCGGACTTATTCGCTCGGCTGGAATGACACAAAGCCGACTGGAGAGTGGACACGTACCGGGACATTGTCAGGCACAAGCGCGCTCGTAAAGTATTATCCTGACGGTGAATGCTGGATAATGGTCACGAACACAAGCACTTGGAAAGGTCCGGGCTTCACTAGATATACAGCGGGACTGTTCCGTACTCTACGTGAAAAATATTCGGCGAAACTGCCAGCTAGAGATTTGTTCTACAAATAAGATATTCAAGTTTCGCAAGCTATCAAGTGATTAAAAACGCACCGGGCGCAGAGGAATAATCCAATGCGCCCGGTGCGAATTATTTTACAAATATCTGTTACCAGCTTCCTGAAGCTCCGCCTCCACCGAATGAGCCTCCACCGAAATCAAAAGAACTGTCGCTGGAAGAACTGCTGCTGGACCTGCTTGAACCTGAAGAATGGTAATAACCTCCTCCGGAACTTGAGCCGCCGCCCCTGTGGTGATTGTTATTTTTGCCGCTCTTTTTCATACTGCATCTGGCCCAAAGCCATATAAAGAGGAAAATCACCGCCATTATCAGCAATGCGCCATAACCTTCCTCGTCCTCCCCTTCTGCACCCTTAACGTAAGTAATCTCACCGCTGGCCAAAGCCATCAGGACATCAACTGCCTGAGCGACGCCGCCATAGTAATCATTCTCGCGGAAATGAGGAATGACGTCATTTTCAATGATACGCTTGCAATATGCGTCAGGTATTGCACCCTCGAGTCCGTAACCTATCTGGATGGAAACTTCTCCACGTGCATCAGGAGTCTTGGGCTTCACGAGAATTACGATACCGTTATTGAAATCCTTGGAACCTATGCCCCATTCAATACCGATCTTGGTGGCATATTCAGCAGGCGCATATCCTTCCAGATCGGCAACGGTGATGACAGCAATCTGGTTGGAAGTAGTGTCACTGAACGTCTCCAGCTTCTGCTCAAGTTCATTGACTTGCTTCTCGGAGAAAATCGCCGCGAGGTCATTGACAAGTTTCGGCGGATTCGGACGGGACGGAACAGCAACTGCTGCTGCCGAAAGAACGGTCAGCAGCAGTGCAACTATAGCAAATCGTCTGATATTCATATGAATACGGACTAGAATTCAACCTTAGGAGCATTCTCAGCGCCTTCAGAAGCCTTGAAATAACCCTTGGCGTTGAAACTGAAGATAGACGCGATGATGTTCTGAGGGAAACGTCTGATCATAGTGTTGTATGACTGCGCTGACTCATTGTATTTCATGCGCTCTGTGGTAATCCTGTTCTCAGTACCCTCAAGCTGAGCCTGAAGTTCAAGGAAATTCTGATTCGCCTTGAGGTCAGGATAAGCCTCCACTGACATGAGAAGACGTCCTACTGCGCTTCCGAGTTCGCCCTGGGCAGACTGGAACTTTGCGATGCTCTCCTCTGTAAGTTTGTCAGGATCCACAGTAACCTGGGTTGCTTTTGCCCTTGCCTCTACGACAGCCTCAAGTGTACCGCTCTCATGCTCAGCATAACCTTTTACGGTTGCAACAAGGTTAGGAATAAGGTCAGAACGGCGCTGATAAACATTTTCAACCTGAGACCATGCAGCCTTCACACCCTCTTCACCCTCGACCATGCCGTTATAATTTGACTTGAACCAGCCGAAAAGTCCCAAAGCGACTACGGCCACAACAACGATAGAAAAAAATCCTTTCTTCATGGCAAATAAAATTTTAGTTGTTATTACTCGGCATCCCTGACGCAACGCACTGAAGCAAGGAAATTGTCCTTGTTTATGCCTTCACGCATGAAATCAGGTTTATTCATATTAATCATCCTATAGACTCCATAATCATCATATGATTCTGAACTCCAATAAACTGCATACTCCATTCCGCCTGTGAACACATTCTCGGAAGCAAGATTTCCATAACCGGATGGGATGGCGCAGAAACCGGTCTTGTTTGTAATCTTCACAGCCGGCCAGTACTCCCACATCTTCTCAGAATTGAAATAGGCATCGACCATAAGAGCTCCGGCGATTCCGATATAGCTTTCATCGGCCTTTTCGCCCGCGTATCCGCCTGCAGCCGCCAGGTCAAGCCAGTCTGAATCTGAAGGGACTCTCCAGCCTGAAGGACAGACCGTCTGGGCATCATTCCATGTATAATAACGGCCTATCACGTCATCCATCACTGGACATCCCAGGAATGACTCTCCCTTCTCCCCATACGCCACATTTCTCAGGAACCAGTCGCGGTTTCCGATCTTGCGGTAATAGTATTTCTTGCCGTCACGGGCATCTGTAATATTCAAATCTTCCTCACTTACCCCGTCTTTCGTCAATGACTGTCCGAATGCCGGATCCACAATAGTTATGTATGAAGAATATGTCTTCGTATAATATCCCTTTGCAAACGCATTGCATGTAAGTGTAACAGTACAAAGTGTATCCTTGATGTTCAGCTGGTAAGCGCCGGTAGCGGATGCGGGATCGTCCTGTGTCTTGGTAGTATCTTTCTTCTCGTAAAGAGGTGAAGCCGTCCAATAATAACCGACATTGACACTCTCCTTCTCAAGTCCACGGGGAACTACAGTCAGAGACTCCCCCTTGCCGACAAATGACGGAACAGTAAATTTCAAAGTACCGGAAAATTCATCATATGATGTGGTAGTACCATCTTTATCCTTCTTGCATGATGGCAAAGAAACAGCCGCCAAAACAGCTGCGGCCATGATTACAAACTTCTTATAATTCATTTTCATTAACTGTATTATGCAAATATCGCATTTTATCTTGAAAAACGCGTACATTTGTACAAATACTTTGCCGAAAAAGACAATCCGGCAGAAAAGATAAAAACAAATGAAATTGAATAAAAAGTTACTGCAATCTACCGTAGCATTGATTTTATCCGCAATGCTCACTTTTTCTTGCGGCCGGCACGACAGATACATTGTCATTCAAGGATATGCGCAAGGCGGCACATACAGCGTAAAACTGAACATGAACGGCACTGAAGGCATGATCCGGATGAGGCCGGAGGCCATAAAGACGGCCATTGACTCCATCCTCAATGACATTGACACTACCCTTTCGGGCTACAACAAAGGCTCGGTCCTGAGCAGGTTCAATGCCGGAAATAAGGTTCCTGTCAATGACTTGTTCGAGGATGTCTGCGCCCGCGCATACGATTATTTCGAGGAGACCGGCGGCGCGCTCGACTGCTCTTCCGCCCCGATTTTCGACGTGTGGGGATTCGGTTTCACACGCGATTCGCTGCCTTCAGAGGACAAGGTCAATGCCGTTTTGGGCCACTGCGGAATGGACAGGCTGGTCCGCAGCATACGCGAAGCCGCAGGACCTGACGGGCTGGTTTCATCCATTTCCGTTCTCAATGACAGCGTAAAAGCCGCTGAAGCGGAACCCGTACCTGCCAAGCTTAATTTCAATGCCATTGCACAGGGATACAGCTGCGATGTCGTAGCCGGATACCTTTACAATCTCGGTGTCAAGGATATGCTTGTGGATATAGGGGAAATCTATTGCGACGGCGTAAATCCGGACGGCAAGCCGTGGAAAGTCGGCGTGGACAGGCCATTCGACGGGAACAACAATCCGGGAGCGGACTTGGATGGCGTCTGGCAGTCAGACGGAGCGCCATGCGGAATAGTCACATCCGGCAACTACCGCAAATTCTATACGAAGGACGGCAAGAAATATGCGCACACGATAGACCCGCGTACAGGATATCCTGTTACGCATAACCTCTTGAGTGCCACCATAGTAGCAAAGAACGCAACAGACGCGGACGCATATGCGACATACTGCATGGTAATCGGTACGGACAAGGCCAGGGAGTTCATCGAGGCTAACCCTGACGACATCGCCGGCTACCTGATTTATTCAGATGACGAAGGAAATATGCACGAGTGGGCCTCAGACAACTTCAGCCTGGTAAAATAATTCACGGAAGCACTCGGCAAATTATAACATTATAACTCAGTTACCACCCAGGATGAATCCAGCCCCGAAGTCGGGAACACATACTGGGAGAGGCTTGCCAGAGGCTTAAAAGACATTGACGGTACAGTGAAATCGGTCACTGTGCCGTCTTTCATTTTCAGTGAGGCCTTCGCTATGACAGGACTGCTATGATTCTTGTCGGAAAACCATATCGTCATGGAAGAAATGCCTGCCGCGGAAGAACGCGGAGAGAACTGGACTTTGACAAGCTGTTGTCCTTTTTCCGTGACCGAAGTACTGAAAACAGTCTTGAAATGAGCATTCAAGTCCTTGACTATCAATGCAGGATCCACCATGAGAGATTCCTCATCCCCGGTCACGGATTCCACGATGACCTCGCGCGCCTTCTCATCCACAATCCAGCGGGTCCTTCCGTCACACATAATCTTCATCCCGTTGCCATCGACAGAGAAACACTCCCCCTGCACCTTTGCCGTCCCGTTTCCGGAAACAGGCGCGGACGCATGCATGACGAAGGAATATGAAAACTCGACGCAATGATTCTTCGCCGCAGATACGAACCTGTCCTGCACAGACTGCGCAGATACAGATATAAAGGTCAACGTTGCCGCGAGACAACAGATGATATTCTTGAATGTCGTCATTCCGATTCAGTATAGAAGATTATACACGCAGTTCCTTCAAGCGCAAATCAAGTTCATCAAGGTCCCCTATCAGAACCTGACGTGGCTTGGAACCTTCCTGAGGGCCGACAATTCCGGCTGCCTCCAGCTGGTCCATAACTCTTCCCGCTCTTGCATAACCCATGCCGATACGGCGCTGGATATCCGAAGTGGAACCCTTCTGGCTTGAAACGACCAGACGTGCAGCCTCTTCGAAATACTCGTCCATCTCATTGACATTGAGAGAACCCGCACTTCCTTCTGTCTTTTCTTCCGGCTCAGGAAGATAATATGGGGTATTGTAACTCTTCTGGTAACCCTGCTCGTCTCCGATGAAACGCGCAATGGCATTGACCTCGTCATTGTCAATGAAAGCACACTGCACGCGCTCGGTGGAGACGCCGGCATAGTAGAGCATATCTCCCTTTCCCACAAGCTTTTCCGCGCCGACAGAATCGAGGATAATCTTCGAATCAGTATTGGAAATGACCCTGAACGCGATTCGTGTCGGGAAGTTGGCCCTGATGACACCGGTAATGATGTCCACGGAAGGTCTCTGTGTGGCGATGACCACATGGATTCCAGCCGCACGGCCCTTCTGGGCAAGTCGGATGATGGAAGTCGTGATGCTCCTCGCCATGTTCTTGGCATCTCCGGTAGCGCCGGCCGACATTGTCAGGTCCGCATACTCATCGATGATGGTGACAAGATATGGAAGATAGCGGTGTCCGGCTGTAGGAAGAAGTTTCCTGTCGCGGTACTTGTTGTTGTAAAGCACGACGTTGTTCACACCGGCCTTGTTCAGAAGTTCATATCTGTCATCCATTTCCACGCAGAGAGACTTGAGGATCTTCTCCGCAGCAGGAGCCTTAGTCACGATGGCATTGTTGCGCTCCTCCTCAGCATCCCCGGAATCCGGAAGTACGGCCAGATAATGGTGAAGAAGGTGTGAATATGCCGTGAACTCAACGCTCTTAGGGTCAACGAACACGAACTTCAGTTCAGAAGGATGCTTCGCATACAGCAGGGATGCAATCAAAACATTGAGTCCCACCGACTTACCCTGCTTCGTAGCACCTGCAACCAGAAGATGAGGTGCATCCGTAAGGTCAAACACCTTAACCTCCCTGGTAATGGTATATCCGATGGCGACAGGCAGTTCGGCCTTGCTGTTCCTGAATGCGTCACTGTTCAGAAGCGCCTTGAGAGGCACTACGGAAGGCGTATCGTTAGGCACTTCTATACCGATGGAGTCCACAAGGGTCACCATACGTATCCTGTTGGTACCCAATGTCATGGCTATCTCCTTGTCGAGATTTATGATAGACTGGATCCTTACGCCCTGTGACGGATAAACCTTATACAATGTAACTGTAGGTCCGACTACCGCCTTCACATCCTCGACTCCGATCTTGTATGTCTGAAGTGTAGCGCGGATCTTGAAATTGTTTCGCTTGAGCTCCTCAGAAGAAACGTTGTGTACCCTGTCAGCATAGTCATGCAGGATATTCAGCGTAGGGAACTGATACTTAGGCAGTTCATCCCTGACATCGATACGCGGCAAATCCTTCACCACGTCCGTGGACAATTCTCCTCCTCCGTCTTCCACTTCCATGTCTATATCATCGGGACCGCCTGACTGGGCGGCCGTATTCACCGGTTCAGATTCATTGACAGGAGCAGCAACTTCATTGACAGGCTTCTCGACAGGCGCAGGCTCATTGACAGGTTCATTGACAGTCTCGGCAGCAGGAGTTCCGGCAGGGGCAGGTTCCTGATTCCGGACATCAGTCTCCGTCTTTTTCTTCTCCATGAAATTGAAAGTCCTTACCGGTTTCGGTTCCTTCCTGTCAGCCTTGTCCCCGATTTTCAGGAACCACGCGGAGAATCTGTCGCTGGAGAAATATGCCCATGCGGCACAAAGTGCAAGCAGGAAAAAGAACGCTACCGTCTTTCCTACCATACCTTCAATCCACAAAATCGCCTGAGCGCCATATTCGCCGCCCAGACCGCCGCCGAAAACCATCGTAGCTCCCACGATGTCTGAAATATAGGCAAGCACGAAGGAAAGAAGCATCGCTCCTGTCAATGCCAGCAGAACTGACTTGAGGACGGAAAATCTCCTTTCGCCGAAGAAAAGCCGCACCGAGATTATTCCGAATGCAAGAACTACTGCCAGGGCTCCAAGGCCGAAACAGTCGGCCACCAGAAGTCCCGAAAGTTTCAGACCCAGCTTGCCTCCCAGATTGGCCACGACACAATCCTTATCCAAAAGGAGTGTCGGGTCCAGAAGCAGGCTCTGGTCCTGTTTCCACGTAAACAGATAAGAAACACAACCGATGAATGCCAGCATTGTAAACAATCCGAGCAGCACACCGGCCGTCTTTCTCAAAACCACATGATGAGTCTGCGAAAACTCACGTATTTTGCCTATGAATCCTGACATTTCAGTCTATCTTTTCTGATTACCTTTTCTTCCGAACATACGGCGCTGACCGTTACCCGGCTTGCGCACAGGAGCGAAGTCAATGCTCATTCCCGGTCTCGAGAATGTCGAATCAGATGAAATCCTGGACAGGGTCAATCCTTCAGGCACGCGTATGCGGAAATCAGAAAGTTTCTCTATATCATTGAAAATGGTCTCGTCCGCAACGCTGTCTTTGTTCCAGATGAGGTACTGCTGACGCATATACATCGCAAGCGAACGGATCATGGCAGTCTTCTGCTCGCCGTCAGGCTCTCCCGAGATAAGGTCAATGATGCTTTCGATGTTCCTTCCGTAATGGGTGGCACGGATAGGCTTCGTCTTCAGAGGAATAATCTCCGGACGGGTCTTGCGCTGCTCCGGAGACGGAACAGGATACGGAGAATCCACATCAAGGTCGTATCCGGCCATGATATACAGATGGTCCCACAGTTTGTGTTCCCAGTTATCCTCGAGATGGACCTGCGGATTAAGAATCTCCATGACACGGACTACGGCCTTGGCCTGCTCCGTACGCTTGGCCTTGTCCTGTATATCCTTCAGTCCCTCCACCATCTTAAGCACGTTCCTGCCATACTCCGGCATGGCAAGTTTTTCTCTTTCTGTATTGTAATCCAGCACAATAGGATTCTCTTCGTAATAATTGTCCATCATAATTTCCTGTTAGTTCAACCTTCCGGCACACTGGCATTGACCTGCGGGTTTCCGCCTTTGCCGTAAAGATACAAAGATAACGAATTTCTACGATATCTCCTCAACTCTATCCTCAGGAACATACCAAAGTGCAGCCTTTACCGAAGCATAGCCCATCTGCCGGTACAGGGAGGCATATCTTGAAATCTGCCTGCCATAACAAGGATGAGGACTTCCGAACTTGTAATCCACAACCGTCACGGAATCGCCTTCGACCACAACCCTGTCGGGACGATAGATTTCTCCGTCAATGTCAATGATGGAGGTCTCATTGAAGACACAGTTCCTGTCCTCCGGGAACCACCCGCGCTCCCGCGCAGAAGCGATACGTTCCGAAAGCATTGACCTGACCTCATCCCTCTCTTCCGCATCAATGTTGCCGTTCTCGTAGCTTTCCGTCAATGCGCGCTCAAGGTCTTCAGGGACAATCACTTTCGAGAGGATATCATGCATCACGATTCCACGGAGCCTGCCGGATGCGGCATATCCTACCCCGCCATCAGGGGCAAAGAAGTCATTGGCCTCAGAACTGAATTCCAGGCGGGCCTTCAGCCTGGCGTCGCCCTCAGATTTTTCATTCAGCGGGAATGACTGATAATCATCGACTTCCCTACCTTTGGACAACTTGCTGCAGCCAGAGAACTTATACTCGGAGCCGACGCGGAAACACTCCCCCGGGAGGTCATATTTCTGGGGCGAGAACGCCACCTCACCGCGTCCTGTGGCCGAATCACATCCGTGCACATACCAATACAGAATCTGGGACATGTCGCCGAAGTCGAAATCCGGAACAGAATCCTGTCCGGGAGCGGCAGCATTGACACACTTGTCAGACGGCATCGCAGATATGATGGTCATACCTTTTTCCGCCCTGGTCGTCGCCACATAGTACGTGTTCATGGCATCGACGACCTGCATCAGACGTTCATGCCGGTAATCATCCGAGAACAGGGACTTGTCGGTTTCTGCTGAAAGATTCACGCGATACACTCCTCTGGCAGACTCCTCGAGTTCAGTTCCTTCTACCGCAGGACGGCACCAGTGCTCATCAGCCTTGTACAGGTTCACAGTCTCGGTATATGGGAAGATGACATAAGGGAATGAAAGTCCCTTCGACTTATGCACTGTCATAACTCTCACTGCATCAGCATCATCCGGCGAACTGATCTTAGGATCGGAATCGTCCCAGTACGCAAGGAACTCGGGCAGGGAGTTTCCGTTTGTCTGGCTCCAGTCCAGCACCGTGTCCATAAACGCCTGGATATAAGGAATCTCGCCCGCAAGAGCGTCCGGGCTCACGGCCTTCATCTCCCGGATGAAATACTCGCAAAGGTCCACGAGGGAGTGATATTCAGAAGGCGGGTCAATGCCGAGAGACTCAGCCAGGAACGAATTGAGCCTGTCGCCCGGGTTGTTCGAATATGAGAGCAATGCCGCAAGACGTCTCACTGCAGGAGATGACTTGACTGTAAGTGAATCGTCTGATATGACAGGTATCCCGGCCTCCAGAAGAGCAGACGCGATGTCTGCACCTATCTTATTGGTCCTAACCAATATACCAATTTCGGAATCAGATGCTCCGGCAGCCCTGAGCCTTCCGATTTCCGCAAGTACGGCGTCGATCTGGGACCCGTTTTCCTTGTCACAGAAAATCACATCCACATTGCCCACGGCCTTGTCCTTGGACTTGACTTCCTGTTTCACGTCGGAATATATATCCGAAACCACATTGTCTCCGGCAAGCTTGTCCATGCAGGTGGCCGCGTAACGGTAGAAGTCATTGTTGAAATCCACGACACTCTTCACACTTCTGAAATTGCATTTCAGGCTGTCTTCGTCGGCATGAGGGAACTGCCTGCCCAGTATGCTGTTCAGCAGGTTCCAGTCCGAGTTTCTCCATCTATAGATGCTCTGCTTGACGTCACCCACGATGAGGTTCATGTTTCCGGCCGCGTCACTGTCGGCAAGAAGCGGATGGAAGTTGTCCCACTGGATGCCGGACGTGTCCTGAAACTCATCCAAGAGGAAGTGGTCGAACCTGACACCTATCTTTTCATAGATGAAAGGAGTGTCGCTACCGTCAATGATACCGCGCAAAATGGTATTGGAATCATCCAGGCTCATGACATTCTTCTCCTTCACCAGATTGTCGAACGCCTCGTCAAGTTCTCTCGCAAGACCAAGTGCAAAGACCTGGCGTTTAAGCATTCCGGCTGTCCTGTAAATTCGGTATTCATCTTCGAACAGTCCGCAGAACGCATTCAGAGGGCCGTCCAGCAGCCCCTCGACCTTAGGCATCAGTTTTCCGGCCTTGGCCTTCGCGAACCACTTTTCCGGACAAGGTGCCTTCTCCATGAACGAATCGGTAGGGACCGGAACCGCCTTTCCCCGTTCAAGTTCAATGTACTTGTAGATCTGGCTCATGAACTTGCGGTTGAAATCATCAGCATTGACCCCTGCACCATCCAGGACGGCATTGACAGCCTCCGCCGCGGCCTTGACCTTATCGGCGAACGAGTCAATGACCTTGGCGCATCCGTCTTTCAATGCCTTCAGGCCCTCCTTCGAGTAAACCTCGCTTTCGTCCACATGGTACATTTCCACGGCAGCCCTGTGTTCCTCGCTCTTCAGCGCCACGGCAGTTTCGTACAGGTCACTGTCAAGCGAGAACTTTCCTTTCGTTATGAGCTGGTCTTTCACGCTGTCTGTCAGCCAGTCCAGAAGTTCCTTTTTGTCTTCGGTAAGCGAGTCCAGAATCCTGTCAACGCTCTCTTTCACAAGGGATTCCTTGTCGAGTTCGACCTGATAGGACGCGAACTGTCCGATTTCCCTCGAGAAGGCTTTCAGGGTGCGCTGGAAGAATTTGTCAATGGTACTGACCGAAAAAGCCCCGTAGTCATTCAGTATATTGCACAGCACCCTGCCTGACATTGATGAAAGCACGGATTCCGACTTTCCCAATTCGATTTTCAGGTCATCAATGTAAGGTGACTCGGCAGGTGACGAGGCGAGGACATCGAGTTCCTTCAGAATCCTCTGCTTCATCTCGTCGGTGGCCTTGTTGGTGAACGTCACCGCGAGGATGTGCCTGTAGGCATAGGGGTCTTCGCTTTCGAGCAGAAGCTTGATGTACTCCTTTGCCAGCGTATATGTCTTTCCGCTACCTGCGGATGCCTTAAGTATCTTTATCATAACGTCGTTTTCAGCTGATTGTCAATAAGTTTGTTCCTGTTCCGGTCGTCCCTGGCATCCCGGCATCCCGGGTATTCAGGACTCGCCAATGTCATCTTCCGCATATTTTCCTGAAGTCACAGTACTTGCAGACATTTCTGTCCTCTGTCCTGCGGAAGCCAGCATCCGGATTCGAAAGTTCCGCAAAGACATCTTTGAGCCGTTTCTTTACTTCAATGTTGAACTGCTCGCATTTCTCCGCGCTCATGATGCTGTCCGCCGAGAACAGCTTAGGCACCGGATAAATGACATTGTCCACTATCCTGCCCTTCAGTTCCGCTTCCGTAAACATGTCGTACAGAAAGAGTTGCAAAGCAATCTTCGGGCGTTTCGGAGAGATTTCCGCAAACAGGGATTCTGCGACTGACTCAAAGTTAGTGTCAGTGATTCCGACGTCCGTATCCTCGACTTTTCCGGTCTTGTAGTCCACAATCCTCACGCGGCCGTCTTCGAAGCTGTCCATCCTGTCCACATAGCCGACAAAGCGGAATCCTTCAAACTGCCAATGCCTTTCGAGTTCCAGTCCGAGGATTTCAAAGCCATCACCCTTCATGAGAGACTTATCCATCTTCAAAGTCCTTATCACATACTGGTTTATGACATCTTCGAGGACCAGGTTTCTGCCGGTAACCTCGTCAGATTTCAACTGCTGCTGTATCAGGGCCCTGACTTTAGGACGGATTACGCTGTCCCTGTTTTCCAGCAGCCAGTCAATATAGTCCTTGGTTATCAACTTGAGCGGATTCTTGACATTGGCCACCACATTTTCCCTTTCCATGCTGAACTGCGGGTTCAGGGCTTCCCCTCCGAGATACAGAGCGTACATGG
Source organism: uncultured Bacteroidales bacterium (assembly GCA_934700615.1). Classification (GTDB taxonomy): domain Bacteria; phylum Bacteroidota; class Bacteroidia; order Bacteroidales; family UBA932; genus Cryptobacteroides. The sequence continues at coordinate 88,074 of CAKUXR010000005.1, forward strand.
TGTCATGGAAGACAGATCCGACCATGCCTCCGTCCATCGACTCTGCGACCTCCGCCTCAGGCTGGAGTTTCTTGACCGAGGCGTAATAGAACTGGGCCGGACAGGACAAGTACTTCTTCAGGGAAGAGGCCGAATATGTCATTGACTTTATCCTTTCCAGATCTTCCTGCGTCTTCGCCACTTCCTTCTCCGAATCTGCGATATCTATCTTATAGCGAAGCACTTCCTTCTGCATGAGCGGATATTTGTACTGGTATGTCAACTGCTTGATGTAGCGACTTTCCTCTCCTGATTTCATGCCTTCGGTCCTGGAGTCATACATCATCCACACATTCCCGGCACGCTGGATCATCCTGTAGAAATAGTACGCCCAGACGGCATCCTGATTCTCATAAGTAGGCAGGCCGAATCCTTTTCTGAGTTCCGGCGGAATGAATGAAGAGCTGACGTTGCGACGCGGGAATGTGCCCTCGTTGCATGACAGGATTATCAGATTCGAGAAGTCCAGAGCACGTGTTTCCAGAGGTCCCATAATCTGAAGACCCTTCAGCGGTTCGCCCTTGAACGGCACTGACACACCGCCGACCAGCTGCTGGAGGAGACGCACATAAGTCATCGGCACAATATTGAGTGTCAATGCTTTCAGGCGGTTTATGGAGAGGTAGTACTGCTTGGCGAAATGGGTTTCCAATGCCATTGACGGCATTTGGGAAATCTTGGCTCCGATTTCGCTGAGAATCTGAAGCTGGTACTCTTCCAACTGCCGTATCTGGTCCGCAGAAACCGCCTTAGGGTCAGTCACGACAGGTCTGAATATCAGGTCCGCCAACCAGAATCCTTTCAGGTCCGACTCCGGGATATAATATTTCGCGTCATTCTTGATCCTCGCGGTGAATTTCTTGCCTTCTTCGCCGGCCAATGTCTGGAATATGCCGGACGCCAGGACGACCCACACCTGGGCATGGTAGAATGCCCATCCGTCTTTCTTCTTTCTGAGGTGGAGCTGAAGTGCCGAGACATCCTTCATGAGGGAATGGACTGCACTGCTTGACATAGGATAACCCATTGTAACATTGACAGATGCAATTTCCTTCGGGATGGTATTCAGAAGCGGCGCAAGCATTCCTTCGTCCGGAATCACAATTGCCGTATCGGCTCCGTCAATGTCAAGACGTCCGACCTTGGAGAGGTCTCCCCCTGTCCGTTTGCCGGCGATTTCCTTCAGCACTTCAGGAATGTACTTGGCCATCCCTACCGCCGACGGGACACTGAGGACACGGATTTCCGGACCACGCGAATCCGCTCCTGCACGCATGTCCGCCCCGGATGCCTTTGCCGGTGCAATTCCAGTAACTCCATCAATGTCAAAGGCCTGTGGAAATTCAATGACGTTTTTCGACATGAACATTGACGCCTTGTTCATCGGGTCGCGCAGCATATCAGAACTGTAGTCCCAGCAGAACTCAGCCAGAGAAGCGTCACGCATCTTTCTCATTGACAGTTTCTCACATTCATTCAAGGCATTGAGCCCGACAAACACGAACTTTTCCGTTCCCGGGAACTTGTCAGCGAGTATGTCTGAAGCGCTTTCCTTCTTCAGCCTTTCCGCAAAGACTCTGTAGGCCATGCCTTCATAAGCCAATCCCTTCTCTGTCAATGCCTTGTTGAATTTCTCATAAAGCGGGTAAAGAAGGTTCCATATCATCAGGAACTTTTCTTTTACATTGGGATTGTCCGAGCCGAGGTTCACTGTGAGTTTTCCTCCCTTGCGGAAATGACTGATGAACTGCCTGATCGCATTCAGCTGGACATCAGTCAGATAGGAGTATGAATCCTGGATGTCCTTGAATTCTGCAACATTGGTATAAAGGCTTTTGGCGTCGGCCAGATATTTGTCGGTATCGTCGAAGTCGCTCAGGATGACGTCTCCCCAGAAGATGAAGTCATCCAATGATTCGGCCTTGCTGTTCAATGACTTGTAGCAGTCATACAATTCGAGGAGCAGACTCACCCTGTCGGTGACCGCCGAGCCGCTTGCCCTGTAGAAGAAATCGTTCATTGTCATCATGACAGATGCGATTTCCGGCTTGGAGCCTTTGGCTTCCTTTACGGCGTTGCTGAGCCATCTGGTGAAAAACACCATTGACCTCCTGTTCGGGAATATGAAGCATTTCCTGCTTATGTCCCCTTCTATCTGATAATGTTCCGCTACCTGTCTGAGAAACTGTGTCATGTTTGGCTAAATTTTTGTTGCACAATTATTTGCTGCATTCTGCCAGGCTTTCTGTTCGCCTGTCGTATATAATATACTGCAAAGATAACCATATCTTACACCGGGAGATAAACTTTTTTTTCGATTGTCTGGCGCGATTTGCAACATTTTAATGAAAATTTTTCGAAAAACACTTGGAAATCAAATTCCAGTTCGTATCTTTGTACCGTAATTTAGAATTGTTAAAAATTACAAATAAGAAATTCCGGTACAAAGGAAAGGATTGGAAAAATAAAAACAACAATAAAAAAAGGAGTGAATCATGAAAAAGAAATTCAGATGTCTCGTATGCGGCTATGTTTACGAAGGTGAGAACCCACCTGCAGAGTGCCCTGTATGTCATGCAAAATCAGATAAGTTCGTAGAAATCAAAGAAGAGGAGCCTATGGCCTGGGCATGTGAGCATGTCATCGGTGTTGCCAAGGGTTGCGATCCTGAAATTCACGAGGGTCTCGAGGCTCATTTCACAGGTGAGTGCACAGAGGTCGGCATGTATCTCGCAATGAGCCGCCAGGCAGAGCGTGAGGGCTATCCTGAAATCGCTGAGGCTTTCAAGAGATATGCTTTCGAAGAGGCTGAGCATGCTGCCAAGTTCGCAGAGCTTCTCGGTGACGTGGTTTGGGATACCAAGACCAATCTCGAGAAGAGAATCGAGGCTGAGAGAGGTGCATGCGAGGGTAAGCTTGCCATCGCTACCAGAGCAAAGCAGCTGAACTATGACGCTATCCACGACACTGTCCACGAGATGGCAAAGGATGAGGCTCGCCACGGCGCCGGCTTCCTCGGACTCTACAACAGATTCTTCAAGAAGTAATTCCGAAACAGTGACACATGTCACGACATAGGCTGAAACTTGTCAATGTTTCAGTACACACACAGAAAGGGCTGGCCGGATGACGGTCAGCCCTTTCTGTGTCTATCAAGATACCCTGTAACGTGTCAGGTGGAAGTTCCAATACTTTCACTGGAAAACGGTGTAAATATTGGCCTGTTTTTACACCGTTTGGTCCAAAAATGACATTCCGTGCAAAAAATGCCAGTTTTTTTCACCGATTTTGGCTATCTGACTTAACAGCTATTTGCCGCGGACGCAATTGACAATTATACTTTCTGTGCCGCAAGCAAGTCTGAATTCGCCCGGTTCGAGAACCCAGTCCAGAGAATGGTCCACGTATGCCAAGTCATCAGCATTCAAACGGAAGGTTACTGTCTTGGTCTCGCCAGGAAGAAGTTCCACCTTCGTATAGTCACGAAGTCTGCGGACATCCGGGGTAAGTGTAGCCCAAAGGTCTGAACTGTAAAGAAGTACGGACTCTTTGCCCTTGACTTTTCCGGTGTTCTTGACATCCACGCTCACTTCTATGACATCACCTGAGTTGAAATCAGTCTTGTCGGCACGGAGATTTGAATACTCAAACGTAGTGTAACTGAGTCCATGTCCGAAAGGCCACTGGCTGGTCATATTGGCATTGTAGTTATAAAGGCCTTCTACTGTCGCACTGTTCTCACAGAGCTTATAGTCATAAGTATTCAGACGGTTGACATATTTAGGATATGTATATGGAAGTTTTCCGCTGAAATTCTCTTCACCGCAGAGCAGGGCAGCCAGAGCATCTCCGCCATAGTTGCCAGGAAGCAATACGCTTACGACTGCGCCTGCAAGAGGTTCAATGTCATTCAGGACACGAGGGCGTCCCTCATTCAAAATGAGGACAACAGGCTTTCCTGTCTTCGCCAGTTCCTTTACAAGGTCGCGCTGATTTGAAGAAAGCGAAATATCATTGATATTGCCCACGGTCTCACAATAGGTGTTTTCTCCGATTGCGGCGACGATGACATCAGCATTGCGGGCAGCATTGACAGCCTTGGCATAGTCACCACGCTCCTCAGCTTCGAAATGGGCATACTTCTTATAATTCAGCACAGGGACATAGTCCACATTCTTGAATTTGGTCTTAAGTGCCTCATATATAGTATTGTACTGTCCGGTAAATGCAGGATTGTCAGCAGCGTCGCCCTGCCAGGTATAATTCCATCCGCCGCCCAAAGTGCGCATAGAATTGGCATTAGGGCCGACCAGAAGGATACGCGCATCCTTGGAAAGAGGGAGAAGCGAGTTGTCATTTTTCAACAGGACTTCACTTTCGAGAGCGGCATTGTAGGCATACTTCACGAACTCCGGATTCGCAAACTTCGCATAGTCCGATGAAGTGCCATACGGGTCATCAAACAAGCCGAGTCTGAATTTAAGACGGAGGATACGGCGTACCGCATCGTCAATTCGGCTCATAGGAAGCTGCTTTTCATTGACAAGTTCCACAAGATAATCACATGCCTCGACACTATACGGTTCCATAAGCATATCGACTCCGGCATCGATTACACGTCTGATTGCTTCTTTGTATGTAGGTGTCGTGAAATCCCTGTTGAAGGCAAACTTCGCATCGGACCAGTCAGTGACAATCATACCGTCCCAGTTTAGACCTTCCTTCAGCCAACCGGTAAGAAATTCCTTGTTGGTATGGAAAGGTATGCCGTCATTGCTAGAAGAATTGACCATGAGGGAAAGGGCACCTGCCTCGATGCAAGCCTTGAAAGGAGGGAAATACTTTTCTTTCAGCTCACGTTTGGAGACCATTGAAGGTGTCCTGTCCTGACCTGATTTCGTGGCACCATAAGCAAAATAGTGCTTGATGCAGGCTGCTACTTTTTCCGGGGAAATATGATTAGGGTCTTCGCCCTGGAAACCACGGGTAAGAGACACACCCATACGGCTCTGGACAACAGGATCTTCGCCGAAGCTTTCCCACACTCTCGGCCAGCACTGGTTACGGCTCAAGTCAAGTGTAGGAGAGAATACCCAAGGAACATTGCAGGCTCTGGTCTCATAAGACCCTACAACACCCATGTTATAGGCCAGTTCATCATTGAAAGATGCGGCGAGACCGATTTCCTGAGGGAAAAGCACGGCTCCCGTGGTATATGAAGCTCCGTGAATCTGGTCAAGGCCGTAGAGACACGGGATACCCATCTCGTCCATAGAAATGTCCTGGAGCTGTTTGATGAAGGTCCTGTACTCAGCCGGTGTAGCGGCGACACCGCCCATTGTATTCAGAATAGAACCTATCTTGTACTTTCTTATAAGTTCCTCACCCTTTTTCGACACATTGTTCGTTCCTTTCTCAAGTACAATTTCCGAAGTGAGCTGAGTCATCTGTCCGACTTTCTCCTCAAGAGTCATCTTGGAGAGCAGCTTTTCAATTTTCGCTTCGATTTCCTTGTCCTGAGGAATGGCGCGGGGCGCCTCATTCTGGCATGAGCACAACAATGCCCATATACCCAAAGTGGTTAAAATGCTTTTCTTCATCTTAGTATAAGATAATTTAAGAACACAATGGACAAACCATTGCATATCAGGTTATTACGTCTGTAAAATCCTAAAATTACGCAACTTCATCACAGCCAATTCCTATAGTGGCTCATCGTTGCGACGTCTAAGTTTCACCACAAATTTAGTTATTTATTCCCAATGTTTAGAGTACATTCCGGAAAAGATATCAACATGGCAAGTATTCCCCTCGACACATCTGTCAGAAACCGCAGAACAATATGACATTCAACGACAGCAGGACGCACTATACCAATATAAATATAATTCTCTTTCTGAGAAAAAGTTGCTATCTTTGAAGTTCATAGACATAAACCAAAAAGGCATGGAAACCGGAAATGCCTGTAACATTGACAATAAAAAATAAACTATATGGAAAAAGTAATTTTGACAGGTGACAGGCCGACAGGCAAACTGCATCTGGGACACTACGTGGGATCATTGAGACGGAGAGTCGAGCTTCAGAATGAGGGCGATTTTGACAAGATGTTCGTCTTCATCGCTGACGCACAGGCGCTTACTGACAATGCCGACAATCCGGAGAAGGTACGTCAGAACATTATTGAAGTAGCATTGGACTACCTCTCTTGCGGCATTGACCCATCCAAATGCACACTCTTCATCCAGTCAATGATTCCGGAGCTGACAGAGCTCACTTTCTATTATATGAACCTGGTAACGGTATCGAGACTCCAGAGGAATCCGACGGTAAAGGCAGAAATCCAGATGAGAGATTTCGAGAACACTCTGCCCGTAGGATTCTTCTGCTACCCTATCAGCCAGGCCGCCGACATCACCGCATTCAAGGGCACAATCGTTCCTGCAGGTGAAGACCAGGAGCCTATGATCGAGCAGACCAGAGAAATTGTAAGAAAGTTCAACAGCGTTTATGGCGAGGTTCTGGTCGAGCCGGAAATCCTCCTTCCTCAGAACTGCGTGTGCATGAGATTGCCTGGAACTGACGGCAAGGCAAAGATGAGCAAGTCTCTCGGAAACTGCATCTACCTCAGCGACGACGAGGCTACAGTATGGAAGAAAGTCAAGAAAATGTCCAACGGTGCGCCTAGAATGAGCCAGGACGAGCCGGGAAACCTTGACGGAAACGCTGTATTCACATATATGGACGCATTCAGCACCAACGAGGACTTCGCAGAATTCTGGCCTGAGTTCGCATCCCTCGAGGAACTGAAAGAGCAGTATGTGAAGGGTGGAATCGGTGACGGAACCTGCAAGAAGTTCCTGAACAATGTCCTGAACAAGAGACTCAGTCCGATCCGTGCTCGCCGTCATGAATTCGAGCAGGATATTCCTGAAGTTTTCAACATCCTGAAGAAGGGCACGGAGGTCGCCCGCGAAACAGCAGCCAAGACGATGGCAGAAGTACGCAACGCAATGCGTATCAATTATTTCGACGATGCAGCCCTCATCGCGGAGCAGGCCAAGAAATACGAAAAATAATCTTTACGGCATAAGAAAGTCCCGTGAGCAGAACAAACTGTCCACGGGACTTTCATTTTAACATAACTTCATCCGGCATGGGAACGGGGACATCAATGTCAGTCTATATCCATGTCATCAAATCCGGGCGGATCATCAGGCAGGTCGGCATTGAAATCAATTCCGTCCCACATCTCTTCGATGGTTCTCCTGTCCTTTTTGGTCGGACGGCCGGCGCCGCGGTCACGCTTGACGAAAAACGTCTCGACCGGAGCCTTCAGCTTGTCCAGTTCCGACTGAGGAGTCAGATTCTCGGCATACTGCGGAACCAGCTGGGCCCCGACACGATTCTCTATCAATCCTATGACACGCCACGTGTAATGGACAGCGGCCTTGCGGACCTCTATCCTGTCCCCGATCTTGACAGTCCTGGACGGCTTCGCGTCAGCATCATTGACCTTAACCCTATTGCCTTTGCAGGCATCTGCCGCCTCACTGCGAGTCTTGAACGCGCGGATAGCCCACAGATATTTGTCTATACGAACTTCATCATCCATAATCAGAACGGATTTCTAGTTCATGCGCCCCGGATTGCGTCTGAGGAACTCCTCCACAGAGAGCTTGCCCGGCTCTTCTTCAGAAGGAAGCGTGGCCTCCACATCAGGGTCAATATACTGGTCCACATCCTCGTGAGGCTCAATTGTAGCCTCGAGAAGGACGGTATTGCGGTCCTGAGGGACAAGGAAAAAGTCAGTCACTTCAGCCGGAACAAGGACAAGCCCACCTTCATTGACCTCATACCTCTCTATGCCGGCATCTTCTTTCTGAATCTGGAGCGAAGCCGAGCCGCTCACGCAGACATAGACGACAAAGGCGTCAGTCGTGCCGGTATTGATATGGATTGCATCTTTCAGGTCAATCTTGGTGACGGAGAATTCCCTGCGCTCGACAATCTTGTCAGTCACCTTGCCGGCATTGGCATCCTCCGCAGCGATAGATTTCACGGAAGGGTCATGTGCAGGACCGGCCTTGGAATCTCCGGAAGCACTGATTGTCAATGAATTGTCATACTTGGACATATTCAGGAAATCGAACGCGGCTTCCAGCGACAGTTCCTCAACACCATTGATGGAAGAATCATTCATGAGGCTTCTGCGTGACGTCTTTCCGGAATTTCTTCCGACGCCGGCCTCGTCAGCAGTGAACGATGCGCTCTCGGCATTGACAGAATTCCCCCAGTTGTAAATCTTGAAATCGAGGTCGGAAGACTCGGCGATTTCTGCGAGGACAAGCCCGCCGGAAGCGGCATGAACCAGGCCCGGAGTCATCAGGAAAGCATCGCCCTTGTGAGGGACAATGACATTTAGCACCTCCTCGAGTGACCCGTCATGGCAACGGTTATACAGTTCCGTCGCCGAAATGTCATTCTTGAAGCCCATATAAAGCTTCGCGCCCGGCTCAGCATCCATGACATACCAGAGCTTGAGTTTTCCGAGAGTATCATATCTCTGGCCGGCCACCTCGTCATCCGGGCAGACCATCAGAGGGGTTCGTCCATGCACGTCCAACATCTTGACCATCAATGGGAACTGACGGCCGAAATATGAATATGCGGTCTCGCCGACAAGGTCCTCCAGATAGGTCTCGAGGATTTCGCTGATGGTGCTGCCTGCGAGCCATCCGTCCGCAACCTCCGAATCGCGGAAGCCCATATCCGCCAGTTCCCAGCTTTCGCCGAGCCTGTCGGACATTGTCAATGCCTTTTCGACGTATTTCTTCTTGCATCCCTTGCCTTCAGCATCGTCAGCCTCAACTTTCTCCGTATATGATTTTCCCATTTTTCCGATGAAAACGCTGCCGCCCCATTCCGCTTTCTCTGCCAACGGCTTGAAAGTCATCGGATACAGTTTATTTTTTTTCAGTTCCATGTCAATGTTGTTTTACGCAAAATTAATACAAAAACGCGAGACTACACTCCCAGTATCTCCTTCAGCTCCGAAAACCTCGACGCTCGTATCAGCCCGGGATGGTCATACTCCTCTATCAGCTCATGCTGCCAGGTCTCATCGGAAGGAATATAGACACCGGTACCGCCGATCTTAATGACAGGGTCAATGTCAGACTTGAAGGAATTGCCGACCATCAGCATCTGTTCCGGCCTGATTTTCAGCCGTTCACAAAGTTCAGAATAGACCTCCGGCATCTTCTCATCCACCACGTCTACCACGTCAAAATAAAGCCTCAGTCCGGAACGGTCAATCTTGTGGTTCTGGTCCAGAAGTTCGCCCTTGGTGAGCAGGGCCATTTCATACTTTCCGGAGTTCTTTATCATTGACAAAGTCTCTTCGACTCCCGGGAGCGGTGTTGCGGGATTGCGCAGTATCGACCTTCCGCTTTCGACGAGGGACGAGATGCGGTCAGCATTGACCTTGCCGCCGCTTATCCGCACGGCGGTCTCTATCATTGATATTATGAACGCTTTGGCTCCGTAGCCAAGCTCTTCCATATTCGCGACTTCCGTCTTGTAGAGCTCGGTGTTCAGCCATTCGAGGGTGCCATAGTCCGACATTGTCTCGAAAAAGTGCCTTTCAGCCGCACGGAAAAGCGGTTCGTTGCTCCACAGGGTGTCGTCGGCGTCGAAAACGACGGCCTTGATGTCCTTTAACATAGATTTCGACTTGATTCGGGACGAAAAAGGCTGACCGGAACTTGGGATCCCGGCCAGCCAGATTTGTCATCCAAGATTAGATTCCGTACTGCTTGAAGAAGTCATTTCCCTTGTCATCAACGAGGATGAATGCAGGGAAGTTCTCTACGCGGATCTTCCAGATGGCCTCCATTCCGAGGTCAGGATACTCGACGCACTCGATGGACTTGATGCTCTCGTATGAGAGGACTGCAGCAGGTCCGCCGATAGAACCGAGATAGAATCCGCCGTGCTTCTTGCAGGCGTCTGTAACTTGCTGTGTACGATTACCTTTGGCAATCATGACCATGCTGCCGCCGTGTGACTGGAAGAGGTCGACGTAAGGGTCCATACGGTTAGCCGTAGTAGGTCCCATAGAACCGCAAGGCAGTCCTTCCGGAGTCTTGGCAGGACCGGCGTAGAATACCGGATGATCCTTGAAATACTGTGGAAGGTCTTCGCCGTTGTCGATGCGCTCTTTGAGACGGGCATGTGCGATGTCTCTGGCAACGATGATGGTTCCGTTAAGGCTCAGACGTGTAGAAACAGGGTACTTTGTAAGTTCCTTGAGAACCTCTGACATAGGGAGGTCGAGGTCAATCTTCACTGCGTCACCCTCACCTGCCTCACGGAGTTCCTGAGGGATGAGACGTCCAGGATTGTCGTCAAGTTTCTCAATCCAGATACCGTCCTTGTTGATCTTTGCCTTGATGTTACGGTCAGCCGAGCAGCTTACGCCGAGACCGATAGGGCAGCTTGCACCATGGCGCGGAAGTCTTACGATACGGATGTCGTGAGCGAAATATTTTCCGCCGAACTGGGCACCGAGACCGATCTTGTACGCTTCTTCGAGAACCTGTTTCTCGAGTTCGACATCGCGGAATGCGCGTCCTGTCTCGTCACCTGTAGTAGGAAGGGAATCATAATAATGTGTAGATGCGAGCTTCACTGTAAGGAGGTTCTTTTCTGCTGATGTACCGCCGATTACGAATGCGATATGATATGGAGGGCAGGCAGCTGTTCCGAGAGTCTTCATCTTTTCAACAAGGAAAGGAACGAGTGTCGCCGGATTCAGGACAGCCTTTGTCATCTGATAAAGGTATGTCTTGTTGGCTGAACCGCCACCCTTCACGACGCAGAGGAACTTGTATTCCATACCTTCCTCTGCCTCAATGTCGATCTGTGCAGGAAGGTTGCACTTCGTGTTGACTTCCTTGTACATTGTCAGAGGAGCGTTCTGGCTGTAGCGGAGATTCTCTTCCGTGTAAGTCTTGAAGACACCCTTGGAAAGAGCCTCTGCATCATCGAAACCGGTCCAGACCTGCTGGCCTTTCTCACCATGGATAATGGCAGTACCAGTATCCTGGCAGAACGGGAGCTGACCCTTCGCAGCAACCTCAGCATTGCGCAAGAACCTGAGAGCCACGTACTTGTCGTTTGAAGAAGCCTCAGGATCATTCAGAATCTTGGCAACCTGCTCATTGTGTGCCGGACGGAGAAGGAAGTTCACATCACGGAAGGCAGCATTGGCAAGCATTGTGAGTGCCTCAGGTTCAACCTTCAAAATGTCATGACCTTCAAAATTGCCGAGAGAGACGTATTTGTCTGTCAAACGGTAATACTCGGTAGTGTCCTCACCGAGCTGAAACATTGGAGCGTATTTGAATTCCACCATTGTTTGTTAAAGTTATGTTGTTATGTTATCAGTCAATATCTTCCACAGGGCCAGACTCTGCGCCACCGCCCTGCTGCATAAGGTATGCCTTCATGAATCCGTCGAGGTCCCCGTCGAGAACTCCCTGCGTATCTGCAGTGGAAAGTCCGGTACGGAGGTCCTTCACCATCTTGTACGGATGGAGCACGTAGGAGCGTATCTGCGAACCCCACTCGATGCGCTTCTTCTTGCCCTCGAGTTCGGCCTGCTTTTCCTGACGTTTCTTCAGTTCAATGTCATACAGACGCGACTTGAGGTTTCTCAATGCGTTCTGGCGGTTGTCCTGCTGAGACCTCGTCTCAGTGTTCTCCACCATGATGCCCGTCGGGATATGGCGCACCCTGACTCCGGTCTCGACCTTGTTCACGTTCTGGCCGCCGTGGCCTCCTGAACGGAAGGTATCCCACTCGAGGTCGGAAGGGTTTATTTCAATGTTGATGGTATCATCCACAAGAGGATAGACAAAAACGGAAGAGAATGTGGTCTGACGTTTTCCCTGGGCGTTGAACGGAGAAATCCTCACGAGCCTGTGGACGCCGTTCTCAGCCTTAAGATATCCGTAGGCATAATCGCCCTCGACCTGTATCGTGGCAGACTTGATTCCTACTTCATCGCCCTCAAGCAGTTCAGTGACGGTCATCTTGTAGCCGTTGCGCTCTCCCCACCTCATATACATGCGCATCAGCATTGCCGACCAGTCATTGGCCTCAGTACCGCCAGCGCCGGAGTTGATTGTCAATATCGCACCGAGGCTGTCGCCTTCCTCCCCAAGCATGTTCTTGAGTTCCAGCGCTTCCACTGCCTGCTCCGCCTGTGCATAGGCGGCATCCAGTTCCTTCATCTCATCCGACTCCACCACAACCTCGGCAGACATGTCCATGCTGTCCTTCGCAAATTCATACAGGACATCCAGGTCATCTGTCAATGACGCGGCCTTGTCATAGTCCGTGACCCAGGCCTTCACGCCGTTCATCTTCTTCATGAACGTCTCAGCAGCCTTCGGATCTCCCCAGAAATCAGGAGCTTCAGTCTGTTTCTGAAGTTCCGCCACCTTCCTGCGCTTGGCCTCGATGTCAAGGCATTTTGTCAATGCCTCCACTCTGTCATGCAATGCTTTGATCTGTTCCTGGTTAATCATATTTCTTCAATTTTCACGGCCGGCGGCAACACTTGTACCCATACCCGGCCATGTAATCTACAAAGATAATCAGAATCCTGCTATATTTCACCAAAATTATAAGGGAGGATGAAAACTTCCGTTTTCGTCCTCCCAGAATCTTTCCTCAGTAAAAAGGATTGTCAATGTCTAATAGACTATGACCCGGTCATTTCGCCTCGGCGAAACTATGTATTACTTATTTGCTGGCTTCAACAGAAACTTTTCTGAATTCCTTAAAGTCCTTCATAAGTGCAAGAGCAGCCTTACGTGCGCGTGCGCCTGCAGCTTTGTTACCCTTTTCTACCTGGGCTTCAGCGTTAGCAGCGAACTCCTCGTACTCTGCTTTGATTCTCTCAACAAGTTCTTTCATGATCTGATCAGATTTTTTTGTTAAACATATGTTCGTTTCAGTTTTTCACTTGAAAACCACGCGCAATTTATGTAAATAAACATTAATATCCAAACAAAATTTGGAAAATATACTTACTCACAGCACTTTAGAACACATATTTCGAAATTGGTCAAACTTCCTTTTCAGGAGTCTTCTTCGCAGTATTGAAAGAATTCATGGCGCGGTCAATGCCGATGGTGGCAAAGGCTTTTACGCCGCTTATGACCTGGTCGCAGATTTCAGGCATCGCATTTTTCTCCTCCTCACTCATCTCTCCTATGACGAAATTCACCTGTCCGCCCTTCTGGAAATTGTTTCCGATACCGATACGGATTCTTGGATATTCCTGGGTACCAATGAGTTCCTGGATATTTTTCAGCCCGTTATGACCGCCGTCACTCCCCTTCTTTCTCATCCTCAGAGTTCCGAAAGGAAGATTCAGGTCATCACAGATTACAATGAGGTTCTCCAGCGGGAGCTTGAGTTTCGTAACCCAATATCTCACGGCATTTCCGCTGAGATTCATATAGGTGGAAGGCTTGAGCAGCGTGAAGGTCCTCCCTTTGAAAGAGATCTCTGCCACATCACCGTAACGCTCCGTATGAAAAACAATATTGGATGCCTTAGCCCAGGCATCCAATACCATAAATCCTACATTGTGTCTGGTGCCTGCATACTCCGAGCCGATGTTTCCTAAACCGACTACAAGATAATTCATAACATCAGAATGTATTGGTCAGGCAGACAATGCCGCCTGATGTAAAACCGAATTAAGCCTCAGCTGGTGCTTCTGCTGCTGGAGCTGCCGGAGCTGCGTGATGTACGCCTTCCTCCATAGCCTCATCAAGAGCCTCCTCGTATTCGATGTGGGCTGCTACCTGACGTGAAGACTTGACGGTGCAGATGATTGTACCCTTAGGAGAAATAACGTTGACGTTATCGTACTTGAGGTCACCGGCAACGATTCTCTTACCGATCTGGAGTTTGTTGATGTTGATGACGAGCTCATCAGGAAGATCCTTCATGAGAGCGCTGACTTTCAGTTCGCGGACGAGCTTGTAGAACTTACCACCGGCACGTACACCGATAGCGTGACCTTCAATTCTCACTGGAACCTTGATAGCGATAGGCTTGTCCTCAGATACTGCGAGGAAGTCTGCGTGAAGGCAGTTGTCCTTTACAGGGTGGAACTGGAGCTCGTGGATAACAGCATAAAGCTTTTTACCATTGCTGAGCTCGAGGTCAACGATGTAAGAAGCCGGAGTGTCGGTAAGACCCTTGAGGTCTTTCTCTGTAACTGTGAAAAGTACGTTCTCTACGCCTGCACCATAAACGTTGCATGGAACGAGACCCTGTTTGCGGAACTCTTTGATGACCGCCTTGTTGCCGACCTCACGGACCTGGCCTTTCAGTGTGAAATGTTTCATTTCGTTTGTTTGTTTAAAAATGTGTTACTCAGTCTTGGTCCGGCTGTCCGGACTAGACCCCATTGCACCAAAAGCTTTCGCTTTTTCGCGGGCTTTTCTTTAAAAGGCCCAAAATGCGGCGCAAATATAGTGAATAATTTCGGGAACAGAAAATAATGATGCAATTCTTTTTCTCATTGAAATCATCTGAAGATTCGGAGTGTCATCCATCGTTCACCGATACGCAACCGCGGAGAAGTGGATTGCGGAGTAACGCTACAGTTCCATCTCCGCTGACCGTAGCCCTTTGGCATTGACCTTCAGCAGAACAGGTCCTTCGGCATTGGCCTTCGAACGAACGATGACTGTGAGCTTTCCGGCGAACAGGTGCATGTGCGGGTGGTGGAACATTTCCAGCGAGCACGGGTCGCCGTTGGCGATGGCGCGGAACTCGCCGGCACCGGACACTGAGGCGAAGACCTCGCGCGTGTCAGTAGGGACTGTGTTGCCGTCCTTATCTACCACACTTACAGTCACATACGCCAAATCTTCACCGTCGCGGGCGATGGAAGTCCTGTCGCACTCCAGATGCAGGGCATACGGCTTGCCGGCAGTACGGACAGATTCCGAAGCTGCTACGTTGCCCTCGGCATCATAGGCCACGACGCGGAGTTCACCCTTCTGGTAAACCACATCATTCCACATCAGGCGGTAACGGCCCTCAAGTGCCTCATCCTGAAGACCTTCGCAAGGCGCAGACGGAGACAGCTTGGAGCGTCGGCCCTGGGAAACGCCATTCACGAACAGCTCGGCCTCAGGCCATGAAGTATAGACGTAAACCGGCGTCACCTTGCCCTCGCGACCAGGCCAGGTCCAATGCGGAACTATATGAAGCGTAGGACTTTCCGTATTCCAGATGCTGCGGTAAAGCCAGTAACGGTCCTTCGGAATAGAGGCCAGGTCAATGATACCGAACATTGAGCTGTGGTTTGGCCAGGCGTCCGTATCATAAGGACTCGGCTCTCCCAGATAATCGAAACCTGTCCAGACGAACTGGCCCAATGTCCACGGATAGTCCTCGGCCAGAGCCAGATCCACATCAGGAATATTCGACCAGTTGCAGGCCTCCATGTCATAGCCGGAAGACTGGTGGTCGGGATGCATAACGCTGAAACCCTTCTCCACAGGGAAATGATATGTGCCCCTCGAGCTTACTGTGGATGCCGTCTCGGAACCCAGCACAAGACCCTGAGGCAGCTGTTCATAACAATCCTTGTAGCGGAAAGTACGGTAATTGATTCCCGGGATGTCCAGCTGGGCTGCAAAACCATTGGAAAGCACGCAGTTCACCTGATCCATGCCGCAAGTGACAGGACGCGTCGGATCCTCCCTGTGACAGATGGACTGAAGAAAAGCAGCCGTCTTGTAACCATCGGCAGTACATTGGGACGGTACCTCATTGCCGATGCTCCACATGATTACGGACGGAGAATTCCTGAACGCATGGAGCATGCTTATCATGTCACGCTCGGCCCATTCGTCGAAATAACGGTGATACCCGTTCTCGCATTTCGCGTCATTCCACTCGTCGAAAGGCTCCACCATCATCATGAAACCCATTTCGTCACAAAGACTTACAAGCTCTGGAGCCGGCGTATTGTGCGAAGTCCTCACAGCATCGCAACCCATATCCTTCAGCATTGTCAGCTGATGCCTCAATGCCGGTACGCTCACGGCCGCGCCGAGAGGACCGAGGTCATGATGATTGCAGACACCCTTGAACTTCCGGTGCTCGCCGTTCAGATAAAAGCCCTTCTCCGGAATGAACTCGATAGAACGGATGCCGAAACGCGTCTCATATTCATCCGTCACAACCCCGTCCACCAGGATGCGGGTCAATGCCTTATAGAGATACGGGTGCTCCGGCGACCAAAGCTTCGGCTCCTTCACCAGGAACTTCTGCACATGGCTGTCGCCCTTGTGGTACAATGCCACCGACCGCCTCGAAGCCACCTTTTCTCCTTCCGGAGAAATAATGTCCGTATAATATTCAATGTCAATGTTTTCCTTATCTGACACCAATGATATTCCCAGGGAAACCGATGCCATGTCCTTATGCACGGAAGGAGTGGAAACGAAAGTTCCCCAAACAGGAATATGAGCCTTGGCGGAAGTACATACCAGGTGCACATTCCTGTAAAGGCCTGCGCCAGGATACCATCTGGAAGAAAAAGGAAGATTTTCCAGCCTGACAGCCAGAACGTTGGAGCCTGACTTGTTCAGGTATGGCGTGACGTCGCAGTGGAACGGGCTGTATCCGTAAGGCCAGAAACAGACCTCATGACCATTGACATAAACCCTCGCCTCGCTCATCGCGCCGTCGAACAGCAGCTCCGCCGTCATCCCCTCGGGAACACTGAACTCCGTCCTGTACCAGCCGATGCCCACATACGGGAGACCGCCGGTGCGTCCCGTCTTGAGCGAAGCCTTTGTCTCCATATTCTGCACAATCTGAACATTCTGAAGGTCATTTTCAATGCTGAAAGGTCCTGTTATCGCCCAGTCGTGCGGCACGCTCACCTTGTCCCATCCAGAGTCGTCATATGCAGGCATGAAAGCCCCGTCCGCCTCTCCGCGATGGAACCGCCATCCGTCCTTCAGGCTGGTTTCCATCCTGGAAGAACGAATTTCTGCATGACACACTGACATTGAAATAACTGCTGCGCAAACGATTGCGGCCAGATACGAAAACATCTTATTCAACATTCAATACCTCCTTGTTATCTTTCACAAAGATATAATACTCTCCGCAATCCAAGAAATTTTCGCCCTTGTTGTCCACGAAAGACAAGTCGCGCATCGGGTCGATTTCGAATGTGAACACCTCGGAAGTCCCTGCCTTAACCAGTCTCTTCTCGAAATGCTTGAGTTCTTTCACCGGACGGGTGATTCTGCAGACAGGATCGCAAATGTACCACTGGACAGTCTCCATCCCATCCACTTCGCTGGTATTCTTCACCGTCACCGTAGCTGTAACCTTTCCGTCCTTAGTCACACTGTCGGCGGACAACGTAATCGGAGAATATTCGAACTCACTGTAACTCAAGCCATAACCGAACTCATACATCGGTTCTATCTGAATATCCTTGTACCATCCCTGCGTACCCCTTCTCGCCGGACTCCTGCGGTTGTAATAAATAGGAATCTGACCTGTGGTATAAGGGAAAGTCATCGGGAGCCGGCCTGAAGGATTATATTTTCCGCTGAGAATGCCGGAAACCGCCCTGCCGGCAGTGATGCCAGGCATCCAAATTTCCAGAAGGGCATCAGACATCGGTGCTATACGGGAAAGGTCCACGGGACGGCCGCTAGCAACAAGCACGACCACAGGTTTGCCCGCAGCCTTTATCCTGCTTAGGAATTCCTCCTGTACTTCAGGCAATGCAATAGATGACCTTGAGCAGTTTTCCCCGCTCCATCCGGTCCTCTCCCCCAGACAAGCCACCACGACATCCGCGCTTTCAGCAGCCTCCAAGGCAGCCTTTACGGAAGCCTCATCCATTTCCTCGAAACCGCAGCCCTGAGCGTAAACCACCTGGGCATCAGCGAATTCCTCTTTCATTCCAGTCAGAATCGGCACCACGTCAGCCGGCTTGCCACGTGCCACCCAGTTTCCGATAAGTTCCTTCTGCGTATCAGCCAACGGACCTACGACCGCTATCTTCGCGACACCTTTCAACGGCAGGACAGCATTGTCATTCTTCAGAAGCACCATGGACTCCTGCGCCATTTCCTCCGCATGCGCTACAGCCTCCGGCTGCAGATAAATCTCCTCCGCCGGACGCACGTCAATATAGGGCCTCTCGAAAAGCCCGAGCCTGAACTTCAGACGAAGCACACGCCTGACGCACTCATCCACCGTTTCCATGCTGACCAGACCGTTGTCAATTAGTCCCGCAAGATTCTTCCGGTAAAGATCATCCATCATATCCATGTCAATGCCGGCGTTTATGGCCAATGCTGCCGCTTCGTATCCGTCCTTGGCCGCCCCCTGATTCATCAGTTGGATTATCGCATCCCAATCGGAAACGATCATTCCGTCCCATTTCCATTTCTTTTTGAGGACATCCGTCATGGTATATTTGTTGGCAGAAGCCGGTATGCCGCTGATATTGTTGAAAGCACTCATCACCGTGGCAGCACCTGATTCCACTCCGGCATGGAAAGAAGGGAGATAGGTATCCCACAATGCCTGATCGGAAATTTCCGTATAAACGTAGTCACGACCGGCCTCGGACGCGCCATATCCCACGAAATGTTTAAGGCATGCGGCAATGCTGCCCTCCGCGGACAAATCATCGCCCTGATAGCCCTCAACGGCAGCCTTGCAGAACATTGACGTAAGATACGGGTCCTCTCCGTAGCCTTCCATCACTCGTCCCCACCTAGGATCGCGGGCAATGTCCACCATAGGAGAAAAGGTCCAATCCAATCCGCCATAGTAAGCCTCCTTGGCGGCGTCACGGCTGATTGTCCTGACAAGGTCAGGATTCCAGCTGGCCGCCTGTGCGAGCGGTACCGGAGCGATAGTGCGGTATCCATGTATCACATCATGGCCGAATATCATCGGAATGCCCAGCCTTGTCTCCTCCATGCACCTTTTCTGCATCGTGTTCCTGAGGTTGGCGTCATCAGAGAAATAAATCACGGACCCAGCCTCGGCAGGTACAGCGCCTGCCATTTCACGGAGATTGTTCTCCACCGTATTGCGGCCCAGCGTATACTGGTTAAGCTGCATTATCTTCTCTTCCAGAGTCATACGGGAAAGAAGGTCATTGACCCTTTCCTCGACGGGAGCGGAAGCGTTCTTATATAGTGGTGTCGCGTCCTTTTTTACGCGCGCACCGGCCGGCATGGCTACGGCAGCCAGTCCAGAAAGAGCAACAATTGCCGAAAGTGTCTTATTTCTCATTGTCATAAATGTGTTTTTTCTCATTGTAATAATCGCGCATGATATACCATGCCTGTTTTCTCATTCCCTTGTCGGAGACCAGTCCCTTGCGGTTCCAACCGTCCTGATTCACAGGATGAAAGCGGAACGGCGAGCGAAAATCGAACAATATCCACGGGGATACTCCAGCCAGGTTCGGTATCTGTCCGAACATCTCGATATTTTTCCGGTATTGGTCCGCCTGGAACTCCTCGCTCCAGGAGCTGGCCCATTCCGAATCTCCATGCTGCCCGTACTGCGCCTCACATCCGAATTCGGAGATGATGACAGGCTTGCCGGGAGCCACATTCCATCGGCATTCCGACGGACTGACAGGCCATGGTGCATACCAGCCCATATATTTGTTGAAAGAAACCACATCGAGGTCCTCGGTGAAATCATCCTCAATCCGGAACTCGCCGTACTCTTTCTTAAAATAAACATTGTCAAAAGCGGCAGTGAAAAGGCGGGTGGAATCAATGCTCCTGGCGAATTCCAATTCCCTGCGCAGAAAAGCGTTACGAGCCGGCGACGGACGTGTCTCGTTCGCCACGCCCCAGAATCCTACGGCACAGCGGTTCTTGTCCCTGTAAAGCATTTCGGAGAACATGCGGAGCGCCTTATCCATGGTGGCGGCATTCTCGAAATCAATTCCCTGCCATACCGGAATTTCCTGCCAGAGGATGATTCCCATCTTCTCAGCCATACGGACAATGTACTCATTCTGAGGATAATGCGCAAGCCGTACCATATTCACACCCAGAGCCTTGGCCTCGGAAAGGAGCATGGCGGCATCCGCCTCGGAATATGCCCTTCCCATGCGCTGTGGAATCTCCTCATGGAAAGAGATGCAGCACATGAACGTCGGTTTTCCGTTGACGAGGACACGTGTTCCGTCCACATTGATGTTCCTGAAACCGATCTGCTCTGAAACGGCATCTCCCGCGCCGGACCCGCCGACCGGAGCATAGACCAAAGATACATCATACAGTTTGGGCAATTCCGGACTCCAGCGCTGAAGTTTCTTCACGCGGAAGGACAGTTCCCCGAATCCGTCCTTGCCCAGTTCCAATGTCTTCGAAACGTTCAGTTCAGGAATACTCAGCGTAACGGCAGAGCCTTCAGGAACCGCGTCAGACATGCGTACATAAGCATTGATCCTGTCCGGTTCATTCTTGTCCAGCTGGACTTTATAATCCTTGATATAGGTCTCCGGCACGGAAACGAGCATCACGTCGCGCGTGATCCCTCCGTAATTCCACCAGTCGAAAGACATTGCCGGAATGGCATCCGGACTCCTGCGGTTGTTGGTCTCGACTACCAGGAAATTGTCCCCAGCCACGACATTGCCGGTAACATCTATCTGGAACGGCGTGAATCCGCCTTCATGGGACGCAATGCGCTGACCGTTAAGGTAAACTGTGCATCGGTAGCTCACCGCACCGAAATAGAGATACAATTTCTTTCCGGAAGGAACGCCGTCGTACGAGAAGTGTCGGGCATACCACACGGTACCTTCATAGTATTGGAGCTGAGGGAGTTGGCTGTTGAAATCGCCTGGAACGTCAAGCCGGAGTCCTCCGTCGAACGAATACTCGAAAAACTCGTCCGCTTTCGCAGGCTTGCGGTTTTCCCAGACCTTTTTTCCACGGCCCTGGTCGTAAAGGTCAATGATGGCGTCCCATTTGCCGTTCAACAACTGGAAATCACGTCCATAGACATTGACCATAAGGTCGGGATTGCCGTAGGTTTCTTTGTCGCCGGCATTCAGAGGAAAAGATGCCGCGCATATCAAAATGACCGCAGCGGCCAGGTTCACAAATTTCATCTTACAATATTTCATATTTATACAATGCAAAGGTATTCTCGGAAGGAAGGATGAATTTCACGAATCCGCCTTCATCCACGACTGTATCGAAGGCTTCTCCATCACCTGTGACGGGTGAGAAACCGACTTTCTGTCCTTCCTCCAGCCACGTCTTGACTGCGCATGTCATCTCCTCATTTTTTTCACGGAGCACAAGCACGAATCCCGTGCGTTTCCCGGCAGAAACCGACTGGAATCCGGTCCATGACTTTCCGTCCGGCTCATCACCTATCGGCAGGATTGTGCCCTGATGAAAATCATTCATCACACTCTTGTAGGCTTTCACTACTGACGACAGGGCAAACGCTTCTTCAGGAAGATTCGAAGCCTCCATCCAGGCAAGCGGCTGCCCCGCCATGGCAACGGCGAAAACATACGGGAATTCATACAATGCCGGTGCGAACGGGTCACCTGAGTATTTGTCAGCGTTCCGCCATTTGTTCAAAAACTCCGTCTGGAGACGTTCAGCAGGAACGTAACGGCTTAGCTGCCAGATGTTTCTCAATGTCCAATAAGGATAGTAGTTCTGCCAGTCGGTGTATCTGTTCTCCAAAAAGATGTTGCCATATTCATTGAGAAAATGATAGCCTCCGCGGCGTCCGGCGGTCACATCGAGATTGAAGACCACTTCATTGCCCGTCTCCGCCAGTACAGTATCGAAGAATTTCCGCAGGTTCGTCTCCGCTTTCTTGGTCGGAATGGAGAGGCCGTCAATCTTGAACACCTTGATTCCGTACTCATCATATAGTTTCACGACAGCATCGGCATCCTTGCGCCAGTCCGCGAAGTCATTCTGGATGCTGGGATTGAACCAAAGTCCGATTTCGATACCCAGTTCCCGGGCCTTGTCCATGACAGGTTTCAGGCCGTGAGGATATTTTTCCCTCGAAGGAGTCCAGTAGAGAGGATTGTCCCAGATATTCTTGAAAGAGCCTTTGGCGAGGGCGGAATTGGGACTTTTGCCTTCCTGCCATCCGTCATCTATCTGGAAATGAGTCACTCCCAGACGGGCGGCCTTTTCCAGTTCGGCGATACAAAACTGCTCATTGACCTTGGAATCCTGGCTTCTGTCACCCCAGGTATTCATCATTATCATCTCGTCACGGTCGGCATGGTGCTCACGGATATGCTTCTGATAATTCCGTAGGGCCAGGAGTGGCGACAGTTCGCCTTTTCCGAACACTCCCGTCACGCAGGAATACAGGCGCACCATATCATCGCCGACGGCATCTTCGCCGGAAATGCCGATCCCGGCGACGGTGAATTTCCCGGACTCGCAGATGAAATCAGCATCGGGACTGCCCAGCTGCACTGCAGAGCATGGCGCTTCCTTCAATATGAAAAATCCGTTCTCATCGCGGGCGTCGCGGGCGAAAAGGAGATTCCCCCTGTAGCCGGTCTTGCGGTACGGTATGAATGAATGTTCCGCGACCAGATTGTTGTTCCAGTCCGTGACGTCGAAGAATTCCACCACCTTTACCTGCCAATGCATTCCTCCCGGGTAGAATCTTTCCAGATACCTGGCCTTGTTTTCCTGTCCTCGACGCATATCCGAGACTGATTCTATATTCTTGTTGTCCGCCACATTGCCGGCCGACTGTTCTTTTCCTGCGGAGATTCCGCCGACATAATTGTCACAAGCGATGGCCGGACATCCTTCATAAACCCTGAACACCCTGCGCACACGGACATCATCCATAGAAAAAGTGACTTCCGCTTCCAGATGTTCCGGACGGATGCCGTCGGACTTTACTTCACGCACTGTCAACTTGCCGTCAGCGGCTGCCCCGGAAGACTGTCCCACCGCCAAAGCGGGATCCCCGGTATTGCTGACAAAGACGCGCCCCGTAGTCTTGTCCTTCACATAGGCATTGGTCAAATTCCCGCCGTTCCAACGGAACGCACGTTCAATCAGCGCATTGCCGACGAAGAGCGTATCGCAGGAGAGACGGGCGTAGCCCTTGTCCGATGCCGGTGCATTCTTCAACATCTTGTTCGGAAGGTTGAAGTTCTGATCCGACAGCGGCACATCAGTCCTGCCGGCGCCGGCCTTCATCATACGCTTGAGTTCAGGCAGATGGTGCTGATAAACTCCGCGCGGCAGGCAGTCATTTTCTATACATAGCGCTGCAGCCATGCCCACGACCTCGCCCATCATTCCGGTAGTCCTCATGACACGCACGGTTCCCAATGCCACATGGGTGCAGCTGATGTCCCGTCCGGCCATGAAAAGGTTCCCGATGTTACGCGAATAAAGGCAGCGGTATGGAACCGCATAAGGATGAATCCAGTCATGCACGGTCGCGGACTTGAATTCATTGCCCGGAAATTTCCCGGAGTTTTTCGGATCGGGGAAATGCAGGTCAATGCTCCAGGTAGTGGTAAATGACGCATCTTCATGCTCAATGTTCCTGTCAATGTCCTGCTGAGAAAGGACATAATCGCCCAAAAGTCTCCTGGACTCTCTTTTTCCGGCAATATAAGCCACCCAGTCCAGGCTTCTGTCAGCATAAGCGGCATCGCCCGAATGGTTCTTGAGCCAGCTCCAATTCGAATATATCACCAGCAACCCGTAATCGCGGACTCTCTCAGCATCAGCTATCTGGTCCCGGTTCATGCCTGTTTCCCAGGTCCACTCGCCCATCGTCACCTTCTCGCAATTCGAAGCATTGAACTCCACTCCATAGGAAAACTCAGGGAAGACGGTCTTCTGCGGGCATTTCCCGGAATACCACTGGACAGAAGCGCCCATGACCATATCATCAGCTTTCACAGGCGCGGACCGTTCGCCATATTCGTCGCGTGACTCCCGGCCCATCGTCCAGTCGGCACCCGCCAGAAAACCGACAGTGCCGTCACCGGTGCAGTCCGCGAAAAGCCTTCCACACAGACGGACTTTCTCTCCGGTTTCGATGTGCACAGCCGTAACAGACTCTATCTCAGAAGCTTTCGCATCCACAGCAATCACATGATAAGGAGCATACAGGTCAATGTTTTCCTCCGCATCTATGAACTCCTGCTTTTTCCAATCCTGATAGCTCTCGGCCGGACGGGCATTGCCTTTCTCCGTATGCCCGAATTCCCGGATCATCCTTCCCAGCCCCTTATACGGTTCCATCTCCACGTAACCGCCGAGGTGCACGCGAATCTCCGAACTGTTGTTGCCGCCCAGAACCGGCCGGTCATTCACGAGAGCGACCTTCAATCCGTTCCTCGCAGCAGCCGCAGCCGCGCACATGCCGGCAATACCGCCGCCTGCAACCACAAGATCATAATTTTTGTCAATGCTTTCGCACTTGATGCTCCTAAACTTCTGAATGTCAGCCGCTTCCGGGACACCACCACGTGTAAGCAACACGGCATCGCATCTGCCGTCGAATCCTGTCATGTCATGCAGACGTATCTCCGTGCTGCCGCCTTTTACGGTCACTGCGCCGGCATACTGCCATTCCCATGAATTGCCGGTAACGCCCAGATCATTCGGAAGGGTCTTCCCTCCTACCGCCACACGGAATGCGCCCGGGCCCTTGCCAGAGTGCCACGGAGAGGTCCAGTTGAATGTACGGACCCAGACATGCCACTCCCCTTTTTTCAGGTCAATGTCCGTGCAGGCATCTTCGACAGGCACGCCCATGCCATGAGCCAGAAGATATGGCGAACCCATCTGGTCCATAAACTGCTGGTCGACTTTCCAGCCTCCTTTTTGCGTGAAACTCTCGGCCTCGACCAGAACATCCCGTCCTTCGCACGTGAAGACGGACAACGATACCGACAGCACTGCTGCCAAAATCAAATGAAGAAAAATTCTATTTCGCATCCGGATTCATTTTAAAATCTGTAGGTGACTGCCCGAAATGACGTTTGAAGCAGACACTGAAATACTTAGGGTTGGCAAAACCTGTCATTGTGGATATTTCCGCGACAGTGTAGTCTGACTCCGAAAGGAGCTGGCTCGCACGTTTCAGACGGATATCCAGGATAAATTCCTTAATGGACATCCCCGTAAGGTCATTGAGTTTCTGATAAAGACGGGTGCGGCCTATCGCCATGTCCGAAACGAAATCATCCACTCCGTACTCCTCATTTTCCAAATTCTCCTCAATGAAGCCCACCGCCTTTTTCAGCAGTTCTTCGTCCACGGAAGAAATGGCGATATGAGACGGCTCAGCCACGAACTTCTTGCTGTACAGTTCTTTGAGCCTGTTCTGATTCTTTATGAAGTTCGATATCTGCTTGTGCAGGTAATCTATGTCCACCGGTTTGCTGATAAAGACATTGGCCTCGCATTCAAGCGCTTCTATTCCAGCTTTCTGGTTTTCACCGAGAGCGGAGAGGGCGATGATAGGAATATGGGAAGTCTTGATATTGGAACGGATTCGACGGCAGACTTCGAATCCGTCGACCTCCGGCATCGCAAGGTCCGTTATAACCAACTGCGGCATGACCTTTTCCACCTTGGCAAGTCCGTCCCGTCCGTTGATCGCCGTATAGACATTGTAATAAGGAGAAAGCCTCTGCTCCAGATAGTTGCGCAGCTGGGCATCATCTTCTATGACCAGAATGTCATAAGTCTTCCTTTCCTTCCGGCCCGAGGTTTTCTCATTCGCGTCGAGGTCGGAAATCATGTTGTCAATCTCTGCCGCCGCATAATCATAGGCCTTTCCTTCACCGACCGGATCCCCGGCCGTCACATCCTTGCACGGAACGAAAGGAAGCAGCACGACAAACGACACCGTGGAATCGGTAGAGCGGACAGAGATGCTGCCCTTCATATCTTTCACAAGTTCCTTCACTATCGCCAGGCCCAGACCTGTATGGGTGCCGAATCCTGTCTTCACCGTACCATGGTTGTTGAACGGTTCGAAAAGATTGCCGACCTCATCTTCAGGAATACCTTCTCCGCTGTTGGTAACCACGAACGACAGCCACTCAACATCGGCAGGTGCGGCCATATCAGGAATTTCCTCCTGTGCGGCACGGCCCACCCTGACGCTCACATATCCGTTTTCCGTCGTATATTTGATGGCGTTCGAGAACAAATTGGTAAACACTTTCTCGATTACATCGTAGTCGAACCGGGTGTCGAAACTTTCCATCTGCGAGATGAATTCGGTCTCTATATGATGCTTGCCTGCATAGAACTCGAAAAGCGAAAAAATATTGCCCACAAACTTGATGAGGTCTCCAGGCTTGCAGTCCAGCGGCACCTTCAGAGTCTCTATCTGCCTGAATTTCAGCAATTGACTGATCATGTGCTGGATACGGACCACATTCTTGATTATGAGTTCCACATAGCTTCTGTACGGTGCATCCATCGGAATCAGGCTGTCCAGCTGCTTCAGAGGGTCGATGACAAGAGTCAGCGGAGTCTTCAAATCGTGGGAGATGCTGGTAAAGAAATTGATCCTCGCCTGCGTCAGTTCATTGAGGTCCTTCTCCCTCTCCTTTTCCAGTTCCAGTTGCTGCTCCAGCATCTTTCTCCTGGTCATGTACGCCCACACATAATATGCGGACAAGATGATGAGCAGAAGATAAACAGCATACGCAAACGGTGAAAGCAGCGGATATGGCTTGACCTTGAAAGACAACGAACTGACATGGTCTCCCCAGACGCCGTCATTGTTGGCCGCCTTCATCTGGAAGGTATATTTCCCCGGAGGGACATTCACGAAACGGACATATTGCTGGTTCTTGGGCAGTATGGTCCAGGTATCTGAAATGCCGAGCATCCTGTAGGCATAGGTATTCCTGTCCCGCTCAAGATAGCTGTTGCAGGAGAATCCTATGTCGAAATTCGACTGTTTGCTGGACAGCTTGATTACGCTGCCGCGCCCTGACTGCCCGTCCAATGTGGCTACGGCCTGACGCAACGGATATCCTTCCTCTCCAGGGACAACCAGATGTCCGTTCACGCTAAGTCCCGTGAAATAGACACGTGGCTTCTGAGGATTGGTATGGAAACGCCTCGGATTGAACGTTATGAATCCATTGGTCCCGCCGAACAGCAGTTCCCCGTCCGAACCGGAATAGCAGGAACGCACATAATATGCTCCGCACCTGTTGGGAATATCTATTCCGGCACGCCGTATCTCACCATCTTTCTGACTGTAGCAGAACAGTCCCGCATCGGTACTCATCCACAAATCGCCTGAAGATGTGTCTTCCAGGATTCCGAAAACCATGCGGTTCACGAAATCGCCGTCAGCATTGGAATTGTAATTCGTATAGGTGCCGTCAGGCGCCAGCCGGTTCACGCCGCCTCCGCGGGTGCCGAACCATACACCCGAAGACATTGTACTGCAGAAACAGCAGATATTGTTCGCCGAATGCGGATAACCCTCCAGATAAAGCTTCCGGATCAATTTTCTCGCGGCAGGATCGAGGACATATACGCCGTCATGGGTCATGAGCCAGAGATAACCGGAAGCATCGTGGTACAATGTCTCCACTCTCAGCCTTATCTTATGCCCCGCGTCATCATGAAAAATCACGTTTTCCACTTTTCCGGTCCGACGGTTCCAGAACATCAGTTCCGCATCAGGATCGGTAAGCCAGAACCCTTCATCCCCCTCCGGTTCGAAGTCATATACGGAGAGAAGCTGACGTGTACCGGCATTGTAAACAGGCAAAGTCGTGACCTTGCCGGTATTCATGTCGATGGTGCTGATTCCGCCATTGAAGGCTGCAGCATACATCAGGTCCCCATCCGGGCGCAGCCGCTTTATCATGTTGGAAGGCAGCGAATTGTCACCGCCTGTTCCCTGCTTCCATCTGGAGAATGAATTGTCCGCCCTGTTCCATCTGAACAGGCCTCCGCCTTCGGTTCCGATCCAGATGTTTCCCTTGGCATCTTCCGCATACGTGCTGACAATCGGGAAGTTAAGTCCTCCCGGCGTCGGCTCCATATAGCGGATTTCACTGTCATTGAACGTCAGATAAGCAAGCTTTCCGCCATATGTACCTATCCACACGCCGCCGTCCGGGTCCGGATATATCGACCATACCGAATTGTTCGGCAGGGAATATTTGTCCAGCAGGTCCGATGTCAGCAATTTGGTTTCGCCGGATGTTATATCCGTAAGCAGCAATCCCGACTGCGTAGCTGCCCACACTATGCCGTTGGAATCGATATACAGTTCCTTCGCATTGCTGGAATGTCCATATTCTTCCGGCAAGTTGAATGTACCTTTCAGTTTGCCGGCATTGTCGAGCACATATAGTCCGTCGTTGCGCGTCAGCACATATACGGAGGACGTGTCTTCTATCACATCGCATACTACCGCATTGTCGTTATCCAGAACGGCAAAGTTCTCATACTCACCATTTTCGATACGCAGCAACCTGTTGTACGCCCCCACATAGACATGGTCGGAAGAACACGACAGATGAAGTGTGAACGGTGTCACTCTCACGGTATCGGGCAACGGGAATTTCCCTGTCGTCCTGCCATCTTCGAAACGGACGACCTCGTCATTCAATATCAGCCACAATCCTTCACGCGCGTCAGCCTCCATCGCCCCCACGTCTCCCTCCAGTACAAGTTCAAACTTCTGCTGCATATAGTCGAACCTATACAGTCCGGCACTTGTCGCCGCATAAATGGTATTGTTCCTGTCCGACACCAGCTTTCTGTAATCGACAGGTGCCTGATGCGGTCCTATGACGGACATGTTCTTGAACGTATGTCCGTTGTACATGAACAATGCATCCGTACCGCTGAACCATATCCTGCCGACGCTATCTTTCACGATGCTGTTTATACCTCCGTAATAGGAAGTTTCCGGCATCTGATGAAAGCGGTAATTCTTCGTATCGACAGCGTATGAGGCGACAGACACAAACGCCGATAATATAATGATAATCAGTCTCATGCCAATGTGCATCTACTAAAGGGTTACTAAAGCAAAGATAATGAAATCTATTCGTACAAAGACTGCAATTCCTCAATATCTATGACCGCGCGAGGCGCAAAACCGTCGCCGCGCACATATTTGTCAATGCTGCGGAGCAACTGCCGTGCGGCAGGTCTCTTGTCAATGTCCTTTTCCGCGTCCACCGCCAGGACCAGCAGTTTTCCTCCACAGACCGAAGCCTCAAACCCTATGCCGAGTTTCCTGTTGCTGTCGAAGCTGTCAATCACCTGGATGAACGGAACTATTCCGGAAGGGAAGTCCTGAAGGTCCATGACTTTGGCATATTCCAGGATGTCCCACCACTGCCAGTCCGTATGGTACGACGTAGGGAAATCTGCAAACATGCCCATGTCATCGTGCATGAGACAGCCCATCGTCATAGGAGACCATGCGAACATGATAGGATTCCAGAAATGGTTATGGAACACCGACTTGCGGCCTTTGGTTTTCGACGGGTCAGGCATCCACACCACTTTTCCTCCTGCAGAAAGCCGGGCTTGAGCAGCACTGTCCAAATCCTTGGTGTACAAGACATTGTCATCAGACGACGGCATCACAGCACGGGGATATACCCAGATTTTCCAGCTATTTGTCAATGTTTTTCCGGCATTGACCGTCAATGTCAGCTCGCGCGCAGCGGAGACATTGAGCCGCGTCAGCGGAATCTCGATCTTGCCGGCAGCGGACACCTCGTATGAAGGAAAATCATGCTTGCCGGCATTGCCGTGGGCCAGGATTGTTCCGTCCTCGTCTGAAACAGTCCACTTCACATCGGCTTTCCTGAACGGGCGATCGCTGTAATTGTAGACCTCAACACGCGCGCTGAACACTTCATCATTGAAACAAGTGCTCTTTTCATATCTCAGGAGCACCACGGACGGTGCGCAGAAGGACCGCCATTGTTCAGGGGAAACCAGCCCCTTGGAATCCCAGAACGGGTCCAGAATTCCTACCGGTGCATAGCCCTGTCCAGTAAAATCATTCAATGACAACAGTTGGAATCCCGCCGACAGCGAAGAACGGAGCAATGCTTCCATCACAGCCTTGTATTCCAATACGGTCAATGCCCCCGAAGCCCGGAAAAAGTCCTTGGCCTGCCCCAGCATACCGTTATCTTTCAGCATATTGCGCCACAGTTCCAGATTGCGTGCACGAACAGGTCCGTCGAATTTCGGAATCTCGTCGAAATCAGGATACATGCATCTCTGGCCTGATTCATGGGAGATTACGGGGACGTCCACATCCGATGCCACGTTCACGTCCCAATCGGTTCCAGGGCGTCCTTCATAAACCTTGGCAGCCCCTTTTGGAGTATCTTGTGAGATGTAATATTGGTCCGACGGAATCCTGGTCCTCGCCGTAGAACCGCTGTACAGATGCCTGGAATCAAGTTTTTCCGCAGTGGAGGTCAATTCCTCGATAAAATCGAAATTACCCTGGATTTCATTGCCGTTGCAGTAGAGCAGGAACGACGGATGATTTCCGTATTCTTTCAGGATGGCCCTGATTTCCCTCCTGAAGAAATCATAACGCCTCTCA
This sequence comes from uncultured Bacteroidales bacterium, assembly GCA_934700615.1. Taxonomy (GTDB): domain Bacteria; phylum Bacteroidota; class Bacteroidia; order Bacteroidales; family UBA932; genus Cryptobacteroides. The sequence goes on from CAKUXR010000005.1 coordinate 118,836, forward strand.
TCAGGCAACGCATCCTTTCCCCACATCGGCATTTCTATCTCAAGATATATGCCCGCCTTGTCGGCTGCACGGAAGGCTGCATCTGGAGGGCACCATGAATGGAAACGCATGTGGTTCATGCCATAAGACTTGACTATACCCATTATCCTTTCCCAAGGAGCATCTTCGACAGGAGCATGGCCGGTTTTCGGGAACACGGCATTTTCGACGGTTCCGCGCAGATGGACACGATGGCCGTTGACCATTATATGATGGGCATCTCTTCCGACGGAACGCATGCCGAAGGTGGTTTTCACGACATGTGCCGATGAGGAATCATTGACCGGACACAGAGTACATTCCACAGTGTAAAGGTCAGGATGGAACTCATCCCACAGGAATACCTTTTCCCCGTCAGGAGCAAGGGCAATTTCCTTCTCCGCTACCAAAAGGGAGTCGGAGACATGCAAAGGCAGTCTGCTCGTGACAACCCGCCCGTCAGGACATGTGACACGGAACCTGGCGACGGCTTCGCATGGTTTTCCTGTCATGCAGGACACCGCCAACCTCGCATTGACACTGCCGGACTGCAATTTCGGATACAACTGAAGGTCCTCAATGACAAGCGGTTCCAAAGCCATGAGCTTTATCTCGCCGAGGATTCCGTTCCAGTTTATTTGTGTAAACTCGGTGTGGGCGTGATCCCATTTGTGGGTGTCATATTGGAATCTGTTGTCGATGCAGATGGTGATACGATGCGTCTTTCCCGGCGTCAAGAACGGCGTCAGGTCATGCCTGTGAGGTACGCTTATGTAATCGCAACGGCTGACTTCCTTGGTATCGACCCATACCGAGCTGAGCCAATGGGTGCGTTCCAGATACAGCACGATACGTTTTCCGGCCCATGACGCAGGAATTTCGATATCACGCTGATACCATGCCGGAGCCATATATTCATACAGACGGGTGAGCCTGTCCACATAAGAATATGGATTCTCATAACCAATCTTGTAATCATCGGTAATGCCGGGAAGAGTGATGACAGACTGAAGCTTGTGATTGTATCGCGGAGACAGGGACCCCCGGCGGAAATCCATGACATCTGTCTGGAATCTCCACTCTCCGCTCAAATCCATCACTTTTTGCGCAGATATATCATTGGCACACAATGACATAATCCAGGCGACAATCGCGAGGACAAAGTATTTTATGTTCATTCGTTATTTTGCCGACGGCGCTGTCTGAAAATCTTTCATTATAGTGACCTTGTACGGGTTGCGCACTGCCTCATGAGCAGCATTCTGCGCTACGGCTTTCTTGCCGTCATCCACAGTCGCAGGGCCATAGGAATTACCAACTACCTTTTTTCCCGAAATCGCTTCGAACCAGGTGCAGGCAGCGGTGTAACGTCCATAATTGACCTCCAGATGGTATCCGTCGCGGTTCATTTTGTCTCCGATATAGGAAGTGCGGGCATTCTGTATGGCGGTTCCTGACGGCACCAGGACATCGAGCTTATTGTCCTTCAACGCATTCTTGGTCGCTGCCACGATAGCCTCATACATCTGCATCTGGTCGCTTCCGTATTTCGGGAATTCGCCATGGTCGGAATCCGAGGAATAAGCCCAGGTCTGATGCCACACCAGCTTGAAGTCTTTCTTCGGTGCGTACCTCCGGAGATATGATATCAATGACTTGAGATATGGATTATAGGTATCGTATTCACCGGATTTACCACTCGCCTGCTGAAGGCTGATATAATCCCACGGCTCATCCAGAAGCGCGTCGATGAGTTTTGTTTTCGGGGTATTCGTCTTCGCGCCGTCGACGATTTTCCTGTAAGCATATTCTGCCTTGTCCGACACGGAATTGTTATAATGTCTTTCCAGCGAACAGCCGGGGATATACATATTGCCGATCACGACCTTTATCCCTGCAGCATCGAAGAGTTCGTAAAGATATTGCTCCACAGCATCTTGCGAGAAACTATTGCCGATTGCGAGTATCCTGATGACCCCGTCATCCTTCTTTTCGGCAGTTCCATGTGTCTCTGAAGGAGTCTGCGCCGGAGAACATCCGGTAGCGGGATATGATGTAACGGCAAAGAATCCTGCAAAGAGGAGTCCGCATATTTTTCCGTACAATGATTTCATAAACGATTATTGTTTCAGTGTCACTTTTGACAGTTTGAGCCAGCCGTCGGATGTATAATTTCCTTTTGCCGATGTAAAGATACCAATCTTTTTGGTCTCTGACGCATAATCCACGATTCCGACAGCCCAACTGTACTCACCGGGGGCAATGCCGTCGGCTTTCACAGTGAAAGAATATTGCTTCGGAGAGCCCTTTATCCACTCATGCGGCTGGGCCTCCTCATCGTAGAACATCTTGACCGGCTTGTCGGAAGCGTCAAGGAGGGCGAAAGCCACCTTGTATTTACCCACGAAAGGCTTGAAATTGGTAGGGCAATATGCGTATCCGACATTGGCCCACTTATGGACGATTTCCTCTGTTTTTCCCGCAGTCAGTTCCTTCGGAAGAATCACTTTGGCCGGATAGAGCCTGTAGTTTCCGTCCTTTATGAACTGCTCGACCAGGTCATATGCTTCGTTGAACCATGACCATGTCTCACTGACGGTGACATTGTCATTGTACCGGAAATCCATCATGTTCGCACGAGCTTCGCGCGCCATGTCGAATTCACCTTTCCTCACGTCGCCCCAGTCTTTATATCCTTCTGATTCCCAGCGCATAGGAGCATCACCATGAGAGGCTTTCACCCAGCCTCCTTCGGCAATTATCGGAACAATGTTGCGGTACTTGGCCGCTATGTTCTTTTCCCATGACCCGTAGTAAGTCTTCATTCCGAAGGCGCCGCTGCCGATTCCGAAACCTTTGTTCACAGCTGACTGGACCATGTCCTCGGAATCAGGATTCACACCGTCTGTAGTAGAACCGAGAGAACGGTGATAGTTTATGAAAATCGGAATCTTGAACTCCTTGGCAAAAAGCGACGTAACCCATTCAAACACAGGCTTCTTGGGAGTTTCATCACTTGTTGAGTAGATGCAGCTGTGATATTCGCCCCATTTTCCGATGCCCACGCCATGCACGAATTCATAATGGTCAGGGTCATTGATTTCCTGTGCAAAGTCATGAACGAACTTTTCGTAGCATTGCTGGAAAACCGGATCATCCGGATATGGAGACCACACTTCCATCGAGCCTGTCTTGGTGGCATATCCTTT
>CAKUXR010000006.1 GCA_934700615.1 uncultured Bacteroidales bacterium
ATGTGATTATGGTTCCTGGTGAGTACTGCTACTTTGACGGGTGTCAGGATTCTCCTGAAAAAGAATTCCATACTCCTAACTCGCCTCCTGCATTGTGGAACTTCCTTACACTCCAGCGTGTTTATTCATACGATCCGGCTCCTCTTTCAATGATTGGAAGGGAGAAAGTGCTCGGTACCCAGGCTTGCTGCTGGACTGAGTGGATGCCGAACGAGAACAGAGTGGAGTATATGATCTATCCTCGTCTGTTTGCGCTTGCTGAAGTGGCTTGGAGCAATCTCAATGAGCATCGGGATTACACTGAGTTCCGTCAGAGAGCAAAATATCTGTGTGACTGGGCGAAAAAACAAGGCTACAATACTTTCAATCTTGATACTGAGATTGGAGAACGCCCTTCTTCGCTCACTACCACTGAGCACCTCGGTTATGGATGCAAGGTGACTTACAATAAGCCATGGCTTCCTGATTTTCCTTGCGATAAGCAGACATCTCTGACAGACGGTGTTCATGGAAAATGGAGTTATCGTGTCAAATGGCAGGGCTTCAAGGAGATGGACGTTACCATTGATCTTGGAGAAGAGAAGGAAATCAAAGAAGTGAAAGCTGACTTCATGCAGTACGCGGATGACGGCGTTACTCTTCCTGAGAAGATCGTCATCAGCTGTTCGGAAGATGGCAAGAACTTCACTACTCTGCAGACCATTGACAATCCTTACGATCCTGACAAGTATCTTTACAGGACATTCTCTTGGAAAGGGAATGCGCGGAAGGCGAGATATGTAAGGTATCAGGCTTCATTTGTAAACCACGGAAGCTTTATTTTCTGTGACGAAGTGGAAATCTGGTAAAATGCCGGATTCCCTTCAAACCAATAATTGATTTTTATGAAAAGAATCCTCTTTCTGTTTATCTGTCCGCTTCTGGCGGTTGCCTGCAACAAACGGGTTGTTGCCGATTATAATGTAATTCCGCAAGTGCAGAATCTGTCTGTCAATAACGGAGATGTTTATGTCTTCGATTCATCCAGAAAACTGGTGTACGACAATCAGGACAGCAGACGTTCTCTTGAGTTGTTTGCCCAGGATCTCGAAGAACTTGTCGGGATGAGACCTTCGGTTGCTGCAGATACTTCTGAAGATGCCAAGGGCAATGTTTATTTTACACTTGGTCTTCAGGACGGAAGGAAAGAGGCATATAGTATAAATGTCAGCTCTGACGGCATTCTTGTCCAGGCTGTTGCTCCAGAAGGAATCTATAGGGCAACCAGAACGCTTTTGAAGTCGGTCGGTACCGAAAAAACATCTTCTGTGGAGTTCCCGTCAGCCGAAGTGTCCGACTGGCCCCGCTTCGGATACAGGGGACTTATGCTCGATGTCAGCAGACATTTTTCTGATGTTGAGATGGTGAAGCGTACCATTGATATGCTTGCGCTTCACCAGCTCAATATGTTCCATTGGCATCTTACTGACGACCAGGGATGGCGAATTGAAATCAAGAGCCATCCGGAATTGACTGAGGTCGGAGCGTGGCGCGACGACACTGTTGTAGGCCGTTATCTTGGCGGTATGGATTATCCTACGGACGGGAAACGCCACGGCGGGTTCTATACTCAGGAACAGATTCGTGAGATTGTGGCATATGCCAAGGAACGATATATAGAGATAATTCCGGAAATTGACCTTCCGGGACATACCTCCGCAGTTTTGGCTGCATATCCCCAGTTGGGCTGCGAAGATAAAGAATACAAGGTGGCAAACAGATGGGGCGTAATCCGGGACGTCCTGTGTGCCGGAAATCCTGCTTCGCTGGACCTGTTCAAAGACATAATGGACGAGGTCTGCGAACTGTTCCCGGGCAAATACATTCATCTCGGAGGTGATGAGTGTGTGAAAGAAAGATGGAAAGCCTGCCCTAAGTGTCAGAAGAAAATCAAAGAACTTGGTCTAAAAGACGGAAGCCGGTATTCTAAGGAAGATTATCTTCAGAGCTGGTTTATGGCAGAGGTCGCTTCATTTGTGCAGAGTAAAGGAAAACGCGTGATCGGATGGGATGAAATACTTGAAGGCGTCCCGATGGATGACTCCGTAATCATGTCCTGGAGAGGAACTGAAGGCGGTATTACTGCAGCCAGGATGGGGCATGATGTGGTCATGACACCTACGTCAGATATGTATTTTGACCAAAGTCAGACATTGGCAAGCCAACTTGAGGAGATTCCCGTCGGAGGATTTATCAATGTCATGAAAGTCTATTCCTACGAGCCTCTGCCAGCCTCGCTTACTCCTGAACAGCAGAAACATATACTCGGATGCCAAGCTAATGTCTGGTGCGAATATATGCCGGAGGAAAGAATCCGTCAGTATCAGATACTTCCGAGACTTGCAGCCTTGTCAGAGGTGCAGTGGACAATGCCGGAGCGCAAGAATTACAAAGACTTCCTGAAAAGGTTGCCGAAAATGCTGTCAATCTATGACTATTACGGATATAATTATGCAAAACATATTTTCGATGTAGCCTGCAGTTATTCTGTCAATGTAGAGAAAGGCTCTCTTGAGGTGTCTCTCTCCACGCTCGGCAATGACCCTATCTATTACACATTGGATGGAACGTCACCACAGACAAAGAAGGCTATGTTGTATGATGATACTCCAATTGTGATTTCATCTCCGTCAGAACTGAAAGTGTCTGTTCTCAGAAACGGTAAATTCACAAAAGAGGAAACCCTTTTCAATCTGGACTGCAACAAGGCGACTTTCAAGAAGGTGAACATATCTACCACATTGAACATAATGCAGGCGCATCTGCCGCATGAAATTCTTACAGATGGCATCGTCGGATCACTCCGTTGCGATGATTATCGTTGGATGAGCTGTACCGGCAGAATGTCATTGGTCCTGGATCTCGGGAAATCAGAATCATTCAGCCGCATAGGATGGACTGCACTGAATTCTCAGTCGGAGAATATACTTGTCCCCCAGAATGTCAAAGTCCAGATTTCGGAGGACGGAAAGCAATACTGCACCATATTGGACATAGAGAAAAATCACGAAATCCAGGCGCAGCAGTCTGTTGAATATATTTCGGAAGAAGTAGGGGAACAGACAGCCCGCTATATCAAAATGGATTTCGATTCATACAAGTATCCGGACAAATCCTCTCCATCGTGGGTGTTCCTCAGCGAACTTACTGTGGAATAATATGTCAGTCCGACAGGGAAAATTAGGGAATCATATATGAGAAATATCGCGAGAATACTGTTTGTGCCGCTGCTGATGGTGCTCTCAGTAAGTTGTGTGTCTGACAATTCGCCGGTGGAGATGAAGGAGATGGTAGGGAGACTCTGTCCGGAACATTCAAGCAGTTTCAGATTTGAGTATCTTTCAGATCAGCCTGACAGCATTGACTGCTATTCTATTGAGACTTATAAGGGTAAGATCCTGATAAAAGGAAATACGGTCAATTCTATGGCTGTAGGCCTTAATGCTTACCTTAAGAATTTCTGTAATACGAGGGTGTCGTGGTATGCCTCTGACCCTGTCGAGATGCCTTCGGCTCTACCTTTGCCGGAGAGCAAGATTCAGGCAAGCGCAAAATGCTCCAACCGGTTCTTCTTGAACTACTGTACTTTTGGCTATACTATGCCTTACTGGAAATGGAATGACTGGGAGCGGCTTATAGACTGGATGGCGCTTAATGGGGTCAATATGCCATTGGCGATTACAGGGCAGGAATCGATATGGTATAAAGTATGGACTGACATGGGCTTGACCGATGAACAAGTCCGTTCATATTTTACGGGACCGGCACATCTCCCTTGGCATAGGATGTCAAATGTGGATTATTGGCAGAGCCCTTTGCCTGAATCATGGTTGGAAAACCAGGAGGAACTGCAGAAAAAGATATTGAAACGGGAACGTTCATTGGGAATGACGCCGGTCTTGCCTGCATTTGCGGGACACGTTCCTGCTGAGTTGAAGCAAGTCCGTCCAGAGGCTAAGATTTATACTATGAGCCAATGGGGTGGATATGACGACAGATACAGAAGCCATTTCATTGACCCTGATGATCCGCTTTATTCTGAAATACAGAGACGATTCCTTGAGGCGCAGACGGAGATTTACGGTACAGACCATATCTATGGCATTGACCCTTTCAATGAAGTGGATTCTCCGGACTGGAACGAAGAATTCCTTTCAAATGTGTCGAAAAAGATATACAAATCCATTGAATCTGTAGATAAGGATGCTGTCTGGCTTCAGATGACGTGGATGTTCTATCATTCGGCCGAGAAATGGACGGACTCCAGGATTGAAGCTTTCCTGAACGCGGTTCCTGAGAATAAATTGGTCTTGCTTGACTATTATTGTGATTTCGAGGAGCTGTGGCGCAGGACGAAGAATTATTACGGCAAGCCGTACATCTGGTGCTATCTTGGTAATTTCGGCGGAAATACCATGCTTGCAGGAGATGTTGATGATGTGGATTTCAAGATCAACAGGCTGTTTGAAGAAGGTGGGGACAATGTTTTCGGCGTAGGTGTCACGTTGGAAGGTCTCGATGTCAATCCGTTGATGTATGAATATGTTTTTGACAAGGTCTGGAATCCGGATATGAAACCGCAGGACTGGATCAGGACTTGGTCTCTGTGCAGAGGGGGAAAGGTCAATGAGAAAGTGAATTCGGCTTGGCAGAAACTGCATGAGGAGATTTATACGAAGCCGGCTCTATGTGGTCAGGCCGTGCTGATAAATGCCAGACCACAGCTGGAAGGTGTTCAGGGCTGGAATACCCATCCGGAATATCATTATGACAATGATGTGTTATGGCGTATTTGGGAAGAACTGCTTTCTGCCGGAGATGTTGACAATGCTCTTTTCAAGTTTGATTTGATCAATGTCGGCCGTCAGGTTCTGGGAAATCTTTTCTCGGATTTCCGTGAGCGTTTTACGGCATGCTATAAAAAGCATGATATACTTGGTGCGGAGAAGATGGCTGCTCAGATGGATCAGCTCATAGCCGATTCGGACAGACTCCTTTCATGCTCGACGGAACTCAATATGGGAAAGTGGATCAGGGATGCAAGGGATTTCGGAACGACAGAGCAGGAGAAGCGATATTACGAAGAAAATGCGAGGTGTATAGTTTCAGTCTGGGGACAGAAGGGTACTCAGCTTAACGATTATGCAAACAGGGGCTGGGCTGGACTTACCCGCAGTTTCTATCGTGAGCGCTGGAGCCGTTTTACCTCTGCCGTGATTTCAGCCATGAAATCAGGAAGACCATTTTCTCAGGACGACTATCAGAAAGATATCATTGAATTTGAATATCAATGGACATTGCAGCATGAGGATTTCCCTTTGGTTTCCGGAGAAAATCCCTTCAATGTTGCCTCTGAATTGTCAGAAAAATATCGTGTGATTACGGCTTGTGAGCAAAGCACCGACGTGCTTGTAGTGGGTGGAGGAACAAGTGGGGTGGCTGCAGGTATTCAGGCGGCAAGGAGCGGAGCCGATGCAATGATTGTTGAGGAAGGTCCTTGGCTCGGGGGAATGCTGACATCCGCGGGTGTAAGTGCTGTGGATGGCAACTATAATTTGCGCTCAGGCATTTTTGGTGAGTTCTGTGAGTCTTTGGCCGCTCATTATGGCGGTTGGGATAGCCTGAAAACAGGATGGGTAAGCAATATCCTGTTTGAACCGAGTGTGGGCAACAGGATTTTAAAGTCAATGGCTTCGGCTGAGAATCGCCTCGACGTAAGATATGGACTTGGATTTGAGAAGGCGGAAAAACTCTCTCGAGGCTGGAAAGTTTACTTCAGAAATCCATCTGATGGAAAGTGCCTGATTGCCACGACAAAGATTCTTATAGATGCTACTGAACTCGGAGATGTGGCTGCAGCATGTGGAGCCGGATATCATGTGGGAATGGACTCCCGTTATGACACTGGGGAGGAAATCGCACCGGAAAAAGCCAATGATATCGTACAAGACATGACATATGTGGCAATCCTGAAAGATTTTGGCCCTGACGCCGATATGACGATTGATTGTCCCGAAGGCTATGATGCTGACCATTTCATAAACAGTTGCAAAGGACCACGAAGTACCGGTGCGACTTATGGACGAGTTCTCTGGACGCCACAGGAAATGATTGATTATGGACGTCTCCCGGGCGGCAAGTATATGATCAACTGGCCGATAGACGGTAATGATTACTATGCCAATGTCTTAGAAATGTCTCCTCAGGAACGGCAGGCGGTTTTTGAGAAGGCAAAGAATTACACCAAATGTTTTATATACTATATCCAGACAGAACTAGGATATAAAAACCTCGGCATTGCAGATGATGAGTTTCCGACTTCAGACGGTTTCCCGCTGATTCCTTATCATAGAGAGGCACGTAGAATTGACGGTGAGGTGCTTTTTACGATGAATCATGCGGCAAAGCCTTTTGAACAGACTCAGCCGCTTTATCGCACTGGTATCGCCGTAGGTGACTATTCTATTGACCATCACCACTTTGCTCATCCTGATTATGACAATATCCCGAAACTGAATTTCGGCCCTATCGCTTCGTTCAATGTCCCTTTAGGTGCTCTTATTCCAAAGGGTGTTGATGATCTGATCGTGGCGGAAAAATCGATATCCGTAACGAATATCATGAATGGGGCGACAAGATTGCAGCCGGTGGTTATGCAGATTGGCCAAGCAGCAGGAGCATTGGCGGCGTTGGCTGTCAGCCGGGGAACGAAAGTTCGTGATGTTCCGGTTCGTGATGTGCAGGACAAATTGCTCGCATCCCGCTGTTACATAATGCCGTATATGGATTTGAAACCTGGGGACAAGGGCTTTGGGGCCATTCAGAGAATTGGCGCAACAGGCCTTATGAAAGGCGAGCCGCGTTATTTGGATTGGTCAAATCAGACATGGTTCGCCTCTGGTGATACCGCAATCATCAGGCGCGCGGAGGAAATGGATGCCCAAGACGATCCTTTCCACAAATTCCCAATCGACCTTAAAGGTTTCTAAAGCAGTCCGAGTAGGCGGCTTCGGGAAAGCATACAGGCTCCGATCGGGCCGCCTTTCTTTCCGAGTTTTGAGAATTTGATGCTTGTGTCCTTGCTTACGATTATAAGTGAGTGGCGGTTGATGGCACTCTTGATAGGGAGCATCAGGTAGTCTTTTGCGATGGCGAGTCTTCCGCCGATTACTACAAGCTCCGGGTTGAAGATATTGATCAGTCCTGCAATTGCCTGTCCGAGAACTGAACCGATTTCTTCGACACATTCAATCGCGAGCATGTCCTCGTCCATCAATGCCTCAATGATGTCGTCAATGCAGATATCTTCAGGCTTGTCGTACTTGGAAGATATGGAAGAAACCTTGCCTTCCTTTATTTTTTCTAAGAAGATTCTGTGCAGTGCCGAGCCTGATGCACCGGTTTCGAGGCAGCCGATTTTTCCGCATTGGCAGATTATTCCGTTGTCGAGCATCGGGAAATGTCCAATCTCTCCGGAGAAGCCGGATTTGCCGTAAGATAGTTTGCCGTCGAGAATCATACCCATTCCAAGTCCCCAACTGAGGTTGATGAAGAGCATGTTTTTCTCGTTGTTGGCCTCACCGCAGATATACTCGCCATACGCCATGGCTCTCGAATCGTTTTCAATGAAAACAGGGGCATTGAACTCGTTTTCAAGTACTTGTGAAAGTGGCTTGTCTTCACCTATGAAATATGAAAAACTGTAGCCTGTCTCATGGTTTACGCGTCCTGTGAGGTTAATGCCGTATGCAAGTACCTTTTCCTGAGCGATCCCTATTGCTGCTATTGTTTTCTTGATAAGTTCAGTCAGTTGGAGAAACGACTCCTCTGTTCCTTCCAGAACTAATGGAATATCTTCTTTATAATCAATTAGTTTGCCTTTAAAATTGGTGACGGCTATGCTTACATGATGTCTGCGTACATCTGCTCCTACAAAATATCCTGCAGCCTGATTCAGTCCGAATATGCTTGGACGTCTGCCTCCGGACGTGCCGGTCTTTCCCAAATCTTCAAGAAAGCCCTCCTCGATCAGTTCACCGATGAGTCTTGTTACAGTGGGGATGCTGGCATTCAATTCTTTGCTTAGCTCTGCAATGCTGAAGTCGCCGTCGTTTATGCAAAGTCCAAGAATCTGCTGCTTCATGATGGCACCCTTGCCTTCAATGTTGTTCAGAAAAGAGTTCATACTGTCTTAATTATTTTGTCCTTTTAGGCTATTCTTTACCATATAAGCCAAAAAACAAAGATAATAAATTTTATTTTTAATTAAAAGGAGGTAGCTAAAAGTTTTTAGTAAGTTGCTCTTCTTATATTTCGATTTCTATGAATAATTTCTTGGCTTACAGTAGTAAATATATTTGGGTATTTGGTGTTAATGTTGACTAAGTTCTTTTGTGTTTTGAAAATAATTTAAATAGTTTTGAGTTATTAGTAAAAAATTATATATTTGCATCTCAAATTGAATATGGCATTTTTATGACCGACAGACGTGGTTTTTTAAAGTCTATGGCAGCGGCTGCATCTACTGCTGCTGTGGCTTCTGTACTTCCGACTGCTTGTGGAAGTGCTGATGACAGGGCGATTGACGGGGGCTTGGCCTCAGGTTCGGGTCTCATTGTCCCGAAAGGGCAGGGCCTTCGTATAACAGGAACATTCCTCGACGAGATTTCTCACGATATACCTCATCAGAATTGGGGCGAGAAAGAATGGGACAGGGATTTCCAATATATGAAATCAATCGGCATCGATACGGTGATCTGCATCCGCTCAGGTTATCGGAAATTCATTACTTATCCGTCGCCGTACCTTTTGAAAAAAGGCTGCTATATGCCGTCGGTGGACCTTATTGACATGTTTCTCCGCCTTGCGCAGAAATATGGGATGAAATTCTGGTTCGGACTGTATGATTCCGGAAGATATTGGGATACCGGTGACTTGTCATATGAAATAGAAGACAACAAATTCGTGATTGATGAAGTCTGGGAAAGGTATGGCCGCAAATATGACAGTTTCGGCGGATGGTATATCAGTGGAGAAATCAGTCGTAGAACAAAGGGGGCAATCGATGCGTTCCATGCTATGGGCAAACAGTGCAAGGAGGTGTCAGGCGGGCTTCCTACCTTCATCTCCCCATGGATTGACGGTAAGAAGGCCGTGATGGGCGCAAATCTCAAGACGCGTGAAGATGCTGTTTCCGTTCAGGAGCACGAGCGGGAATGGAATGAGATTTTCGACGGAATCCACGATGTGGTAGATGCGTGTGCATTCCAGGACGGGCACATTGACTATGATGAGTTGGATGCGTTCTTCTCTGTGAACAAGAAACTTGCGGACAAGTATGGGATGCAGTGCTGGACAAATGCAGAGACTTTTGACCGTGATATGCCTATCAATTTCTTGCCTATCAAGTTCGACAAGCTTCGCATGAAACTTGAAGCGGCTGCACGCTGTGGCTATGACAAGGCGATTACTTTCGAGTTCTCGCATTTTATGTCGCCCCAGTCTGCATATCTTCAGGCCGGTCATTTGTATGACAGATATAAAGAATACTTCGAAATATGAAAAAAGAAAACTTCGGATATGTAGTGTTCCTCTCGGTTGTAGCAGCAATCGGAGGAATACTTTTCGGATATGATACTGCAGTGATTTCCGGAACGACATCGATTGTAGCTACGCAGTTCGGACTTGATACCATTCAGCTCGGATGGTATGTGGGCTGTGCTCTTATCGGGTCGATAGCCGGTGTGGCTTCGGCGGGTGTCATAAGTGATCGTCTCGGACGTAAGAAGGCAATGCTGTTTGCTGCATTCATGTTCAGCCTTTCAGCAATCGGCTGCGCGATTTGCGGTTCATTTACGGAGCTTGTCGTTTACCGTATAATCGGTGGTGTGGGTATCGGAGTAGTCTCTATTGTCTCTCCTATCTATATCTCAGAGGTCGCGATGGCAGGCAGGCGTGGTGCGCTTGTGTCACTTTATCAGCTGGCGATTACCATAGGTTTCCTTTTTGCCTATTTTATAAACTGGTGGATACTTTCAGTGGCTGAAACGGCGGCATTGGACCCGGCAGCGCGTTTTGTGTCTGATTTTATGAATAAGGCAATGGTTGATGAGTATTGGCGTGGAATGCTCGGTTCTGAGACGATACCGGCTCTGCTGTTCTTCTTCATCATATTCTTGATTCCGGAGAGTCCTCGTTGGCTAATCGTTCATGGAGAGGGTCAGAAGGCTTCGGCGGTTCTTCAGAAGATTTATCTTTCTCCTGATGAGGCTTCCCGCCAGAAGTCCATTACTGAAGATTCTATAAAGGGTGAGGTTAAAACAGAATGGAAAGCGCTCCTCTCTCCGGGCATCCTGAAGGCTGTCCTTATCGGCTCCGCCATTGCAATACTGGGTCAGTTCATGGGTGTCAATGCAGTTCTGTATTATGGCCCTGAGATCTTCAAGGAGGCCGGCCTCTCGTCTGGAGATGCCCTGTTCTCACAGGTGCTTGTGGGCTTCGTGAATATGGGAACTACAGTCATTGCATTGCTGATTATAGATAAGGTCGGACGAAAGAAACTTGTTTACTGGGGCGTTTCCGGAATGATACTCTCGCTCTTGATGATAGGATTCTACTTCATCTTCCCTGAGCAGCTCGGAAGTATCTTCATGCTGGTGTTCTTTCTGTTCTATGTGTTCTGCTGCGCGATTTCCATCTGCGCCGTCGTATTTGTCCTCCTGTCGGAAATGTATCCGAACAATGTCCGTGGTATAGCAATGTCGATAGCCGGTCTGGCACTTTGGATAGGCACATACCTCATAGGTCAGCTGACGCCATGGCTTCTTGCCAATGTTCCGCCTTTTGCTCCAGCCGGCACCTTCTTCCTCTTTGCGCTGATGTGCGTCCCATATCTGCTCATCATGTGGAAGCTTGTCCCTGAGACCACCGGCAAGACGCTCGAGGAAATCGAACGCTACTGGAAAGAACGCTAAGCCTTATCTGCTTGGCTTCATCATTTGCGTCGAAGAATTTCCTTTTTTAAAGTGTCAAACTACCGAGGTCTTTGCCGTGGTTTAAGGTCAATGTTTCTGTGATTTTATTATAAAAATGCAAAAATATTCCCCAAAAGTTTGGAATTCCAAAAAAGATGCGTATCTTTGCAATCCCGTTTGAAGAGATATCTTGCACGCGGGACCTGAAGAGAAAATCTGAAGGTTTGTTTATCGGGGTGTGGCGCAGTTGGCTAGCGCATCTGGTTTGGGACCAGAGGGTCCTGTGTTCGAGTCACAGTACCCCGACTTACGAGAGGTTGTCCGTTTGGATGACCTCTTTTTTCGTATATGATCCGGTCTGTATGCGGTGCGGGCAAAACCAAAAAAACGAGTCTCAAATGTCAAACGCATTTGAGACTCGTAAAATATTGTCAATATTGAGGTTTTACAACACTCGATATGAAGGATTATTCAGTGAAAGATGCAACGTCCTCCTTGCATGTAGGAATGACCTCGAGTTTCTCACCATATATCTCGATAACACCCTTGATGTCACCTGAGAAGTTCTTCTTGATGGACAATGTGCCGAAGTCGGCAGTCTTTGCGAGGTAAACAATAATATCCGTACCTTTGGCGCCCTTGAAGATGGTGTTGCCCTTCTTGTCGGCATCATACCAGAATGTGGCATCTTCAGGAGAGGTTACATTCTTGACCTTTACATACTGTCCCATGTAGTCATTGAGCTGGTCATCATTGATTTCAGGAACCTTGATGTCCACTTTCTCTGACTTGACATAGACAGTTGCTCCTGTGATGGTGCGGAGACCCTTTGAAACAGTCAATTTTGCGGTACTAAGTCCAATGATAACCTTGGTACCTACAGCAATCTTGTCGCTGCCGTCCTTCACGATGATTCCTGAATGAACCTTGCCGGTATTGTCGACGATAGAGAGGGCGCCCTTGAGGTTGCCGTGCTCATTGTTTGCAGCTACATATCCCTTGAAGCCTACGAGGTCTTTGAGGACGTTACCGCTGCTCATTTCGTCGAGTCTAGCATTGAGGGCCTCTACTGTAAGAGCTGTGTTCTCATCCGGTTCTACTTCCTCAACAGCAGGTTTCAAGATTGTAGCCATTGTGTTGGCATAGCGGATTTCGCTGCCGGTAGCACCTACGAGGTATCCGGTTACGATAATCTCGGCCTTGTCATACTTGGAGATATAGAATTCAGTGTTAGGGTAAGAAACTGCAGCCTGAACTTTGTCGGTGCCTGCGATTTCCACGTTGTAGTGCCACTGGTAAATCTCGTCCTGAACAGACTTGAGAGTACCTCTGTATGTAACGTACTTGATGGTAGGATTCTGGACATAAGCCTCGAAATCAGCAGCTTTCATCTCCTGTGGCTTAGGCTGTGAAACAGCGCTGTTGCCGAGTACGACAATCTCTGAAGAACCATCGAACTGCTTCATTCCGCCGAATTCTGTGGTAGGACCTTCTACAGTCACATTGTCGCCGATTTTGTTTTCGTGGCCCTTCTTGAACACGAGGATTATGCCAGTGTTGTCCTTTACGAGGAAGCCTTTGGTATGAGTTGCAACTATCTGTCCCTTGATCTTGTATTTCTCATCAACAGGTTTGCTGATGACGTCTGCGATGGTAGAGATAGGAGTCTCGACTACTTTGCCGAATTCGACGAGCTGGCCGCCTTTGCCTTCGGTAAGGAGTACGTCATCGAGTCTGTTTGTGCTGAAGCCCTTGGCTGTGAACTTGATATAGAGTGTCTTGGTGCCTGCAGGCAGGGTGAAGTCAGCTGTTGCGAGTCTCCATTTTCCTGTCCTGTCATCTTCCACTCCACCGAAATCATAATCGAGCGCCGGTGCCCATACGTTGCCGTCCTCTGAGAGGAATACCTCGAAATTGGATTTGATGAATGTGTTGGCAGCTCCTTGTGAGTAGTACTGGGCGCCGAATGTGAGTCTCAAGTTCTCAGAAGGAACAGCGATCTTCTCGATAGTGAAGTGGTTAGGTCTTTCTGCAGAACCGCCGAAGAAGAGGTTGTTGTTACCTGAGCCGTCGTATGTGGCAAGGAAACCTTTTGATGCCTGGTTGGTACGCACTGACATCCCATCGAAACTGTATGTGACGTTTTCAACACCTGAACCTTTCTGGTTCTTCCATCCGTCGAACTGGTCGAGCCAAGGCCAGCCCTTGGTTGTGCCGTATTTCTCAGCGTCCTGAACAGCAATCTCTTTGTCGAATGTGTTGTAGAAGATTGCGCCTTCTGGGATAGGCTCCTGGTATTCTCCGTTGTCAACGACTTCTACAGGAACGATGTACATGAAGGTCTTGTATGAACCGAAGAGCCATCCTGAGATTGTCAATGAGTGTCCGTCGTATTTGCTCTTGAAATCATCAGTCATGTAGTCGAGGCTACCGATATTGTCGGTACCGTCGATTTCAAGGTTGGCATAATTTCCTGCAACTTTGAGAATTCCGTCAAGTTTTACGTACTTGATTTCAGGTGCGCTCATGTAGGCATCTACATCAGAGCCTTTGAACTCAGCAGGTTTCGGCTGGGTGTAGTTGTACTCCCATGTCTTGATGATTTCAACACCTTTTGCGAACTGGCGGAGTCCGTTTCTCATGGTAATTGTACCAGAGACGCTCACCATGTCGCCGACCTTGAAACTGTGGGCCTCTCCAATGTAGGCGTAGATGCAGTCAGTAGGTTTTGTGGACTGGAACTCCTGGAGGATGAGTCCCTGTGCATTGGCGGCTACTACGGTAAGGCACTGGAGATCATTGAATGATGTTCCCTCTTCTGCCTTGTTGACATCAGTAAGTGTTGTAGGGTTTGTTTTCTCCGGCTTGTTTGCAAACGGATCGTCCGGAGTCTCTTCTTTACAAGAAGCTAGTGAAATGACAGTGGTCAAGGCTACTGCTGCCTTGAGGGCTGCTTTCCAAAATGAATGTGTCATATAAGTTTATAAAAAATAATAAAATGTGTTTGTCAACGTCTTTGCGCACAATAAAACACTCCCGGAGGCGAAATGCTTCTAGAAGTGTTTTATTGTAATGCGGAAGCGGCAGGATTCGAACCTGCGAACCGCTTAAGGGCGGTCAACTGTTTTCGAGGCAGCCTCCTTCAGCCACTCGGACACGCTTCCTTAAATGTCCCCTCCGGCATCAAATTCCGGAGGATGCGCTGCGATTTGCGCGCACACAAATAACGATGCGGTCGGACGACAGCATCGTTATCAGTTTTTGGACGGGCAAATTTAATGCAACTGCTCGGATTACGCAAGTTTTTGTGAACCTAAATTCGCAAAAAACACGTCGTCCGGAACTACGGCATATTCACCGCCTTCACAAGTTTCTCCGCAAGGTCGAGGAATGCAAGACCATCCGGACGGGACGACAATGCGGCAGGCTCGCCTGCATCGCCATTCTCACGGATGCTCTGGACGATAGGAATCTGGCCAAGAAGCGGAACTCCATATTTTTCAGCCATCCTCACGCCTCCGTCCTTGCCGAAGATATAATACTTGTTTTCAGGAAGTTCGGCAGGAGTAAACCATGACATGTTCTCCACGAGGCCGAAGATTCGGCGGTTGATATTCTTGTTGCGGAACATGTCCACACCCTTCTCGACATCAGCCAGAGCGACGTCCTGAGGGGTGGTGACAATGACTGCTCCCTCCATAGGAATGTCCTGGACCAGTGAGATATGGATGTCGCCTGTTCCCGGAGGCATATCGATGAGAAGGAAGTCCAGATTACCCCAACGCACCTGCAGAATCATCTGTTTCAATGCGTTGCATGCCATAGGACCTCTCCAGATGAGAGCCTGTCCCGGCTCTGCGAAATAGCCGATGGACATCCACTTCACGCCGTGTTTCTCGATAGGCATGATGATTTCCTTGTCGTCCTCCTTGACAGCTTCAGGAAGTGCTCCCTCCGTGGCAGTCATCTTAGGGACTGAAGGTCCATAGACATCCGCGTCCGCGAGACCTACCTTATATCCGAGACGTGCCAATGCTACTGCAAGATTGACGGCAACCGTAGATTTGCCGACGCCGCCCTTGCCTGAAGCCACGCCGATGATATGTCTCACGTTATTGACCTCATCCAGAGACAGATTCAGACCTGTCTGCTTCTTCGGAGCACTCTCCTCACGCACAATGGCATTGACAATTACCTCTTTCACTTCGGGCGCCTGGCGGTAGATTGCGGCCTTTGCGCTGCCTACGATATACTCTGTGAGAGGGTCCCTGTGCTTAGGGAACGCCAATGTCAATGTCACTTTGTCTCCGTCAATCTCCACTTTATCGACAATGCCGAGTTCCACGATGTTGCGGTCACCTTTTCCTGGGTGCTTCACATCGTAGAGCATTTTCATTATCTCATTCTCTTTCATTATAACATTAAAATTTAGTAATCCTTAAAAAATAACTTGGTAATCTTTGCTCGTCTTTCCGGTCTATATTTCTTTCCTCATCAGTCGTGTACGTCCAGTACACTCCTTCTTCGAAAAGAAATCTATCCTCGAAAATCCATCACAAATCTTTACCAACTTATTTTTTCATGCTTACTTAGTCTCCTGCCGTCAGCGGGATTTGTCAATGTCCCCGTCGGGGCAGGAGAAGTAAAACTATTTCTCGATATTCAATTCGTTCAGGAGGTATCCCGCTCCGCCGAACTTGTCCATCATGAAGAGGACATAGCGGATATCCACGCAGATACATCTCTGAAGGTCAGGCTCGAACATCACGTCGCTTGACATCGACTCCCAGTTTCCGTCGAAAGCGAGACCGATGAGGCGGCCTTCAGCATCCAGTACAGGGCTGCCTGAGTTGCCTCCGGTGATGTCGTTGTTGGTCAGGAAGCAGGTAGGTAACTTGCCGTCCGCATTGGCATACTGACCGAAATCCTTGGTCTCATAGAGGGTCTTGATCTTGGCAGGTACACGGAACTCGTAGTTCTCCGGATCCTCTTTTTCGATTACGCCGGCGAGGGTCGTATAGTACTTGTAAACGACACCGTCAGCAGGGGAGTAACCCTTCACGGTACCATAGGTCAGACGCATTGTGGAGTTTGCATCCGGATAAGAAGGCTTGCCCTTTTCCCATTCAAGAAGGCCTGCCGCAAACGCCTTGCTGCCTGCTGCAATCTTGGCTCCGGACTCTGTGAGAGGCTTGCGCAACTTCAGATAAACCTTCATGATGGAGTTGTAAAGTGCTACGGCAGGGTCCTTGAGGAAATCCGCCTTTGACTTGAGTTCGGCAGCCTTCAATGTCTCCTCGGAAGCAAGGACACTGTTGTCATACAGATAATTTACATAAGCGTCAATGTCCATTGTCGCGAAATCCTGGCCTTCGATTTCGAGGAAATCAGCAGGTCTGGCATTGTCACGGTAGAACTTGAGAAGGCCGGCGGTCATCTTGCGCTCAAGCGGCTCATAGTAATCCCTGTAATCGGCAGCGGTGGCAGCCTTTCCTGCATTGAGGGCGGCAACCGAATCTTCCTTGTTCTCGATCATCTGCGCCATCATTCCGCGGGCGAAGTCAGACACGAGATTGCAGAGACCTATGTTCATAGGGGCCTCGGCAAGAAGCCTGAATGCGAGTTCGTCGGCAGAGCTTTCGTCGACGGCAGCCTTGATGTCCGTCAATGCTGAACCATATGCTGCCTTGCGCTTCTTGTTGGCATTGACCCATTTCATGAAGTCAGCCTCTTTCTGCTCCTCGCGTCCAATGATGTTCAGGTTTGCGAAAGCCTTCTTCTGGCCGATCCACTTTTTCCAGCCGTTTGATGAGCCGGCATATTTGTTCGCATACTTGAGACGCACTGCAGGGTCAGCCTCCATGCCTTCCATCATGATGTTCTGTCTCAATGTCCTTGCTGCGATGCTGACATCCTGTTTCTTGATCATCTGCTCCAGCATTGACGCGGTCTGGAACCTCTGGGTGCGTCCCGGATATCCCATTACCATCGCGAAGTCGCCCTCGCCCACGCCCTTGAGAGATACTTTCAATGACTGTTTCGGTGTCATCGGAACGTTGTCGGCAGAATAGTCGGCAGGCTCGTTGTCCTTGCCCGCATATACGCGGAACATGGAGAAGTCGCAGGTGTGGCGCGGCCACATCCAGTTGTCGGTATCACCGCCGAATTTGCCCATTGATGCAGGAGGGGCGCCAACGAAACGCACGTCACGATATACTTTGTCAATGATAAGGTAATTCACATTGTCGTTGTAGTAGTTCACGATGCGGACTTCGCAGTTCGGATTCGCAGTCCTGGTGGTCTGGATAAGCTCCTTTGCAGCCTCGGCCATGGCCTTGTCGGCGAGCTCCTCGACATTGGCGCTGTCCTTATACTCCTTGAGAGCGGCAGCCCTTGTCTTGTTCAGCACGTCGGTAACATCTGTCATTCTCTGGAGGAAACGGACGGTAAGCCCCGGAACCGGCAGCTCTTCAGTGTTGTTCATTGCCCAGTAGCCGTCTTCCAGGTAGTTGTGCTCAGGAGAACTGAGTTTCTGGATGCTTCCGTATCCGCAATGGTGATTCGTCACGAGGAGACCCTTGTCTGAAATGATTTCTCCCGTACATCCGCCGCCGAACTGGACGATTGCGTCTTTCAGAGAGTTGTGGTTTATGTCATAGATCTGCTCCGGAGTCAGCCTGCAGCCGATATTCTCCATTGCCTTGCTGTTCATCTTCTGGAGAAGAGGCAGCAACCACATTCCTTCGTCGGCGCGTGCTCCCAGCGAGAGCATCAGGAACGCCGAAACCGCGATAAGTGCTTTTTTCATACTATCAATGTTATTTTGTTTTTACTTGTCAATGCCGTATTCCGTCTGCCTGCGGCAGTTTCCTGACGGCATCACACAAAGATAATGTTTTTTGCCGATTACAAGGCCTCTTGCGGCTTTTCTAGCCGAACAATGTCGGTTCCAGCTCCTTCGGGTGGAAACTCATGCGGTGATAAGGGGTGTATCCGTATTTCTTTATGGCGGCGATATGCTCAGGGGTAGGGTAGCCCATATTCCTCTCCCATCCATACTGCGGGAACTCCTTGGCTATCTTCTTCATATATTCGTCACGCCAAGTCTTGGCCAGTACCGACGCCGCGGCTATGGACGCATATGTGGCATCTCCCTTCACGACTGTAAGATAATCTTTCTGCGTATAGGAACCGAAAGGACGGAATCTGTTTCCGTCGATGAGAAGGAAATCCGGTTTCGGCTCAAGTCTCAGGACAGCCCTCTGCATGCCTGTGACTGAAGCCCACAGAATGTTGAGGTCGTCTATCTCTGCAGGACTCAACTCCTCTACTGCCCATGAAATAGCCTCTTTTTCAATGACTTCGCGCACTTCATCCCGATGTGCTGCTGTCATTTTCTTGGAGTCATTCAGAAGCGGATGGAAGAAATCGGGAGGAAGAATTACGGCTGCCGCGAAGACTGGACCTGCCAACGGGCCGCGGCCGGCCTCATCGCAGCCTGCCTCTATGAGATTCTCGTGGATATGATTTTTAAGGTGTGGAATTACTTGTCTTTTCATTTTCGCTGATTGTTCTGGAAACAGAACTGCGAAATTAGCGATTATTTGCTGATAATTCCTTTTTCAGCATTGAATTGACTTCAGTTTTGAGTTCAATTATCTCCCGGAGGTCCCTTATGGTGTCCTCCAGCATGCTGATTTTGTCGTTCAGGGCGAGAATGCGTTTCTCATAATCCTCTTTGATCGACATCTCTGCATGCTCGTAACGCTCCCTCATTTCATTGAGTTCGCCCGATCCGTTTCTGGGATTGTATCCGAGCACCAGTTCCTCCAAAGAAATGCCAAGATTGTCGGCAATATCCTTTAGCCTGTCGCTTATGACTTTCGACTCGCCTTTTTCAATGCTTCTGTATGCGTTGCGCGAGATATCAAGCCGCTTGGCCATCTCGTCTTGGGATATGCCCTCGGCCGTTCTTCTCCGGACGATGTTTTCCTTTATGCTGCTGTTGTCCATATACAGAAGTTCTTCGATTTGCTGCAAATATATCCCGATTGCGATTTTGCATTGGACAATGTTTGGGTGTCAACTGGTAATAATGTCTTGTCAAAAGTTTAAAAAAAGCCATTAAAGTTTAAAAATCATAAAAATTTAGGCCATTTAACCCGACTTGAGCAACTTCTCCTTGGTGTTTTCCGTTTATGATACGAGATTTGCCGGTGAAAAGAAAAACTTGTCACTTATGGAGGAGAAAGATGTCAGGCGGCTGCAGGCCGCTTATGAAATGTTCGGCAGACTTATGCTGGATGAAAAGATTTACTTGAAGAAGGGCATGACATTCGGGTGCGTATGCCGCATTATAGGTGTCAGTCCTGAGGAACTTGACGAGGTGGTGATCCGGGAGATGGGCATGTCCGGCCAGAGTCTAATGGATGCCTACAGGATTTCGTCCGGGAGGGGACGCGTGGTGACTTCAGAATAAAATGTTTTAAAATACGGGGCCTTTCCTATTGTTATTGGATATTTATTTTATTAGATTTGCGTAAGCGCGTCCGAGGATGCGCAATGACATATTATAAACTAATAACATATAAGGTCATGAAATCCTATTCTACTAAGGACATCCGGAACGTGGTCTTGCTTGGCAGCACCAAGTCAGGCAAGACCACATTAGCGGAGGCGATGCTTTACGAAGGTAAGGTCATCGACAGACGTGGCACCATCGAGGCCAAGAACACAGTATCAGACAACACTGAAATTGAGCAGATGAATCAGAGATCCATTTTCTCTACACCTTTGTATGCAGAGTTTATGGATACCAAATTCAATATAATCGATACCCCGGGCGCTGATGATTTCGTAGGCGGCGCAGTCTCGGCATTCAAGGTTTGCGAGAACGGTATTCTCGTTATCAATGCCCAGCAGGGAGTCGAAGTAGGAACAGAGATATATGCCCGTTTCGCGGAGCAGTACAATGTGCCGATAATAGTTGCCGTGAACCAGCTGGACAGCGAGAAGGCTGACTGGGATATGGTTCAGAACAGCATGAAGGAGGCTTTCGGGAACAAGCCTGTAATCGTTCAGTTCCCGGTCAATCCGGGTGCGTCATTTGACGGATTCATTGATGTCCTGAAGATGAAGTACTATCACTTCAAGGACGACAACGGAACCAGGGAAAGTCTGGAAATTCCGGAGGAGTTCAAAGATGAAGCAGAACTTCTCAGACAGACACTTATCGAGACCGCTGCAGAGTACGATGATACATTGATGGAGAAATTCTTCGAAGCGGGTTCGCTTACCGAAGATGAAATCAGGAAGGGTCTCGGCGAAGGTATCAGAGCAGGAAAAGTGCTTCCTGTATTCTGTCTTTCAGCGAAGAAAGATATCGGCGTGAAGAGACTTATGGAGTTCACCATCAGAACATCCGCTTCACCTGTAATTACGAAGACATTGACAAGGGAAGGAGAGGAAGTCGTCTGCAAGCAGGACGCTCCTACGACCCTTTTCATATACAAGACAGACGTCGAGCCTCATCTCGGAGAAGTTTCTTACTTCAAGGTCATGAGCGGTGAACTCGACGAGGGCATGGATCTCGAGGATGCCGCTACCGGCAACAGGGAGCGTATCTCCACAATCTATGCTGTGGCAGGTTCCAAGAAGGAAAAGGTTTCCGACATGATGGCCGGAGATATCGGCTGTACCGTGAAACTGCGTTCCGGAAAGACCAATGTCACCCTTTCCCAGCCGGGTACAGGTATCGTTTACGAGGACATCAAGTTCCCTGCACCTAAATACCGCACTGCGATCAAGGCAAAGGTTCAGGCAGACGAGGCCAAACTCGGAGATGCATTGAACAAGATTTCCGCCCAGGACCCTACAGTGATTGTCGAGTACTCGAAGGAACTCAAGCAGACCATTCTCAGCGGCCAGGGCGAGCAGCATATCAATGTCGTGAGATGGCGTCTGGAGAACGAATTCAAGGTCAACATTGAACTCTTCCCTCCGAAGATTCCGTACAGAGAGACCATCACGAAAACGGCTACAGCCGAATATCGTCACAAGAAACAGTCTGGCGGTGCCGGCCAGTTCGGTGAGGTCCACCTGCTGATCTGTCCTATCGTTGAGGGCGTTCCGTTTACCAACAAGTTCAAGATTGACGGAAAGGATGTTACTCTCAATGTGAAGAGCCAGGAGTCCTATAACCTTGACTGGGGCGGAAAACTCGAATTCTACAACTGCGTTGTCGGAGGTGCCATTGACGCCCGCTTCATGCCTGCGATTCTCAAGGGTATCATGGACAAGATGACAGAAGGCCCTCTTACCGGTTCATATGCACGCGATATCCGTGTGTTCGTATATGACGGAAAGATGCATCCGGTGGATTCAAACGAAATCTCATTCATTCTTGCAGCCCGCAATGCATTCAAGGAGGCGTTCCGCAATGCCGGACCTAAGATTATGGAGCCTATCTACAATCTTGAGGTCATGACTCCGAGCGATTACATGGGAGCCTGCATGTCCGACCTTCAGAACAGGCGTGCAATCATCGAGGGTATGGGAAGCGACAAGGGCTTCGAGGTCATCAAGGCCAGAGTTCCTCTAGCAGAACTTTACAGATACTCGACCGCACTCAGCTCGCTGACATCAGGAAGTGCTACATTCACCATGCAGTTTGCTGACTATCAGGCTGTTCCTGGTGATGTCCAGACGAAACTTCTTGCAGAATACGCTTCACAGGAATCTGAAGATTAATTCTGAGACATATTTTTCACGGCGCTGTTCCATGACAAGTGGAGCAGCGCTTTTGTATGGAAACATGCCAATTTCAAAAACATCTTTTAGAAGTTGGGCTTATTCTGGCAAATCTGACTAAATTTGTAGTCGTAAAAGAGTCAAATATGGAAGTAAGGGCGAAAAAAGCATTGGGTCAGCACTTTTTGACAGACCAGAAGATTGCGGAGGCGATTGTTGCTGCATTGAGTCAACCGTCAGATGAAGTGATGGATGTCCTGGAGATAGGACCTGGAATGGGTGTACTTTCTCAGTATCTGCTAAAACGCAATGATGTAAATCTCAAGATGATAGAAATCGACACGGAATCCGTGGAATATCTGGAAAAGCATTTCGCAGAGGCTGCCGGCAGGGTAATCTACGGGGATTTCCTCAAGCTTGACATTGACAATGTCTTTACCGGCGAATTCCATGTCATCGGCAACTTCCCCTACAACATTTCGTCCCAGATTTTCTTCAGAATCCTAGATTACCGCAACCGTATTCCCCAGACAGTCTGCATGATACAGAAGGAAGTCGCAGAGAGGATTGCAGAAAAGCCGGGTTCCAAGACTTACGGTATCCTGTCCGTCCTGCTCCAGGCCTGGTATGACATCGAGTACCTGTTCACTGTGGGCTCGGGCGCATTCGCTCCGCCTCCGAAAGTGCAGTCGGCAGTGATAAGGCTGACCAGAAATTCCAGAAAATCACTGGATTGCGACGAAAATGCGTTCAAGAACATTGTCAAGACTTCTTTCGGGCAGAGGAGAAAGACATTGAGAAACTCCCTGAAGAAGGTCATTTCCGACAAGGCGGCACGCGAAGGATGGGATGCGGAGACATTGGCCTCGTTCGCGGCTAATCCGGTGTTCGATATGCGTCCGGAGAAGCTTAGCGTCGAGGAATTCGTAGCATTGACAGAACTCCTTGCGTAGCATCGTGTTCGTGTTTCGGTTCGAAAGTGCGATTTTTCACATTGAAAGTAGTGAATCTTAAGTATAATTCGTAAATTTGACGTTTGCCGCGGGTTGAACTGCGGCAAATGGTTTTTTATATTCGACAAACTATTAATATCAAACCAATGGATATCAGCAATTCACACAAGGCGCATCCGTGGCACGGGATTGACCTGGGAGAAAATGTGCCTGATGAAGTACGTGCATTCATTGAGATTGTACCTACCGACACTGTAAAATATGAAGTTGACAAGGCTTCCGGCTATCTTTCACTTGACAGGCCGCAGAAGTTTTCCAATATCGTACCGTCCCTTTATGGATTCCTTCCGAGGACATATTGCTCGAAGCACATGGCTGAACTCACGAACCAGGCGCTTGCAAGATATGATGTAGAAGGAGACGGGGATCCGCTGGACATATGTGTCCTTACTGAGAAGGATGTGACACATGGCGATATTATTGTTCGCGCCCGTCCGATTGGAGGCCTCCGGCTTCTGGACCATGACCAGGCTGACGACAAGATTATCGCAGTCCTGAAGAACGATGCCGTCTATGGCCATCTTACTGATATTGACGAACTTCCGAAGGACATTATCCGCAGGCTCATCCACTATTTCACTACGTATAAGGATATTCCCGGGGAGAACAGTCAGCGCATGAAGTTCATAAGCATCTATGGGGCGGATGTTGCGAAAGATGTGATTCTCAGGTCAATGCAGGATTATCAGGAACTGATTTCCAGCAAGCAATTGACTGCGTCCAAGGGTTAACTCTTGCGGGTCAGTCTGATTTTTCAAGACAAATATTCTGAAATATGAAAAAATTTCTGCTGATTATCGCAGCGCTGCTTGGCAGTGTGGTCATGACGGCGCAGAACATGGGGAGTGTGAAAATTACTCATGGGCCATGGCTCTGTGACATGACAGAGGATGCCGTGACCGTGGTGTGGAAGACTGATGTTCCTGCTACAGGCTGGGTCGAATTCACCGAGAATCATGGTCAGCATTTCTATTCTGAAGAGCATGAACGTGTCTATGATGCACGTTTTGGGCGTCGTTTGACACATGAGACTATCCATTCTGTCCGCCTTACCGGTCTCAAGCCAGGTACAAACTATATGTACAGGATATTCTCACAAGCATTGACCGGATGGGGAACGTCTGATGATGCCAGACTAGGGGAGATCGCTTCATCTGTTGTCTATAAGAAAGAGCCATATGGTTTCAGAACATTCAGTAATGATACTGATGAACTTAAATTCTTTATTCTCAACGATGTACACGGCAGGTCAGATGATATCAGAAGGCTATGTGCCGATGTGGACTTCTCCCAGTATGACTTTGTTCTGCTTAATGGAGACATGCTGACAACTACAGAGAATGAAGAGCAGATTTTCAGCGGATGGCTGGATGCCTGCGTGGATATGTTCGCAAAGAATGTCCCGATAGAATATGTTCGCGGAAACCATGAAAACAGAGGGCAGTACGCGGATAATATGTATAAGTATTTTCCATCGCATAACGGGCAGTTTTACTACACTTTCGATGCTGCAGGCATCAGTTTCCTGGCTCTTGACTGCGGAGAGGACAAGCCGGACTCGGACATCGAGTATCATGGTATTCTGGAGAGCGACAAGTATCGGGAGCAGGAGGCTGCATGGCTGGAGAATGAAATCGGCAACTTGCGCTATGACAGGCGGATTGCAATTCTTCATATTCCGGCGGGCAACTCTACATGGCATGGTGACATCCATCTGCACAATCTGATTACACCGCTTCTGAATGAGGCCGGAGTTTCACTTATGTTTTCAGGCCATACCCATCAGTATGCTGTTCGGAAGGCTGGCGAACTTGCTGATTTTCCAGTGCTTATAAATGGTAACCGGACATATGCCAGTGTGACTGTGAAAGGTAAGAAGATTCATGTGGAAATCGTAGGCGAGACGAAGGAAGAAAACCATAGTCTGGATTTCCATTTCAGATAGTCCGACCGGCTATTTCAGCTTTATCCCGAAAGATACCTGTCCTATCCACTTAGTATTGTTCAGGAGAAGACGGGACCGGTCGCCGAGAGTTGAAGTCGTGACTTTTCCTGAAATTCCGAAATAATACTTGGGAAAGTGTCTTACCAATGACAGTCGGCCTATTACCATCATGTCGGGAAATCTATACGGGGCTTTTTCACTTTCAGTGCTGACCCTCAGGCGGTTATGGCTATATACAACCACCTGAGGAATGGCGGAAAGATGGAGAAGCCAGTCGTTTTTTATGACGAAATTATAACCATAACCGATGCCGATGCTCGCGAAAGATGTGTTCAATGTCATCGCGGCATTGCCGATCTGACTGTTTTCCTTGGCACTCAGTTTCCCTAGAGAATATGAAACGCCGGCCAATATGCTTCCACTGCCCCGGCGTTGTATACAAGAATGGTCAAACGCCGCAGGATAAGAGAACTTCTTGGCATTGAAAGCATAATAGGTGTTCACCAGAAGCATATCCATGTTCACCACTCCTGCAGGCACATACACCTTATTGTCATCATTGGAGATATGTCCTTTGAATACTCCGGTGGACTGATACACGGCATCGATGCCCACACTGTTGCCATAGAAGGACATATTGAACTCAGTCGAGGATTTTTTGCCGAATATGTTGGCAGGATTCAGTTTCAGGCCGATTCCCAGGCCGCGATATGCAACATTGACACTCACCGTGGTCTTCATCTCGGCAGACAGCATTGTCCTGAAGTCCCCGTGCTCCCCCACTCCCTTCGCATCTATCTCTGCGCCCGAGCAGTTCACGGCAAATCCGAGTTTGATTTTCTGGGGCAGATTGGATATGTACATGGTGTCGCATTTCGTCAGATTGTCGCGGAAATCGAGGATCGTGTCAAGCATCCTTAGCGGCCAACATTTCTGTATGGTTGCCGTGTCTCCGGTGAAGTCCGGAGTTTGACCCTGCAAGACGGCAGGGATGCTCAGCAGGATTATTATTGCCAATGTCTGTTTCAATGTCTGTTTACTAAGTATCTGAAAAAACCGGTATCGGACCATCATCTTCATATCGGATAGTGCAAAGTTACTCAAATCTTGTGATACGTCGGGAATTTCCCGGAAAGAGGACATGATTTTGTGATTTGCCGGACTTCCGCTAAATTAGCGCCCTGATTTTTAGGAATAGCTGCATGATTAAGTTGGACATATCGGAAACGGAACTTTGGAACAGGTTCGAGAATGGGGATGTCAAGGCGTTCTCCATAATATATGAGCATCATGTGGATGATATGTTTCGGTATGGAATGAAAATCTGCGGAGACAAGGAGATCGCACTGGATTCAATTCACGATGTGTTTGTCAAGATTTTCAGCACCCATAAGGTCCATTCGCAGATAAGAAATCCTAAAGCATACCTTCTCAAGGCTCTGCGTGGACAGATTTATGACAACATGAGGCATGAGAAGAGGCTTCCGACTATTGGAATTGACGTTCTTCCTTTCAATGTCGAATGGGAACTGTCAGAACGTGTCGAGAATGACAAAGAAACCCGTGAAAAAATTGAGGGTCAATATCGTCAGGCCATATCAGGCATGACTGCAAGACAGAAGGAAGCTGTTTATTTGCGCTACACCATGGAACTCTCCTATGAGGATATTTCGGTTCTTATGGATATGAGTGTACAGTCATTACGTAATCTTTTATCTCGTACCATGCTGAAAATCAGGAAGATAATGCCTATTTTCATTTTTCTTCAATATTTTTCTTCCTGAAGGTGATTATATATAGGGTATTTTTTCAGTCTATATATCGGAACTGGTTTCTTTGAGCGCACTTGTGTGTTCAAAAAGATAAAAAGATAATTAGATTTGATATGAATACAAATTCGGAGGACGAAATATTCTCAATCCTGAAGCCTGTGGAAACTTGTCTGGCTGAAGATGACAAGGCAAGACTATGGGCTAGAATCAGGAAAGACTCATTAAGGATGCGGGCTTTCAGACGTGCCGCTGTCATTGCCGTTTCGGCAGCTGCGGCCATTATGGCTGGAGTCGCGATTTATTTCACTTGGACATGGAGAAGTGCGGAGCCGCAGTATATCTCAGAGGCAATGCCGGAAGCAGGGGGTGACATCAGGATTGAGACTTCTGACAAAGTTATAGAGGTCAGTTCTGATGTGACAGTCTCGTATCATGAGGGATATTTCTCTGTGAGTGACTCTGTCGAGACTAAGATTCATGATATAAAGAAAGGCGGTGATGTCCATCAGA
Organism: uncultured Bacteroidales bacterium; assembly: GCA_934700615.1. Lineage (GTDB taxonomy): Bacteria > Bacteroidota > Bacteroidia > Bacteroidales > UBA932 > Cryptobacteroides. Next base: position 27,002 of record CAKUXR010000006.1, read on the forward strand.
TGATAGTTCCGTTCGGAAAGACAGCCTGTCTGAATCTTTCGGATGGGACTAAAATGCAGCTGAACTCCGGTACCAGGGTTATCTACAAGGCGGAAATGAATGGGCGCAGACGTGAGATATATCTTAACGGAGAAGCTTTTCTGGATGTCTTCCATGATGAGACCAGTCCGTTCAGTGTCAAGACTGACCGGCTTGACGTCTCGGTCCTTGGGACAAAATTCAATGTGAAGGCTTATCCTTCTGATAAACAACAGTCAATAGTGCTTGTCTCGGGTAAGGTCTCGGTGACAGGTAATTTGCTTGAACATGCTTATCAGATGAAGCCGGAGCAGCGTTTCTGCTATGACGGTTCGAACTGCAATGCCTCGCTGGAGACTGTGGATGTTGAGGACTATACATGCTGGACGGAGGGGATATTGAGGTTCAACAGGGCTAATATCAAGGATGTTCTCATGCAGTTGTCCAGATATTACAATGCGAGATTCTCTTGCGACAGCACAATAAAGGATATATCAATTACTGGCAAGCTGGATTTAAGGAATGGCATTGATGCCGCTCTCGAAAGTATCAGTTTGGTATCCGGGATAAAGTACAGAAACCGGCACTCTCTGTATGAAATCTCGAAGTAGTCGGCATATTTAAGCATTTAAAATTATAAACACATTTGGTTAATGAACACTATTACACAGAGTATCAGAAGACTCGTTCGTGTTCTATGCCCGTTCCTTCTGGTGTTCCTGTCATTTACGGCAGTGGCGCAGACGAAGGGTATTACATTGAATCTGAACGATGTCCCTCTTAAGGAGGCTCTAGGGAAAATCGAGAAGGACTATGGATTTGTCTTTCTCTACAATGAAAAGGAGATCACGCTCGACAAGAATGTAAACTGCACGTTCAGAAATGCAGACATCGGGACAGTCATGTCCAAGATTCTTGGCGCTGATTACTCTTTCAAGGTGAAGAACAGGCAGATAGTTATCCTGCCGAATCATGCCGGGACATCTCAGGGAAAGCAGTCTCCGGATGCCAGTGTACAGAAAAAGCGTCAGATTTCCGGAACAGTCACGGATGCGAATGGGGAACCTCTTGCCGGGGTCGGTGTATTCGAGAAAGGTACAACCAATGGAACGGTGACAGATGAATCCGGGCGGTACAGTATAATGACTGCCGGAAATGGTGTGCTTGTCTTCAACAGCCTTGGCTTTGATTCCCAGGAGAGGAACCTGTCTGGAAACAATGTGGTGGATGTGATTCTCAGTGAAACACCTCTTACCCTGTCGGATGTGGTTGTCGTAGGCTATGGAAAACAGAGGAAAGAGAGTGTCACAGGTGCAATTGCCACGATTTCCAAGGATGATCTCGTACAGACGCCACAGGCTAACTTGTCCAATATGCTTGTCGGCAGGATGCCTGGTCTTGTTGCTACGCAGCGAAGCGGTGCTCCGGGTGAGGACTTCTCCAATCTGCTTATCCGTGGTGTGAGCACCTTTACCGAGAATTCGGAGCCGCTCATCATGGTGGACGGTGTGGAGAGATCCAATTTCAACGGCATTGATCCGAATGAAATCGAATCTTTGAACATCTTGAAAGATGCCTCTGCAACAGCAGTTTACGGAGTGAAGGGCGCGAACGGTGTGATTCTCATCACGACGAGAAAGGGTGATATCGGCGCGCCGCACATCAGTTATTCCGGTAATTTTGCCCTCCAGCAGTCTACGGCCCTGCCAAGCTATCTGAACAGTGCACAATATGCTGAATTGTACAACGAGGCAGGTGAAAATGACTCACGTATCACAGGGTCCACTTACATCCCCCGATTCTCGGCTGAAGACATTGCGCTCTACAAGAATCACGAGGATCCGCTGCTCCATCCGGATACCGACTGGATCGGCACGTTCCTCCGCAAGTTCTCCACAAGAACTCAGCACAATGTCAATGTCTCTGGTGGTATCGATAAGGTAAAGTACTTTATATCAGGTAGTTTCTTTGACCAGACAGGTATTTATAAGAACACGGAGATTGATCGTGACCATGATGTGAATCCTAGGGATACACGTTACAATTTCAGGTCGAATTTCGATTTCCAGATTACCCGGGACTTCACTGCGCAGGTCCAGCTTGCTGCACAGATTGAGAATATCATTTCTCCAAGCGGCGGCAACAGCAGCATCTGGCAGGCAATTTCGTTTGCGAATCCATTGTCCTCGCCGGGGCTGGTAGATGGCAAGATCGTGAAAATCGAGAATGGCGTCGGAAGCGTTAACCCTTGGCAGGTCCTGCTGAGCAACGGATATAACAAGCGCAGCAGCAATAACTTGAACTCTTCTGTGAGATTTGATTATGATTTTTCCAATGCCATTACCAAGGGTCTGTCAGCTCATGTGAGAGCAGCGTATGACAGTTTCTATTACAGCAGCAGGAAATTCTCGAAGAGTTTTCCATATTATCTTGCCAGAAGAGAGGCTGACGGGCAGGAATATCTGATACCGCAGTCTGAGGCTTCCATCTGGAACACTTCGACAAGCTGGAGCAAGAACCGCAAGGTCTATTTCGAAGGAGGAATCAATTATGACAGGACTTTCGGAGATCATCATGTCACTGCGCTCGCCCTGTACAACCAGAGCAAGTATTGGTCTCCTGCATTGGCCTTTTATGTGCCGAATGCTTATCAGGGACTTGTCGGAAGGCTCACTTACGAGTATGCACAGCGTTATCTGCTCGAATTCGACATGGGCTACAACGGTACGGAGAACTTTGCCAAGGGACGTCGTTTCGGTTTCTTCCCGGCTGTTTCCGCCGGATGGATCATCACAGAAGAGCCTTGGCTGCCGAAGAATGACATTCTTACCTATATGAAAATCAGAGCCAGCTACGGTGAGGTCGGAAATGACAAGATCGGAGGTTCGCGTTTCCTCTATCTGCCGTCATCTTACGGCGAGGCGTCAGGAAGTGCCTATCAGTATTGGTTTGGCGTTTCTTCCAACCCTAACCAGTCCACTGCCATTGTCGAAGGTAAGATCGGTAACCCTGATTTGACCTGGGAGAGGGCTCGCAAGGCCAATTTCGGTCTTGATTTCAATATGTTCAAGGGACGTCTGTCAGTGCAGTCAGATGCTTTCTACGAGTATCGTGACAATATTCTTGCGAACCGCTCCACCGAGCCTTTCATCATCGGAGCCGAGCTTCCGGCGTACAACCTGGGTTCAATGAAGAATTTCGGATGTGAGTTCGACCTTACCTGGCGCGACAAGGTCAAGGATTTCAATTACTGGGTGCGCGGCAACTTTTCATTTGCCCGTAACCGCATAGTCTTCAAGGATGAAGTCAACAAACAATATAAGTATCAGGCCGAGACCGGCCGCCGCTATGGTCAGTTCTTCGGACTGATTTTCGACGGCTACTATAATTCATGGGAGGAGATCAATGCTTTGGACCGTCCTGTCAGCGCATGGAACGGAAACCAGCTCCAGCCTGGAGATTGCCGTTACGTGGATGTGAACAAGGACGGAAAGATCGACAACTACGATATGGTTCCGCTAGGATACTCCAATATTCCGGAAATCATCTATGGTGTTTCATGCGGGTTCTCTTGGAAGGGAATTGACTTTTCAGTGCTTTTCCAAGGCGCCACCAATGTTTCCATCAAGTATTTCGGACGTTCCCTCTGGCCTTTCGCCAAGAGTGAGGAAAGTGCCAAGTCTCTGATTCTCAAGCGCTGGACTCCGGAGAGATATGCAGCAGGCGAGGATATTGAATTCCCTCGTCTGTCATTGAACCCGAACAGCGAATCCGACCATAACTACAGGCCTTCTTCTCTGTGGATCAGGGATGCAAGCTACCTGCGTCTCAAGAACATTGAAATCGGATATAATTTTGACCGCAGGGTTCTTGAAAAACTTCATGTGGGCGGGTTGAGGCTGTTCTTGAACGGTTCCAACTTGTTCACATGGTCCGATGTCATTGACCTGGACCCTGAGGTCCTTTCCACTACGGGCAATACGGAGCTCAACTCCTATCCTTTGCAGAAAGTCTATAACATTGGTCTTAACATAACTTTTTAAGCAATGAAGATACGTACATATATAATCGCAGTATTCGCGGCAATAGTGTCATTCAGTGGATGTAATTTCTTGGAGGCACCTCCATCTACTGATTTGAACGAGGATAACGTGTTCTCTGACAGGACATTGTGCGAAAGGTTCATAACCGGAATATACGCGGAGGGAATGCCTTTGGGTTTCTCCATGAACTCGGAAAACATCGACCGTGGACTTTGCGCGACATCTACCCGTGCAGGTGCCTGCGACGAGGGGGAGGCCGGTGCTTCATGGGATAAGGCCAATGCTTCCTGGAATACGGACAACCATAACAACAACAGCATTGACTGGGATGAAGATCCTAGACATGATACCCGTTGGGCGACAATCAGGAAATGCAACACGCTTCTTGAGAGAATCGACGAAGTCCCTTATGACCCGGGTGATCCGGAGTTCAATTCCAGGGCCAAGGGAGAAGGCTATTTCATGCGTGCCATCACTTTCTGGGAAGGTGTATATCGCTATGGCGGACTTCCTATTGTGGATCATCGAATCACGGGAAGCGAGGATGCGAAATATCCGCGCAATACTTTCAGTGAATGTGTGGATTTTATAGTAAAGGACTGTGATGAGGCTGCAAAGCTTCTTCCGGACAAATATACGAATCCTGCATTCGTCGGAAGGGCTACCAGAATCGCGGCTCTTGCCCTCAAGTCAAGGGTGCTGCTTTATGCTGCAAGCCCGCTGTTCAATACTGCCACACCATATCTTTCACTCGGCGGTGAGAACAACAAGATCATATGTTATGGAAACTACGATGCTGATAGATGGAAAAAGGCTGCTGATGCTGCCAAGGAGGCAATAGATGCGGCAGAGGCTGCCGGATATGCACTATACGACAAAGGCACGCCGGAAACCAATTACGAGTATGTCTGGACGACCCCTGACAACTGCGAGATTATTCTGGCCAACAAGAAATATAGGAATTTCAGCACGAATGCCAAGCCGATTACCAGCAATATTCCGCAATGGGCCGGCAGTTCCTGGTCTGACGGCGGATTGTTCGCACCGCTGAACTTCGTCATGAAATATGAAAAGAAGGACGGAACTGCACAGGAGTGGCTTATGTCTGGTGGAGATGACCTTCTTAAAAAGTATAGCGAACTCGATCCTCGTTTCGCACAGACAATTGCCTATCAGGGGGCCGTATGGAATGATGAAATCGGAAAACTTGATTTTCTGGAGGGAGGCGCGCATCAGGTCGCTTACGACAAGACCCGTCACCTCGTACGCAAATGGGTGCCGAGAACACTCAAGGCTACATATCCGCACAACAGCGTAAATATGGACTGGATTGTTTTCCGCATGGCAGAACTTTATCTGAACTATGCCGAGGCGGTCAATGAGTTCCAGGGACCTACCGCAGAGGCTGTCGAGGCAGTAAGCAAAGTAAGGAACCGCTCCGGAATGCCGGCGTTCCCGTCAACTCTCACCAAGAGTCAGTTCAGAGAGAAACTCAGAAATGAAAGAGCCGTCGAACTGGCTTATGAGGACCATAGGTTCTGGGATATCCGCAGATGGATGATAGCTGAGAATGAGGGAGTCATGCAAGGCAAATTCTATGGTATCCAGATTTCCAAGAATGACGGTTCATCTGAAGTACACTACAAACCGTACGTGTTCGAGAATCGTCTCTGGAGCCGCAGATCTTACCTCCATCCTATCAAGCAGCTGGAAGTAGACAAGGGATATCTGATCCAGAATCCTGGATGGGAATAGAAGACCACATAAGTAGATAATTGATATGCAAAAATATTTGAAGATAGCAGTCATGGCTGCATTGGCCGGAATGGCGCAGCCAGCTTTCGCGAAGGCGGACAGGGATTCCGCTGAAGTAAGGATTGCCTACGGGAGCCAGCCTGGCAGGATGGTTACCTCTGCCGTGTCGACCGTCAGCGGTGACGAGTTGATCAATGTCAATAGCGCGAGTGTTGGAAATGCACTCGCCGGAAAACTGGCAGGTTTGACATTGCTCCAGCAGAGCGGACAGCCGGGATATGATTTTTCCATCTCGAATCTGTATATGAGAGGCCGTACCACGTATGCTTCCGGACAGAACATGCTGGTATTCGTCGATGGTTTCGAGTCTACGATTGACAATCTCACTGCCGCTGAAATCGAATCAGTCAGCTTGCTGAAAGACGCGTCTGCGCTTGCGATTTATGGAGCACGCGGAGCCAACGGTGTGCTTCTCGTGACCACGAAAAGAGGTATGGACAGCAAGCCGGACATCAAAGTAAGGCTCCAGACTGGTCTCCAGACCATGCTGAAGACGGCCGATCCGGTAGATTCTTATACTTATGCTTCTCTCTATAACCAGGCATGCAAGAATGACGGCGTGACCGAAGTCTATGGAGAAAAGGCATTGACAGCATACAAGAATGGTACTGACGAGTATCTGTATCCGAATGTGGACTGGAAGAAGGAGATGCTCCGCAAGGTCGCTCCGATTTCTGTGGCAGACCTCTCTTTCCGCGGCGGCAACAAGATCGTGAAATATTACGTCCTGCTGTCGGCTGCGAACAATTCCGGATTCTTCAAGGGTACGGATTTCAAGAAAGATGAAAGTGCCAATGCTTCCTACACTACTGTCAATGTCCGCTCTAACATTGACATCAATATCGGAAGGCGCTTCTCTACTGCGTTCAGTTTCGGAGGACAGATCGGCAGCCGTGCTTTTCCTGGCGGCGGTACCTCGGCGTACAAACTTTTCAATTCAATGTATGCCACAGCACCGAACGCTTTTCCTGTGTATAACCCTGACGGCAGCTTCGGAGGAAACGCTTCCCAGACCAACCCTGTCGGCGAACTGCTTTACAGGGGAGTCTATAAGGAAAACAACAGGACCTTTCAGCTGGTGTTCACTCCGAAACTTGATCTCGGTTTCATAACCGAAGGCCTAAGTGTAAGTGCATCAGTGGCTTACAGCAACAATATGTGTGAATCATCCACCAAGTCGCGCAACTACACGAGATATAGTCTGACCAAGACTGCTGACGGATATGAATATACGCCATATGGTACGGATGAGCCTCTCGAAGCTGGCGAAGGATTCAAGGATGACTGGAGCCGTGTTAATGCAAAGGGTTCGCTGGACTATTCACGCCGATTCGGCAGACATTCCGTAGATGCTACTGCTTTCGCCCTTGTGGACAATTACAGGCAATATTCCGTCAGAGCAAATACCAGATATGTGAATTTTGCCGGACGTGTGACCTACTCGTATGCAGGCAAATATATTGCAGAATTCTCGGCTTCCGACACTGGATGCGATGACTATGCAAAAGGCCACAGATTCGGATTCTTCCCTGCCGGATCAGCCGGATGGGTAATTTCCGAAGAGCCTTGGCTTAAGAATTTCCGCAATGTCAACTATCTGAAACTCAGAGCTTCCGCTGGTCTTGTGGGGAATAATCAGAATTCCGCAGGACGTTATCTTTTCGACGAGTCCTACGCGTGGACGGGTTCATATCTGCTCGGTACAGGCGGCTCCGCTTCATCATCATTCGGTGTTACCACGATTCCGAACATTGACCTGAGCTGGGAGAAAGAGACGATATACAATGTCGGAATCGACGCGGAACTTTTCGGTGCCCTCACTGTCAATGCAGATGTATTCACCCAGACACGCACCGGTATCGTGGATCAGGCTACAGGAACCATTCCGGGTTTCGTGGGAGCTTCTTTCGGCGGCATGTTGCCTTATATGAACGTCGGCAAGGTCAGAAACAGAGGCTTCGAGTTGACAGCTGACTGTCATCAGAAGAAGTCTGATGACATGCATTGGCATATCGGAGCAGGCGTATGGTTCGCCAGGAATGAAATCAAGGAAATGGGCGAACCGACCAGAGTGTACGAGTATCAATATAGAAGAGGACACGCTGTAGGCACTCCGTTCGTGCTCGTTGCCGACGGATATTGGAAACAGGAAGATTTCAATGCTGACGGAACCATTGTCGATGGCCTCCCGGTTCCGCAGTACGGCACAGTCCGTCCTGGTGACATCAAGTACATAGATCAGAACAATGACGGCATCATTGACAGCAATGACGGTGTTCCTGTCGGATATTCATATATCCCGGAATGGAACTTCACATTGAACGGAGGACTGAAATGGAAACGCATCGAACTTGAGGTGATGTTTCAGGGCGTAGCCGGCCGGGACATCTACCTCAGCGGCAATACGGCATATTCTTTCCAGGACAATGCTTCCGCTTCGCAGTTGGCCAAGGACAGTTGGACACCGGAGAATACCGATGCTTCATATCCGAGACTGTCACTGAGCAATTTCAGCAACAACTACAGGACATCCACTTTCTGGAAAAGGAACGGCAGTTATCTCAGATTGAAGAACTTGTATCTAGCATACAATCTTCCTACACGTGCGGCAGGTCATGCCATGTGCCTGTATGTCAACGGTACCAACCTGTTCACCATCAATGCTTCAGGTGTCATTTCCGATCCTGAGAGCAGTTCACTTATCACTTATCCTCTTACAAGAACAGTAAGTGTGGGAATGAAATTCACTTTCTAAAATACTCCGAAAATGAAGAGAATCATATATATACTACTTCCTGTGATGACCGCGCTCAATGTGTGCGGTTGCAACAGGTTTCTGGATAGGGAACAGGAATCATTCATCGACCTGGACAAGACTTATACCTCGTATGAGAGGACCAGTCAGGCCCTGGTCAATGTTTACCGCTTCCTTCCTGACGGACTGAACCGTATCGGCGCTGCGATGTATGACGCAGCTACGGATGATGGCGAGAACACCATAGAAACGTGCAACATCCAGAAATTCAACAATGGCTCCTGGGGGCCTCAGGACAATCCGGACGATCTTTGGAACCAGCTGTATACCGGCATCAGACTGAGCAATGAATTCATTGCCAATGTCCATAGGGTGGATCTCGAAAACTACAAGTTGGATCCGGATAACCAGACGGAATACAAGAACAGGCTCAAAGACCTGGAAATCTGGAAGAATGAGGCGATTTTCCTCCGTGCATTTTTCCATTTCGAGCTTGTAAAGAGATATGGCCCAGTTCCATATATTGATAAAGTTATGCCAGTAGCTGAAGACCACAGTGGTGTGAAAAGGCCAGAAATGGATGAGGTTGTGAACAGCATTGTCGCTGACTGTGATGCTGCAGCTGCTGGACTCGAGCTTACGCCGTGGAGGGACAATGCTTCTGCTTATGGCAGGGCTACCAAAGGAGCCGCGCTTGCATTGAAGAGCCGCGTCTTGCTATATGCCGCCAGTCCGCTCTGGCTGGATTGGAAAAACAGCGATGAAAGCTATCTGCCAAGCGTAAAGGAGAAATGGGAAAAGGCTGCGGCTGCTGCGAAGGAAGTCATTGATCTTGACCAATATATGCTGTTCGGCAGCTACAGCGACCTTTTCCAGAACAATATCGACAACAGGGAATTCATATTCCAAAAGAGATATGCGAACAGCGTGTCTTTCGAGACTGTGAACTCGCCTGTAAGCTATGGTGGTACTGGCGGAACCACTCCGACATTGAACTTGATGGAGGCTTATGAACTGAAGGATGGCTCGAAGTTCGCGTGGGATGGATCAGAAAGTGCCAAACATCCGTTTGTCTGGCGAGACAAGAGACTTGCCGCTACGTTCATTTTCAATGGTGATATTTGGAAGGACTCCGGCGTGGAAACATTTGATGGCGGCAAAGATGCCTCTTCCAAGACAAATGGTTCAAAGACTGGCTTTTATCTCCGTAAATTTATGAATGAATCGGCCAATGTGCAGACTGGTGGAGGCGCTTCCGGACATGTATGGCCGTATTTCAGATTTGCTGAAATCTATCTGAATTACACCGAGGCGCTCAATGAATGTGATCCGGGAAATTCAGATATCGAAGCTTATCTGAACAAGGTCCGCAACAGGGCAGGACAGCCTTCTGTCCATGGCCTTGGTCAGGAGGAAATGAGGGAACTCATCAGAAATGAACGCAGGGTAGAGCTTGCTTTCGAAGAACATCGCGCATGGGATGTCAGAAGATGGAAAATTGCAAGCAAGACATTAGGTGCAGATGTACGCGGACTTGGAATTGTCAAGGATGCCACAAAATCATCTGCAGTCATAAAATCAGCATCAATTCCTTCTTCTGAAGTTCCTGAAGGATGGTATTACTACGATGGCGATGAGTTCGGCGGGTCTGTCATAGACAATTCATACTGGGGACTTTACGGTGCTGACAGCCCTGTGGGGAACCAGTGGTACGGCCAGCCTAACGGCAATGTCCAGACTTATCGCAGCAAGCAGGTATCCATCTGCAAGGATGGTGAATTTAGCGTCTGCCGCGTATCTGCCACGAGGGAAGATGACCCGCCTGCACCGCAGTCAGCTTATGGAAACGGCAACAGGCCGGGCTGGTGGTCAGGTGCATTGTCCAGCCGCGATACTGACAAATATGGAAACGCACAGAAACTTTATCCGCTGTTCTCACGATTCGAAATCAGGATGAAGGCTCCGTACATCTATGGTATATGGATGGCTCCGTGGTGCCGCTATTATGCCGGTGCACAATATGCCGAACTCGATATCGAGGAGTTCTTCATCAAGACATGGCTGGATAATCCTGCTTTGGGCAGAGCAGACAAATATGTCCTCAGCCAGGCTCTCCATCTTCATGACAATGACAAGGGGCAGGCTGTCAACGAGTCTACGCTTGGTGTCAATGTGAACGGTTACGGCCGCCATGTGGACATGCCATTTAATCCTTATGACGATTATCATACTTATGGCGTTCAGGTGGATCCTGATCCGGAGGCTCCGACAGAGCATGCCATCATCTCCTACTTGCTTGACGGCAAGATTACAAATACCTTCAAGACAAGGGATTACGGCAGCCGCTACAACACTTTTATCACGAAGGCCATCAAGGAAGGCCACGAAAAGACTGCGTGGGATTTCGCGATTACCGGCCAGATCGGCGGTCGTGACTCCAATGGTATCGGCTATCCGGAAGACAAGAATCCTGACCTCAGGGAGATAAGTCTCTATGTGGACTGGGTTCGCGTTTACACCAGGGAACAGTCTCATCCTGATGAAATTGAAAAACCAAATTGGCCTGAGAAGGAAGGATTCACATATGGCAGTAGAACAGTAGAGAAAAGAACTTTCGAACCGAAGATGTACTGGTATCCTATTCCTGAATCTGAAATTCTCCGTACAGGTTGGGAGCAAAATCCGAAATGGAACTAGAAATTATGAAAAAGTTTGCTTTGATATCATTCTTTGTGGCCTTGTGTCTGGAGTGTGTGGCTATGGTCCCGCACTCCGTCAAGGCTGCCAAAGGTTGGCTTTTCTATGAAAGCGGTGCGGTATCAGCCCCTGTTGTATGCAGGGTTGAAGCTGAGGTTCCGTCTTCCGCCGCCGGTCATATTGTTCTCGAAAACGGGGACTCTTACATCAAGCTCAAATTCGGAAAAGTAAAGGCGGAACGTCATGTCCTGGCTCTCCAAGCCGTGCAGGACAACCGCCATGAAGATAAACTCATCGTATCACTGTTCGACAATGGACAGATGGTGGGAGAGCCTTTCTCTTGCAGAAAGCCGTCCGGAAGTTGGAAAATCAATGTCTCTGGAAAGATCAATCCGTTGAGCCTCAATGTGTTTGTTCCTGATCCAAACCATGAGATTGTGGTCCCGAAACTGGATTTCAGCGAGAAGGCTGACAAGTTCATCGATGACCTTATGGGCCGGATGTCTCTGGATGAAAAGATTGGCCAGCTGTCGCAGTATGTCGGCAGTTCCCTCATGACCGGACCGGAATCACAACAGTTCTCGGATTCATTGGTACGCCGCGACATGATGGGTTCGGTCCTCAATGCCACCGGTTCGAAGGCATTGAGACAGATTCAGGAAAAATACATGACGGAATCACGGCTGAAGATTCCTCTTCTGTTCGGCATGGACGTGATACACGGTTATCGGACATTGACCCCAGTACCGCTCGCAGAAGCTTGCAGCTGGGATCTGGAGGCGATTGAGGCATCGGCAAGGGTGGCGGCTGTGGAGGCCTCTGCGGCAGGCGTGCATTGGACTTTCGCGCCGATGGTCGATATCGGCCGTGATGCGCGCTGGGGAAGAGTCGTTGAAGGTGCCGGCGAGGACCCGTTCTTGTGCAGCCAGATTGCTGCCGCCCGTGTGAATGGATTCCAGTGGAATCTCTGGGACAATGATGCTGTAATCGCATGCGCGAAACATTGGATCGGCTACGGCCTTCCGCAGGCCGGACGCGATTACGCTCCTGTGGACATGTCTGAAAGGACATTATATGACGTATATCTGCCGCCGTTCAAAGCTGCTTCGAATGCCGGAGTTCTTACTTATATGTCTGCGTTCCATGACCTTAACGGCATACCTGCATCCGGCGATCAGGAAATGCTGAGGAAGTTCCTTCAGAACGAGTGGGGCTTCGACGGATTCGTTGTGAGTGACTGGCAGTCCGTGATACAGCTTATCGCGCAGGGAGTCGCCGAAGATGGCAAGGACGCAGCTCAGATTGCTTTCAATGCCGGTGTCGACATGGATATGATTGACGGACTCTATAATGCTCATTTGCATGAACTTGTAGATGAAGGTCTTGTACGGGAAAGCGATATTGATGATGCTTGCCGGAGAATTCTCCGTGTGAAATATTCCCTCGGCCTTTTCGAAGATCCATATAAATTCTTCGATGAGGAAAGGGAGGAAAAAACATTGCTCAATGATAAATTCGTCGCGAGCGCCAGAAAATTAGCCTGCAAGTCGATGGTTCTGCTTCGCAATGAGAACCGGCTTCTTCCGCTTTCCAAGAATACCGGCAGCATCGCCCTCATCGGTCCGCTTGCGGACAACAGGCACGAGATCAATGGCTCATGGCGTTGCCGTGCGGAGGATTCCGACGCGGTGACAGTTCTTGCCGGACTTCGTAACAAGTTGGGGGACAATGTGGTTATAAATTATGCAAAGGGTTGTGACTTCGACGGGGAGGACCGTTCAGGATTCGATGCGGCTGTAGCTGCCGCGCTGAAGAGTGATGTGGTTATCGCTGTTGTCGGAGAAAAAGCGCTGTTCAGCGGTGAGTCCAGAAGCCGTTGTCATCTCGGTCTGCCGGGAGTGCAGGAGGAACTTGTGGAGCGTCTTGTGGCGACAGGAAAACCGGTCGTGGCAGTGCTGATGAATGGACGGCCTCTCTGCATTGAAAATCTGAACAATATCGTTCCTGCGATTTTGGAGGCTTGGTTCCCGGGAACTACTACCGGTGATGCCGTGGCGGACGTGCTTTTCGGCGATTACAATCCTTCGGGCCGTCTGGCGATTACATTCCCGCGTGCTGAAGGACAGATTCCGGCTTACTATAATTATAAGCGCTCTGGCCGTCCGGGAGATATGGAACGTTCTTCGACCGTAAGGCATATTGATGTGCCTAATGCTCCGCTTTATCCGTTCGGATATGGCTTGGGCTACACTTCGTTCTCCTATGGTAAACCATTCACTGACAAGGAGTCATATACGAGGAGGGACACTGTCAATGTCTATGTTGATGTCACCAACACAGGTGCCCGTGACGGCGAGGAGACCGTTCAGGTATATGTCAGTGATCTGGTAGCATCTGTCGTAAGACCGGTGATGGAACTGAAGGGCTTTGCCAAGGTTTATCTTCGTGCGGGAGAAACCCGCAGGGTGAAAGTCAGCATTGATCCTCTGTCATTGGGCTTTTATAATGCGGACATGGATTATGTGGTCGAGGATGGCCTGTTCGATATTCATGTCGGTCATGACAGTGCGGATTATGACACTACGCGGATAAAAATTGAAAATTAACAGTATATGAAGAATATCAATATAGCGGCTGTTATGGTCGTGGCTGCCGTGTCTTTGGCGGCAGGATGTACGAAGGGGACGGATTGGGATCCGCAATTCAATGTCCCTGAAGGAATCTACATTAGCGGAGATGCGACGAAGTTCTCGGTGGAGACCAAATATGGGGCATTTTCACAGCTTGACGATGCCCGGTTATATGGAATTTCCACATGGCTGGATGCGGAGGGCACTTTCGAGTTGTCCATGGTGGGTGATGACAACCAGCCGGTTTCCTATGGCGGAGACCTGGCGGGTGAGTCGGACGGTGTGTGCGTCTATTCGTTGAGGCGCGGTGCTGCCGGAATGTCTGCACCCAAGGATGGCTTTTATCGTGTCATATATAGCCAGTCTGTCGGCAAGGTTACATTGATTCCTTATGATTTCAGGATGTGCAGCGAGACATCCCTTACGGAATCCGGAGAGAAGGAAATCGTTTTCGATGCTCCTGTGTATGACAATGTGAATCATATAGTTACGTGGAAGAGTTCGGCTGAGCCGAAGACTATCCTTTCAGGAGACTACATGTTCCGTTATACGGAAAGCGGCAAGCAGGAAGTTCCGCTGACCGCGTCGTATGACTGTACCCTCTCTACCTGCCTGACGGGCAAGGAAGCCAGCGTGAAGACCAATGTTCTTTCGGATGTCAATTCCGAACTGACTTCTGGTTCACCGGTCAGTCTCCGCCTGAAGAAGAAAGGTTCTTACGTGTTGACTGTCAGCTATGATGTGAAGAATGCCGCGTTTTACGGTTCCATCAATGGTACTGAGTTTATCATTCCTGAACCATCCGGAATGTCGGAAGAATTGTACATGAGCATTGACGGAGGCGAATGGACTCCTATGGCTGCCTGTGGTGTTGCCGGCAATGGTGTGTTCTGGACACTTGCTTATTTCGCTGATGGACAGGGTGCGAAGTGGTCGGTTTCCGGTTCTGATGCTGACAGTTTCTGCAGCGGTACTACTAACGACGGATTCACGGTTTCCGGAAATCAGGCATTGCCGGAAAAGAGCGGCACACGCATGGTGTTCGTCGATCTTTACAACAAGATTGTTTCATTCGAAGATCCTGCGCTTTTCGCTATGGGCGACTGCTTCGGAGGTGAAGATGTGGAATTGGCAAAGAGCGGAGAGAAATATTCTGCGACGACTACGGCTGACGGCAATATCAGGATGTATGCTACCTGTTCATACAATGAACGTGACTGGGACAGCATGGAATTCGGCATATCAGGCACCAAGTTGTGTTACCGAGGTGTCGGTCCTGAACTTGCTCCGACTCCTGTCGCCGCCGGTGTGCCGGTGGAGATAGATCTGGAGCATGGCAAGGCGCTTTTCCGTGTTTCAGTTTCTCCTGACGATATACCGTTCAAGGGTCAGGTTTATATGATTACGGATGAATATGGCAATATGAACTGGGGCGCATCTGAGGATGTCATCGCTCTCAACAAGGTTTGGAATGATGATTCCAGATGGATCTATGTCCGGTATTTCCATAAGGGAGCGCGAATCCGTTTCTCTACTGAAGCGGAACCAATCTTCGGACGCGGTGAGTTCATTGGGCTCGGTACTGATGCCGGATATGAAACGGAAGATGGCTATATCATTGTCCCTGAGGATGGTGTATATGGAATTTGCGTGAACCTCGGTGGCCGTAAGGTGGCAGTCCAGCCGGCTACGATATATACTTATGGAACGGCCTCTGCTGATACATGGGGAACAAAGCTCGATGATCCTTTCGTACTTGCTGCAGATGGAGTTACATTGACTTACACAGTACCTAATACTGGTCGTTTGCGTCTCAATCCTGTTATCGATGGCTTTGATTTCTCGTCATGGCAGAGGGAATATTTTGTGGATCTCGAAACTATGGATATCAAGCAGCGTCTTGGCGGCATGGATGAACCGAATGCCAACTATACATGGCAGGCCGGTACAGTAATCGATCTGGATTTCAGAACACTTAAAGCGAAAATACATTAATAATTAATAATCATGAATAGAAAAACAATGATTTTGCTGTCGGCAGCATTGATGACTGTCGCAGTATCCTGCGAAGAGAAGGAAGGAAAGCAGGAAGAGGAAAAACTCAATGTCCCGGAACTTCATGCAGATGTGGAAGAGGTGGAAATCGTTGCACTCAGCGATGAGAAAGCCCTGGAACTTACATGGACAGCCGCCGCTGAAAGCGGTGTTGATTACATGCTGCAATATGGGCTTGAAGGAAGTAAGGAAACTAAGGCCGTAAGTTGTGGGACTGAGATGTCAAAGGCGTTTACGGTCAAAGACCTTGATGATATTCGCGCGGAACTTGGCGTGTCCGAGGAGACGGATTTCAAACTCTCTTTTCTGGTGGAAGCCAAATCTTCTGCTGTAGTGCTCCCTGTTCAGTCCGGACTGCTGACTGTCAATGTCAAATATAATATTCCTGTTCCGGAACCGCTGGAACTTTACGGCATCGGGGATGCTTTCAGTTGGGCTTGGGATAGAGGTGCTGCAGAGAAGATGACAACAGAGGATCATATCCATTTCACATGGGAAGGATTGATAGAAGCAGGAGAGGGAAAGATGTTCAAGTTCCTCACCAACGAGTCTATTTCCAATGAAAGCTGGTTGCCAAGTTACGGCAGGAATGCTGAAAGCGAGAATTATTGGGCATTGGCATTGCGTACAGCTGAATCTGATGGCGACACTCAGTTCAAAGTGGACAAGACTGGCAATTATGTCCTTACTGTGGATATTGAGAATATGGTAATGACTGCCGAATTCAAGGGCGATGGAAAGCAGCATTTCTATGGAATCGGAGAGCCTTTTGCTTGGGCATGGACACTTTCAGATGCTGAGGAATTCGGCTCAAGCGACCAGAAGACCTGGACTTGGACAGGCGATGTGAAGGCCGGCGGATTCAAGATTATGCTTTCGAGAACAGACTGGTCGAAAGGCTATAACTGGAATAAGGCTGCAGACAACGATACGGCTCCAGAAGGTGATGAGACGGAATGGACAGCATTCCTCAGGGATGAAAATGTAAGTAAGGACAATGATGATTATTTCAAGTTCCCTAAGGAGGGTAATTATACTGTAACATTTGTTCCTGAATCTCTTAAGGTTACCATAAAATACAATGGAAAGCGCAGTGACTGGAAACCTGATACCAACTACGATATGGACGGCATGTATATGTACGGACCTACGTGGGGCTGGGGACTTGCAGACGTACAGACGATGACCACTACTGATAACGACACATATATCTATAAAGGGAATATCAAGAAGGGAGACGGTTTCAAGATTATGTGCAAGAAGGACAAATGGTGGCCGGCTTTCGTACCGGATGCAGCAGATGCTTCCAAGATGGCGTATCATAAATCAAAAGATGAAGGTGATGCCTATTGGGGAATAGCCGAGGACGGATACTATACCGTGACAGCGGTCCTGAGTACATTGGAAATCTCCATTGTCAGGAACGGAGATATGCAATAGTATCTGACAGCGGAAGTTCGGGAGAACTATACCGGAAGGATCAATGAAAGAATTTTCGACATGTTTTTAAACGGCTTCTTACGATAATTTATTAAATTTGCGTGTTTAGACAGGAAAATACAAAAATCAAGCATATTATGTTCAATACTTTTTACAGAACAAACACTTGCGGCGAGCTCCGTCTGGGAGATGCCGGTAAAAAAGTGGTGCTTTCCGGTTGGGTGCAGAGAACCCGAAAACTGGGCGGAATGACTTTCATTGACCTCCGTGACCGTTACGGAATTACTCAGCTGGTCGTAAGTGCAGACGCTCCTGCTGAATTGGTCGAGACTGCAAACTCTCTCGGACGTGAATTCGTCATTCAGGTAGAGGGCGAGGTTATCGAGCGTCAGAGCAAGAACTCGAAGATGGATACAGGTGAGATCGAGATTAAACTCGATGCGATCCATGTCCTGAACAAGTCTGTTACTCCTCCGTTCACCATCGAGGACGAGAGCGACGGAGGTGATGACATCAGAGCGAAATACAGATATCTGGATTTGAGAAGAAACCCTCTCAAGAATGCCCTCGTGCTTCGTCACAAGATCGCGCATGAGGTCCGCAACTTCTTGGATGCCAAAGGTTTCATGGAAATCGAGACCCCATATCTCATCAAATCTACACCTGAGGGAGCGCGTGACTTCGTGGTCCCTTCCAGAATGAATGCAGGCGAGTTCTATGCGTTGCCTCAGTCTCCTCAGACCTTCAAGCAGCTCCTTATGGTAGCCGGTTATGACCGTTACTTCCAGATTGTACGTTGCTTCCGTGATGAGGACCTCCGTGCGGACCGTCAGCCTGAATTCACACAGATTGACTGCGAGATGTCATTCGTGGAGCAGGAGGATGTCCTGAATACTTTCGAGGAGATGATGAGAAGACTCTTCAAGAATGTTCTCGACGTGGAGATTCCTAATCCGCTTCCTCGCATGAGCTGGTACGACGCCATGGACAACTACGGTTCAGACAAGCCGGACGTTCGTTTCGGAATGACTATCCATGAACTTACTTCATTGGCCAAGGGTCACGGCTTCTCAGTATTCGATTCAGTGGATTATATCGGAGGTATCGCCGTAGAGGGCGCAGCAGACTATACCCGCAAGCAGCTCGATGAGCTTACCGAGTGGGTAAAGAGGCCTCAGGTAGGCGCCAAGGGTCTGGTTTACATCAAGTACAATGCAGACGGCTCCACCAAGTCTTCTATCGACAAGTTCTATACTCCTGAGCAGGTCAAGGAGATGGCTGAGGCAGCAGGTGCAAAGGCCGGCGACCTCGTCCTCATACTTTGCGGTGCCAAGAGGAAGGCTCAGACAATGCTCGGCGTTCTCCGTATGGAGATGGCCAACCGTCTCGGCCTCAGGGACCCTAAGGTGTTCGCACCTCTCTGGATCGTGGATTTCCCTCTACTCGAGTGGGATGACGAGACACAGCGTTTCTACGCTATGCACCATCCGTTCACAGCGCCTAAGCCGGAGCATCTCGAGATGTTCTACAGCGACAAGAAGGAAGACCTTGAGAAGGTTTGTGCCAATGCCTATGACTTCGTCCTGAACGGAACTGAGCTCGGCGGCGGTTCAATCCGTATCCACGAGGCTTCTCTTCAGGAGCGCATGTTCGAGGTCCTCGGAATCAGCAAGGAAGAGGCTGCATACAAGTTCGGATTCATCATCAATGCCTTCAAGTTCGGTGCTCCGCCTCACGGAGGTCTCGCATTCGGCTTCGACCGTGTCTGCGCATTGTTCGGAGGCAGCGACTCCATCCGTGACTATATCGCATTCCCTAAGAACAATCAGGGCCGCGATGTGATGATCGACTCTCCATCGTCTATCGACCAGTCTCAGCTCGATGAACTCCATCTTGACGTGCGCAAGAGCGAGTAACCGAAAGCAGATATAATAATAAAACCCGGTTCCATATCGGTTGGAGCCGGGTTTTTCAGTTATTTTATTCTGATCTTGCGTCCGATTTTAAGCGTCGTGGACGTTGTGATGTTGTTCAGACGGCAGATGTCCGATACCGAAGTTCCATATCTGCGGGCCAGGGCATAGAGTGTGTCTCCGGACTTTATCGTATGCCATGTGGCTTCCTCTGACGTGTCGGAATCCGCTGCGGCGCTCTGTCCGCTTTTTCCCGTTGAGGTACCTTTTCCTGAAGCGGAGACAGATGAGCCTGCCTTTGCCGTCCCCGGGGCTCCTGCCAATGACGGAATCTGGTGGTTGGACATCGTGATGCTCTGCCATTTGCCTGACGGCTCGAGTATTATCTTCACGGAATCGGAAGGGGCAGTGATTGTCCCGTCAGCATTGACAAAAACCCATTGTCCGTCTCCGAGCAGGATGATTCTCTTGTCGGCGTCAGCCATGACGAGCGCGTCGTTGTCCTTCAGGTGGGCATTGTCTATATCGAACTGATAATCGGCATTTCCCTCCTTGCTTCTGGCGATGAAATCAGGGATTATTCGCCGTGCGCCCATGAATCTGGCGGAATAGTACGGCTCCTTGAGGTGCGAAATCGTCACGCCTCCCTTTGTCGCAGCATGTATGAAGGTGAAATCCTGTCCGGACTTGTCCATCTCGATGAATATTCCCACATGGCCGACTCTTCCGGAACTTCTTCTGGCTCCGAATACGACAATGTCACCCTTCTGGAGGTTTGAAAGCGAGCCTTCCACGGGACGGCCGTCGCCAGCCTGTCCTCCTGAGGAGCGGGAAAGGTCATAGCCGAATTTCCTGTAGATGTAACTTGTGAAGCCGGAGCAGTCGAAGGCGCGGGGCCCTTTCGATCCGTAGGAGTATGGGGTACCTTTGTATTTCAATGCCTCTGTTATAATCCTGTCGGCGAGGTCTTCTGTGGAAACCGTAACGGTATCTCTGGCAGCATTGGCCTGGGCTCCGGCAGGGGACAGCGGCATCTTGCCGGTTCCGGCCTCTGCGGTGAAGTCACTAAAAGCAAAACTCAGGAGTATGACCCCTGAGGTATATAAAAATCTTCTCATTCAGTACACGTCGTTTGTGCAGATGGCGTGCATGAATTATGCCAGAAGTTTCTTTACGATGGTGGAAACTGTGCGTCCGTCTGCCTGTCCTGCGAGTTTCTTTGTGGCCAGGCCCATGACTTTGCCCATGTCGGCCATGCTGGAGGCTCCGGTCTCGGCAATGATGCCCTTTACGATTTCCTCGACTTCGGCTTCGCTGAGCTGCTTAGGCAGATATCCCTCCATCTCGGCTGCTTCTGCCAACTCGTTGTCGGCCAAGTCCTGACGGCCGCCCTGGGCATACATCGCAGCAGATTCCTTGCGCTGTTTGATGAGTTTCTGTATGAGTTTGATGACGTCTCCGTCAGTTATTTCTGCTCCGGCTCCTGATGTCTTTGCGAGGAGAATTTCGGATTTGATTGCACGTACTGCATTGGTACGTACGGTATTATGGGCTTTCATAGCCTCCATAATATCTTTCTGGATTTGCTGTTCTAATGCCATAATCTTATAAATTTTTAAGTTCGTACAGATTCAGTAAACTGTCGGGCAGGATTATCTGTACTTGTCGTAGCCCGGCATTCTGGTGCTGTTGACCAGTTCCTTGTATTGTTTGTCGTCACGAGGACAAACCAGAAGTACGTCGTCCGTATCCGCCACGATGAAATTCTCAAGTCCCCTGAGAACTATGAGCTTTTCCTTGTTCTTGGACAGGATGATGTTCCCGCTGCTTTTCTGCAGGATGTCTTTCTGTGTATTCGCGATGTTGCCGTCCGCGTCCTTCTTGCCGACATTCGAGTAGAAATTTTCCCAGCTGTCAATGTCAGACCATCCGAAGTGCACCGGATATATCCATGCGCGGTCAGTCTTTTCCATTACGCCATAATCGATGGAGAGCTTGATGCAGTCAGTGTAGGCTCTTTCTATGAATACTGTTTCTGCAGGGCTTCCCAGCGCGCCTTCCCATCCGTCGAACAGTCTGGTGATCTCGGGGATATACCTCTCCATTTCTTCTCTTATCACACCGGCCTGCCATACGAAAATACCTGAGTTCCAGAAGAATTCACCGCTCTTGAAGAACAGCTCTGCGATTTCCTGGCTTGGCTTCTCTGTGAATGTCTTGACTTTTACAGGTTCGTTCTTCTTGCAGGCCTCTTTTCCTCCGGTCACCTGGATATAACCGTATTCGGTGTCCGGGCAGCTCGGCTGGATTCCCAATGTCATCAGTACCGGATTGCTTTCCGCATAGTTCAGGGCGCTTGTGAGAGTCTCTCTGAACAGTTCGATGTCATTGATCACAATGTCGGCAGGTGTCACTGCGACTACGGCTGAGGGATCTCTCTTCAGAAGGGTGTATGTCGAGTATGCGACGCATGGCGCAGTCCGTCTCGCATATGGCTCCAGAAGGAGGTTGTCCTCGGAAAGCTCGGGAATCTGCTCTTTTATTATATCCTTGAATTTGGCAAGGGTGATAACCATAATGTTCTCTTGCGGAACGACTCCCAGGCATCTTTCGTAAGCCATTCTTACAAGTGATTTGTCAGTACCGGATATGTCGATGAAATGTCCAGGCATGTCCTCCCGGCTGATAGGCCAGAAGCGGTTAAGATGGCCACCGGCCATTATTACGCAATATTGATTCTTTTTCATCTATACTGTTATTACTATATGGTGTCCACTAAGTATATATGGGAATGAATGCCCCTGCGAAGTAGTTGACCGTCATACTTCCCCGGTCATAGACGACAGCTGCGACATCGAACCACACCTCCAGACCGCTGCCCAGCGCGTTTCCTTTCATTGACATATATTTTCCTGCCGCGACAGCGATATTCTTCTGCTTTTTCGCATTGACGGCATCCTGCGGGTCTCCCTGCACGGGCGCGACCCGGCTCTTGACTTCTACAAAATGTATTCCATCCGGGGCCAATGCCACTATGTCGATTTCCAGATGTCCGTATCTCCAGTTCCGGTCCAGAATGGTATGCCCGTGACGGATAAGGTATTGGCAGACCTCGTCTTCTCCTTGCTTTCCCAATGCGCATTTACCTTTCATATTCCCGGTCTATTTGTCAAATGTCACTACAGTCACTCCCGAGCCTCCAAGCTGTACGCTTTCGTCTTTCGCGGACACCACGCCAGGCGTCGCGCGGAGGAATCTCTGGATTTCATCTCTCAATGCTCCTGTTCCTTTTCCGTGAATGATTCGCACGGAGGAAACGTTCAGCATGATGGCATCGTCAATGTAATGCATCACATTGTCCAGAGCCTCGTTGACCCTCTGGCCGCGCACGTCCAGTTCCATCTTGAAGTTCAGTTTCCTTTCTGAAATGGAACTGTCCATCGAGGTCGTCTGCGTCACAGGCTTCGGTGCAGCCTTCACTGCTGACTTGTATTCGTTGGAGGTGATTCTTTCCACCTTGTCGAGCGGCATCTTGCTCTTTATGTTGCCGATGATGACCGTGACGGCCTTGTCGGATACGATGGCCACTTCGCCGACCATCCCGTTGGCCTTGATGCGGACCTTTTCGCCCACTTGCAGAGGTCCGCTGCGGAATGATGAAATCATCCTGGACTTCTCGGCCTCCTCGTTCATCCTCTTCTGGTCCTCTGTCGTGGCCCTCCTGTTCTTTCTGGCAAGCTGGCGCTGCTGTCTTTCATTGACCTTGCGCAGCTTGTCCTCGAGATAGCTGTCCCTGTCCTGCTGGTCCTGCTCCTTCTTGGCTGCAAGAGCATTGACAAAATCCTGCAGGTCGGCCCTCGCCTTTCTGGTCTGGCTCTTCTCCGCCTGTTTTTCCTTGATGGTGCGGATGGTGTGCTCGACCTGACGGTTCGCGCCCTTTACGATATCTTCCGCCTCTCTTTTCGCCTCGTCAATGATTTCCTGGCGTTTCTTGCGGATGTCTTCCAGTTCTTTCTGGTATTTGTCGGTGATGCTCTCCAGAGTCTTGTCCGTGTTGCGGATTTTCTGGATCTTCTCGTCCAGCACGCGCCTGTTTCTCGCGATTTTGCGGAGGTTCCTTTCAATGCCGACAAACTCTTCTCCTGCCCTGTTCTCCGCGTCCTTTATTATCTCCTCCGGCAGCCCCATCTTTCTGGCAAGCTCGAATGCGAAGGAGTTGCCCGGCAGACCCATTTCCAGTTTGAACAGAGGGGCAATGTTTTTCGCGTCGAACTGCATGGCGCCGTTGATAACGCCCGTGTCAGCGCCTGAGGCATATAATTTCAGATTCGTATAGTGCGTGGTGATGACGCCATAGACGCCTCTCTTGTCGAACTCGTTCAGGATGGCTTCCGCGATGGCTCCTCCGGCTGCCGGCTCTGTGCCGGAACCGAATTCGTCAATGAGAACCAGGGTATGGGAGTCCGCTTCCTTCAGCATGTCTTTCATCGACTCGAGGAAGGAACTGTATGTGCTGAGGTCATTGTCAATGGATTGGCCGTCTCCGATGTCTGCCATTATGCGGTCGAAGATCATCATCTCGGATGTCTCGGAAGTCGGGATTAGCATACCCCACTGGAACATGTATTGAAGCAGTCCCACTGTCTTCAGGCACACGGATTTGCCTCCGGCATTCGGACCGGAAATGAGAAGAATGTGTTTCTGTGGGGTCAATGTTACCGTGAGCGGCACTATTTCTTTCCCGTCGCGTTTCAGTGATCTTTCCAGAAGAGGGTGTCTTGCTTTTCTCAGGTCCATCTCCTCGGTATCGGATATGATAGGCATGCCGGCCACGAAGTCCAGCGCCGTCTGTGCCTTGGCGATGAGGAAGTCCATTTCTCCGATGCATTTCGCCCCGTCCAGCAGATCCGGCACATAAGGCCTCAGCCAGTCGCTGAACTCGTACAGTATCCTGGCGATTTCTCTGGTCTCCGCGAAATGGAGCTCGCTGATTTCATTGGTAATCTCCACTATTTCAGCGGGTTCGATGAAGGTGGTCTTTCCGGAAGAAGACTCGTCATAGACGAATCCCTGTATCTTTCTCTTGTTGGAAGTGCTTACTGGAATCAGCATTTTTCCGTCTCTGACGACGACTGACGCGTCCTGGTCCACGATTCCGTCGGCCTGCGCCTTTTTCAGAAGTATGCCGATGCGTTTGGAAATCGCGCCCTCCTTGTCCTTCAGTTTCCTGCGGATGTCATAGAGTTCGTCCGATGCGGTATCTTTTACGTTTCCGAATTTGTCGAGTATGGTGTCGATGCGCTGCTGAACTTCAGGGAACAGGACAATGCTGCTCACCATTTTCTTCAGATTAGGATAGATTCCGTCCTTTATGTTGCTGAAAAACAATGTGATACGTCTCAGCGTCTCCAGCATTGTCTTCAGTTTTCCGAGAGAGACAAGGTCAATGTTGGAGCCTTCGTTGCTGAGGATTTCCAGAAATCTGACGCAGTCGATGTAGCCGTTTGAGGGGAATGATTCCTCGAACATCACTATCATCCTCATCTCGTCAGTAAGCAAAAGCCTCTGGCGGATTTCCCTGGCGTCTGTAGAGAAATTCTCTTCCGCAGTTCTTGCAGTCGCATATTCTGTGCTGCATCTGTCGGAAATGATTTTCCTTACTCTGTCGAATCCTAATATTGCTTCAATTCTTTCTTCTGTCATGACTCTCCTTTTCCTGTTTCTCCTGCGTTGATGACAATGAAGCTCCCAGTTTGAGCTTCAGTTCATTCATGTTCTGTATTTCTGTCAATGTCCCTCCGTGTACAAATGAGATTTCTCCCGTCTCTTCCGATACTACTATTACGTCCGCATCAGTTTCTTCCGTGATGCCGATGGCGGCCTTGTGCCTCATGCCGAACCGTGCGGGAATGTCAGTCCTTTCAGTAATAGGCAGGGTGCATCGCGCAGCGACAATATGGTGATTGTCAATGATGACGGCTCCGTCGTGAAGAGGCGAATTCTTGAAGAACAGGTTCATTATCAATCTCCTGTTGATGTTTGCGTCGATTCTGTCTCCTGTCTCTATGATGTCGCTGAGGCTTACGGTGTGGGGGATGACGATCAGCGCTCCTGTCTTCTGCTCTGACATTGACCTGCATGCTTCCGTTATTTCTTTTACTGCGGCGTTGTCCATTGCCTTGTCCTCGTTTCCGAGGAATTTGCCGATGAATCTCCGGGTCTTGTATCCGAGTTTGCTTCCGCTGCCGAACCTTATCAGGAAATGTCGGATTTCAGGCTGAAAGATGATGATGACGGCGAGGACTCCCACGTCGATGAATGTGCCCAGCAGCGCGCTTATGAGTTTCATTTTCAATGCGTCCGCTATGACTCTCAGGACGTAGATGGAAATCACCGCGGTAAATATGTTCATTGCGGCGGAATCGCGTATCCATCTGAATATGAAGTAGATGAGCAGGCCGACCAGGAGGACGTCCAGCATATCGGTAAATGAAAACTTCAGAAAACCGAATATTTCCAGAGGCATGACCATATATTATATGTGTTCTTTCAGAATCCGGACATTTCACGGCTGTGCGGCCCGGTGTCCCGGAGGGTTCTGCGTTACGTCTGCAAAAATAGTAAAAATATGTGGAACCTGCCGAATTTATCGCATGGGTGCGGTTCCGCTAAAAATAACGAAATTTTTCCGGAAGTCATTGAAAATTAAAAAATTATTCCTATATTTGCGGCTCGCAAAGTATGCGAAAGTACGATAAAGTATTAATAAACAATTAATTATCAAACCAATGCCTGGATTAATTGGAAAGAAAATCGGAATGACATCCGTTTTCGGTGCTGATGGAAAAAATATTCCATGCACCGTTGTTGAGGCTGGTCCGTGTGTTGTTACGCAGGTCCGTACGGTAGAAAAAGATGGTTATGCCGCCGTGCAGCTTGCCTATGACGAAACCACAGAAAAGCACGCCAGCGCCCCTCTCAAAGGGCATTTTGCAAAGGCAGGAACCACTCCTCACCGCAAGCTTGCAGAGTTCGCTGCAAACTTCAAGGGAGAGCTTAAATTAGGTGACGTTGTTTCAGTTGCTGACATCTTCGAAGGTGTTGAATACTGCAATGTTGTCGGTACTTCTAAAGGAAAAGGATTCCAGGGAGTCGTTAAACGTCACGGCTTCGCCGGTGTCGGTGGTGCTACCCACGGTCAGCACAACAGACTTCGTCACCCTGGTTCTATGGGCGCATCATCTTGGCCTTCACGCGTATTCCCAGGAATGAGAATGGCAGGCCACATGGGCAATGAAAGGGTAAAGGTGTTCAACCTTCAGGTTGTCAAAGTGATTCCTGAGAACAACCTTCTCGTATTGAAAGGCTCTGTACCTGGAGCCAAAGGATCTTATCTAATGTTGGAGGCTTAATTATGGAATTGTCAGTTTTGAAGATTGACGGATCAGAGTCCGGAAAGAAGGTCGTCCTTGATGAGAAAGTATTCGGTGTGACTCCGAATGATCACGCTATCTACCTCGATGTTATCCAGTACCTCGCTCACCAGCGTCAGGGAACTGCAAGAACAAAGGACAGAAGCGAAGTCTCATACAGTACCAAGAAACAGGGCCGTCAGAAAGGTGGCGGTGGAGCTCGTCATGGTTCATTGAAGTCAAACATCTACGTAGGCGGTGGTCGTGCACACGGTCCTAAGCCACGTTGCTATGACATGAAGTTGAACAAGAAAGTTAAGCAGCTCGCGAGAGTTTCTGCACTTTCATACAAGGCACAGGAGAACAAGATCGTCCTCGTCGAGCCTTTCGCAATGGAAGCTCCTAAGACAAAAGAGTTCCTCAACATTCTCTCAGCTATCAAGGCTGGAGACAGAAAAGTTCTCTTTGTTCTTCCTGAGAATTCTGCCAACATTTACCTTTCATCACGCAACCTTGAGCAGGTAAAGGTTATCTCTGTAAACGAGATCAACACTTACACTATCATGAACGCACATTCAATGGTTCTCGTTGACGGTGTTCAGGATATCCTCGCCTCTAGAGTAGCACGCTAAAAAGATTGAGAGATGGGAATTATCATTAAGCCAATAGTAACAGAAAAATTGACGGCTCAGGGCGAAAAGTTGAACCGTTACGGATTCATTGTAGCTCGTGATGCCAACAAGATCCAGATCAAAGCTGCCGTAGAGCAGATGTATAATGTATCTGTTGCATCAGTAAATACATTGAACTACCACGGGAAAAGAAAGTCCCGTTATGCAAAGACCGTGCTCAGAGGCCGTATGAATCACTTCAAGAAGGCATACGTTACTCTCGCCGGTGAAGACAAGATTGATTTCTATAGTAATATTTAAGGGATAAGGCAATGGCAACAAGAAAATTTAAACCGGTTACTCCTGGTCAAAGGAACAAGGTAATCAGCGCTTTTGACGATATCACCGCCAAGAAGCCGCAGAAATCATTGCTGGAACCTCTTAAGCGTACAGGCGGTCGTAACAATACAGGTCAGATGACAATGCGCTACATCGGCGGCGGTCACAAGAGAATGTATCGTGTTATCGACTTCCATCGTGCTAAGGATGCATGCAAGGCAACAGTTCTTACTATAGAATACGATCCTAACCGCAGCGCACGTATCGCGCTCGTTCAGTACGAGGATGGTGAGAAGAGATATATCATCGCACCTAACGGACTGAAGGTCGGTCAGATCATTGAATCAGGTTCAGGCGTTGCTCCTGAGCTTGGAAATACTCTTCCTCTTGGGGAAATTCCAGTCGGTACTCTCGTACACAACATCGAGCTTCGTCCTGGACAGGGTGGTGCTATGACACGTTCTGCTGGTACTTATGCTCAGCTTGCTGCTCGTGAGGGAAATCATGTTGTCCTCCGCCTGCCTTCAGGTGAGACAAGAATGGTTCTCGTAACCTGCCGTGCTACTGTCGGTGTAGTATCGAACCCAGAACACAATCTGGAGTCTTATGGAAAGGCAGGTCGCAGCAGATGGCTCGGCAGACGTCCTCGTAACCGTGGTGTCGTTATGAACCCGGTAGATCACCCTATGGGTGGTGGTGAAGGTCGTGCTTCCGGTGGACATCCAAGGTCTCGTAAGGGACTTCCTGCAAAGGGCTACAAGACACGTAATCCTAAGGCTACTTCAAACAAGTTCATCATTGAAAGAAGAAAGAAATAACAGGAATTAAACTTAAGAGATTATGAGTCGTTCATTAAGAAAAGGTCCATATATCCAGGAAGCTCTGGAAAAAAGAATTCTTGCCATGAATGAAGGTGGCAAGAAGAAAGAGGTCGTGAAGACCTGGTCACGCGCAAGCATGATCTCTCCTGACTTCGTTGGTCATACTATCGCGGTTCATAACGGGAACAAGTTCATTCCTGTATATGTAACTGAGAATATGGTTGGCCACAAACTTGGAGAGTTCGCACCTACTAGGACTTTCAGAGGCCATGCAGGTAACAACAAGAAGTAAAATCGCTTAATTGATCAGAAATTATGGGAAAAAGAAAAAGAGAAATGGCCGAAAGACTGAAAGAGATTAAGCGGCAGACAGCGATTGCGAAGGTTAAGAACGTTCCTTCTTCTCCTCGCAAGATGCGTCTCGTTGCCGACACTGTAAGAGGTGTTGAAGTCAACCATGCGCTTGATCTTCTCAAGTTCTCCAAGAAAGCTCCTTCTAAAGTGCTTGAGACTCTTCTCCGCAGTGCTATCGCTAACTGGGAGGCCAAAAATCAGGATAAAACAAGTGAACTGGATAACGGTAATGTCATCGTTAAGACCATCATGGTCGATGAGGGCAGAACACTTAAGAGAATCCGTCCTTGCCCACAGGGTAGAGCCGGCAGAATCCGCAAGCGTTCAAACCACGTTACTATTATCCTTGATGTTAAGAAACCAGCAACAGTGGAGGAGAATAAATAATTATGGGACAGAAAACTAATCCTATCAGCAACAGAATCGGTATCACCCGTGGTTGGGTCTCTAACTGGTGTGGTGGTAATTACGCTGAGAAAATCGCGGAAGATTACAAAATCCGTAAATATCTCGTAAACCGTCTTGCAACTGCAAGCATCTCCAAGATTGTCATCGAGAGAACTCTCAAGCTTATCACTGTGACTATTCAGGCCGCTAGACCTGGTGTCATCATCGGTAAGGGTGGAAGCGCTGTTGACAAACTCAAGGAAGAGCTCAAGAAGGTTACAAACAAAGAGGTTCAGATCAACATCTTCGAGGTCAGAAGACCTGAGGTTGACGCTAACATCGTAGCAGACAGCATCGCCCGTCAGATCGAGGGACGTGTTTCATACAGAAGAGCCATCAAGATGGCTGTTACTTCTGCTATGCGTGTAGGCGCAGAGGGTATCAAGGTTCAGATCAGCGGTCGTGTAGGCGGCGCTGAGATGGCAAGAAGCGAAATGTTCAAGGAAGGACGTACTCCTCTCCACACATTCCGTGCTGATATCGACTACGCTCTCGCTGTAGCAAATACCAAAGTTGGTGCCCTCGGTATCAAGGTTTGGATCTGCAACGGTGAAGTTTACGGCAAGAAGGATCTTTCACCTAACGCAGGCCTTGCTTCAGCACAGGCTCAGGGTCAGGGCCAGGGACGTCAGTCTCGTGGTGACCGTGGTCCTCGTCGTGGCGGAAGAGGTCGTGGCGACAAGAAAGAGAACAAGAACTAGTTTTTGTCTTGTACCAGATATTAATCCCGACAGGTTTTCCTGCCGGGATTTTTTGATTAACGGATTCTCCGGAGGTCAGGTCTTTGCTAATCACGGAATTATTCACTACTTTTACAGGCTGAAGCCGGATGGCGGGAATACTGCCGTAACGGAATGTAAGACAGATAAATTATTATTGTTATGAAGAAATATCTCATCGGCTCGCTGATGGCCGTAGCGGCAGTAGCCTGCACATCAGTTTCCGACAAAACTACTCTTCAGGGAAAGTTCTCAGGTGCAGACGTTCCGGAGGAGATCAGCATTGTCATACCTGATGTCATTGACACTACGGTAGCATTGAAAAATGCAGCTTTCAAGATTGAAATCCCTGTTGAGAAAGCTTCTCTTGGCCATATTATGGCAGGACATGCACGCGGATCATTCATTTCAGACGGAACAGCATTGACAGTGTCACTCGCTGACGGAGCTCTGGAAATCAAATCTGCGAAACCTGCAGTATCATTGACAGAGAAACTGAATTCGTTCGACTCCGAGGCTCAGGCGATGGTGGCTGAGTACAGGACTGGTATGGCGGCAATCGCTGACAGTACCGGCCTTTCTGCAGACCAGATCGACAGCCTTCAGGAAGAGTTCTACAATACCTTCTTCGGAAAATTCAAGAAGCTCAACAACGATGTCATTGACGCCAACAAGGACAACATCCTTTCATTGTACGCTCTCCAGAATGTGTATAGCGAAATGTCTGACGATACACTTGAGGCAGTTCTCACTTCTATCGATTCAAATGTCGTAGAGAAGAACGATGTCGCAAAGGCTATGCTCGGCGGCGTTACCGCAAGAAAGAATACTGCTGAGGGAATGAAGTTTACAGACTTCTCTGTAATGCAGCCGGACGGTAAGGAAGCCAAGCTTTCTGACTATGTAGGCAACGGCAAATATGTGCTCGTTGACTTCTGGGCTTCATGGTGCCGTCCTTGCAAGCATGAGATCCCTAACGTGAAGGCTGTCTATGACAAGTATCACGGAAAAGATTTCGATGTGCTCAGCGTGGCTGTCTGGGAGAAAACCGCGAAGGAGAGCCTTGATACAGCAAAAGCTTATGGCGTAAACTGGAATCAGATTGTAGATGCCAAGAATGTACCTACAGACCTTTACGGTATCATGGGCATTCCTCACATCATCCTCTTCGGCCCTGACGGAACCATCATCAAGAGAGGTCTCTATGGCGAGTCGATCGAGGAAGAGGTTGCCAAGTATGTAAAATAGGCTCTGCTCAGACATTGACAGTAAGGGAAAAAATAGCATTGTTTCCACATTCCCCCGGAGTTTATAGGTATTATAACTCCGAGGGGATTGTCATATATGTAGGCAAGGCGAAGGACCTCCACAAGCGTGTGGCGCAGTATTTCGTGCCCCCTGAGAGGCTCAATGCCAAGACGCGGATACTTGTCTCCAAGATAGCGGATGCGCAGTATTCCGTGGTCGATACTGAGGCTGACGCCCTTTTGCTCGAGAACAATCTCATCAAGCAGTACAAGCCGAAGTACAATATCTTGCTCAAGGACTCCAAGACCTATCCGTGGATATGCGTCACAGGGGACGAGTTCCCGAAAGTCTATCTCACCAGGAGGATCGTGAAGGGAAACAGGTATTTCGGGCCGTACAGTTCGGTCATGCATGCCAGAAACCTGCTGGAATTCTTCTCGGAGAACTATCAGATACGCTCCTGCAACCATAAAATCACCTCCGACGCGATAATGCGCGGAAAGTTCCGCCCCTGCCTGGACTTCCACATAGGGCGCTGCGCGGGCTGTTGCGTCGGGAAAATATCAATGAAAGACTATAATGCCGAGATTGAGGAAATCGTCAGCCTCCTGAAGGGCGGGGCCAATGAAATCATACAGCATTATAAGCATCTGATGACCGAGGCGGCCGAGAATCTTGATTTCGAACAGGCGCAGACCTATAAGCTTAAGGTAGAGTCGCTCCAGAAGCATTATTCAAAGTCCGTAATCACCTCTGCTTCAGATACAAACGTGGATGTGTTCTCTCTTGTCATTGATGTAAATGAAGCTTTCGGCAATTTCATGCGTGTCAGGGGAGGGTCCATTATCCAGTCCCTGAACCTTGGATTCAGGATGAACATCGAAGAGGAACCTTCTTCTGTCCTGAGCGAATTCGTGGCTGAAATCGAGTCCAAGTTCGGTAAGATATCAGGCGAGGTCATTGTGCCTTTCCTGCCTGATGTCGAGATGGATGGTGTCAATTTCAGGATACCTGCGAAAGGAGACAAACTGGCCATCCTCGAATTGAGCACGAAGAACGCCAAGGAGTTCCAGTTCAATTCCATACGCCAGAAAGAGCATACGGACCCGGACCAGTACCGTGCGATGGTGGTGGAAGAGTTGCGCAAGGCTTTGGGCATGAAAGAGTCGCCGGTCCACATAGAATGTTTCGACAACTCTAACATTCAGGGGACCAATCCGGTGGCCTCCTGCGTGGTTTTCCGCAACGGAGTGCCTTCGAAGAAGGATTACAGGAAGTTCAAGATCAAGACTGTAATCGGTGCCAATGACTATGCTTCCATGAAGGAGGTGGTCAACAGGCGCTATTCCAGAATGTTGCGTGAAGACCCGGATGACCTTCCGCAGCTGATTGTCATTGACGGAGGAAAGGGTCAGCTGGACTTTGCGTATCAGGCTCTTGCCGAGCTGGGCATAACTGACAGGCTCACCGTGGTGGGACTTGCGAAGCGTCTGGAGGAAGTCATCAGGGTGGGGGACCCGTACCCTCTTTTCATTGACAGGAACTCTTCTGCATTGAAAGTCCTACAGCAGATAAGGGATGAGGCTCACAGATTCGGAATCACTTTCCACAGGAGTCTGCGCAGCAAGAGCCAGATCGAATCTGCATTGACAAGAATCAAAGGTGTCGGCGAACAGACTGAAAAGCGCCTGCTCATACATTACGGGAGTGTGCCGAGGATTGCGGCTGCCTCCGTGGAAGATTTGGCGGGATTCCTGGGAAAGAGGGAACTCGCGGAACGGATACATGAACAACTGAATACTAATGACTGACAAAAAGAAGATTGACAGGTTCAATGCCTGGTTCAATGCCGTCATACTCATCGGTATGACGGCAGCGGTAATCATTACCAACGTTTACAAGTTTCAGCAGCCCGGAGCGAGGCATTTCATGCTTGCATTGGCAAGTATAGGAGCATTGACAGGGGTGATGAACTCCGTGCTTTCCGCAAACGGCAATATCTGGACGTTCCTGTTCGGTATCATTGACGTGACTGTTGCTTCCTATGTGGCTTTCGACAGCAGCATCCGTCCCGGCAGTGACCCGGTGTGGGGGAATTTCGCGCTTCACGCGTTTTATTTCCTGCCGATGCAGTTCGTTGGCTGGTGGCAATGGCGGAAGAGGGGAGCAAGGTCTCAGGTCAAGGTCAAGGCGCGCCGTCTGGACGGCAAATTGTGGGCTGTAACGGCGGCTTTGTTCCTTTGCGGTACCGTCATCACCTATTTCGTGCTGAATGCGATTGGAGGGGCTGAAACGGCCGCCCGTGGCATCCGTTATATGATTCTTTTCGATGCGCTGGTGTTTGTGCTCAATGTCCTCGGACAGGTGCTGATGTCATTGGCCTTCGTGGAGCAGTGGATTGTGTGGATTCTTGTCAATGTCTTCTCCATTCTGCTGTGGGCAGGAAAGGCTTCTTCATCGCCGGATACCAGCTATACGGTGGTCATGGTAATCAAGTATTCCTTCTATTTCCTGAACTCTCTCAACGGGTTACGTATATGGCTTAATCTCAGCCGCGAGTCCCGTTGATTAGCGGTTTTGGCGCAAAAATTTCTTTTTTTCGTTTTTTTTTATTTACTTTGCGGAATATTCATGAATAGTGTATTATAAATCATAAACTTTATAAATTATTCGATTATGTCACACGAAGAAATCGTAAAACAGGTGAAAGACGTCATCGTTGATAAGCTTGGCGCAGAAGAGTCAGAAGTAACTGAGACAGCCAACTTCACCAACGACCTCGGTGCAGATTCTCTTGACACAGTTGAGCTTCTTATGGAGTTCGAAAGAGTATTCGGCATCAAGATTCCTGATGAGGACGCTAGCCAGATCGCAACAGTGGCTGACGCTGTAAAGTACGTTGAAGAGAAAGTAGCTAACAAATAATAGCACTTGCAACGCGCAAATAATTAGGGGCTGACTAAGAAATTAGTCAGCCCCTTTTTTATCGTGTCAGCCGTGTTTATTTCCCGGCTTTAGGTACAGCGTATGTGAATTTGAACATCGGCTTCCTCTCGGCTCCAGGACCGTTGAATACGGCCTTGTAGTAGCGGTGGGAGTCCATCATGGTCTGTTTCGTTGTCGTGCTTCCGGATGAGGAAGAAGATGCGGATGCAGCATACATCTGCTGGAGCATCATGTAGTTATAGTAGTTGTTGCCATAACCATAGTTGCCGTAGCCGCCATAACCGCCATAACCTCCGTAGCCATATCCGTTGTACATGCTGTTGTAGTAGTTATAATACAGCATCTGCTGGTAATAGTCGCTGTCGTAACTGCTGTTGCTTGAGGATGAAGCTGTTGCTACAGTCTCTCTTGCCATCGCAAGGAACCAGATGTCATAGTTCTCGATCTTGCTCTCGTCAGTGAGTTTGAGCATTGCCTGCAAGTGATGTGTGATATCAGGGGCATACTGGCAGAGCGACCTGTTTATGTCACCCTGGTTCTCATCTGATACACTTGAGTCGGTGATGCTGGCGAAAGTAAGGCTCTTGTCTGTCTTGATGCGGCATGTAGGGCTGATGTAAGCCGGATACATGTACATGTCAATGTAATTGTCAGGGAACTCGAAAGGCATTACAAGTGTAGCCTTGCTGATTGCTACGCCTGACGGAGCGTCAGTCTTTTGCGATACTATTTCCAGAACCTTGTCCCTTATCGGCTTAGCCTTTATTACAGGCTTGATTCCACGTCCGCCTTCCATGACGAATGTCTTGTCTGCCTTACCTTCAAGCGACTTGCTTGAGTGTACCGTCTGGTCGAATGCTGCCTGAGGATAGGTGGTCACGGATGTGGAAGTGACGCCTCCGAGGTCGTAAATTGACATTGGTCCCAGGTAGAATATGAAAGAGGTGTCCACCTGTTTCCTGTCACCGTAGTCCGCAGTGAACTTGAGTTCCGCGTAGCTTCCGTAGATGGTACCCTTGTTGACCGCGATAGGAAGTCTGAACATGTTGATACGTCCTCCGTTGCCGGCAGGAGTGTCAGTCGTTATGACAATGCCCGGGAACTTTTTCGTATAGTTCGGAAGGGTGTCCAGATCCGCTGTCTGGATTTTCATATATTTCTCTCCGAATTCCTTGCTGAAATTGAAGGAAAGCGAATCTTTTCCGTTATATACAGGAATGCCGTCGGTGATTCTGTTCTTCGAGTAAGACACTTCAGGGCTGAGCTTCGTATAGTCGAGCGCTTTGTCAAGTTCATAGACATTGACACTCTGGAGAATATACTCCTGGCTCAGGTCCGCGTAAGAGGTGGAATCTGCGACCGCCGACAGATGGAACTGGCGGAATTTCGCATTCTTTCCGAAATCGAGCGTGTCGCTGACCGGGACAAGTGTGAATGAAGCCTCCTTTGTGGTGAGTCCGAACGCCTCGTCCCTGATGGCGCCGAATGTAAACTTGTACATGCTGAAACTGGAGAGGCTGTCAGCCATCTCCTGTTCAATGTCTTCGATAGGGAACTCTGCCGTGTAGATGTCGTACATCTGGCTGTCCGGTATCAATGACTCGCCTAGCGATTTGTTCACGTTCACGCACGAACCGCACATGAGGCCGGCCGCTGCACCCAAAGACAAAAGGCCGTATCTTTTGAAAAGATTCATTTGCTAAAACTGATCGTAAAAACTGTTGTAAGCATCAATGTATGATCCGTCTTCAACTGCCTTCGCATCATAGTCCAGGACAGGAAGATTCAGACCTTTACAGTAGTCAACGAGCCCTTTATCGACGTTCTCTGCAGCGACAATGACTCCGTCTGAATACTGAGCGGCAGTTTTAGCAAGATTTATGCCAGTCGGTTCAGACAGGAAAGGCACGTCAGACTCGGTAATGTCTCCGAACTTTACGAGGCGGCTGAATTCTTCATTGAAAATCTCCGGCGTGTCGTCGTAGAGTGAGAGCACGACCTTGCTGTTTTCGAAAATAGGGTCGTCTTTATAGGCCTTTTTCAGATAGAGCGGAAGAATCTGGGTTATCCATCCGTGGCAATGAATCACGTCAGGTGCCCACCTGAGCTTCTTTACGGTCTCGAGGACTCCGCGGGCGAAGAAAATCGCGCGCTCGGCATTGTCTCCGAAGAAAACGCCATTGTCATCTCTCTCAAGCTCTTTTCTCTTAAAATAATCCTCATTATCAATGAAATACACCTGGATGCGGGCAGCAGAAATGGAGGCCACCTTGATTACAAGCGGTCTATCGACATCGTTTATGATAATGTTCATTCCGGAAAGTCTTATGACTTCGTGGAGCTGGTTCTTTCGCTCGTTGATACATCCGTACCTTGGCATGAAAGATCTGATTTCTTTCTTACGCTCCTGGATTCCCTGAGGAAGATACCTGCCGATGCGTGAAATCGGAGTCTCAGGCAGGTATGGGAAAATCTCTGAGTTTACGAACAGGATTTTTTTGCCCATCTTAATTCTATTTGATTCAATAGGTGCAAAGTTAAGAATTTTTTTTGATATTTCGATAAATGCTTAACTTTGGGGTCAATTTGGAGTATTATGGCAAGAAACGAAAATAAACTTATGCGGCGCCGTCTGGCTAACGCATATTTGTCTTCTGTAGTGAGCATCAGTCTGGTGCTCCTCCTTGTCGGTGTGTCCAGCATGATTCTGGTCAATGCCAAGGCAGTGACAGACTATTTCAAGCAGAATCTCCAGGTCTCAGTCATCATGAAACCGACGGTTCCGGAGAGCGAGGCGCTGATGTTCCGCAAAGGGCTTGATTCGATGTCGTTCGTCCATGGTACTGAATTCGTTTCCAAGGCGCAGGGAGAAAAGGAAATGGAGGATATGCTCGGAAAGGATTTCCTCAAGGTGTTCGAGACTTCACCCGTTCCTACTTCCATTTCAGTGACCCTGGACCCGCAGTATGTCCTGGAGGACAGTCTGAAAGTCGTCGAGGCTGCAATCGGAAAATCTCCCCTCGTAGATGAAGTCGTCTACCAGAGGTCCCTCGTGGACGCACTCAATGCCAATATCAGCAAGATTTCATTGGTTCTGGGAGTATTCATCTTCCTGATGCTGTTTATCTCCTTTGTGCTGATTAACAATACGATGCGCCTTACGGTCTATGCCAAGAGATTTACGGTCCATACCATGAAGCTTGTAGGTGCCACCAAGGCGTTTATCCGGGGGCCTTTCCTTGCAAGGGCGGCTTTCTTGGGCTTGTTTTCCTCTGTGGTAGCATTGATCCTCCTCGTGGGTGTTCTCTTCGTCGTCAGGTCTGAGTTTGTCCAGCTTTTCGAGATATTCACATTGGAGAGGCTCCTTATAGTGATGGGGATCGTGACTGTAGCCGGTCTCGTCATCTGTGTGGGCAGCACATATTTCGTGGTAAACAAGTTGGTTTCCCTTGGTAAGGATGAATTATATTATTGATAAATAAGGTATTATGGAAAAGGATAATAAGATTGACAATAAAAAGATGGCAATGACTCCGCAGGGGATGAAGTATCTCCTGATAGGTATGATTGTCATGATTTCCGGATATATTCTTATGATTGGCGGAGGCAGCAAGGACCCGGCTGTTTTCAATTATGCGATGTTCGACTTCCGAAGGCTGGTCGCTGCGCCGATTGTGATTCTTTGCGGTATAATCATCGAAATTATATCTATAATGAAAGTTTTCAAAAATAAGGAGGAGAAATAATTATGGAATGGTGGGAAGCGCTTTTGCTCGGTATTGTACAGGGACTTACGGAATTTTTGCCTGTCAGCAGCAGCGGACATCTTATGATTTTCAAGGAGTTGCTCGGCGTTGACGCTGAAGGTTTCCTTGATTTTACCGTGACAGTTCATTTCGCGACTGTCCTCAGTACGATAATAGTTTTCTGGTCAGTTATCTGGAAACTTCTGAAAGGCCTTTTCGCCTTCAAGTACAATGATGAGACTGACTATGTCTTCAAGATTATCGTGTCAATGATACCTATCGCGATAGTCGGATTGTTCTTTAAGGATCAGGTCGAGAGTCTCTTCGGTGACAATCTCTTCACTGTCGCAGTATGTCTGATCATTACCGCGGTAATACTGTATGTTTCGGACATGTCCGGAAAATGGGTGTCAGCCGGCAAAAATGCCGTCAAAGAGCAGAGAAACGGTATTTCTTACCTCCAGGCATTCATAGTCGGCCTTGGTCAGGCCTGTGCCGTGGCTCCTGGCCTTTCCCGTTCCGGAACCACCATCGCTACAGGATTGATCTGCGGCGTCAAGAGAGAAAAAATGGCTCAGTTCTCATTCCTCATGGTGCTCGTTCCTATCATCGGAGAACAGGCATTGAGCATATTGGAAGGAATCGGTGAGCCTGCAACGGCATCAGGTCTAGGCACAATGCAGCTTCTGCTTGGCTTTATCGGCGCTTTCGTTGCCGGCCTTTTCTCTTGCAAGGCGATGGTTGCCATTGTAAAGAAGTCAAAACTTGTCTGGTTCTCGCTTTATTGTCTTGCGGCAGCCCTGCTTATCCTGATTTTCGCATAATTCAGGATGGTGGAGACAAGGTCATTGACATACTTCGTATCTGATGTGCATCTCGGTCTGGACGTGAATGATCCGGCAGACCGGGAGGCGCGTTTCGTTTCGTTCCTGAATTCGATTCCGCGGGACAGGACATCCGCACTTTATATGCTGGGCGACATCTGGGATTTCTGGTATGAGTATCATGATGTCGTGCCTAAGGGTTATGTGCGTGTGTTCGCTGCGCTGATGGACCTCATGGACAATGGCGTGAAAGTGTATTTCTTTCAGGGGAACCATGACATCTGGTGCTATCATTATTTCGAGGAGATGGGCATCGTCATACTCCAGCAGCCGTATGTCGTGAATATCTCGGGGAAGACTTTCTGTCTCGGTCATGGTGACGGGCTGGGTCCCGGCCATCATTGGTACAAGCTTATGCGCTGGGGCTTCCGCGCGAAGTTCTTCCAGTCCCTGTTCAGCCTGCTTCATCCGTATCTGGCTTTCCGTTTCGGTAAAGGCTGGTCCAAGAAAAGCCGCGTGGCGAAGTCTTTTGACTATGTTTTCAAAGGCGAAGACGAGCCTTTATACAAATTCGCGGCTGACTTCGAGGCCAAAACTCATGTGGATTACTTCGTGTTCGGCCACTATCACTGTGATGTACGCATGCCTGTATCGGGCGGAGGCGAACTGGTTATCCTCAAGGATTGGATGAACGGCTCCTCTTACATGTACTTCGACGGAATCTCAATGCGTTTCGGATATTCACCGAAGATAGAAAAATAGAGGGCCTGGAATTCCCCGTTGTCCCATTTGTGTACAAGTTCTTCGACCTGGCGGTCTTCACCGTCCGGGTCGTAATGCTTTTTGAGATCTGAACCGAATATCTTGGCTATTCCCTGCCAGAATCCTGCGGCGAGTCCGTTCTTATAGTCCTTTATGATAAAGTAGGAAGATTTCCCCACTTCTCTGTCGATCAGTTTCATCAGCAGCTGTCCCTGCGTGACGGTCATATGTCTCATGGGCTCTTCAAAGGCATTGAAAAGCTCCTTCTGCACGGCATTGACATACTTCTCCTTCTGTCTGCGTCCGAGCTCATCCTTTGCGAATGTGCTGTCGGTGTCGTGGATGAGTTTCCGAGCCACGAGGGCGTAAGGGTAGGTCTTGCTGAAATTCCAGACCAGCCTGTAGTATTTTCTCCAGTCCTTTCCGCGTCGGTGCCCGTACAGGGATATTCTGGACGGATTCAGCACGTCCATATACACGGTATCCCCGCCGATTATCTCGTACTGGAGCATCTGCGGTCTCCTGGGCGGGACCGGCGCCCTTCGCTTCTGTGCTGCCGCCGGCACCAGAAAAATGATGACGGCTATTATCAATGTCAATGTCTTTTTGTCCATAGTTCTGCTGTTGTCATTTGCGGCTGCGCCTTGCAGCCGTAGGGGTATTGTCAATGACAGCGCAAAAATACATAATTTTTTACAAAACGATTTTTCTGATACCGTTTTGTCGAAAAAGCGTGTGAGAAAAAATTATCATAGTCCATAACTCGCTGAGTATATGAACATTCGCATTGAAAATATTATGTCGAAAAAGTGTAGAAATATTCTTGAAAATGTTTGTTTTTCGAAAATTTTTACTAACTTTGCATTCCCAAAATTGAGGAGAAGTTCGCCCAACCAGCTGATGCTCAAAGATTTAGGGAATTTGGGAAAAATAATTAAAGTAATACAGCAATGTTACAACCAAAGAAAACAAAGTTTAGAAGGGAACAGAAAAACCGCATGAAAGGAATGTCCCAGAGGGGCAGCCAGCTTGCGTTCGGTTCTTTCGGTCTTAAAACCCTTGAGAATTGTTGGCTTACATCGCAGCAGATTGAGGCTGCCCGTCAGGCAATCTCGCGTTATATGAATCGTGAGGGTCAGATTTGGATCAGGGTATTCCCTGCAAAGCCTTTCACCAAGAAGCCTCTTGATACTCGAATGGGTAAAGGTAAGGGTGATCCTCAGGGATTTGTCTGCCCGATTACTCCTGGCAGAATTCTCTTCGAGGCAGAGGGTGTTTCTCTCGAGATTGCAAAAGAGGCTATGCGCCTTGCAGCTCACAAACTCCCTATCGCTACGAAGTTTATTGTCCGCAGGGATTATGTAGAATAGTTTAATGGAGAAGAAAATGAAAATATCAGAAGTACGCGAAATGTCCGTAGCAGATCTGCGTGACCGCATTGCAGTGGAGAAGGCGAATCTTGACATGATGAAGATGAACCACGCTGTCTCTCCATTAGAGGATACATCCAAGTTTAAGAAGTGCAGAAAAGACATCGTCCGCATGATGTTTGTCCTTTCTGAGAAAGAAAAAGAACAGAACTAATTAGGTGCCCTATGGAAAGAAATCTTCGTAAGGAAAGAATAGGTGTTGTAGTCAGCAACAAAATGGACAAGACTATTGTTGTTGCCGTAGAGACTAAGGGAAAACACCCTATGTATGGTAAGTTCATTAACAAGACCACTAAATTTGTTGCTCAGGATGACAAGAATGAGTGCAGCGAGGGTGATACCGTGCGCATCATGGAAACACGTCCTCTCAGTAAGACAAAGAGGTGGAGATTAGTTGAAATTGTAGAAAAAGTCAAATAGCGATGATACAGCAGGAAACACGTTTACAGGTGGCAGACAACAGTGGTGCAAAGGAAGTTCTTTGTATCCGAGTACTGGGTGGAACACGTCACCGTTATGCATCTGTCGGCGATAAGATCGTCGTAGCAGTAAAAAGTGCAATCTCAGGTGGAGATGCAAAGAAAGGCTCTGTGTCAAAGGCTGTGGTGGTTCGCACCAAGAAGGAAATCCGTCGTCCGGATGGATCTTATATCCGCTTTGATGACAATGCCTGCGTTCTTCTGAACAACTCAGGCGAGCTTAGAGGAACACGTATCTTTGGCCCTGTAGCCAGAGAGCTTCGTGAGAATTATATGAAAGTTGTATCACTGGCACCGGAGGTCCTTTAATTATTGAAGCATTATGAAAAAATTTCACGTAAAGAAAGGCGATACCGTATTTGTCAATGCCGGTAATGATAAGGGCAAGACAGGTAAAGTCCTTGAAGTTATTACAGATAAGGACCGTGTTGTTGTAGAGGGTGTAAATATGGTCAGCAGGCACACAAAGCCTAGCGCACAGGCTCCTCAGGGTGGTATCATCAAGAAAGAGGCAGGAATCCATATTTCAAACGTACAGCTCATTGATCCTAAGAGCACAGCCGCTAAGCCGGTTCCTACAAGAATTGGTCACAAGTTCGTTGACGGCAAGAAAGTGCGTTATTCTAAAAAATCTGGAGAGGAGATCAAATAGTTATGGCAAAGAAAACTAAGAACGAAGCAGCAGAGCAGATAGTTCCTGCTGGATATGTACCGGAGCTCAAGACCGTGTACAAGGAGCAGATTGTTCCTGCTCTCATGAAGCAGTTCTCTTATACTACTGTGATGCAGGTTCCTAGACTCGTTAAGATTACCATCAATGAGGGTATCGGTGAGGCTTCCCAGAACCAGTCACACGACAAGAAACTCGTTGAAGAGGCAGCTGCAGAACTTTCAATGATTGTTGGTCAGAAGGCAGTCCTCACTTCTTCTAGAAAGGATATTTCTAACTTCCACCTTCGTAAAGGCCAGCCAATCGGTGTAAAGGTTACTCTCCGTGACGTAAAGATGTACGAATTCCTTGAGAGACTTATCCGTGTATCTCTTCCTCGTATCCGCGACTTCAATGGTATTTCAGAGAAACTCGACGGTAACGGAAACTACACTCTCGGTCTCAAAGAGCAGATTATCTTCCCTGAAATCGACATGGACAAGAACCCTCGCGTTCACGGAATGGAAATCACATTCGTTACTACAGCCAAGTCTGATGAAGAGGCTTATGCACTTCTGAAAGAGTTCGGTCTGCCATTCAAGAAACATAACAACTAAAAGAGTATAAGATGGCAAAAGAATCAATGAAAGCCCGCGAAGTAAAGCGCGAGAAATTAGTTGCAAAATACGCCGAGAAGAGAAAAGCATTGAAAGAGGCAGGCGACTGGGCAGCTCTCGATAAGCTCCCTAAGAACTCTTCATCTGTTCGTCTTCACAATCGTTGCAAACTTACCGGACGTCCAAAGGGATATATGCGTGCCTTCGGTCTCAGCAGAATCCAGTTCCGTGAAATGGCAAGCAACGGCCTTATTCCAGGTGTTAAGAAAGCAAGCTGGTAGAAGCTTGATAGCATACATTATTTTTATTAATTAACAATCGGATATCGGGCGTCAATGACGCCGGTTCAAAA
Organism: uncultured Bacteroidales bacterium; assembly: GCA_934700615.1. Classification (GTDB taxonomy): domain Bacteria; phylum Bacteroidota; class Bacteroidia; order Bacteroidales; family UBA932; genus Cryptobacteroides. The sequence continues at coordinate 70,124 of CAKUXR010000006.1, forward strand.
AATTCAAAAGAAATGACTGATCCAATTGCAGACTTCCTTACCCGTGTGCGCAACGCATACAGCGCAGGAAACAGAATTGTTGAGATCCCTTCTTCCAAGATGAAGGTTGCTCTCACCAAGATTCTTTGCGAGAAAGGTTACATCCTCAGCTACAAAGTTGTAGAGGGAACACCTTCAAGCACAATCAAAATCGCTCTCAAGTATCATCCTCAGACCAAGCAGGCCGCTATCAAGAAGATTATCCGCGTGTCTAAGCCAGGTCTCAGAAAGTACACTGATGTAGCTGATATGCCACGTGTCCTCAACGGACTCGGAATCGCTATCCTTTCTACATCTAAGGGTGTCATCACTGACAAAGAGGCTAAAGAACTCAACGTCGGCGGTGAAGTTGTATGCTATGTTTATTAATATTTAAAGAAACAGATAATGTCAAGAATTGGTAAATTACCTGTAAGCCTTCCGGACAAGGTGAGCGTAGAGCTCCTTCCTGGCAACGTTGTGAAGGTTAAAGGACCTCTTGGTGAGCTTTCTCAGAAAGTTGATCCGGATATTACCGTTACCATTGAGGGTAAAGAAATTAAATTCACCCGTCCTACTGATCAGCCTAGACACCGTTCTATGCATGGTCTTTACCGTGCACTCGTCCACAACATGGTCGTAGGTGTTTCTACTGGTTTCGAAATCAAGCAGGAGTTTGTCGGTGTAGGTTACCGTGTTGACGTGAAAGGTCAGCTTCTGACTTTCTCACTCGGTTTTTCACACGAAATCCAGCTCCTTCTCCCTGCAGAAATCAAGGCTGAGGCAGCTGCCATCAAGAAAGGTGAGAACCCTATCCTGATTCTCAGGAGCGCTGACAAACAGCTTGTAGGACAGGTTGCAGCAAAGATTCGTTCTCTCCGCAAGCCTGAACCATATAAGGGCAAGGGTATCAAGTTCGTTGGCGAGCAGATTCGTCGTAAGGCAGGTAAGACTGCAGCCGCTAAATAATAGGAGGAATGAATTATGGCATTGAGTAAAATAGAAAGAAGAAGACGTATTCACTACCGTATTCGCAAGCATGTCAATGGAACAGCTGAGAGACCTAGACTCGTAGTGTTCAGAAGCAACAGACAGATCTATGTTCAGGTTGTCAATGACGAAACTGCAACAACACTCGTAGCTGCCGCTTCAAACGATAAGGCTCTTGCTGCTGAGTGCAAAGGTAAGAATGGAAAAGAGGCTGCCGCAATCGTAGGTAAAGCGATCGCTGCGCGTGCCATCGAGAAAGGTATCAATGAGGTCGCTTTCGACCGTGGTGGTTATCTCTATCATGGCAGAGTTCAATGTTTGGCTGACGCTGCCCGTGAAGGCGGTCTTAAATTCTAATCGGAATTATGGCAAAAACAAATGTTAATAGAGTAAAGACATCTGATCTTGAACTTAAGGACAGACTTGTCTCCATTCAGAGGGTAACCAAAGTCACCAAGGGTGGTCGTCACTTCCGTTTCGCTGCGATTGTCGTAGTCGGCGACGAGAAAGGCGTTGTAGGTTATGGCCTCGGTAAAGCTAACGAGGTTACAGCCGCTATCCAGAAAGGTGTAGAGGATGCAAAGAAGAATCTTGTCAAGATTCCGCTTATCAATACTACCATTCCGCACGAGCAGGTTGCCAAATTCGGTGGCGCTGAAGTATTCATGAAGCCGGCTGCTCCTGGTACTGGTGTTAAGGCAGGTGGTGCGATGCGTGCAGTATTCGAGTCTGCAGGTGTTCAGAACGTGCTTGCAAAGTCTAAAGGCTCATCAAACCCTCATAACCTTGTAAAGGCTACAGTCGAGGCTCTTACAGAGTTGAGAGATGCTTATGAGATTGCCGGTCTTCGTGGTGTACCGATGAGTAAAGTGTTTAACGGATAGTTTACTATAGGAGAAAACGAAATGGCTAAATATAGAATTACTCAGGTTATCAGCAAGAACGGTGAGACCAAGAGACAGAAGGCTACCCTTCAGTGCCTCGGTATCCGTAGAATGCATCAGACCGTAGAGGTGGAGAAGAATCCTGTAACAACAGGTATGCTTGTCAAAATTCAGCACCTCGTAAAAGTAGAAGAAATCTAATTCGGAGGAACTAAGATGAATTTGCACAATTTGAAACCTGCTAAAGGTTCAACACACAATACCAAAAGAGTAGGCCGCGGTCAGGGCTCCGGAAAAGGTGGCACTGCGACCCGTGGTACTAAAGGAGCTCAGGCTCGTGCAGGATATGAGCACAAGATTGGCTTCGAGGGTGGTCAGATGCCTATCCAGAGAAGACTTCCTAAGTTCGGCTTCAACAATCCTACAAGAGTAGAGTACATTGCAGTTAATCTTTCAGCACTTCAGGCACTTTCTGAGAAACTTGGCACATCAGTGATTACACTTGATGTCATCAAGGAGGCTGGTCTTGCCCGTCAGAAGGATCTCGTAAAGGTTCTTGCTAACGGTGAGCTTACCGCTAAACTTGAGGTATCTGCCAATGCATTCTCAAAAACCGCTGTGGAGAAGATCGAGGCTGCAGGTGGAAAAGCTACTAAGATTGAAAAATAATGAAGAAATTTATTGAGACATTCAAGAACATCTTCAAGATAGAGGAGTTACGCAAGAGAATCGTTTATACGCTTCTCTTGGTACTCGTTTATCGTTTGGGATGTTTTGTTGTGATTCCGGGTATTGACGCATCCGGTCTTGCGACACTCCAGAGCAATACTCAGGATGGTCTTGTCGGCCTCTTGAATATGTTCTCAGGTGGAGCATTCGGAAACGCCTCTATCTTCGCGCTCGGTGTGATGCCGTACATCTCGGCTTCCATCGTGATCCAGCTCCTCGGCATGTTCGTTCCATACTTCAGGAAACTGCAGATGGAAGGTGAGAGCGGCCGCAGGAAAATGAACCAGATTACCAGATACCTGACAATCGTGGTTCTCGCTATCCAGTGCCCAGCTTATCTTGCTGCGATCCACAATCAGATTCCAGGACAGGCTTTCGTCGCTGTAACACAGCTTGGATGGAGTAACTTCACATTCAATCTTGTCTCTACATTGATTCTCCTTGCAGGCTCTATGTTCGTGATGTGGCTTGGTGAGCGTATTACTGACCGTGGTATCGGAAACGGTATTTCCCTTATCATCATGATCGGTATCGTTGCCCGTCTTCCTTACGCACTTACAGCCGAGATCGGTGAGAAACTCACCACAACAAACGGTGGTCTCCTTCTCCTGATCGTGGAGCTTCTGGTATTGTTCTTTGTCTTCATTGCTGCCATCGCTCTCGTGCAGGCTGTCAGGAAAGTTCCTGTTCAGTATGCAAAGCGAGTAATCGGCAACAAGCAGTACGGCGGTGTCCGCAATTACATCCCTCTCAAGATTAATGCTGCGGGTGTAATGCCTATCATTTTCGCCCAGGCTCTTATGCTTTTCCCTATCCTTTTCTCAAAGTGGGATGCAACTAGAGGTATTGCAGCTGCACTCAGCAACTATACCGGTTTCTGGTATAATCTTATTTTTGGACTCCTTGTCGTCCTCTTCACATATTTCTACACTGCGGTTACGGTAAATCCTAACCTCATGGCAGATCAGTTGAAGCAGAACGGCGGTTTTATACCTGGTGTGAAACCTGGCAAGAAGACTATGGAGTATCTCGATGACATCATGTCAAGAGTAACTCTCCCGGGTTCTTTCTTCCTCGCGTTCATAGCAATTATGCCGGCATTTGCGATGCTTGCAGGTGTCAACAACCAGTTCGCAAGTTTCTATGGTGGTACTTCACTTCTGATTCTTGTCGGTGTTGTTCTCGACACTCTTCAGCAGATTGAAAGTTATCTGCTCATGCGTCACTATGACGGATTGATGAAGACAGGTCGTCTGAGTGGACGTTCTGGCATGTAATTCCTGATAAAGTACTTAACGAAATGGTTACGCCGAAAACAGAAGAAGAGATTGAATTGCTCCGTGAGAACGGAATTCTGGTGTCAAAGACACTTGCCGAAGTCGGTAAAGCGGTCGCCCCTGGTGTGACAACTGCTGAGTTGAATAGGGTGGCTGAGACTTTTATCCGTGACAATGGTGCGATTCCAAGCTTTCTAGGTTTTGAGGGTTTCCCTGCTGCAATATGCGCCTCTGTAAATGATGTGGTTGTACACGGTTTTCCGTCTGACTACGTTTTGAAGGAGGGAGACATTGTCTCATGCGACATCGGTACTCTTTACAAGGGTTATAACGGAGATTCCTGCTACACCTTCCCGGTAGGAGAGGTTGATGCAGAGACAAGAAAACTCCTGGATGTCACAAAGGCTTCTTTGTACAAGGGCATTGAAGCGGCAATTGACGGAAACCGTACAGGCGATATCGGATACGCGGTACAGTCGTATGCTGAGTCTTTCGGCTTCTCTGTAGTAAGGGAACTGGAAGGTCATGGTATCGGAAGAGAAATGCATGAAGCTCCCGGAATTCCGAATTACGGAAGACGCGGACATGGTGCAAGACTCGCAGATGGAATGACAATATGTATTGAGCCGATGATCAATGCTGGTAAGAAAGATGTGTACTTAGCTAGAAATGGTTGGGCAGTGCACACGGCGGACCACAAGAACGCGGCACATTACGAGCTTACGGTTGTTATCCGAAAAGGCAAAGCGGAACTACTTTCGACCTTTGACTTTATCGAGAAAGACGGAAACATTAAATTTTAAAGTGGTATTTTAAATGTCTAAGCAAACAGCAATTGAACAGGACGGGACGATAGTCGAGACTCTTCCTAACGCTATGTTTAAAGTAGAGCTGGAGAATGGTCATGTTATCCTTGCCCATATTTCAGGCAAGATGAGACAGAACTTCATCCATATCCTGCTCGGTGACAAGGTTAGAGTTGAAATGTCGCCTTATGATTTAACTAAAGGTAGAATATCCTTCAGATACAAATAAAAAAATTCGCGATATGAAAGTAAAAACATCCATCAAAAAGCGCAGCGATGATTGCAAAATCGTGAGACGTAAAGGTCGCCTTTACGTGATCTGCAAGAAGAACCCTAAGTTCAAGATGCGCCAAGGATAATATTCAGTTGTGTAACTAATAAAGTAAAGATATTATGGCAAGAATAGCCGGTGTTGATTTACCAAACAACAAAAGGGGAGAAATAGGCCTTACCTACATCTTCGGTATCGGCCGCTCTTCTGCAAGAAAGATCCTTGAGGAGTGCGGAATCGATTTTGACACTAAAGTAAGTGAGTGGAACGATGACCAGATCGCAAAGATCCGTAGCCTCATCGCTAGCGAGTACAAAATCGAGGGTGAACTTCGTTCTTCAGTCCAGATGAACATCAAACGTCTCATGGACATCGGTTGCTACAGAGGAATCCGTCATCGTATCGGACTTCCTGTACGTGGCCAGAGCACCAAGAACAATGCCCGCACAAGAAAGGGTAAGAAGAAGACCGTTGCAAACAAGAAGAAAGCAACCAAATAAATCTTGATGAATTATGGCAAAGAAGACAACAACAGCAAAAAAGAGAGTTGTAAAAGTTGAAGCTACTGGTGAAGCACATATTTCATCAACCTTCAATAACGTTATCATCGCTCTCACAAACAATGTTGGCCAGGTTATCAGCTGGTCTTCAGCTGGTAAGAGCGGCTTCAGAGGCTCTAAGAAAAACACTCCGTATGCAGCTCAGGTTGCAGCAGAGGATGCTGCCAAGACAGCGTTTGATGCAGGCCTCCGTAAAGTAAAGGTCTATGTTAAGGGTCCTGGTGCCGGACGTGAGTCAGCTATCAGAACAATCAATCAGGCAGGTATCGAGGTTACTGAGATCATTGATGTAACACCAATGCCTCACAATGGTTGCAGACCAAAAGGCCGTCGTAAAGTTTAATTTTACAATTTAATGATTAATTACTATGGCAAGATATACTGGACCAAGTACTAAAATCGCCCGTAAATTCGGTGAGCCAATCTATGGCGCTGACAGATATTTAGAGAAAAGAAACTTTCCTCCGGGACAGCACGGTGCTGCCAGAAAGCGCTCTAGAAAGTCAACTGAGTACGGCAATCAGCTTAAAGAGAAGCAGAAAGTAAAATATATGTATGGCGTTCTTGAAAGACAGTTCCGCAACACATACGAGAAAGCTTGTCGTATGCCTGGTATGAAGGGTGAGAACCTTCTCTTCCTCCTCGAATCCAGACTTGACAACATCGTATATCGTCTCGGAATCGCTCCTACAAGAGCAGCTGCAAGACAGATTGTGCGTCATTGCCACATTACTCTTAACGGTGCTGTCTGCAACATTCCGTCAGCACAGGTTAAGGCAGGTGATGTAATCGCAGTAAGAGAGAGGTCCAAGAGTCTCGAGGTTATCCAGAACAGTGTTGCTTCTGCGAAGAAGTACTCATGGCTGGAGTTCGATCCTAAGGCTCTCACCGGTAAATTCCTCAATGTTCCTGCAAGAACTGAAATTCCAGAGAACATTAACGAGCAGCTTATCGTTGACCTGTACTCTAAGTAATAGTAACACCTAAAAAGAATTAATATGGCAATCTTAGCATTTCAGAAACCGGATAGGGTAATAATGCTCGAAGGCACCGAGACTGTAGGCCGTTTCGAGTTCAGGCCACTTGAGCCTGGATATGGTCAGACAATCGGAAACGCACTTCGCCGCATCCTCTTATCTTCTCTGGAGGGTTTTGCTATCAGCTCGATAAAGATTTCTGGTGTTGACCAGGAATTTGCGACCATCCCGGGCGTTATCGAGGGTATGCAGGACATCATCCTTAACCTCAAACAGGTTAGACTCAAAAGGATGGTGGATTCTGTAGATTCAGAGGTGGCAAATATCACAGTTAGCGGTAAGCAGGAGTTTACTGCAGAGGATATCTCCAAAGGATTGTCTTCTTTCAAGGTGCTCAATCCAGAGCTGCATATCTGCTCGCTCGAGCCTTCTGTAAAACTTGAAATTTCTCTTACAGTTACCAAAGGCCGCGGATTCGTTCCGGCTGAGGAGGAGAGAGATGAGAATACACCTATCGGAACCATTCCGGTTGATGCTATCTACACTCCGATCCGCAAAGTAAACTGGACAGTGGAGAACTGGCGAGTTGAGCAGAAGACTGACTACGAGAAGCTCAATCTTGAAATCGTTACTGACGGTTCGATTGCACCTAATGCTGCTCTTCAGGATGCTGCAAACATTCTTATTTACCACTTCAAGCTCTTTACAGATGACAAGAAGCTTACTCTTGAAACAGCGAGCGTTCCTGCATCCAATGAACTTGATGAAGAGTCACTCCGCATGAGACATCTCCTTCTCAGCAAACTTTCAGACCTCGGACTTTCTGTCAGAGCATACAACTGTCTGAAGGCTGCCGAGATTGACACTCTCGCTGACCTTGTTTCCTATTCAAGGGCAGAACTCATGAAGTTCCGCAACTTCGGTAGGAAGTCACTCAATGAGATTGATCAGATGCTCGACAAGATGAAGCTCACTTTCGGTATGGATGTTACCAAGTACAATATTGAACCTAAGAAAAAGAATAACGCATAATCATGAGGCATAATAAAGCAATCAATCATCTTGGTCGCAAGAGCGGACACCGCAAAGCCCTTCTCGCCAACATGTCATGCTCACTGATTCAGCATAAGAGAATCACTACAACATTGGCAAAGGCAAAGGCTCTCAGGTCATATGTAGAACCGCTTATCACCAAGTCTAAGGACGATTCAACACACTCACGTCGTATCGTCTTCAGTTATCTCAAGGACAAGACTGCTGTTGCAGAGCTTTTCCGTACAATTGCCCCTAAGATTGCAGACCGTCCGGGCGGATATCTTCGTATCCTCCACGTCGGCTTCAGACAGGGTGATGGATCAGAGATGGCACTTATCGAGTTTGTTGACTTCAATGAGGCAGCACTTGCTGCTCCGAAGGAGACCAAGAAGGCTACCCGTCGTAGCCGCGCTAAGAAAGCTGAGGCTGCTCCAGCAGCAGAGGCTGAGGCTCCAAAGGCAGAGTAAATAAACTATACATACAAATAGGGGGAGACCAAAATTGAATATTTTGGCCTCCCCCTATTTTTTATGTCAAAAAAATACGTATCTTTGCAAACGAAACATATGACTTTCGAAACGAAAGAGCGAAACGTTACAATAGATTTCATTTAATAATTATAATACCAGCTTTTATGGATTCACTATTCTACATTGTTCCGGCTGCGGCCGTGATTGCATTGTTCTTCGCCTGGTATTTCTTTCATCAGATGATGAAAGAGAGCGAAGGTACAGCCACAATGAAGGAAATTGCCCAGTATGTCAGAGATGGTGCCATGGCATATCTCAAGCAGCAGTACAAAGTTGTGACAATCGTTTTTGTCATCCTGGCGATATTCTTTGCGATTCTCGCATATGGTTTCCATATCCAGAACCCATGGGTTCCGTTTGCATTCCTTACGGGAGGTTTCTTCTCAGGGCTTGCAGGCTTCGTGGGAATGAAAACTGCGACTTATGCTTCTTCAAGAACTGCCAATGCGGTTTCGAGGTCTCTCAATGCCGGTCTTAAACTTGCATTCCGTTCAGGTGCAGTAATGGGCCTTACAGTCGTGGGCCTGGGTCTTCTTGACATTTCCATCTGGTACATCGTCCTGAAATTATTCGTAAGTGACCCTAATCCTTCTCAGACGCTTGTTACTATCACTACCACAATGCTTACATTCGGCATGGGAGCTTCTACACAGGCACTCTTTGCCAGAGTCGGAGGAGGTATATATACCAAGGCAGCCGATGTCGGAGCTGATATTGTCGGAAAAGTCGAAGCGGATATTCCTGAAGATGACCCTAGAAATCCTGCTACAATTGCAGACAATGTCGGTGACAATGTCGGTGACGTTGCCGGTATGGGTGCGGACCTTTATGAGTCATATTGTGGAGCCATCCTTGCTACGATGGCGCTTGGTGCCTCTGCTTTCTTCGGTGACACCGTAGCACAGACAAGGGCAATCCTTGCGCCGATGTGTATTGCGGCATTGGGAGTTGTACTCTCGGTTATAGGCATTTATGCCGTGAGAACCAAGGAGGGAGCAAGTCTGCAGGACCTTCTCGGTTCTTTGAGCAGAGGAACCAACCTCAGCGCAGGACTTATCGCTGTAGTGTCTTTCGGTGTATTCTATGTGCTCGGATTCAGCAACTGGTGGATGCTTTCACTCTCTGTGATTTTCGGTCTTGTTTCCGGAGTAATCATCGGCAAAGCTACTGAGTATTATACCTCACATTCATATAAACCTACACAGAAACTTGCTGAAAGTGCAAAGACTGGTTCCGCTACTGTGATTATCAGCGGTATGGGTCTCGGTATGATTTCCACCGCCGTTCCTGTCGTGACTATTGCCGTAGCCATCCTGCTTTCTTATCTCTGTGCGACCGGCTTTTCATTTGATCCGGCACTTATCAGCCAGGGCCTCTATGGAATCAGTATTGCCGCTGTCGGAATGCTCTCTACTCTCGGTATTACCCTTGCTACAGATGCTTATGGACCGATTGCGGACAATGCAGGAGGTAATGCCCAGATGAGCGGTCTTGATCCTGAAGTCCGTCAGAAAACTGATATATTGGATGCCCTCGGAAATACTACTGCCGCTACAGGAAAGGGCTTTGCGATAGGTTCGGCAGCATTGACAGCACTCGCGCTGCTTGCATCTTACATTGAAGAAATAAAGATTGCACTGCATCATGTCGGACACGACACTTTGGCTATAGGGGACAGAATCGTGGATGTCGCTTCTGCTACAATTCCTGATATCGTAGAATTCTATCAGGTCAATCTCATGAATCCGAGAGTGCTCGTAGGTGTATTTATCGGAGCCATGATGGCGTTCCTGTTCTGCGGTCTTACTATGAATGCCGTAGGTCGTGCTGCCCAGAAGATGGTTACTGAAGTACGCAGGCAGTTCAAAGAAATCAAGGGAATCCTTGCTGGCGAGCAGAGACCTGACTACGCAAGATGCGTGGAGATCTCTACACTCGGAGCTCAGCATGAGATGGTATTCCCTTCTATAATTGCCATTGTCGTTCCAGTCATTACCGGACTTTGTCTCGGTGCTGCCGGAGTGATGGGCCTTCTGGTCGGCGGTCTTGGCGCCGGATTTACCCTTGCTGTTTTCCTTGCCAATTCGGGAGGAGCCTGGGACAATGCCAAGAAATATGTCGAAGAAGGTCATCTTGGAGGAAAAAATTCAGATTGTCATAAAGCCACGATTGTCGGAGATACGGTCGGAGATCCGTTCAAGGATACGTCAGGACCGTCATTGAACATCCTGATCAAACTTATGAGCATGGTTTCAATCGTGATGGCCGGGCTTACCGTGATGATCGGATAATGTTGTAATAATTGGTTTTCCTTGGGGGCTGGCGAGAATTTTGCCGGCCTCTGTTTTTTTTTGCGCCTTTCTTGCTGATTTATCAGCACTTAAAAAGAAATATTTGATAATGTTAAAAATAAACGTTAAATTGCATCGATTAAAACCATGCAATCGTTTTAATGGGGGCTAGTAGTATGAGACCGAACATGAAAATCAATGATATAATAGGCCGTGCAGGTCAATGTCAATAGATTTTCATCGTGAGAGTGGACGATAGCGAACTGCTATCAGACTTTCACAAATTTTTTTAATGCAAAAAAATTTTTGACAGTATGAAAAGAATTACAATTCGAGACGTTGCTCGTGAAGCAAAGGTATCTGTTACCCTTGTTTCGTTCGTGATGAATGCTAAACGTGACAAGGATGGAAACCTTGACTGCCCGGTTAATGCCGATACTGCAAAACGTGTACTTCAGGTGGCTCAGAAACTTGGATACAGAAGAAACTTCGCGGCGGCATCTCTCCGCAGCGGAAGATCCAACTCCATAGCAGTTATTCCAAATGATATTTCCAACAAGTTCTTTGCCGGAATCTCGAGATGTATCGAGGACAAGGCCAAGAGCTATGGCTATACAGTATTTTTCGCAAGCTCTGACGAGAGCGCAGAAAGACTTGAGGGCGTGATGGATGCCGTTCTCGCCCATAACATTGACGGTGTCATCGTTGCTCCTTGTGCAGGCGGTGAGGCCGCTATCCGCAAGGCGACAGACTCAGGCGTTCCTGTAGTCCTCCTCGACCGTGACATTGACGGCATTGAGAATGTCGGAAAGGTCCTTCTCGACGACGGTGAAGCTGGAAAAATGGCTACAGAACTCTTCATCAGGCAGGGATACAGGAAGATAGAGATGATTTCATACTCTCTCGGTATTTCCAGCCTTGAGGAGCGTGAGGCAGGTTATCGTCAGACCATGATGGATCATGACTTGTATGACCATGCAGCCGTCCACTATACTACTTACGCGAAAGCGAATGAGGAAGTTCCTGCAATAATCAAGGATGCTGTATCGAGAGGAGTTGAAGCCTTCTTCCTGCCGACATATTCATTGTCAGCCCTTGTGCTTATGACGATGCGCGACCTCGGTCTCAAGACTCCGGACGATCTTTCTGTCATCGGATTTGACGTGAGTGACATTTATCAGCTCTACTCGACATCTGTCACCCATATCGTACAGCCGCTCAAGCAGCTTGGCGAGAAGTCAGTGGACGTCCTTATCAATATGATTCAGGGAAAACCTGCTGAAAGTGTCATTCTCAAGCCAGAGATGATAGAAGGTCATTCCACCGATCAGAAGAAGTAAATAACTATCCAATAATATTTCACTAAAATGCCCAGTCACAATTTCTTGTGGCCGGGCTATTTTCTTTCCGCTATTGCGGTTCAATATCTCTTACTGGTTCTCAGCTTCTTCTACAGCCTTGAAATAACGGTAAGAATTGACTTTCAGTTCACCTACAGAAAGCTCGTCACAGACGATTGTTCCGGCAGGATGGGCCTGGAGGCCTGACAATGTGCAATAATGTGTATAAGGACCCTCTACGGCGTCTTTAATGGCACGTGCCTTCTTGCTTCCGAAAGCCAGGATTACAACTTCCTTGGCGCTGAGCACCGTAGCTACACCTACTGTGAGTGCGGACTTGGGAACCTGGTTTACATCATTGTCGAAGAATCTGGAGTTTACCACACGTGTATCGTATGTGAGGACGACCTCTCTTGTCCTAGACTGGAGAGAAGAGAAAGGCTCATTGAAGGCGATGTGTCCGTCTTCACCTACACCGCCGAGGAACAGGTCGAAACCGCCTGCGTCAACGATAGCCTTCTCGTAAGCCTCGCACTCGGCATTGACATTCTCAGCATTGCCATTGAGGATATGGATATTCTCTGCCGGTTCGTCGATATGGTCGAAAAGGTACTTGTGCATGAATGAGTGGTAGCTCTCAGGATGTGACTCCGGAAGACCTACATACTCGTCCATATTGAAAGAAATGACATTCTTGAAAGAAACCTCACCCGCTTTCACCATGCGGATAAGCTCTGCATAAGTCTCGATAGGGGTGGAACCGGTGCAAAGGCCAATGACAAAAGGTTTGTCGGTCAATGCTGCTTTTTCATTGATTCTCTTTGCGATATAATGTGCGGCCCAGATGGAACCCTTGCTGCTGTTTTCTCTGATTACAAGTTTCATACTGTCAATAATTTAAGTATTTGATATGGCCCCGCCGGGACCATTCCGGCGGAGCGTTATGCCAATGTTAGCAGAGCTTCAAGAATACCTCGATAGCCTGATATTCAGCCATACCGAGTTCATCATAAAGTCTTGCGGTATTCTGGGTGCGGTCCTCGGCTCTCTGCCAGAACTCGCGAGGGTCATCTCCAGGGAACGGAACAATGTCCTTCTGTGAAAGATGACGGAAAATTGCGTGGCGCTTTTCCACAACCTCGTCCGGGCTCAGAGGAACTGCCATGTCCACGCGGCCGAGTTCCCACTCCATCCAAGCTCCTCTATAGAGCCAGATGTGAGTCTCGTTCAGCCAATCCTCACCCTCAGCCTTCAACTGTTCGATAGCCTCAAGCGCCGCCTCTGTGCAGACTCTGTGAGTTCCGTGAGGGTCTGCGAGGTCACCTGCCATGAAAATCTGGTTTGGACGGAGTTTCATGATCAATGCCTTGATAATGTCGAGGTCAGCCTGTGTGCGTGGAAGTTTCTTCACGCCGCCTGACTCATAGAACGGGAGGTCAAGGAAATGGACATTGGTATTGTCATTGAGACCGAATGACCTGTCTGCGCCCCTTGCCTCGCTGCGGCGGATTGCTCCTTTGATTGCGAGGAGTTCTTTCGGCTCGGGCTCGCCGGGCTTTTTCGAGTCAATGATAGCCTTGATTCTGTCGAATTCGTCAGCAAAGCCGAGCTGGTGTGCCGCGTCCATGTGCTGAAGCACTACATCATCATGTACCGCAAGGTCACCTGAAGTCTCGTACGCGACATGGACATTGTGTCCCTGATGAACGAGACGGATAAAAGTTCCTCCCATTGAAATCACATCATCATCCGGGTGCGGAGAGAAAATGAGCACCGTCTTAGGGTAAGGCGTAGCAGCTACCGGTCTTTGGCTGTCATCTGCGTTAGGCTTTCCGCCCGGCCAACCGGTGATGGTATGCTGAAGGTCATTGAATACTTCAATGTTGATCTTGTCGTAAGGTCCGAACTTGTCGAGGAGTTCACCGAGTGAATGCTCGAGATAATCCTTCTGTGTGAGCTTGAGGATAGGCTTGTGGACTTCCTGACAAAGCCATACCACAGCCTTTCTGATGAATTTTCTTGTCCACTCGCAAGGTCCTACAAGCCAAGGAGATACCACTCTGGTCAAGAGGCTTGCCGCTGTCTCGTCCACGTAGCAGGTGATGTCCTTGTGGTTCTGGAGGAATGATGCAGGGAAGTCTGAATCAGCCTTGTGCTCTACGACCTGTTTTACTGCATTTGCCTTATCCTCGCCCCATGCCATGAGGATAATCTTCTTTGCGCTCATCATCGTGTCAATGCCGACGGTGATTGCCTCTGACGGGGTATGTTTGAAGTCGCCGTTGAAGTTCTTTCCCTGACGTTTTCTTGACTGGTATGAAAGGAGAACTGTGCGGGTCCTGCTTGACGGGGTTGTTCCGGCTTCATTGAATCCGACCTGTCCGGCCTCGCCCATTCCGATGACGAGCATGTCCAGGTTACGGGCCATTCTGTCATACTCCTCGCAGTAAGCGGAGATCTTGTCCCCAGGTACGCTTCCGTCAGGAATATGTATGTTCTCTTCCTTAATATCGACTGCATTGAGCAGGGAGGTGTGCAGAATATTGTTTCGGCTCTGCGGTTCACCTTTTCCGTACGGGTAATATTCGTCGATGGAATATACCTCAACATTCTTGAATGATACCTTTCCCTCCTGGTATTTTCTAGTGAGCCATTTGTAGAGGGATACTGGTGTAACTCCAGTCGAAAGACCCAGTTTGAAGGTCTTCTCTTTGCTGGCATTGATGGCATCAATAATGGTGTCTGCAATTACCTCGCTTGCTGTCGTTGACTGATCATAAATCTCAGTCCTGATCTTTTCATAACTGTGCAGAATGTCGGAAGGGATACCTGTCTCGATAAGCCCGCCTTCCTTAGGCAATGTAAAGTGTTTCATTATGCAATGACTTTTATCAAATCACAAAATTACGAATAACCATCGACTTTCCCAAATAACCCGCCTTCTGAAAGCCCTTTCTCATGGCGGGGGAACTTTCACAGCCTGTCCAGAAATCTGTAGCTGAAGGCCTCGAAAATATGTTTGGGGAGAATCGGCGGCTCGGAAAAGCCTTCAGGGAAAGGTGCAGGACCGATGGTGGCGGCATTGACCTCGGACAGGATGCTTCTCCAGAAAGTTATGAGTCTGGCGCCGGCCTCGAGATCGGCGATGGTGCGTGAAAGCTTGAGGACTCGGGAAAAGGCACGCGCGGAAATGCCGGTTCTGGCTGCCATCTTCTTCATGATTTCACTGCACTCGGCATCCAGCGGACAAAACTGTCGCAGCAGTTCCCCGGACATCTCGGCATTGACAAAGATATTATGGTCCCTGAATCTCTCGGACTGGATTTTTCTGGCGGCAAGAACACGGAGCGCGACCTCGGCACTCGACTCGCCCGGCTTTCTGTGGACCAGAAGCTCGGCAGGAACAGGGCGGACAGTAATCTGGATATCGATTCTGTCCATGATAGGCCCGGACAGCCTGGACATATAATTCAGCCGCTGGGCAGGAGTGCAGGTGCACTTGTCCTTGATGCCGTAATAGCCACAGGGACAAGGGTTTGACGCTGCCACCAGCATGAACGAAGAAGGGAACTCGACCTTGGAACGTAGCCTGGAGATGGTGACCTTCCTGTCTTCAAGCGGACCGCGGAGAGCCTCAGTCACACTCTTCGGCATCTGGGCGAACTCATCCAAAAACAGAATGCCGTTATGGGCGAGAGAAACCTCCCCGGGCATAATGTTCTCCCCATTGCCGCCACCTATGATCGCCGCCAGAGAAGCACTGTAATGAGGCGCCCTGAACGGCCTCTCGCGAATCAGCCCGAAAGAACTTCCGTGCATCCCGGAAATCGAATATATCTTGCTCGTTTCCAGTGCCTCCCGAAGCTGCATAGGCGGCATTATCCCCAGCATTGACTTTGCCAATGAAGTTTTGCCTGATCCCGGAGGCCCGACCATTATCAGATTGTGCCCGCCGGCAGCCGCAATCTCGGCACCCCTCTTCGCGCCCTCCTGCCCGACAATCTCCGAAAAATCCATAATATCATGCTTTTCAATGACAGGAGGCGGCGTAACTCTTTCTGATATAAGCAGATCTGAAACGTCCTCCTTGCCGCCGAGAATCTTCAGTACATCCGCCAGATTCCTGACACCATAGACCTTGATTCCCGTCAGTTCGGCAGCCTCAGCCGCAGACTCCTCCGGCAGGATGCACCCGTCCATGCCGGACGCAAGCGCGTACTCCGCAATCGGCAGCGCTCCCGGAATCGCCCTCACTGCAGCATCGAGGCCAAGTTCGCCCATGATGATGAACCTTGTCAATGCCGGGAGGTCGCATTGACCTGATGCCGCTATGATTCCCAATGCTATAGGCAGGTCATATCCGCTTCCGTTTTTTCTCATGTCTGCAGGAGCCAGATTGATCACTATCTTCTTTCCGGGAATCCTGAATCCCATTGACTGGAGAGCCGTCATAGTCCTGAGCAGACTCTCCTTCACCGCAACGTCAGCCAAGCCGACAAGATGAATCCCGATACCGGAAGCGATGTCCACTTCCACTGTGACAGGCACTGCCTGGATGCCAATGCATTTGGCGCAATAAATATTGATTATCATAATTCGAAAAAATTTGCAAATCGCAGAGGTCAAATATCGCGTGGAACCCGGGTGGTTTCATTTAAAAAACGTAAAAATGTGGTGTAAATTCGCTATGTTTGGAAAAATGCGTAAATTCGTGAGACGGAGTTGTCAAATTCTGCACAAATTGACAACGTGAAAATTTTTTGACAAGATGAAAGCCAACATTTTCAGCAAAATAGGGCATTATTCCATATTCTTGAGGCAGGCCTTCAGGACTCCTGAGAACAGAAAAATGCTCAGAAAACAGTTCGTCATAGAAATCGACAGACTGATAATGTCATCCATTATCATAGTCGGAGTCATATCCCTTTTCATGGGAGGAGTCCTGGTCATCCAGACCGCCTCCAACATGGAAAATCCTTTCCTTGACAGAATGCTCATCGGATACATGGTAAGGGAAAGTATGATACTTGAATTCAGCTCGACCATGGTAGCATTGATCCTGGCAGGAAAAATGGGGTCAAGCATTGCGTCTGAAATCGGCAGCATGCGCATCACACAGCAACTGGACGCCATAGATATGATGGGAATCAACAGCGCTTCGTTCGTGGCAAGGCCGAAAATCCTGGCTGCAACACTGCTCAGCCCGGTTCTTACCCTGTTCAGTTTCGTGATGGGACTCATCGGCGGCGGACTGATTGTCTGGTTCACGGGCATCATCCCTATGGCAAAATATTTCGAGGGAATCAGATATGCCTTCAACGGATTCTATATAATATACAGCTGTATCAAGACGGCGGTATTCTGTTTCATAATCGCTTCTGTAGCAGCATATCACGGATACTATGCAAAGGACGGTTCGCTTGGAGTCGGCAAGTCAAGTACCAAAGCCATTGTTTCGGCAAGCATCCTTATCCTGATGTCCGACCTTGTCATCACACAACTCCTGTTGTATTAACCCCAAGCCGATTAAGGAATTATGATTACAGTAAAGAATCTCAGAAAAAGTTTCGACGGAAGGAACATTCTGAATGATGTGTCAATGTCATTCAGGGAAGGGGAGTGCAATATGCTCATCGGTGCCAGCGGTTCCGGCAAGACCGTGTTGCTCAATATGTTGATAGGCCTGTTCGAACCCGACTCGGGAGAGATATGGTATGACAATCAGGAGTTTACGAAACTATCCGAACAGGAAAAGAAACTCCTCCATCAGAAAATCGGCGTGCTTTTCCAGGGCAGCGCCCTCTTCGATTTCCGCACCGTGCTGGGCAATATCATGTTCCCGATGGACTTCCTGACCGACTGGTCGGAAGCCGAAAAGAAAGAAAGGGCAAGATATCTTTTGGATAAGGTCAATGTCAAAGATTCCGAGGACAAATATCCCGATGAACTCTCCGGAGGAATGCAGAAACGAGTCGGTATTGCCCGTGCGATAGCATTGAACCCGTCCTATCTCTTCTGCGACGAGCCTAACTCAGGTCTCGACCCGGAAACCTCCATTGTCATTGACCAGCTCATCAGTTCGATTACCAAAGAGTTCGGGATCACGACCATAATGAATACCCACGACATGAACTCCATCCTGGAAATAGGGGACAACATCGGTTTCCTCCATAAGGGTACCATATTATGGGAAGGCGACCGACATTCAATCCTTTCCACTGAATGTCAGCCGCTTATGGAATTCCTGTGTTCGAATACGCTGGCCAGAAACATCATCAGGCCGCGTAAATAGAGTCAGACTTTATACAAGGCGAACAAGGCCGAACCGCTTCCTGACATTGACGCATACGTTGCTCCGGAATCATAAAGGGATCTCTTTATGGCCTCAATCTCCGGATGGGCAACGAATACAGTCCTTTCAAAGTCATTGACCAGCAAATCTTTCCATTCCTCTGCCGGCCTGTCCAGAATATCCCTGAGACTGTGCTCAGGAATGGAAGGGACGATACCTTTGTACGCGTCAGCAGTCGATACATGAATTTCCTCTGGGACAATGATCTTCAGCAGATAATCTCCAGGTCTGGCAGATGCCTCATCCTCTACAATATTGATATTCAAGTTATAAGGCGTAAGAACTTCGCCGCGGCCCTCACCGATCATCGGACTGTCGGACACGAAGAACGCGCAGTCGCTTCCGAGCCTTGTAGCATATTCGCGCAACTTCTCCTCGTCAATGTCCAGATTGAACATCTCTGCGAGCATTTTCAATGTATATGCGGCATCTGCTGACCCTCCTCCGAGGCCGGCGCCCACAGGAGACGTCTTTTCCAGATAAATCTTCACCGGCGGCAATCCGAAATCAGCATCCAGCATCTGATATGCCTTTGCACACAAATCCTTCAGAACCGGCCAGTCGACACCTTCCTTCCGGGCGACCGTAATCATGAGTTTGCCGTCGCCTGAGATTCCCTGGGACAATGTCGGAATCTCGTCATGCTCTTCATCAATGCTATCGGACGCACGGCACGACATGTCAGAAATCATCGACCTGTCACCATACAAGGCGCAGAGTCTTGCGGAAGTCCTGCTGAAATCGTCACCTTTTATAATTTCCAGAGTATCATGTATTTGCGAACAAGGATAGAACAATGTTTCGAGGTCGTGGAATCCGTCAGGCCTCTTCCTCAAGACATTGAGCCCAAGATTGATCTTGACAGGAGGATTTGTAATCATAGCGTCATATCTTTGTTAATTCAAGTTCCGCAAGCTAGCTCACTTGATGATAAGTTTGTTCTGATTAACAAACTTAAGCAAAAATTATGTAAGTTTGCATCCGCGTAGCATAAAATTAACATTTTGCGAAGCTTGAATTACTGACAGATGAAACACGAAATTGTCATAAAGGACCTCGGTTCTATCGACCAGGCTGCCGGAGAGTTTCTGAAAGAGACTGCCGGACACAACATAATAGCCTTTTATGCCCCTATGGGCGCAGGCAAGACAACATTCACCACTGCACTCTGCAACAGATTGGGTGTCAAGGAAGATGCTGTCAGCTCGCCGACATTCTCCATTGTCAATGAATATAAGGCTTCTGACGGTTCGTCCGTTTTTCATTTCGATTTTTACAGAATCAACAAGATTGAGGAGGCCTTCGACATCGGTTTCTTTGACTACGTCGACAGCGGCAATCTGTGCATAGTCGAGTGGCCTGAAAATATCGAGGAAATCCTCCCCGAAGAGACATTGAAAGTACATATCAATGTCCTTCCGGATGAATCCAGAGTCGTCTCCTGGGAAGATTAATCCTTGAAATACATTAATTTGTAGAGTCAGTGGTCTCCTCTATCCTCAGCTTTATTGAAGAGATGTAGCCATTGATTTTCAGTTCAGTCCACATCCTGTTCTTGACAATCAGGGGGCGGCCGCGCTTTTTCGTTGGAGAGAGTCCGACATAGAAAGTGTTTCCCGAAAGTACGGCGGCATTGCTGCTCATGAGACAATAATCCGTATCTGACATATATAGCGGAGTTGTCTCCCCGTACATTCTCGAGAGCGTATAAATTACATCACCACTGGTATAGACATAAGCGATGTTGCCATTGTCAATGTAATAGTCCAATACCCTGTAGTGCCTGTCAGGTCCGAATTCTGTCCTGTTTTTATCCCACATCACAGAAGAGGAAGTCTCCCACATGTCAGTGGAATAGTCCGTCTTGACATAGACATTCGTGTCATACCATCTTAATCGGGTATTGCCGAACTGCTGATTTGAAGAACCGAATACCATCGGAATGAGATTGCCTCCGGCATAGAGCGCCACATTCGGCCCGTATCCGATTTGTGACACCGCCATAAACATCATACCCATTATCAGCCGGACATCATAAATGTCCTGAATGTTGTTGTCCAGTTTTATTCTGGAAGAGGTCTCGTTTCTTACTAGGTATAATGCCGTCTTCTCCATAAGTGCCAGGGACCCGGGGTGTTGGAAGAAAAACACTAAATCTTTACCATCTTCGTAAAGGGCTCCTGTCTCCGAACAGGGATTGGCCATTTCTCCAAATATCACGCCCGAACCGTCCCCGAAGATATATTCACCGTTTTTCCTGAGGGACAGTCCCCGTCCGGTCCTGTTCTGCCCAAGCGTATAGACGTCCTGCCCTTTGACCAGAAATCCGCAAATCATCTCCCTCCCGTCATATCTGAACAACTCGACTCCGTCGCGGCAGATGACGGTCTGTGTCAATGTCGAAAAATCCGTATAAATGTGGCTTCCTACCAGCCTGTGCATGTCCGGATCATTGCTGATGAAAGTTCCTGCACCTCCAGGCAGAGACAGAATCTTCTCATCATTCCTATAGACGCACAGGTGGAAAGTGCGCTCCTCGCCGGCAGAATCCCTCTGCCAGTCGTAGTCCTGCGGAAACTCTACAGTTGTCATGAATACGGTCGTATCTGCTTGGATATCAGGACCTCCTCCTCCGGGCTTGTTATAGTGTTTCTTGCCCGACATGTCTCCTGCATCCGATCTGCGTTTGACAAGAATCATCTCGTCAATGTCCCCGCATCCCCCGATAAGAATCAAGGTAGAGGCCAATGCTATTTTCAATAATCTTCTCATACGTGCTTTTTTCTGCAAGTATGGGATAAAAATAAATCCCCTGAAACTTTTTTGCCAAGCCCAGGGGAATTTCACCACAATTATATGATCCTTAAATAAAATTAATTTTAAAGATTCGTATAACGTGCATATTGTCAAATGGTTAGATGTTAACTCTCAAGCCAATCTCGAAATCCATCATAAATGGCTGTTGTGTCCTGATGCTTACTGGTTGGTCGCAGTCGAAGAAATATCTGACACCAGGATTGACATAGATTCCGAGCCTGTCAATGACATTGAATTCGACTCCGAGTCCGGCACCTGCAGAGAACTGCAGGCCTTTAGCTTTTTCTGAATAGGTGATTCTCTCAGGTCCGTCCAAAACCTTGAATTTGTTGGAAACGGCCTTTTCCGCAGTTCCGCCTGCATATGCGTATAACTTTATCCTTTGCCCGCTCAGGAATGTGTAATATGCATTTACAGGGATTCCTATATAATGGGTAGTATGTCTGATGTCAGATTCTATGTCATGTTTGAGGACTCCGTCCAGATACTCAGTATATTTTCCGGCGAAAGTTCTCTGAAGCATGGTGTAGTTCAGTCCTGTACCGATAGCCCAATTGTTGCCGAAGCTGATTTTTACTGTCGCTCCGAATGTTACAGGTATCGCGTAAGAGGAATTCTTGCTTGTCTGCTCGATGTACTTCGTGCTTCCGACCGGAAGAATCGGTGCCTTATGTCCTCCGAACCTGTTGATGCCCTTGGCATCTCCGTTGCTCGCCACATCTCCGCCCATGAGGAACGATACTCTCGCCGCCTGTCGTCCGGTTTCTTCATCAATGTTGCTGAAAGGATCTCCTACGTATTCATCGTCAGAAGGTTCGCTTTCTTTCGGACTGTCAGGGGTAACATTGACAATCTCCTCATGCCTGTCTTCGGAAATATTGGTCTGGATCTCTTCGTCACCAGGGGCAACCTGAACCGTCTCTGGCTCTGAGGCTTCTGTTGTAACCACGTGAGTGACAGCAGGTTCAGTTTTTCTGACAGGACGTTCCGCAACTTTCTTTGTCGGGATATCCGGCCTTTCCGCTACATTCTCAGCCAGCATGTCCTGCTTGAGAGTCTCCTTGTTCTGCCCGGACACCACGACTTCCGCGGTGGTCATAGGTTCCTGTGTCTCTTCTTTAGGCCAGAGTATCACACATAACGACACTACGGCAGCCGCCGCGATTCCGGTCATTGCATATCTGACCCAGAAAGGCAGCACCTTCCGTTTCTTGTCTGATGAAGCAGCACTTTCAGCGGCATCGAGCCGTGCGAACACGTCATCCATGATATGCGAAGGAACAGATTCCTCCGCATTCTCAAGCATTGACCTGAAAGCGTTGTCGAATTCGTTATATCCGTTTGTCTTCATTGCTTTTTCTTATCTTGTCCTGCAGTATCGCACGTGCCCTGTTCAGCTGAGACCTTGAGCCTGCCGAGCTGATATTCAGCGCTTTGGCTATCTCCTCATGACTGAATCCCTCTATGGCGAACATGTTGAACACTGTTCTGTAACCGGTAGGCAGGGACGCGACCAGCTGCATGATTTCCTTATATCCCAAATTCTGTATCTGAGACGGCACGTCACTGCTCAGACTCCTTGCATTCTCCAATGTGTCGCTCAATTTCAGCGCATCATTTTTCCTCAGGGACATAAGTGCAGTATTGACAAAGATCCGTCTCGCCCATCCTTCGAAAGAGCCCTCGTTAGAAAACGACTTCAACTTGCTGAAAAGCGTCACGAAACCATCCTGCAGGATATCTTCTGCGGCATCGCGGTCTCCCATATAACGGATGCATAGAGCGAACATTTTGGGCGACAGTGCCTCGTACAGTTTCTTCTGTGCGGCTCTGTCTCCCTTTATACAGCCCTCTATGTAATCATTATAACTAGGCTTTTCCATCTCGTTAGAGCCCCTCGTTGTGTAACCGGATTATAGATGCAGATCGCATCAGAAATGTTGCATGGGATATAAATTATCTCAGCCAAGTTTCGGGATTCTGAGGTGTAGTGCCCTTCCAGATCTGGAAATGAAGCTGCGTTACTCCGTCGATCGTATCGACGGTGCCGATGACTTCACCTGTCTTGACCTTGTCTCCGGTCTTTACGTTGCATGCCCCCAGTTTGCAATAGAAGGAGAAATAATTTCCATGCTGGATGAGCACGCACTTGTTGTATCCCGGCATCACGACAATCTGTTTGACCTCACCGTCGAATACCGCTTTGACCTGGGTCCCCTTGCCCAGAGATATGTTCACGCCGTTGTTGAAAGGCAGTTTGACTGACTTGAAAACCGGATGGTAATGCTGTCCGAAATGATCCACTACAGGTCCCTCGGCCGGCCACGGCAGTTTTCCCTTGTTCTTGGCGAACTCCGCATCCAGCTTTATGTCGACAGGTTTCCTGGATGTCGCTTTGCCTCCCTTGTTTACCGCCGCCGCGATAATCCTCTGGATTTCGCGGTTCAGTGCATCGACTTGTTTCCTTTTGGTGGCAAGTTGCTTCTGGTATTTTACCTTGTTTCTGTTGAGTTGTGATACAAGTCCCTGTGACACAGCCTCTTCCTTCTGGAGCTGGGCTACCTCGGCCTCTCTTCTGGCCTTGACCTGAGCGGCCGCCGATTTCAGAGTCTGGAGAGTGTCCAGTTCTCTCTGGAGTTCAGCCCTGGTCTCGATAATCTTCTCTCCCTGCCTGTTCATCTCGGAAGAGAGATTGCGCAGATATCCCAGTCTTCGGAACGCCTGCCCGAGATTGTCGCTTGCAAGAATATACATGTACCAGATTTTGGAATCTCTGTTCTTGTATGCGCTCTTCACAAGCTTCGAATAGTATAGCGAAAGGGTGTCAAGCCGGTTCTGCACCCGCTTGGCATCCGCCTGTTTGACATTGATCTTATTTGTCAATGCCGATATTTCTTTGTCACTTTCAGCGACCAGTTCCTTCCTGTCCGCGACTTTCTTCCTGACAAGCCCCAACGTCGCCATCGCGTCACTGCTTTTGGCGGCATTGTCTTTCAACTGCTTGTCTATCAATGCTATTTCTTTTTCCAGTTTGGCTTTCCTGCTTTCCTGGACTCTGGTGTCCTGTGCATGGGAGCAGAGCGGAATCATTATGACAGCCGCTGCCAGAAGGAAGATTCGTGCGGATGAAGTCATTATTCCTGGCCCTCCGCCGCCTTGTTTTTGGCCTGCTGCCTATAGACTTTGGCCAGGTCATTTTCTCCAAGTGCCTCAAGTACAGCCGCATAGTGGTTGAGGATAGTGGCGCTGTCCTTTCCTCCGTACAGCATCGCATGCTTGAAGAAAGGCTTGGCTTCCAATGCTTTGCCCTGAAGATAAAGAATCCATCCGAATGTGTCCAGATAAGTGGCGTTGTCCGGTTCGGCCTCCACTGTTTTCTTGCTCATGGCGTAGGCCTTCTTGAGTTTCTTGCCCTCTTCCGACAGGTAGTATGCATAGTTATTCAGCACCGGGGCGTAACCCGGAGCTATCTTCAGGACATTGTCATAAGCCTTGTATGCCTTCGGAGTATCATTCATGAGATGATAGACATCACCCATCATGCTCCAGGCGGTCACTGCCACCGCGCTGTCGCGAGGCGCTATTCTCAGCATCTTTTCGCAGTTTGCAATCACGCCCTTGTAATTCTTCAGATTGAATTCTCCGGCATTGGCATAATCGATGAATCCGATTTCATCGGGGAATTTTGTCAATGCGGAATCGCTCACCGCCACGACTTGTTTCCAATCCTGCATGTAGGCGAGAATCTGGATGTAGCTTGCCATGGCACCCTTGCTGTCAGGATTCAGTTTCGTAATCTGTCGGAACATGCCTGCAGCCTCTGGTTTCCTGTCAGTGAGGAAATAGTAGAGTCCCGCGGTCTCCATTATCAATGAATCTGACGGATGTGCGTCCATGGCCACGTTCATCGTGGAGTCAAACTGATGCTGGAATGATTTTATGAATCTTGGATCTGTTTGTCTGATAATGGCTTGCAGATAGTTTGCCTTGCCCTCGGACGGTGCAGACCTGTCTGCCATAAGTTCATCCAAGGCCTCGAAATACTGCGGATACTTTCTTGTGATCCTATATGCTTCCGCCTTGCCGAGCAGGGCAGGGGAGCAACTTCTGTCGATGGACAATGCCTCGTTGTAATAGGCTAATGCTGTCGAGTCGTTGTACATGCCCATCTCGTAGTCGCCCAAGATTGACAACACCTGCGGGGACGAGTACTCTTTGTTGTATTCCTCCAGTTCCTTGAATGCCTCCTCGTTCTTGTTCTGCTGACGCAGAATATTGAATTTGGTCATCACCGTCCCGTCGCTCTTTCCGAACTGCGTCTCGATGTCCCTGATCGTGCTGAGGGCCTTATCGTATTGCTGCTGATTTATATACAGGTTTGCCAGACTGTAATACAGGTCGCCTTTCTTAGGAAAATCTTTCAGCAGCGACTCGTACATGTCTGTCGTCAGGACAGCCCTCCCCGTCATACTGTAAAGTCCGGCAAGCATATAGCGGTACCAGTAGTTCGTGGAGTCGAGCGCCACCGCATGCTTCAAGTCCTTCTCCGCTCCTGTGGCATTGTTCAGCCTCATGCTGCAAAGTCCTCTGTAGTAATACGCTGCATCGTTATCCGGAACCGTCTTGATGATTTCGTCCAGAATCGCCGACGCTTTTTTCCAGTTTCCGTTTTCGTACTCCTGCACCGCGTCGATCAGCAATCCGTCGCCGTTCACCGCCTTTGCGGCCCTTGTCTGGGCCGAGGCTGTTATTGTCAATGTCAATGCTACCAGAACTGTCAGCAAGTTTTTGACTGTCAATGCTGTTATATTTGGTTTCATATCGTTTCGTTTTTTCGGGTATGTCATAATCAATGACCATACCAAACCGGGATAAACTCATGTCCCGCAAATTGTCAGATTAACGAAACATGAATTACAAATATAATGAAACCGAGGTGAAGAAGAAAATACTTTTTGGTATTACTTGAACGGGATGATTTCTACTGCTCCCGGGATGTCATCATCCTCTTCCGGAGTCAGATGGATTATCCTCTGGTTGGAACTGCCGCGGAAGTGGAGCTGGGGATCTCTCAGGCTCTCGACATAGGGCCCGTCGACAAGTACGTCAATGTAAGGAAGCAGCATTGACAGGCGGCTGTCCGCAAGTATCTCCTCGTATGTGAAGCCTGTCCAGCACCAGATGGTCTTGTCTGTCTCTTCCTTGATTCTTCTCGCCAGTTCGGTGAATCCTTCCACCTGGTAGAACGGATCCCCTCCGCTGAATGAGACATTGCTCAGATCATCATCCTTTATGATCTGCAGCAGGTCATTGACACTCATCTTGTGCCCGTTCTCGAAGTTCCATGACTGCGGGTTGTGGCATCCCGGACAATGATGCCTGCATCCGGCACAATAAATGGAAGTGCGCAGGCCCGGCCCGTCAGCCATGGTCTGTTCCATCACTTCCATTATGTAAAGTTCAGACATTCTATTTACTCAAGTTTCGCAAGTTATTTAACTTGCTGAATTGTTTCGTAAATTTGAGGCTCGCCTCTTGTTTGAGGGTTACTTATGTACGACCCTGTCTTTCAGCTCTGCCAGTTTGGCACTGTTCCACCTGTTGGTCGTGCCCACGAGGTATCCGGTAATCCTCTGCAACGTGTCAATGTTATGTCCGTGACAATGAGGGCATTCCGTTAGGTTCTCACTCGCATCCTCGAATCCGCAGTCCAGACAGCGGTTCCTGTTGTGGTTCACGCTGCCGTAGCCGATATTGTACTTGTCCATAAGGTCCACAATGTTCATGATGGCCTCAGGATTATGCGTCGCGTCTCCGTCGATTTCCACGTAGAAGATATGGCCGCCCCTTTCCAAATCGTGATATGGGGCCTCCACTTCAGCCTTATGCTTAGGTGTGCAATGGAAATACACCGGGACATGACTTGAATTCGTATAGTATTCCTTGTCCGTCACACCCTTTATGATGCCGAACTTCTTCTTGTCCATCTTGGTGAATCTGCCGGACAGGCCCTCCGCAGGAGTTCCCAATACACTGAAATTGTGCTGGAACTTCTCGGAATATTCATTGGCCTTGTCTCTCATATAGGTCACGATGCGGAGGCCGAGTTCCTGAGCCTCCTCTGACTCTCCGTGATGCTTGCCTGTCAATGCGATAAGACATTCTGCAAGTCCGATGAAGCCGATGCCGAGAGTGCCCTGATTGATGACGGATTCGATTGTGTCTTCCGGTCTGAGTTCTTCACTGCCGATCCAGAGCTTGCCCATCAGCAGAGGAAACTGCTTCTTGAGCGCTGTCTTCTGGAAATTGTATCTCTCGCACAACTGCTGGGCAGTAATGTCGAGAACATCATCGAGTCTGTGGAAGAATTCCGTGATTCGCGCGGCCTTGTCCTCGATATCCATACATTCTATCGCGATACGGACAATGTTGATTGTCGTGAAACTGAGATTGCCTCTTCCGATGGAAGTCTTCGGCCCGAACCTGTTTTCGAAAACTCTTGTACGGCAGCCCATTGTAGCTACCTCATGGATATATCTCTTCGGATCATCAGCCCTCCACTCGGAACTCTGGTTGAACGTCGCGTCAAGGTTCAGGAAGTTCGGGAAGAAACGCCTTGCCGATACTTTACATGCGAACCTGTAGAGGTCGTAGTTCGGGTCGGTCTTGAGATAACTTACCCCGCGTTTCTTCTTCCAGATCTGTATAGGGAAAATGGCGGTGGAGCCATTGCCTACACCCTCATATGTGGTGTTGAGGATTTCACGGATTATGCAACGGCCTTCTGCGGAAATGTCAGTACCGTAGTTTATCGAACTGAATACGACCTGATTTCCTCCGCGTGAATGGATGGTGTTCATGTTATGGACAAACGCCTCCATTGCCTGGTGGACGCGGCTGACAGTCATATTGACAGCGTGCTGTTTCAGTCTTTCGTCTCCTTCGAGACCATTCAGGTCTTTCTTCAGGTAATCCTTGATTTCAGCGTTCTTCAGATAGTCGAGATCCCTGTTCTCCAGCATTGCCAGCTGGGCAATCTCCTCGATATATGTCTTTCTTACATAAGGCGCAAGATAGAAGTCGAATGCCGGAATGGCCTGACCTCCATGCATTTCATTCTGGACTGTCTCCATGGAAATACATGCGAGAACCGCAGCGGTCTCTATCCTCTTCGCCGGTCTTGACTCTCCGTGTCCGGCATGGAATCCCTCATCCAGAATCTTGTCCAGAGGGTGCTGGAGGCATGTGAGACTCTTGGTAGGGTAGTAGTCCTTGTCGTGGATATGAATATATCCGTTATAGACCGCCTCCCTGACATCTTCGGACAGCAGGCTTTCGTCAACGTATGTCTTTGTGGCCTCGGATGCGAACTTCATCATCATGCCGGCAGGTGTGTCGGCATTCATATTCGCATTTTCACGCGTAATGTCATTGGCCTGAGCATCAATGATTTCCTTGAAAATTTCGCAGGTCTTGGCCTTGCGGGCAAGATTTCTCTGGTTGCGGTATGCGATATATTTCTTTGCGACTTCCTTGCGCGAACTCTTCATGAGTTCGAACTCCACGCAGTCCTGGATGGACTCGACACCCATTTCTTCATTGTCCCTTTTGGAAATGACATCAGCGATTTTGGCCGCGAGAACGATATCTTCTCCGGCCTCGGTAACGTTCATCGCTTTCAATATGGCTGCGACGATTTTCTGATTGTTGAAAGGTACGCGTCTTCCATCGCGTTTTACTACATACTTGACCATAGCGTGAATTATATTAGGTTCCTATGCGGCTGCACCGCACAATGTGGTCTCTTTTCTCTTAATTTTTCCGGGAAAAACCACAGAAATCATGGGGTTATCCAGACAAATATAAGGTAATTTGTCCTTTATCGGAAACAGTGTAAAAAAAAGTTATCAACAGTGCCGGGTGAAAAGACGGAAAAATCGCGCGCAGAACCGCCGCTGCCGCTTATTTTGAATGTTTATAAATTACATCAATGCCGGAGAGCGGTCCTGAAGAACACTGCAAAATAAAAAGGTCCACCGGACATAGTCGGCGGACCTCATATCCGAGAGACTTCAGCAGTCTCTCTTATCTTTTACAGACCCGATTAAAGGTTTGCGTTGTCTTTCTTCCAGTCAGCAACTGCAGGAACGATTCCGAGACTTACGATCTCGTCACGCATCTTGCAGAGGTGAGCGTAAGAAGCGTCGAGGGAAGCCAACTCTTCAGCTGTTCCCTGAGGCATTACATAGTGGCAGCCTGTAGCGTCAATTGTTGTAGGCATAGCCATCATGACGTTCTGGTACTTCTCGTTGTTTACGTATGTACCTGCAGGCAGTGTGAAAGGCTCTCCGCCCATTGCAGCTTCGATCATCTTCACTGCATTGTAAGCAGGGCTCTGGAATGAAGAACGGCCACGGAGTTTGATGATTGCAGAACCGCCCTGAATGGTGTTCTGTTTGATCTCGGCCATTCTCTCAGCTGAAAGACCCATCTCTGAGAGAGGTTTGCCGTCGATCTTGACCTGAGATGCGAATACTGCCATCTGCTCGCCGTGTCCACCATAAGTGTGGGCTCCTGTTACTGCGCTCTGAGGAACACCGAACTCCTTTGCGAGGTTGCTCTGGAGACGGGTAGAGTCGAGAGCTGCGAGTGATGTAAGCTGCTCCGGCTTCAGACCTGAGTGGATGAGAGCTGTAAGAGCGGTAACGTCAGCAGGGTTGAAGATAACTACAACGTGCTTTACATCAGGGCAATACTTCTTGATATAGTCGCCGAACTGAGCAGCGATCTGGCAGTTGCCTTTGAGAAGATCCTCACGGGTCATGCCCTCTTTACGTGGAGCTCCACCTGAAGAAATGATGTACTTTGCATCCTTGAAAGCAACTTCAGGATCAACGGTCCAGGTGATGTTTGCACCCTCGAAACCGCAGTGATACATTTCCTCTGCTACACCGTGAACACCTGGCTCGAAAATATCATAAAGGCAGATGTTAGGGGTAAGGCCGAGCATAAGGGCTGTCTGAGCCATGTTGGAACCGATCATTCCGCCGGCGCCGACGATGGTCAGTTTCTCATTAGTCAAATACTTCATAATAAAAGTGTATTATTTAGTTATACTTGTTTTCATTTTCAAATCCCCGCAAAGATAGCAAATCCGTCGGTAGATTGCTAACATTGCGCCGATTTTTACTGCAAATCTTTAGCCAAAAAAATAAGGCAGTTTGTTCGCGAATGAAAAAACAGGTCTTTAAGGTGTCAAACTACCGAGGCGCTTGCGTATGAGTTATCTCTCACATTATCACCGACTTGATGAAATTCTGCAAAGTTTTGCAATTTTTTTTGCAATTTAATTAAATGTTAATACCTTTGCACAAAGTATGAGTATGTTCATACAAACAATGGATATGTAATTACAAAACCATATTTGCAACTCCGTAATCATGAGAAAAAGCAATTACGACAAGTTTCCGTCGATAAAGTTGAACGGAATGATTGTCACGGGATGGGACGCGATCAGGACAGTTTTAGAACAAACCGGAAAGACTGTCGTGGCGGTCGATTTGTATGTTGGTACATATGAAGACGAAATCGTCAGGGAGCTTTCGAAGGGATTTGACATCGTCATTGACACCAGAACTCTTATGAAGAGTGAGGAAGAAATCTTGTCAATGACTCAGCCGTTTATGACTGACGATGTTCTTTTCGGTTATCTCACCAACTTGAGAATCAAGGATTTCTTCAACATTGACAAAATCGAAGAAACTAAAAACATTGACCTGAATACCGGCAAGCGGATTCTGGTCGTTGGACCAGGGGCGATTCTTGCTGCTCCTGTGGGGGCGACATTGGTCTATGCCGATATGGCGAGATGGGAGATTCAGCAGAGATTCCGCAGGCATGAGGTGAAGGGACTCGGTGTGGACAATCACGCGGATGCCGTATCGCTCCAGTACAAACGTGGCCTGTTCATAGACTGGCGTGTACTTGATTTATATAAGGACAAGATAATGGGTTCGGTGGAGTATTGGATAGATACCAATGACGCTGCTGAACCTAAGATGATAGATGCGGATACGTTCCGTCGTGGAATGGAGACTGCTGCAACCAATCCGTTCAGAGTCGTGCCTTTCTTCGATCCTGCACCTTGGGGCGGCCAGTGGATGAAAGACGTCTGTGACCTGGACAGGAGCAAGGCGAATTTCGGATGGTGCTTCGACTGCGTGCCGGAGGAAAACAGTCTGTATCTGGAGGTGAACGGCACTCGTTTCGAACTTCCGTCACAGGATCTTATTCTCAGCAAGAGCAGGGAAGTGCTCGGGGAAGTCGTGGAGGCGAGATTCGGCAAAGATTTTCCGATACGTTTCGACTTTCTTGATACAATCGGCGGAGGTAACCTCAGTCTTCAGGTGCATCCTACCACTCAGTTTATCAGAGAGAATATGGGAATGCCTTATACCCAGGATGAAAGCTACTATCTTCTCGATGCGACTGATGAGGCTGTGGTTTATCTTGGCGTGAAAAACGGAGTGGACAAGAATCAGATGATAGAAGATTTGAGGGCGGCTCAGAGGGGCGAGATTGTTTTCGACGCCGAGAAATATGTGAACAAGATTCCGGCCAAGAAACATGACCATTATCTGATTCCCGGCGGTACGATACATTGTTCCGGCGCGGGCAGCATGGTGCTTGAAATTAGCGCTACGCCTAATCTCTTTACATTTAAATTGTGGGATTGGCAGCGGCTCGGACTGGACGGCAAGCCAAGACCGATCAATGTGGAGAGAGGTCGTCATGTCATCGCATGGGAACGCGATACGGACTATGTCCATGAACATCTTGCAAATCATTTCGAGCCGGTTGCTGAAGGTGAGGGATGGAATGAAATACGTACTGGACTGCATCCTAATGAGTTTATCGAGACGAGAAGGACTGAATTTACGGTTCCTGTAACATTCCAGACGGACGGCGGCGTGCAGGTTCTCAATCTCGTTGAAGGTGATGAGTCAGTGGTCGAGAGCGTGGATGGAAGTTTCAGCCCGTTCGTAGTGCATTATGCAGAGACATTCATCATTCCAGGCAGCATTAAGGAATATAGAATCAGGCCGTATGGTCTTTCCGAAGGCAAGAAGTGTATGGTAATACGCGCCTATATAAGGTTTCACGCATAAAGAATTATGCTATGTACGAGAATGACCACAGAATAGTAATGACACTGGATGCCGGGGGAACGAACTTCGTCTTTTCGGCCATCCGAGGATGCCGTGAAATCGTAGCCCCCGTCAGGTTGGATGCTGTCAATGATGATATTGCCCGTTGTCTGGATACGTTGGTGTCCGGATTTGAGGCCATTGAAAAAGAGCTGCTTCCGGAGAAACCGGCGGCAATCAGTTTCGCTTTTCCCGGACCTGCAGACTACAAGGCAGGCATAATCGGTGATTTGCCGAACTTCCCATGTTTCAGAGGCGGCGTAGCAATGGGCCCGTTCCTTTCTGAAAAGTTCGGAATACCTGTATTCATCAATAATGACGGTAACCTTTTCGCTTATGGCGAGGCGCTCGTGGGCACACTCCCAAAAGTGAATAGAATGCTCGAAGAGGCAGGAAGCGCGATGCGGTATAAAAATTTGCTCGGTATAACGCTCGGCACCGGCTTTGGTGGCGGAGTCGTGATAGACGGCAAACTCCTTTCCGGAGACAACGGGTGCGGTGGAGATGTGTGGCTGATGAGAAATAGTCTGTATCCGGAATTGATAGCAGAAGAAAGTGTCAGCATCCGCGCTGTCAGGCGTGTTTACCGAGAATATGCGAAAGAAGATGCCAGAGAGAATCTGACCCCGAAAGATATCTTCGATATAGCAGAAGGAATCTCTGAGGGTAATGTCAATGCAGCAAGACAGGCTTTTTCACAGCTTGGAAAAGCGGCGGCGGATGCAATAGTCCACGCTTTGGACATTATTGATGGTCTTGTAGTTATAGGCGGAGGCCTTTCAGGTGCTGCCAAATACATTGTCCCTGCTATGAAAGAGCAGATGAAGTCCATGCTCTCCACTTTCGGAGGCGACCATTTCCCATGCCTTCAGAGTGAAGTTTATGATCTGAATGACACTGAAGAACTTGCAGAGTTCCTGAGAGATGACTCTACACTTGTTCAAGTGCCAGGCACAGAACGGAGCGTGCGCTACAGGAACAGCCGCAAGACCGGCATTGCGGTCAGTTCCATCGGCATGAGTACGGCGATTGCGTTGGGTGCTTACGCATTTGCGCTGAATAATTTGAATAAATCTTAATAACCAAGTTATAACGATATGAATCCATCTAAAATCCATGAACTGACAAGGTCGGTGTTCTCCATAGCGGGAAAGGCACTTGCGGCCTTGGTCGTTTTCATCGCCGCGGGCACAGCCCAGACGGCGTTTGCTCAGAACGGAACTGTCAAGGTTACAGGTAAGGTGACCTGTGGCGGAGAAAGCGTTATTGGCGCATCCGTAATGGTGAAAGGTACATCAACCGGAACAGTGACCGACATTGACGGTTCTTACGGCATTCAGGTCAGGCCTGATGCGACTCTCCTCATTTCGGCAATCGGCTATTCTTCTGAGGAGGTCAATGTTGATGGCAGAACAGTCATTGACATAAAACTGGCTGAAGAGTCGCTAAGTCTTGCTGATGCTGTCGTGGTCGGTTACGGCGTGCAGAAAAAAGTGAACTTGACTGGCGCGGTTTCAAGCGTTTCTGCAGAAGACCTCAAGGGCAAGCCTGTTGCAAACGTCCTGGAAGGCCTTCAGGGTACGACTCCTGGACTTGTAATCCAGCAGGGCTCTTCGACTCCGGGCGGTTCCCCTACACTCAATATCCGTGGTTACAACACCATGAACAACAATGATCCGCTCGTGATCATTGATGGAATCGAAGGCTCTCTGGCGAACCTCAACCCGTCAGACATTGAGCAGATTTCAGTCCTGAAAGACGCTTCCTCTACAGCGATCTACGGTTCACGTGCATCCAACGGCGTCATTCTGGTGACTACCAGCAAGGGCAATGAAGGAAAATCCGAAGTGAACTACAATATGACTTACGGTCTTCAGCAGGCTACCAAACTCCCTACTGTAGTGGATTCCTGGCTGTATTGCGAACTTTACAACGAGGCGGCAGTAAACTCCGGCCGCCCGACCAAGTTCACGGCAGAGGAAATCGCAAATTATAGGAACGGAGGAACCAACTGCAAGTGGATCAATGAGATATACAAGGATTATGCTTCACAGCAGACCCACAATATTTCAGTGACAGGCGGCAATCAGAAGCTTTCTTACATGGCCTCAGTCGGCTATCTGAAACAGAATTCACTCTTCAAGGGTCCAAATTACGGTTACGACAGGTACAATGGACGACTCAATGTCAGCCACAAGGTCCTGGATAATCTTACCGTAGCCCTTACATCACAGTTTACCCGTAATAATATCAAAGATCACGCGTACTGGACAGAGTGGATTATCGAGCAGTGCAACCGTATGCCTTCCATCTACAATATCAAGAATGAAGACGGCACATACAATTATCCTTCAGGTTCCAACAGCAACTCGCTCGAAAGACTCGAAACCGGCGGATACCGCAGAAGCGTGAACGACGATATGAGCGGAACGCTTTCGGCTGACTGGACAATCGTAAAAGGTCTCAAACTCTCTCTGCAGGGTGGTGCGAGATATCTGAACAACAACACCCACGAGAACCGAAAGGCCTCTGACAATCCTCTTTCCGGCGATACTGAGAACCATATCAGCGAGTCATTCAACCGCAGCACCAAATACACTGCGACAGCGATGCTTTCATACAACACCACGATCGCTGAAAAACATAATCTCGGAGCTCTCGTAGGTTATGGATATGAAGGAGAACAATCCAACTGGTTCTCTACTCAGCGAATTACAGATAACCACGACTACGATGTGACGGTAGGTGAGGTTACAGGTTCCGAGAAGACACCTATAAAAAATGCCAGCAATGCATCTGACTGGTCTCTATATTCAGCATTCGCAAGAATCAACTACAATTATGATGAAAAATATCTTCTCGAGGTCAATCTCAGAAATGACTACTCATCATATTTCGCAAAAGGCAACCGTTCCGGTCTTTTCCCTTCATTCTCAGCAGGTTGGAGACTTTCGCAGGAAGATTTCTGGGAAAATGTCCGCCATTATGTCTCCACAATGAAACTCAGGGGTTCTTGGGGTCTTGTCGGAAACAACAGGATCGGTGCTTACCAATACCAACAGTCAGTGACCGTGAATCCGAGCGGTATGGTATTCGACAATACTTCAGCACCTACAGCAGGTTTTGCATCTGCCAATCCTGGAATCAAATGGGAAACTACCCGTATGACCGACATTGGTCTCGACCTCGGTTTCCTCAAGGACAATCTCACCCTGTCATTTGACTATTTCAACAATACCACACGTGATATCCTTGTAAATCTTTCTGTTCCAGGCATATTCGGTAACGGCGCGCCTATTTCGAATGCCGCGGAAGTAAGGACACAGGGTTGGGAGTTGGCAGTCAACTATCATTTCAAGACCGGTATCGTGAACCACAATGTCAGTGGAAACGTATCCGACAGCTGGAACAAGGTCCTCAGTACCAAGGGCAATGAGCTTCATTATGGCTCCGACGTGACTACCATAATCAAGGAAGGTTATCCTCTCTGGTCTTACTATACCCTCAGAAGCAACGGCTTCTTCCAGAGCGATGAGGAGGCTGCATCAAGCCCTCATCCGGCAGAGTGCGAACCGAAAGCCGGTGATATCAAGTATATCGACAAGAACAATGACGGTGTCATCGATGACAATGACCGTTTCATTGTAGGCAATGACTTCCCGAGATACACCTTCGGTTTCAACTACAATCTTGAAGTCAAGGGCTTCTGGTTCTCCATGTTCCTTCAGGGCGTAGGCAAGAGAAGCAGATGGATGAGAGGTGAATCTGTAGAGGCGTTCCACAACAATAACGAAGGCCCTGTGCTCGACTTTCATGTTTACCGCTGGACACCATCCAACCGCAATGCTTCTTATCCGAGACTTACGATGGGCAGCGAATCCAAGAACAACGCCATGAAGTCAGACTTCTGGATTCAGAATGCTGCATACCTCAGAGTCAAGAACTTGCAGGTGGGCTACTCGTTCCCTGAACAGCTTTTGAAGAAAATCCATTTCAAGGGACTTCAGGTCTATCTGACTTGCGAAAATCCTTTCGTGTTTACAAAGATGAAGGGCGGATGGGATCCGGAATACAATGCTGACGGTTCAGGTCGTGCATATCCGGTAGCAAGAGTTTACTCTGTCGGCCTCAATGTTAAATTTTAATCGAAGTCACGAGATATGAAGAATATATTTTACAAACTTGCAGTAATTGCCGGCTCGGCCATTACATTGTCCTCCTGCGTCAGTCTTGACACGGAACCGTATGACAGGACTACGGACCTTACATATTGGAGCAAGGATGAAAGTGCTGCAATCAATGTCCTGAACAGCTGTTATGCTTCTATGTACAGCCTGTTTGAAATTGTGGAGTCGGAAGGTGCTACTGACAATGCATACGTAAAATCACTCACTACGACCCAGGCACTTGGAAACGGATCCCTCAGCACTGACGACAGTTATGTCAAGAGCATTTGGGACCACTATTATGCGAGCATCAGGCTGTGCAATGAACTTCTCAACAACATTGACAAGGTTCCCGGCCTGAGCGCTGAGAACAAGTCAAGCTATATCGCGCAGTGCAAGACCCTCAAGGCGCTGTTCTACTATGAACTCTATACCAAGTTCGGCAATGTGCCTTATACCGATAAAGTGCTGACTGTCAATGAAAGTACGACAATCGGCCGTACGGACAGGTCTGTAGTGAAGCAGAATGTCATTGACAATCTCAAGGCTGCGATTCCTGATCTTCCCGAGTCATACGGCGCAGGCGACAAAGGCAGGATTACTGCCGGTGCCGCAAAGGCTATATTGGCAAAGGTCTATCTTTTCGACGGCGAGTTTGCTGAAGTGAAGAACCTTACAGATGAGATAATGAAATCCGGCACATACAGCCTGTTCCCAAGTTATTCGGGGCTTTTCGATATTGCCAATGAGGGAAATTCAGAAGTTATCCTGGATGTCCAATATACTCCTGTTCTCCGCGAGTGGAGTATGAGAGAGGCCGGTTTCGTGCCGCCTTCACTTGGTGGCTACTGCAGCATTGCCCCTACTCAGGAACTTGTGGACAGCTACATCATGCTCAACGGCAAGGGTATCAAGGAGTCAGGCTCGGGCTATGACACCTCAAATCCTTACTCTGACCGTGATCCGCGTCTTGCCGCCACAATTATCTATACCGGCAATTCATACAAGCTTCCTGACGGTTCTGATGCCGTGATTGACTGCAATACGGGCAATGATGCTTACGGTACCACATCTGACGTCACACCTACCGGGTATTATCTCAAGAAATGGTGGGATCCGACTTATCGTCTGACATTGCTTTCGGGTCTGAATACTATCGTTATCCGTTATGCTGATGTGCTTCTGATGAATGCCGAGGCTCATGCTGAGCTAGGTATTCTCAATGCTGATGTCTGGAACAATACCGTGAAGGAAATCCGTAAGAGAGCAGGCTTCACTGATGCGGCAGCTCTTGACTTCAATGCTTCTGCAGACAACAAGGCCATTATCCGCAACGAACGTCGCTGTGAGCTTGCATTTGAAGGCGCGAGACTCAAGGACATCATCCGATGGAGAATTGCGGAGAAGGTTCTGAACGGCAATGTGCACGGATTCTACACCGGAGCCGCTGTCGGAACAGATGATGGATATGTGATCCTGGAGAAGAGATCGTTCAATCCTGACAAGAACTACTATTGGCCAATTCCACAGAAGGACATTGACCTGAACAAGAATCTCGACCAAAACCCTAATTGGAGCAGAAAATGAAAAAGTTATTGATAACATTGTCAGCACTGGCTTTAGCTGTTCTGCCGGGCTGTCAGAAATATGAGTACAACACAGACTTCACCATGCCGACCGAGCTGGTCAGTCCATCTGCTGTAAGTCTTGATGTGACCTCTTCCAAAAAAGTGGAACTCAGCTGGAACGGCGGCGGTGCAGCTGATGGCGGCGTGCTTCTGTATAATGTCCTCTTCGATAAGGAAGGAGGAGATTTCTCGGAGCCGATTGCTACTATGCCGAGCGACCTCGGTGCAAAAAGCACTCTCACAATGACCCATGCCCAACTCAATACTCTTGCCCGTAAGGCTGGTGTAAAGCCTGAGCAGCAGGGAAGTTTCATCTGGACGGTGACTGCTTCCAAAGGCGGAGTTACCAAGATGTTCGACGGCCATGCTGACTTGACAGTCATAAGAGGCGAAGGTATCGACAATATGCCTGAACACCTGTATGTAAGTGGTTCTGCTGCCCTCGAAGCTGGCCAGGAATTCAGAAATGAGGAAGAAGGTCTGTATATCATCTACACTGAACTTGGAGCAGGCTCGCTCTGTTTCACTTCAGAGAAAGATGGTGGATTCAAGTTCTTCGCAGAAGAAACCGGCAAACTTAAAGAGGGAGAAGGTACTTACAATGTAGCTGCCGCTCCGTCAACATCTCTTGCCCGGATCACTGTCAATTTTAACACGCTCGCCATGACCATCGAGACTGTCGATAAGAATGTAAGAGCAATCTGGGGCGCCAACTACGCTGATATCGCTGTGCTCGAATATGCAGGCAACGGTAAATTCATCGGTGACGGTGATGCGGTTTTCCTTGGACCTGGAAGAGACGGAACACCGGACTGGTGCTCGTGGGTAGAGGAGCGTTATTACTTCATCGCCAAGGTTAATGATGAAGAAGTATGCTGGGGTTCTACATTCGGCGGCGGAGCCTGGACTCCTGATGGAACCGATGAATACTGGTATGTGGTGGAGAATCCGTGGGATCAGTGGAGTAATCTTTGGAAGATGGATCACGCCTACGATATGTGTCACGTGACATTTACCATCGACACCAACAAGGACAATCACATGACTCACTCATACACGGGTGGAGCAATCTCTTATGAACAGCCGACTGCTGCACCGGAAGCGCTTTTCCTCAATGGAACTGCTGCTGAGGCACAGAATCAGGCTATGACCAAAGACGGTGACAAGTTCGTAATATACAATAAACTCGGTGCCGGTAATATCAGTTTTGTTGATGGCAACGGAACGAAGTATTTCGCAAAGGACGAGAATGACCTCTTCATCGGCTCTCCTAAGACTACTGTCAATCCGTCTGAGGAAGGCTGTATCACGAGAATCACTGTGGATTTCTCTACGAATAAAGTGAAGTATGAGAGCGTAAGTTCTGATATCAAACTTGTATGGGCAGCAGTTGCTCCTTCTGAAATGTTCAAGCTCTCTTATCAGGGACTTGGCAAATATGCAGGAGAAGGTAAAATCGTATTCTTGGGCCCTGGTCGGGATGGTACTCCTTCTTGGTGCACGTGGGCAGAGGAAAGATATTACTTCCTTCTTACTGTTGACGGAGCCGACAAATGCTGGGGTAGACTCGACAGTGTAAGCGGCGAAAACCGTCCTGACGATGCGTCATCTATAGAGCCTGACTACTACAATCTCGGAGAGTTCGACTGGACACTTGCGTCTGACCAGTGGAATCATTGCTGGAAAATGGCAAGCGCTCTGGATGAAAGCAATGCTACCGCTACAATTAATACTGCCGATATGACTCATTCTTTCGTCAAGGCGTCTGTGGATCCTGTGCCTCCTACAATGGCCCCTGCAGATCTGACTCTCAAGGGAACAGGAGCAGAGAAGGAGATGGCGTTCAGAAAGGTGAGCGACGGCGTGTTCGAAGTCTTTACCAAACTTTCTGACGGTGAGATACATTTCACTTCAGGTAGCAAGAATTACTTCGCCGGTGACGGAAACGGCCTTCTTCAGGGAGACGGCAACACTTCAGTAACTGCTGATGCTGCTGCTTTGGCCGAGAAGATCACGGTCGATTTCCAGAACTGCACAGTGAAAATCGAGCCTGTAACCAAACTCGTGGCAATATTCGGCTGCAACAACGTGGAATTCCTTACTTTCAGTTACGCGGGAAGCGGAACCTTCAAGGCTCAGGGCCATGTGGAATTCATCGCGCCTGGTGACCCTAAGTATGGTCTTGCTACCTGGCTGACATGGACTGAGGAGCGTTATCGCTTCATCGTCACTGTCGGTGGCGGTGAAAAATGTTGGGGAAGACTTGCTGACGTGGATGAGAACATAATCCCGAATGACCCGACATCCGTGGACGCGAAGTTCTGGCAGATCGGTGAGTTTGAAGTGGGCGGCCAATGGAGCAATCTCTGGAAGTTTGCGGCCAATATCGACAACAGCGACGTGGAGATTGTCATCAACACCAATGACAATGGCGTCATGACTCAGACTGTTACCAAGAAATAACATTAACTTTACACTCCGCCCTGAGTCTATGAAAAAATCGGGGCGGAGTTATAGTATTTCATAAGATGGCAAAGCACAGATTATTGACAATGATTTCTGCAGCAGCGGTATGTATTTCCGCTATTTCCTGCAGCAAAGATGTGGAGAAATGGAATGGTAATGGCAATGGTGGTTCTAAACCTAAGCCGGAAACGGTAATTGATTGGAAATCACGGGCAAAGGAGACTTATCTCAGCATTGTCCGGAATTATAGAATCGGGACAGGTGCTGCTTCCGGGCTGTTCAAGGAGAATTATCCTGCCGGTTCCGGTGACGGTCTTGCTTCTTTTCTGTGGCCGTACGACGGAATGGTATCCGGCCTCGCTGCTCTCAACAGGCTCGGCGAGGATGTAGGATATGTCAATGCTGTGGAGAATTTCCAGAAATACTACCGCACTTATGGTGCTGTGGCAGTAGGGGGCTACTGTTCTTCCACAGACGGGACCAATGGCGGAGGCGACCGGTTCTATGATGACAATTCCATCGTCGGAATCGAGCTTGTGGAAGCCTACAGGCAGACAAAAGACACCAAATATCTGGACAGGTGCGCCCAGATCGTGAAATTCCTCTATTCAGGTCGTGATGATACTTTCGGAGGTGCTCTCTGGTGGAATGAGAGTTACAGAAATATTCCTGGAAATGATAGCTCAAACAAACCGGCCTGCGCCAACGGATTTGCGACTTGGTTTCTGCTCAGTTATTATGAATTCTGCCCGCAGTCTGAAAAGAAACAGGTTTTGGACATGGCCAAGGAATTCTATGGCTGGCTCTATGAGAATCTCCGTGATCCTATGGACAATGTTTACTGGAACAGCAAGGGTGCAGACGGTGTCATCAACAAGACCAAGT
Source organism: uncultured Bacteroidales bacterium (assembly GCA_934700615.1). GTDB lineage: Bacteria > Bacteroidota > Bacteroidia > Bacteroidales > UBA932 > Cryptobacteroides. The sequence continues at coordinate 111,353 of CAKUXR010000006.1, forward strand.
GGACATACAACAGCGGTGCAATGATTGCTTCCGGCTTGAGGCTTTATAAGATTACAGGAGAAGCGAAATATCTTCAGCAGGCTAAAGATACTGCGGATGGTGCGTATAAGAATTTTGTGAGGAACAACAATGACTTGTTCTGTTATCCGACTCATGACCCTTGGTTTACTGTCCAATTGATAAAAAGCTACATTGAACTGGAACCGGAGCATGCTCCCTGCAAATCCTATATCAAGACATTTGTCTCTTATGCGGATTATGCCTGGAAGCATGCGAGAGGCCAGAACGGGCTTTTCTACGAAGACTGGAGCGGACGCAATCCGAATCCTGAAAGGGACAAATCTCTGCTGATGCAGGCTGCAGCTCTCGAATCATTTGCCATAATCGCTTTATATACAGGAGAATAATGAAAAAGACAATAATACTGCTTTCAGTACTTGCTTTGGCTGCGTGCGGACAAAATGAGGCTCCGGACAGTTATATGTCCAAGGCCCGGGAATCGTTCCAAAATGTCTGGGAGCATTATCGTGTTCCGGAATACGGACTTTTCTCGGAATATTATCCGAATACCTTCAAACCGGATTTGAACTACTTCGACGACGGTACACATCAGGCCCAGGAGTCGAGTTTTCTCTGGCCGATGAGCGGTGTGTTTTCTTCTACCGTGCTGATGGCCAAGGCGGATCCGCGGACTTACCGTCCATATCTCGACTCTATGGTGGTGGCAATGGAGGAATACTATGACACCACTCGTGTGCCCTTCGCATATCAGGCCTATCCTGCCAGATTCGACAGGGTGGACAGATATTATGATGACAATGGACTTGTCGGTATAGATTACATTGACACATACGCTGTCACGAAGAATCCTGCTCATCTGGAGAAGGCAAAGCAGATCTTTACCTTTATCTTGAGCGGATGGGATGACAGGTTCGGGGGCGGAGTCCCTTGGGTGGAAGGCAAGAGAGACCAGAAACCGGCCTGTTCCAACGGTAAAGCCATGGTTCTTTCCCTCAAGCTGCACGAAGCTACAGGAGATGAGTACTATCTGGAAATAGGCAAACGCTTCTACAGATGGATCCGCAGGACGCTGCTTGACCCGAATACGGGAATTATTATGAATGCGTGGCTGACAGACGGGGAAGGACGCGCTCAGTTCGACCCTTACACCTATAATACGGGTACATCCATTCAGGCTGCCGCTTATCTTTACAAGGTGACAGGCGAGCAGTCCTATCTTGATGAGGCTCTCAAACTGTGTGAGGACTCTTCCAAGTATTTCTTCCACTATACTGACAATGGAATTCCATACACTGACAATATCCCGTGGTTCGATGTGGTGCTTTTCCGTGGCTATCAGGCCGTGTGGGAAATTACCCGCGACACGAAATATGTGGACATTGTCCTGAAGGCTCTCGACTATGCCTGGGACAATGCCCGTGACGCTGCCGGGCTTGTATGCAATGACTGGACCGGGCGAAAAGATGAAACGAAAAAACCAAAATGGCTGTTGGACTCTTCCTGCATTACTGAATTCCTGGTAAGGGCGGCCATCATAAAAGGTGAAATTGACATAAAATAACACGATATGAAAAAGATTTTTACACTGATTCTCGGAGCGGCCGCTCTTGCATCCTGCTCGTCCGGAGTCAATGAAGAGATTCTCGGTTATGTGAATCCGAACATCGGTACAGTCCATAGCCGCTGGTTTGTATATACCCCTGCATCCGTTCCTTTCGGAATGGCGAAACTGGGCGCATCTACCAATGGTACTTATGGTAACATACAGGGATGGGAGGCTGTCGGTTATGAAGATACGCACACTTCTATAGACGGATTCCCATGCTTCCACGAATTTCAGGTAGGCGGACTGTCTCTGATGCCTGTCAATGGTGATGTAAAGACTACTCCGGCAAAGCTGGAAAACCCGCAGGACGGATGGCGTTCCACATTTGAAAAGTCAGATGAAGAGGCTCATCCCGGTTATTATTCGGTTCTGCTGAAGGATTATGGTATCCGTGCTGAACTAACTGCCACCAAGCGTGTCGGCTTCCAGAGATATACTTTCCCTGCTTCTGAAAGTTCCCATATTATTTTCAATGTGGGAAACCGTGAGGGCGAGAGCGGAAATGTGCGCGATTCTTATGCTGTGTGTGATGGTAATGTAGTATCAGGCTACATTGTCACAGAACCTGAATACGTGAAGAAATATCAGGCTGGTGCTACGGTATGCATGTATTTTTATGCTACCCTCAGCAAAGCGCCTGAGTCCGTGTCAGGGTTTCAGTATTATGGCTCGGAGTTGAAAGACGGAAATTCCATTCAGGGCCCGGGAGCTGTTCTCGTGCTTAACTATAAAACATCAGAGAATGAGCAGATTGATGTGAAACTCGGTCTTTCATATACTTCTGTGGAGAATGCCAAGGCTAACTATATGTCTGAGGCTAAAGGCCTTTCGTTCGACAATGCGAGAACGGCAGCGGCTGCAGACTGGTCAGAGCATCTTTCCAGAATCGAAGTGAAAGGCGGAAGCGAAGATAGCAGAATAAAGTTCTATACCGGACTGTACCACTGTCTTCTGGGCCGAGGACTTGCAAGTGACGTGAATGGCGCATATCCTAAGAATGACGGAACAGTAGGCCAGATCGAACTCGGAAAAGACGGCAAACCGGTTCATAATCATTACAATACTGATGCTATCTGGGGAGGTTACTGGAATCTTACGCCTCTTTGGGCATTGGCCTATCCTGAATATTACAATGACTGGTGCGCAAGCCAGTTGCTGGTCTACAAGGATGCAGGTTGGCTCGGTGACGGCATCGCCTGCAGCAAATACGTTTCAGGGGTAGGGACAAATATGGTCAGCATTGCTCTTGCTGGAGCATACAACAGCGGAATCCGCGATTTCGACGTAGAGACAATGTATGCGGCTGCGAGAAAGGACAATCTCGAGTGGCGTGACCGCATCGAGGGTGCCGGCAAGATGGATGTGCGCAGATTTGTTGAGGACGGATATGTTCCGTATGTGGATGACCCTGGATTTGTGGCTTATGAAAAGGGAGCAACATTCTCAGTATCACATACTCTCGAGTATAGTTTCAGTGCTTATGCTACTGCACAGCTTGCCAAGCAGCTCGGTCATGAGGAAGACTACCGTCAGTTGATGGAGCTCTCCAACGGATGGGCAAAGCTTTTCGACGATGACCTCAAACTTGTCAGGCCGAGAGTCGCAGGTGGAGAATGGATTGACAATTTCGACCCGTATGAGTCTTGGAGAGGTTTCCAGGAAGGCAATGCGATGCAATACACCTTCTTCGTGCCTCAGAATCCTGATTCTCTCATTGCGAGAATGGGTAAGGAGGAGTTCAATGAAAGACTTGATACGATATTCACTCAGGCCCGCAAGACCATCTTCGGCGGCGGTAAGGTAGCCTTTGCCTTCTCCGGTCTCAGCAGTCCATACAATCACGGCAACCAGCCGAGCCTTCACATTCCTTGGCTCTTCAATTTCTCTGGCAAGCCATATCTTACACAGAAATGGACAAGGCTTATCTGTGACGAGTTCTATGGCACGGACGGAGAACATGGTTATGGCTATGGCCAGGATGAGGATCAGGGACAACTCGGCTCGTGGTATGTCTTGGCTGCAATGGGCCTGTTCGATGTTCAGGGCGGTGCCTGCAGCGAGCCTACATACCAGCTCGGCAGTCCGGAATTTGATGAAATTACAGTCCATCTGAGCAGGTTCAATGCAAAAGGCGGTACATTCAGAATACTCACGAAGGGAAACTCGGCTGATGCCATGTATGTGCAGAATGCCACGTTCAACGGCAAGCCTCTCGACAGGTGCTGGCTCTACCGTGATGAGGTCTTCAATGGCGGTGAACTTGTTCTCCAGATGGGCACGGAGCCTTCAGATGTATGGAATAATTCAGAACCTCCAGTATCAGAGTAATATTTATGAAAATGTTTGATTTGACAATTTTGGTTTCATTCCTGTTCCCGCTGCTTGCATGCGGGAATGGGGATTATGAGCAATGGAACGGCTCCAATGTTCCGGGCAACGGAAATAACAATAATCAGGAACAGGTTACCCCATCTGAAAACCGTTGGGCGGAATTTGCGGATTCCTGCACATTTGCCCTTGTAGAAAATTATCTTGACAAGGAAACCGGAACGTTCTGGTCTTCTGTTCGGGACATCGACCATGATAGCGGCAATATTTATTGGCAGCAGGCGCACGCGATGGATGTGCTTCTATATTCTTGGCAAAGAATCAAGGATTCAAATCCGGAACTTGCCGGGACCTACAAGGCATATTTCAGGAAGTGGTATGACAATGATGCCAACAATTACAACAACACACATGACAGTGAAGGAGAATATGGCGGATTCTACAACGACTGGACTGACGATATGGCCTGGATATGTCTTACATTGCTGAGGATGAGCGAGTTTACAGGAGAGAGCCTGTATGCTTCTACGGCCAGGGAAGTCTATGATCACTATATAAAGACCCGAATGACAACAAGTTCCAAAGGCTCATGCCTGCCGTGGACAAGCCGTAATGAAGACAAGACCAATTTCAATGCCTGCACCAATGTCCCGTCATGTCTTGTTGCAGCACTTCTGTACAGCAAGTTCAAGAAGCAGTCATATCTCGACGATGCCAAGGCCCTCTATTCCTTCAATATAAAGAACATGCCTGATGCTGAGCGTGTCGAAGAACCTCCTCTTTCTTATACTCAGGGAACATTTGCCGAGGCCGCACGGGTGCTTTTCCACATTACCGGAGAGCAATCCTATATGGACAAGGCTGCTCAGGTTCTTCTGTATGGACTGGAAAGCAATCGTACCACCAACGGCGGACTTCTCAGAAGTGAGGGCGAGAATATGGACCAGAGCATTTTCAAGGCAGTATTCATTCCTTATGCAGTGAATTATGTTCTTGATGCGGATGCTGACGTGAACAGTGCCGGTCGGATCAAGGAGAAACTGCTGAAGAATGCCGAAGCCCTATATAAACATATTGACAGAACATATTATCCTTCCATGTTCTGCAATTACTGGTGGGGAGAGACTGTGCCACAGGGAACTCGCGTGTCCATGGGTGCACAGGCAAGCGGTGCGTCTTTGATGGAAAATGTAGCAAGAATGGTCAAATAATAGTTATATTTGTATGAACATTAAACGATGCCAGATATGAAACTCGACCATTCGTCAAACATTCCTTTGCATAAACAGGCTGAAGATTTGCTTAGGGCAATGATTCAGCAGGAAGAATACAAGAGTGGAAAACTCCTTCCCAATGAAGTGGAACTGTCCAAAAGTCTGAACATTTCCCGAAACACATTGCGCCAGGCCATAAACAAGTTGGTGTTTGAAGGCCTGCTAGTGCGTAAGCCTGGTTATGGAACTTGTGTCGCCCCACAGGACGTGATGAGCAATGCGAGGAATTGGATGAGTTTTTCACAGGAAATGGCTGCCCAGGGTATGAAAGTTCAGAATTTCGAACTCCATCTGAGTTGGCGGGTTCCACCTCAGGAAGTCTTGGATTTCTTTGGTTGCCAAGAGGGTGAAAGACTGCTTTGTCTTGAGCGCCTCAGGGGCAAGCCTGAACTGCCTTTCGTGTTTTTTGTCTCATATTTCAATCCTTCTATACCGATGACTATGTCTGAAGATATGAGTCGGCCTCTTTATGAGATTCTCGAAAGCAAATACGGAATCAGAGTAAAAACTTCCAAAGAGCAGATTTCTGCACGTGGGGCCGAAAAATTGATTGCCGAAAAACTCGATGTGACGGAAGGCTCGCCGATTCTTGTGCGGAAAAGATATGTTTTGGATGTCAATGATGTCCCTGTGGAGTATAATATCGGGTATTATAGGGCGGACTCGTTCACATACTCCATAGAATGTACTAATGACTCGATTGCTAATGAAAAATAGTGTTTACAAAATATTCCCAGTGTTGTTTGGGTTCTTTGTTATGGGATTCTGCGACGTCGTGGGAATAGCCAACAGTTACGCGAAAATCGACTTCGGCTTGAGTGAGACTGTTGCCGGTTTTATCCCGTCAATGGTGTTCATATGGTTTCTTCTGCTTTCTGTGCCTGCGGCAATGCTGATGAATCGTCTCGGTCGCAAGAAAATGGTGCAGTTGAGCAATATTATTACCATAATTGGAATGCTGCTTCCGTTTATAAGTTATAATCTGGCGACGTGTCTTTTGGCGTTCGCTTTTCTCGGAATCGGCAATACGATGCTCCAAGTGTCTCTGAATCCGCTGCTTACTAATGTCGTTAAAGGTGATGCACTTACTAGTTCACTTACTGCCGGTCAGGTAGTGAAGGCAGTGTCTTCCATTTGTGGTCCATTTATAGCTGCTTTTGCTGCCGGAACATTGGGCAACTGGAAATATCTTTTCCCTATCTTCGCCTTGGTGACGCTGATTTCCGCTATATGGCTGATGGCAACACACATTGAAGAACAAAAGTCTGGAAATAATGCTGCTTCTGTAGGCTCCGTGTTCGGATTGCTTAAGGACAAGACAATACTCTTCCTTTTCCTCGGAATCTTTTTTGTGGTCGGCATGGATGTCGGAGTGAACACTCTGTCTCCGAAACTGCTTATGGAAAGGGCAGGATGGGCTGTAGGGAATGCCGGTCTTGCTGCAAGCGTATATTTCTTCTGCAAGACTGCCGGTGCGTTCATCGGGGCCTTCGCATTGGCTAAGGTCAATGCCGTTAAGTATTTCAGATGGAACATTGTCGTTGCGGCATTGACTTTAGGCCTGCTTTTCTTTGCGGACAGGGCAGTTCCGATGATGATATTGATAGGAGCAATAGGCTTGTTCTGTGCAAGTGTGTTTTCTATTGTTTATGCAGCTGCAATGCAGGCAAGACCTGACAAGGCCAATGAGATCTCCGGTCTGATGATTACCGGTGTCTCCGGCGGCGCTGTCATTCCGCCTCTTATGGGCTCAATGACAGATATGATGGGCAGCCAGGTGGGTTCCATTATAATAATCGGTATCTGTATGCTCTATCTGCTCTGGTGCTCATTCCGCCTCTCGGAGTCGTAATTGTAGCCAATCTCCGCGATTGCTCAAGATGGTATTATTCCGTGACTTCCTGTCTTTGACACTTAGTTTTTGTTGAAACAAGGATGATTCAAGCTCCCAGATCTCTGAATTGGAGGTTTGGGGGCTTTGGTTTTTTCGACTTTGTATTAGACACGCATTTTCATACCTGCGGACGCGGGATTTCGTGGAACTCTTCTCTGGCCATCTTTCGAGGAAACAGGTCAGAGGGTATATAGAAAAACTTGTAGGGGAACAAATGCTCAAGCAAGATGGTGATGGCAAGATGCGTTCATATTCTCTCAGTGAGCAGTATGAAAGCAGGGTGTCTATACTTAGCCAAGCTATCGAAATTGGCTTGAATGCGATTAATGAGCGTTCAAAGGGCCAGAAATAGGGCCAGAAAATGTTGGCAATCGTCGTGATGCGTCTGCCTAATGTGCTGAAATACAATGCGTTTTAAAGGGCCAAAGAAATTAGTTGGAATAGGTGGCTTCAACTGATATGGGGTCAGGGGGGGGGAACCCTGTGCTTGGACGCACCCTCACGTCCCTGGCTGGATATGTCATTTGGTATAGTTTCCCCGTTTCGTGGCTGGTCGGCGACGGATGCACAGGGAACTAATTGCTAAGCACCTGAGCGGACGGGCAACCACCGTCGCCGGCAACCATACACTTGATGTTTCCATGCCATTGAGGTTCTGTAGCGAGCGATTAAGGAACATGGTGCACCGGAAATCATCAGCACCGACCAAGGAATTGGGCACAAATCCCGGCGCATGTCTATGCGATGGCTGCATAGGGGAGAAAGTTATAGCAAAATTAGAAATAATCACAAACCTGGTATCAACATCCAAGACGCAGAGTACCACCTATTCGGAAAGCTCTGCATTACACAAGGAATTGACTTAAGAGGAACTTACAACTGTCCAAAGAAAGGGGTACATTATAACTCCATCATCTTGACCATTTCTGTCGGAGTTACGACGAATGGCTTGACGGGGAAGTGCTTGATATTTCCTGTCACGAGGTAGGAGTCTTTTTGGGAAAGAGCCACTTCGTAGAATACGATGTCTTTAGGATCTGGGAAATCGACGCCTTCAGCTGATGTCCTGTCGAGGTTAAGGCCATCAGTGACGACTGCCTTGAGTACTGTCTCAATCTGCGCTTGCGTAAGGTGGAACTTGGGTCTTGACAATACTTCGCGGTATTCGTCCAGAATTTCATCGTTGAACAGGGGAACAATGCGGTCCTGTACGATGGCGCGGATGATCTTTGCCGGATTGGACTCCAGACTCTTTGAAATGACCGCCGATACAATGACGTTCGTGTCAATAACGGCGTAGAATTTATCTTCCATTGCGCACCTCCTGAATCTCGGCGTTTATCTCTTCAAGTGACATGTCCTGGATTCCTGCCTCGGCAGCTGCTGCTCTCATCTCGAGGAAAGCGACCCAAGCGTCCTTGTTGATCTGTTCTTTGGTTGATGCCTTGATCTCAAACGGAATGCGTCTTTCACGTACAACGGTCTTCATGAATACAGTGATTGCTGCTGTGCTGGTGAAACCGAAATCATCGCAGATGCTATCGAAATTTTTCTTGAGAGTATCATCAACTCTCATTGATAATGTTGCCTGTGCCATAGTCGTATATCTTAATATGTATTGACAAATATAATACGTTGTATTGTAATTTGCAAACAATATGCCGAATTAAGTCGAAGTTCGGGGTGGTATGGGGGGCACAAGCTCACCATGCTGGGCGCACTGGAAGAATATGCCAAGGGAGAGATAACAAGCCAAGAACCTGCTCATCGATGAGTTACCGCTGGCAGAGAAGTATGCTTAATTTGTAACACGAATAGCTAAAGTAAAAATATATAATTGATATATGTATGGCTAGTGATAACAAGATTGGACAAAGCCGTGCAAATCTTTAGCCAAAAAATACTGCAGTTTGTTCGCGAATGAAAAAAAACCATTATCTTCTCATCTTTGACACATCAATATTAAGATATCGCGTCCCTAGACCGCTGTAAAGGCGATTTAGGGACGTGGTTTTTT
>CAKUXR010000007.1 GCA_934700615.1 uncultured Bacteroidales bacterium
GACTAATTCTGTCATAAAATTAAGTATTTATTTAATTAAATCAAATTGTTGACGTTGAAACCGGAGGTGATGACCCCGCGGCCGTGCGTCAATCAAGGTTGCAATACTATATAAAATTTTCGCGCAAAACCCGAAAATGTGGCGAAATGCCCCGAAAATGGCAGGTGGTTCCAGAAGATTTTTATGATTCTTAAATTTCTGTGATGATTTTTAAATCTTTGTGTCTTCAGAAACCACTTTTGAAATCACAAAAATATAGGACATGTTATGCCGGCAGGGGCTGTCGGAGCGGTACGCCCCGTTGGGGCTATCCTTCCCACCGCTACCGCGGCGGGCCCTATTCTTTTAGTGAAAACTTTTGATTTTCGAAGTTTTTTTTTACATTGCCAAAAAAAGACAGTTTGATGAATTAGTCAAGCTGGCCAATATAGTAACACGTTTTTCTAATACCGAAGAAATTGTAAATATATCACCATGAAAAATCTTGAAGTGCTCGGTTTCAGTGTCCTGGTTTGCATGGCAGTTGCATGCAATGGGAACAAGGCTTCTTTGGAGTCGTATTTGACACCTGAAAGGAACGCAAACTTGGGGAAAGTCATTTTGGAGAAATTGGATTCTGTCGTCTGTGAAGTTCCTGAGAATGAATATAATTCGTTCACAGCCATTGATGAGAATCAGGATGAGTTATATTGTCACAGTATGTTGGATCCTTTGAAGATAACTGTTTACGATATAGCTAAAGGCGAACATGTCAGAACTATCGACTATGATCCGAATTTATTGAGGGCTCGTGAAATCTTGAGTTATCAGGTATTGTCGCGAGACAGTATTTTGCTGATTACAACTCCAGGAAGCAAGGTTGTCTTGACTGATGGGGAAGGGAAGATTCTTGGGAGGTGGAGTCCTGACATTTCGGAAGGCGAGTTATGTGGAGGAGGGGTTCATTATGATTATCTGAACTCCGGCAAGTTATGCATGGTGATGTGCCCTGGATCCCGTTATTCTATTGAGAAGTCAGATCCCAGTGTCCCGAGACACTGGATATATGATATGAATACAAATGACTGGTATGGTAAGATTGCACCTCTTGAGGGCGTGTTGAAATACTCCGAAGGTTTGTATTACTTCGATATGATGACACCATTTCATCTTGTTAAGGATAACTTGCTGTATGTGACATATATGGTGGACCATTCAGTATATGTTTATGATATCAATACAGGCAAACTGCGTGTGGAGAAGGATATTTCACCGGAGGATGCCGGTGTAATGGTATCTCCGCTCGAGACCGAAACTGCAAGTTATGAGAATTTGAGTGGTTTGAGGCGCCGCGCAGCATTATATGGCCCATTGTATTACCATGAAGAGTGCAACCTGTTCAGTAGAATTTATAAATATTCACTTGAGCAGAGAAAAGGTTCCGGGAATCATATGGAAGTCTGCATTTATGATGAGGACTTCGATATAGTCGGCAGTGAGATTATTAAAACAGGTTACATTGACTTTATCTTCCCGACTCAAGATGGTTTTGTCGCAGTTGCGAAAAACAATACTGACGCGGATTCTGTTAAATTCATCCGTTATAAAATCAAAAGTCAGATAAAGTAATCAAGCCGTTTATTTCTGATGGTTTTACTATTGGCGTGAAAAGCATACGACGCCTCGTTAGCCTGAATTATGTAACTATAACCGGTCCAATAATGAGAAAAATCTGTTTTGTCTTTGTTGCATTGTTTGCAATAGCATGTTCATCAGGGAATCAGTCTCCTTGGTCTAAGATTATTCTGGAAAAATCGATAGAAGAGAGCCCGAAGCCTTTGTCCCTTAATGATATAGCGTATGTGGTATCAATCTTTGAAGTGAACAGCTGTGATTCTGTACTTCTGTCAAACATTACAGTCGAAGGTATTCAGGGAGATACCCTGCTCTTGGATACCAATAGGGGACTTTATGCTGTTTCTGCTAAATCAGGACAGATTCTACATGAAATAGGCCACATGGGACGAGGTTATGGAGAGTATTTATGGTGCAATAATGTCACTTTGGACCGTCATTTCAGAACGCTATATCTAAGTGACGGCATGACCAAACGCATATTGAAATATGGCTATGATGGGGAGTTCATTTGTACGGAACCTGTGGAAGATGCCTATTCCGCATATGAATTCAGCAATGGATATAAGGCTGTAACTAACATGGAGTATGGCACAAGGGCCTCATTGTTCGACATATATGACAATAACTGGGTATTAAAGAGAACCGGAAGCATAAAGTCTGTATATCCGAAACCTCGCATGACTTATCTGAATACGTTTTCAAAAGACGAAACGGAATGTCTTTTTAAAAAGATGCTAGGTGATACCATATATGTCGTAACTCCGGAATCCGAGGAACCATATTGTGTTATCGATAAAGGAAGATATAAGGCTCCATACGAATTCATGTGTGACTTGGATCTGATGCATGATAATGAAGATAAATATATAATGAACGAAGGAGTGTTCTACAATTCCTCCCATGTTTGTATTGATTTTGACCTAGATAAAAAGCGGTATTTCACTTTATGGGATATCGCAAGCGGTGAACTTCTGGGGAGTTACATCAGAACATCTTTGGAAGATCCCTATGGATTTCCGGTAACAGTCAATGACAAGACCGCAAATGTGGAGCCGATTGCTTTTACTCATGACTATATGTTCTGTAGAGTTCTGGACGATTCTGTGGGTGTCCTGTTCCCGAATATATCGGAGATTGCAAACCCAGTATTATTGATGATGAAGCTTAAGAAATGATTCAGGAATGAGACGACTGCTGAGTATCATTGCGCTGACATTGGTTATGACGACGGTGAAAGCGCAGAAGATGACAATGACGGAAGCGATAGAGACGGCGAGACAGCAGTCTGTTGCGGCTCTGGAAGCGCGTCAGGCCTTCATATCCACATATTGGTCATGGCGCTCATATAAAGCCAGCAGACTGCCGTCACTGCATTTCTACGGTGATCTGATGAACTATAACCGCTCGCTGGTCCTGCTTCAGAACTATGAAGACGGAACACTCAAATATGCCAGTACCAATAACTTGCAAAACAGTTTGGGCATTGGTGTACGCCAGAATGTCACATTCACGGGCGGAGTGCTGACGGCATATTCGGACTTGTCCAGAATCGACCAATTCGGAATGAATACTGACCTTTCCTGGTATTCCCAGCCTGTGACATTGTCATACACCCAGCCTCTTTTCTCATACAATCAGTTCAAATGGGACAAATTGATAGAACCCAAGGAATATGAGAAAGGTCGGAGGACATATATCGAGTCAATGGAACAGATAACGATAGATGCCGTCAAGACTTACTGCGAATTGATTCTGGCAAAAGTGAACCACGAAATCGCCCGGACCAACTACGTCAATACCGCACGAATGCACGATGTCGCCCGTGAAAGACTTTCGCTTGGCAGTGTCACGAGGGATGAATACCTTCAGCTGGAACTGAGGATGCTCAATGACAGCATCGCCATAAATGAGACAATGGTAGCCGTAAGAGATGCCCAGATGAATCTCAATTCCCTTCTTGGCTTCGATGAGTCCGTGGAAATAGATCCTGTTCTGTCTGAAGAGCTTCCTGATGTCATGATGGACTATGAAATGGTTCTGGAGCGTTCATTGGAAAACTCAAAGTTTGACCTTGAAAATGAAATCAATATCCTGAATGCCCAGTCGGCTGTCGCGAAGGCAAAAGCGGACAGGGGTGTGTCAATGACACTGACGGCAAAATTCGGTCTCTCCAACACCGCTCCGTCATTTAATGGCGTGTACAGGAAACCGCTGGACCAGGAAGTCGTAGGTCTTTCATTCAATGTCCCCATATTCGACTGGGGATTGGGAAAAGGAAAAGTCCAGAAGGCGAAGGCCGCTGAGGCCGTTGTACGGGCACAGGTACAGCAGGCGGAAAACGATTATCGCAGAAGCATATATACCGCAGTCGGACAATTCAATAACCAGCGCCGTCAATGTGAAGTCTCGCGCCGTGCCAAAGACATAGCGTCCGAGCGTTATGACCTGATGATGGAAAAGTTCCGCAACGGCAACGCAAGCGTGACTGACCTGAATACTGCGCAGTCGGAGAATGACACGGCTCTGCAGAAATATATCAATGACATAAGTGATTATTGGTCATATTATTATAAACTCAGACAATACACATTGTACGACTTCATAGAAGGTCGTGATATCGACATTGATCCTGAAGAAATGGTAGAAAAATAGCATTGACAATGAAAACACTCGCATATATTTTCATGTCGCTGTCTGCATTGGCAATGGTCGGGTGCAGAGGTAAAGGTGACGCTCTGAAAGAAGGCAAAATGGAATATGCACCGGAAGTGAACACGGTGGAAGTAATGACATTGACAAGGAAAGATTTTCCCAGACAATTGCTTTCCAACGGAAAGCTTTCTGCAGGTTCGCGGGCGGAGCTGAAATTCGGTACGACAGGCGCAATCAAGACACTGAACATAAAGAACGGGCAGCATGTCAGTGCTGGCCAGATCATAGCTGAACTGGACCGCCCGGACCTTATTCTGGCACTGGAATCGGCCCGGCTGGCGATGGACAAATCCAGGCTGGACTTTTATGATGTGCTTGCAGGTCAAGGATATACGGCAAAGGATACGACGGCCGTTCCCGCGGATATGCTGGATATGGCCAAGGTGAGATCCGGATACGGAAGCGCAGTCAATGCACTTGAACGGGCGAAGTATGACTTGTCCTGCACGATCCTGAAATCCCCGTTCAGCGGTACCGTCGCGGACCTTAAGGTCAAACGCTACGACCAGGCCCCGGCTGAAGCCCTCTGTACATTGCTGGATGACAGCAGGATGGACGTTGATTTCACTGTCATGGAATCTGAATATCCGTTCATCTCAAATGGGCTGAAGGTCAATGTAATTCCTTTTGCTGATGCGTCGAAGACATATGTGGGGCATATAACAGGCATCAATCCTGTGGTGGACAAGAACGGACAGATTTCAGTAAGGGCAAGCATCCCTGGCAATCGCTTGCTTATAGACGGGATGAATGTGAAAGTCACTGTGGAAAAGACAATCCCTGCCCAGCTGGTGGTCCCGAGGAGTGCCGTTCTTGTAAGGGATAACATGAATGTCCTGTTTACATATCAGCCTGATGGCACCGCACGATGGATTTATGTCAACGTGATCGCCTCTAACAGGGATTCCTTCGTGGTGGAGCCAAATGCTGAAAGGAATTCCCAATTGTCAGAAGGCGACAGGGTTATAATATCTTCCAATCTTAATCTTGCGGATGGTTCAGAAGTCCGCCTGAAGGAATAGTCTATGCTTGGAAAACTTCTAGATAGGCCTGTTACTGTGACAATGGCTATGCTTGTAGTGGTCGTGCTCGGCATAGTCAGCGTAAGGCTTCTTCCGGTATCTCTCATTCCGGATGTGGACATCCCGTATATAACAGTGCAGGTGTCGGCGCCTGACATGTCTGCACGTGAACTGGACGAAAGCGTATTGAAGCCTCTGCGTCAGCAGCTTATCCAGATCAACTCGCTTGCCTCCATGGATTGTCAGTCCAAGGACGGTACAGGTGTGGTGAAACTGGTCTTCGACCACGGTGCCGACGTGGATTACTTGTTCATCGAGGTCAATGAAAAGATAGACAGGACAATGCCGTCTCTGCCGCAGATTGACCGTCCTCGGGTTCTGAAGGCCAGTGCTGCCGACATCCCGGCCTTTTATATCAATGTCTCTGAACGTGGCAATTCTTCTGTTTCCGGATTTTCGGCCCTGAGCCATTTTGTGCAGGATGTCATATGCAAGCGGATTGAACAGCTTCAGGAAGTGGCCATGGTGGATGTGAGCGGAGTGGTCAATGATGAAATTCTCATCATTCCGGATGCCGGAAAGCTTACTCAACTTGGTCTGGGACAGAAAGACTTTGAAACTTTCATAACTGCTGCCAATATCCGGCTCGGCTCATTGTCCATCAGAGACGGTCAGTACAGATATAATGTGAAATTCCTTTCGGACGTTTCTGGAAAAGAAGATATAGAGAACATCTGGTTCAAGAAGGGAGACCGTGTGTTTCAGTTGAAAGATATCGCATCTGTAGAACATCATCTTGCTGCAAGACAGGGACTTGTCCGTTCCAATGGAAAGGATGCAGTGTGCCTGGCTGTCATAAAGCAGAGCGGAGCGAGGATGTCTGCCCTCAAGCACTCCGTATATGGGCTGATGGAGCAGCTCAAGACTGATTATCCTCAGATTGAATTCGAATTGACGAGGGACCAGACACAGTTGCTGTCTTATTCAATCAACAATCTGGTGAAAAACATCATACTGGGTGTAGTGCTGGCATGCATTGTCATCTTTCTGTTTATGATGGATTTCAAGTCTCCCGCCCTGGTGTCATTGACAATGCCTGTGGCTCTGGTTTTTTCGATGGCCGTGTTTTATGCTTCCGGGCTGACATTGAACATCATATCATTGGCAGGTCTTCTTCTGGGCGTCGGCATGATGGCGGACAACACCATCATTCTGGTCGACAATATCACCTCGCGCTGGCAGAGAGGCGAGGACCTGCGGTCGGCAGTACTGCGCGGAACGGGTGAGGTGGCAGGACCGATGCTCAGCTCCGTGCTCACTACATGCGCTGTCTTTATTCCTTTGGTATTCGTAAAAGGCATGGCAGGTGCATTGTTCTATGACCAGGCAATGTCCATAACCATAGTCTTGCTCACTTCATATGTAGTAACTGTCACTGTGATACCGGTTTATTATTGGTTATGGTACAGAGGGCAGACTGCTTTCCGTGCAACCCCGATTTTGGCGAAGTGTTCCGTTCATGGCCCAATGATGCGTATGGAGGAGCATTGCGTGAACTGGTTTATCCGGCATAGTTCATTCGCATGGAGCATTTTAGTCGTTTCATTTGTCGGAATTGTCATTTGTTTCATATTCATGCCGAAAAGTCAGCTGCCAGAAATGACTTATGACGAGACGATAGTGCACATAGACTGGAATGAGCAGGTGTCTCTGGAGGAAAATGTCGCAAGGGTGTCTGCAATGGAGGCGGCTGTCGGAGGATGCGCGGAACAGGTTACATCAATGATAGGACTTCAGCAGTTTATACTTGGCCACAGTGGGGATATCGGCTCATCCGAAGCCTCTGTCTATATCAAATGTGACGGGGCGGAGTCATTGGCCAAAGCTCAGGAAATAGCTTCTGAATATATGTCTGCCTATAAATCGGCATCGTGGTCGTTCAGTATCGCAGGCAATATCTTCGATATGGTATTCGGAAATGATGAACCTGAACTTGTAGCCAGACTGCGTCCTGTATCATCTCCAGAATTGGAGCTAGGGCATCTTCAGAGTGCTGTGGATGACATACGTGCGGCTTTACCGGGAGTCCATGTCGCCGATGTCAAGGAAAAGACTGATATGCTGTTCGTGGCTGATCCTGATCTGATGGCATTGTACGGCATTTCCTATTCGGATATGATATCAGTCCTGAAAAATGCGATGAACCAGAATCGTCTTTTCACGATTGTCCAGGGGACACGCACTCTGCCTGTGATTACAGGTTCGGACAGAAGGTCGCTGTGGGAGACATTGTCCGGTACATACATAAAGGATGTTCCTGTTTTGGATTTGGTGCGTCAGACATATGTCCGAGACCTTAAGACCATCGTTTCCGGTATGGAGGGAAATTACTATCCGCTGGAACTCGATATAGCCCAAAGGGACGTGGCTGGGACAATGGCTTCCGTGCGTAATGCTCTTAAGGACAAGGGGGACTTTGAGGTTTCTTTCAGCGGTTCATGGTTTACATCGAGGGAGATGGCAGGGCAGCTGTCCATGATATTCCTGATAGCAGTAGTGCTTCTGTATCTGATACTTGCGTCGCAGTTCGAATCCCTTCTCCAGCCACTGCTGATTATGGCTGAAATTGTGGTGGATGTGTTTGCGAGCCTACTTGTATTGTGGGCTCTGGGGGTTACAATAAACTTGATGTCATTGATAGGAGTCATAGTGGTCAGTGGAATCGTAATCAATGATTCTATCCTTAAAGTGGACACTATCAATCGTTTGCGTAAGGAAGGCATGGGACTGAAACATGCCGTAATCGAGGCTGGCGGCCGAAGGATGAAGGCGATAATAATGACATCACTTACGACTATTCTGGCTGTTGTGCCGTTCTTGAGCCGCGGAAATATGGGCGATGACCTTCAATATCCTATGTCATTGGTAATCATTGCAGGCATGACGGTAGGAACCATGGTCAGCCTTTTTGTCCTTCCGGCGCTTTACTGGTCGGTATATAGGAAGCGTGGATAGATGGCATCAAATTCATTGACAATGAAAAAAGTACGATTCTCGCCGTTCTCGGTGATACTGGTCATGGTGGCGCTGTCGGTAATCGGCATTGCCTCCTTCGGTATGCTCCGGATACAGTACAAGCCTGCATCCGGCGGCCATTCCATATCAGTATCATATACGATGGCCGGGGCATTGTCAGAAGTGATAGAAGCGGAGGTTACATCCAAGATCGAAGGTATCCTGTCCGGGCTGAAAGGCTGTTCCGGGATTTCATCCGTATCCCGCATGGAATCGGGTACTGTGAACGTGTCATTTGACAAAAACACTGACATGGCTGCTGCCAGATTTGATGTGGCATCTGCTGTCAGAAACGTTTATCCGAGCCTTCCCAAATCTGTTTCCTATCCGTCCATATCATTGGATGTCAGTGGGAACAAGAACTCTACGGCCATAACTTATCTGATTAAGGGAAGTCTTCCGTCTTTGGAATTGAGGAGATTTGCCGAGACGGTAATCCAACCCCAGCTGTCAGCGCTGAAAGGAGTGGATAAGGTCAGTATCAGCGGTTCAACTCCATTCCAATGGGTCATTACGTTCGATGCTGACAGGGTGGCGTCACTTGGTATCACGGCCCTGGATATCGCGGATGCTTTTAATTCAAGATATGGAGACAGCGTTCTTGGTGTGACGGAAATTGCTGCGGCATCTAGTGATGAAGATGCGTCTGAAGAGGCTCTGTCTGCATTGTCTGCTGATTCCCGCCTTATGGCAGTGCGTCTGAAAATGGCAGGTGATACTGATTTCGGCTCCATTCTGGTGAAGCGTTGCGGTGACAGAATAATATATTTGAGGGATATAGCAACATGGAAATATGAAGAGTCCCTGCCCCGGTACTATTACCGTATCAACGGGTTGAATACCATCACCTTGTCGGTTTCAGTGGCAGGTGACGCCAATCTCATTTCCGCCGCATCGGCGATAAAGTCCAAGATGGCAGATATGCAGGACGGTTTTCCTGAAGGGATAACTGTAAGCATAGGATATGATGCGTCAGAATTTGTGGCGGAAGAACTCGACAAGATCTATATCCGTACGGGATTGTGCCTGCTCATCCTGTTGCTCTTCGTGTTTCTGGTGAACCGTTCATGGAGGAGTACACTGATTGTAACTGCAGCATTGACAGTGAACATTCTGATTGCGGTAGCGGCGTATGCTTTCCTGCAGATTCCGGTTCATATTTATACGATGGCGGGAATCACGGTTTCGCTCGGCATTGTCATTGACACGACTATCGTCATGGCAGACCATTACGGATATTACAGGAACCGAGGTGCGTTTCCGGATTTGGTGGCGGCGATACTGACCACTGTGGCTGCGCTTCTGCTCATTTTACTGCTGCCTGAATCCGAACGCGGTAATCTCACGGACTTCATCTGGGTCATATCAATAAATTTGTGCATCTCGCTTGCCGTTGCATTTTTCTTTATCCCGGCACTTATGGAGTATTTCCCGGTCCATGGAACAGACTGTTCTGCATCTTTCAAAAGACGCCGCAGAGTGGTGAAGTTCAATCACTTGTATTCCGGATACATTTCTTGGGGAATCAGGCATCGCTGGGTATATGTCGTGGTATTCATAATTGCCTTCGGTATTCCTCTATTCCTGTTGCCCAAGCCTGGCGACAAGAAACAGGGAGCTTTTTATGAGAAAGTTGTCCGTCCAGTTCTTTCATGGAGGCCTTATGCCGCCAACAGACAGGCAATAGACAAATGGGCGGGTTCAACTTTCGGGCTGTTCTACAAATCTCTTGACAGGGCCAATTTCTATCGTGAGCCTGAGAAGAAGACGTTGTATATCCGTGCAGGAATGCCGGAGGGGTGTTCCGTGCAGCAACTGAATGATGTAGTAAGGTCGATGGAGAACTATCTGGCATCTTTCAGTGAGATATCGGTATTCACCACCCGCATAGACTCTTATGATGATGCAACGATTGCAGTAGAGTTCCGTCCGGAATTCGAAAATACTTCGTTTCCGTCAATGCTGAAGTCCAAGGTGACCAGTATGGCCATCAATTTCGGCGGAGCGGACTGGTCTGTCAGCGGTGTGGACCAGAACTATTTCAATAACAGCGTCGGGTCGGAATTCAAGTCATGCCATATAACCCTTTATGGCTACAACTACAAGGAACTTTACAGGTATGCGGAAAAATTGACTGGGCACCTCTCCCTGCATCGTCGTGTCTCCGGTATCGAGATTTGGAGTACCGGATGGAACGGAAGTCCTTCGACAGAGTTTGTCCTTGACTATGATTTCGGCAGGTTGGCATCCGTCGGAGCGGATCCTTATGCCTATTATGGCACACTTTCATCTCTACTTTATGATGAAACGATTGTGTCAATGCCAATGGGCGGGGAGATGACGGACATTGTCCTTCGCTCCTCAGGTACAGATACTTATGATTTGTGGCATGTCCTGAATGAACCTGTCGAAACCGACTCGGTAAAAATGACATTGACAGACATCGGAAGCATTACCAAGAAGCGCACCGGCATTGACATCAGGAAGAGGAACCAGTCATACGAGCTGAATGTCTGCTTTGATTACATCGGCAGTTACGAGCTTGCGAAAAAGGTGACGGAGGCGGAGGTCGCCTATATGAATGAAGAAGTTCTGCCTGTAGGTTTCCGTGCGGAGGATTCGCATGGCGGCTGGTTCGATGAGCACAAAGACAGGTATGTATGGCTTATATTCCTGATATTCGCAGTAATTTATGTGATGCTGGCAATGACCTTTGAATCACTGCGTTATCCTCTTGCTGTGATTTTTATGATACCTATATCCTTCATAGGCCTTTTCCTGGTGTTCGGTTTGTCCGATTATGCTTTTGACCAAGGTGGTTTTGCAGCCTTCGTCATGTTGTGCGGTGTGGTGGTCAATGCAGGCATTTATCTTGTCAATACTTGGCAGCGTCAGGGGCGCAGACATGGCTATATCCGTGCGTTCAACCACAAGATCAATCCGATAATGCTGACGATTCTCTCCACTGTCCTCGGACTGATTCCTTTCCTCACTGACGGTCCTGAGGAGGTTTTTTGGTTTGATTTTGCTGTCGGTACTATTGGAGGTATGTTGTTCTCTGTCATTGCACTTGTCTTTGTCTTGCCGGTATTTCTGCTGGACAAGTCGTGCGGCGGCCGGTGTTCGGGCATGGAATGTGCAGGTAAACGGAGACGTTGAATACCAAAAACTGCACAAATGAGCAAATTTATCATATATCAGATGCTCCCCAGACTGTGGGGCAACATTGACGGAAAAAACATAAAGAACGGCACATTGGAGGAGAACAGGTGCGGAAAGTTCAGTAACATTGACACCATCACTCTTGATTATCTCAAGAGCCTTGGTGTTTCTTATGTCTGGCTTACGGGGATTATCCGCCATGCGACTGCAGAGGACGGAGGGGGATGCGAGCCGTCTTCAAGAGACTGGGTCAAGGGTCGCGCCGGCTCTCCATACTCTATAACGGACTACTATGATGTGAATCCGTATCTGGCTGATAATCCTGACGATAGGATGGATGAGCTCAAGGAACTCGTGAGGAGGGTACATCAGGCCGGGCTTAAGGTTATCATTGACTTTGTACCTAACCATGTGGCGAGGGATTATGCTGATTTCACGGCTGCTCATCCGGCTCCTACGGGAATGACATCGCTTGGTGAACAAGACGACAGTTCAGTGCACTGGAAAGAGGAAAACGACTTCTTCTATTATCCGGGGAAGGCGCTTAGGCTGCCTGTCGAGAACCAGACCTATGTCGAGATACCGGCCAAGGCATCGGGCAATGCATATACGGCGGAGCCTGGCGTCAATGACTGGTATGACACGATAAAACTGAACTATTGTGACACGCCATCCAGGACATGGTCGAAAATGTTCGACATTGTCGCATTCTGGGCTTCTGCAGGAGTTGACGGATTCCGGTGCGATATGGTGGAACTGGTACCGCCTGAGTTCTTCAAATGGCTGATATCGCGGGTGAAGAAACTGTATCCGCATATCATCTTTGTGGCTGAAGTATATCAGAAAACATTGTATGCCAAGTATATACGTGAAGTGGGATTTGACTTGCTCTACGACAAGTCGGGCATGTACGACGCTGTCCGCGCCATTGTCGAGAAGAATGTCAATGACAGCGGTGTCCCGGTCGAGGCGTGGCAGTCCACAAAGAGGATTACGGGGAACTGGCAGTTCCTCGGTGACCTGCAGCCATATATGCTGAATTTTCTGGAGAATCATGACGAACAGAGGTTTGCGTCTGATTTCTTCGGAAAAGACGCAAAGAATTCATTTGCAGCCCTGTATGCGTCACTGTTGTTGAACCAGGCTCCGTTCATGCTCTATGCAGGTGAGGAAGTGGGGGAGAAGGGAATGGATACTGAGGGCTTCAGCGGCATTGACGGACGTACTACCATATTTGACTGGTGGGCCCCATCGTCATTGACAAGACTCTACCGCTATATCCATGGCGATTCTACGGCATTGACAGAGAATGAGACAGCGCTTCTGGAGCGTTATCGGAAGGTGATGAGATTCGCGGCGGAAGATAAGGCTATAAGCGAGGGCGCTGTCTATGATCTGTGCTATTGCAACTATTCTTCTGACGGCTTCAATCCGGACAGGCACTTCGCATTCCTCCGTGACTACAAGGAGGAGACGCAATTGGTCGTATGCAACTTCTCCAAGAATGACGCGGATGTGAGAATCGTCATTCCGGGGCATGCGTTCCAATGGCTGGAAATGCCTGAAACAGATAAGTTTAACCATTCATTGCCAATAGTAGTTCATGTGCCGGCAATGGATGCTGTCATTCTTCAGGTTTGCGGCTGATTCCCGCCACGGCGCGATTTGAATTGCGGTCAATGTATGCCGTCATTTCCTCCGGTGTGCGGAGAACGGCGGCATATTTCATCGAGTCAATGCATTCAAGTTTGGAGAGTGCATCGAAGTCAATGCTGCCGTCACCTGCGACAGTGTCTATCGAGAGGTAACCGACACCTAAAGAGGTGATGTTCTGGAAGAAATGGGTGCCCTGGCTAGGTTCCACCTGGAAACCCGGCAGGCTGTACTCCACAATCATTTTCGCTTCTGAGATGTCACTCCAGATGACAGGAATGCCAAGGAATGGGTCAGATGAACCCCATCTTCCCGGTCCAATCAGCAGATAACCCTCATTTCTGGCCTTGAACCTGTTGTTGATTTCAGCAAGTTCGGCTGCCATTTCTTTAGTCTTGGATGAGTCGAATTTGTCCGGAGAGATATATACGATGTGCGACATTCCTCCGATTTTGCCCATGCCGAGAGCTTTGTTGGACACCATATAATGTGTCTCCAAGGAGTCATACAAAGCATTGAAATCAATGTCAAGGTTGTCGGAATAGGAGCTTATCGGTCTGACCTGCAACAACTTGAGGGAAAGATTTCCTGACTGGGCGATGTCTGCGGCGAACTCCATTTCTATCTCCCCGAGCAGTTCATTGCGACAGATGTCCATGATTTCTGACAATGCCTTTGCAAGCGGATATTTTCCGTATTTCAGGATTGCGTCGAAAGCTATGATTCGCGGTCCGATAACCTCGGTGCCCGGGACTATCCTGTTCTCTGTAGTATTGTAAGTGGAGAAAACCATATTGGAATACGGATATTTCCCCAGGGTGTCATTGACAGGGATATGAGCGAGGTTCACACCCTCGTTTCGGGAAATCTTGAACGCTCCGGGCCTCAGATCGAGGGCAAACATCAGTCTCTGGCTGTCGCGGATAGCAAGTTCCGGCTGGGAAAGCTGGAGAATCTTCTTCGGGTATTTCGGGCTGAACCTCAATGTCTTGCCGCCTTCTACCACTGATTTTCCGAGACCGAATACCATATTGACAATTCCGTCGGAGGCTTTCTCGTTGGCGATAGGGTAGAAATTCACGCTTCTTCCGACGCCGGAAAGAAGAGGGTAGTACAGGCCGTCATGCTCGGAACCGCATATGTTCTGTATCAATATTGCCATCTTCTCCTCGCTCTGCAGGTTCCCCGTGGTCTGGATATATGTTCGGCTTCCGTTGTAAAACACTGATGCATAGACACTTTTGATAGCCTTGTCCAACATTCGCAACATCTGGTCCTTATTCTCGGTCAGCGGAATCATGTATGTGGAATATACGCCCGCGAACGGCTGATAGTTGCTGTCCTCGAGTTTCGAACTGGAGCGAATCGCCAATGGGGATTCAACTGTTTTCAGATATGTCTTGAGGCCGGTAATCAGGTCCTCCGGAAGACGCGAGGCTACAAACTCTGACAGAATTTCGTCATCTGAAAGTTCCGAGTCAATGACATACTGAAGGCCGTTTTCGAGTATGAACTGGTCGAAAAATTCAGTGGTGATGACAATGCTTCGCGGAATGGAAATGCTGATGTCGCTGTATTTGTCTGACAATGAATACTTTTCAATGAGCTTGTTCAGGAAGGCGATACCTCTTGCCTTTCCTCCAAGTGAACCGTCACCCAACCGGGCGAATGAGATGTATTTGTCGTAGTTCTCGTTGGAAAACTCTGCGATGATACCGCGTCCCATGGCCTTGTGATAGGCCTGAATTTCTTTGATGAGGAAATTTCGGGCTTCACCTGCTATGCTGTGGTGCTCGATTTTGCATTTGTTTGCCAATGTGAAAAGGCCTCTTGCAAAGAGCCACTTGGAAAACATGTTCCTGGAGGTGTTGCTGACAAGAATGTTGTCCGGGACATGACGAATCATGTCCTCGAGTTCCTGCAGGTTGGCTGCACGTCCGTATTCTGTTCCGCGCTTGTCCCTGAAAACGAAGTCTCCGAATCCGAATTCCTCTTTTATATAGTCGGACAACTGGAGGAAAAGTGTCCTCGAGTATTTCTTTAGGAAACCGACGTTAAGTTGCTTTGCTACAGTACCCATACTCGCCTGTGAAGACTGGAGCAGTACAGGCATCATGGGGTCATCATGACGTATGTGGTTCACAAGCTCGATACCGGCATCGAGTTTCTCGCTTTTAGGCGGATCGCCCCTGTGGACCACCATGCCGACATCGGAAATGATGCCGAGGAAATTATTCTTGTATTTCTCGTAGGTGGACAGGGCGTCGTCGTAATTGGTGGCTAGCAGAATCTTCGGCCTGGAGCGTTTCCTGTTCTTCTGCTGGTCTTCGTTCAATGTCTCCTTCAGGAACTCATTGCTCTGCTTCAATACAAGTTTATACAGTTCAGGCAGATAGGTGGAATAGTACCTGATGGAATCTTCGACCAGCAGAATGGCCTGCACTCCGATTTTCAAGATGTCATTGTCCGCGTTCTTCTTGTCCTCGAACAGTTTGATGATGGCCAGAATCAAATCCGCGTTTCCGTGCCAGCTGAATATGAAATCGACTCCGGAGTCAGTCCTGGATGTGACCTTTTCGCGTATCTGCTTCGAATAATGCATAAGAAGTACGAACGGAACCTGTTTGCCTTCGGCCTTGAGTTCCGATGCGAGCGGGAAGATATCCTTGTCAATTTCATTGTACATGCAGATGATCATGTCAATGCCAGTGTCGTTCTTCAGAGTCTCCCTTGCTGCCGCAGCCGACTCTACCCATACGAACGTAGGCGGATCCGACATGTTCAGACCGACATATTCCTTATACACTTGAGATTCTATATGTCCGTCTTCCTCCATGATGAAAGCGTCATAATTGCTGCAAATCATCAGTATCCGGTTGATTCTGAACCGTATCAGGGAGTTGAAGTCTGTATTTCTGAAATCTTCAGGTTTCGGTGTGTCGTACATAAGCATTGATTTTTCCCAAACATACGTAAAATTTCTGGAATTTCACGCTGGTGATCGTTTGTGAATGGCTCTTATTTGTAGATTGCCAGACGCTGTCCGGTGTCAAGCTTGCAATAGTGGCGGAATTTGGCTAAATTAGGGAATCTAATGATGTGTTTATGAAGAAGATAGTAAAACTGATAACTGTAGCGGTCGGGCTGATGTCAAGCCTGAATGCTTTCCCGCAGGATTATAATGGTCCGGCGCTCGTGCCTGAGTTTGTATGTGACCTCGGGAAGATTACTCCGGAGCATGTGATTGTGAAGGGTTCGACTCAGGGTTTCGAAATCTGGGGCAAATATGGTTTCGTATTGCACGACAAAGGTCAATGCGTCATCATCGACATGAAAGAAAACAAGTATGTCACGACCTTCAATCTGGAGGGGAATGAATCACATTGCAACAATGCCTCTTTTGGGGTGGAGAAAGGTACAAAGTTTCCGCTTCTCTACATCTCCGAGTGCAAAGGTGACCATTGCTGCTATGTGACCGACATTACTCTTGAGGGCGGAAAGACCGTTCAGAAACTGTTCTACTCCGGCGAGGGCTACAAAGGGTCATATGACTGGTTCATAGACAGAAAGAACAAGATCATATACACTTACGGCTCCTATGGCGGCACAATGAAACTCGTGAAGAAATTCAAACTCCCGTCATTGAAAGACTCCGATTCGAATGGGGAAGTCCACTTGACATTGAAAGACGTCCTGGATGAGTTTGTCTTCGACGGGGTCAAGATTTATCAGGGCAGTGCCATCGACGGAAAGTATGTCTATCTGGGTGACGGCTACCCTCCATACAACAGATTCCTGCACGTTCTGGACTTGCAGAAAAAGAAGTTGGTGGAAAGCGTGAATCTGAATGACCTGAAGTATGAGCCGGAGGGCGTGACAGTGAACGGCAAATGGCTTTATATGGTGATGCATGTGAGCAGACAGCCTCGTAACGGCCAGATTTACAGATTCAGAATCAAATAGTTACCTGAAATACTCAAACAACAGGTCCTCAAGTTTCCCGATGAAATCTTGAGGACCTTGTTTTATAAGATTCTTCTGCGGAATTCAGCTACCGTAATCGCTGTGGCGATTGCCGCGTTCAGTGATTCTGAGCCGGATTCATTTCTCGGGTAAGGCGGTATATAGAGCCTGTCGGAAACAAGTTTGGCTACGGCATCGGATATGCCGTTCGATTCGTTGCCGATGACAATCACGGAAGGGGAGTCCTTGCCGGGATTGAGGTCCTTGGCATACATGTCAGAGCCGTCCAGGAATGTCCCATAGACGTTTCCTCCGGCGGACACGGCCGCCTTGCAGAGCGTCGGGATGTCAGCATAGTGGAACTTGACTCTGAAAATCGCTCCCATTGTTGCCTGAACCACCTTGGGATTGAAGACATCGACAGTGTCAGGAGCTGCGAAAACCGCATCGATTCCGAACCAGTCGGCTATCCTTAAAATGGTTCCGAGATTGCCGGGATCCCGTATCGTATCCAGGGCAAGATATAAACCGGACTTGCCTAAAGCGTCGCTTAAGGAGGACTCTGCGAATAAATTGATATCCTGTGGCTTATGCAGCACGGCAAGAACTGGTGAAGGTGAGGCCAGAGAACTTATTCTTGACATGGACTCTTCCCCTATCTCGTCTTTGCGATAGACCGTTTCGACCTTGAATCTGGAATTCATGGCCTCTTCTACCATCTTCTCGCCTTCAACGCAAAAAAGTCCGAGCCTGTCCCGGAATTTCTTCTCCGAGAGAGAACGGACTTTTTTTATTTCGTTTGCCGAAATTGACATAGATCAATATCCGAGTGTTTTCAACATTGACTCGTAACTCTGTTCCGGTGCGAACAGGCGGGTTGTAACCTTTCCTTCCTTGTCCTTGTCGATAAGGATGTGCTTAGGAGACGGCTGGAGGCAATGTTTTACTCCGCCGTACCCGGAAATGGCTTCCTGATATGCACCGGTGTGGAAGAATCCGATATAGAGGGGATCCCTCCTGCTCCTTACGATAGGAAGGAAGATGGCATTGGCATGAGCCTCTGAATTGTAATAGTCCTTGCTGTCGCAGGTGAGACCTCCAAGGAAGACTCTGTGGTATTCGTCATTCCATTTGTTGATCGGCAACAAGATGAAACGCTGGTTCAGACCCCAGGTGTCAGGAAGTGTAGTCATGAATGAATTGTCGATCATGTACCAGCACTCACGGTCATTCTGCTGTTTCACATCGAGAACCTTGAAGATTGTCGCTCCTGATTCTCCGACTGTAAAGTTTCCGAACTCGGTATAGATGTCCGGAACCGGCACGCCGTGGGCGTCGCAGACGGTCTTGATCTGGTTGACGATTTCCTCGATCATGTACTTGTAATCGTAATCCCATGTAAGTGAGGTCTTTATAGGAAGACCGCCACCGATATTGAGGGTGTCGAGATCAGGGCAGATCTGTCTGAGGTCGCAATAGAGGTTCAGACAGCGTGAAAGCTCATTCCAGTAATACGAGGTATCACGGATACCGGTATTGATGAAGAAATGGAGCATCTTGAGCTTGAACTTAGGGTTCTTGCTGATGCCGTTCTTGTAGAAAGGAATGATGTCGCTGTATCTGATACCGAGTCTGGATGTATAGAAATCGAATGAAGGCTCCTCCTCTGCAGCGATACGGATTCCAAGGTTGGTAGGAACCTCTACCAGGTCATCGAGGTCTTCAAGCTCGTTCTTGTTGTCCAGGACAGGGATAAGATTGTGCCAACCTGTATTTAGGAAGTTGGCCATGTTTGCGATATACTGATATTTCTTGAATCCGTTGCAGATGATGATAAGATCCTTATCTACAAGTTCCTTGTCCTTCAGGCTCTGGATAAGATTCAAATCATAAGCGGACGAGGTCTCGATATGGACACCGTTCTTGAGGACTTCTTCCAGAACAAACTCAAATTGTGAACTTTTCGTGCAATAGCAATAATGATACTCTCCGTCATAGCTGACTTTGGACATTGCATTGCGGAACATTCGTTTCGCCCGCTGTATCTGGCTTGAAATCTTCGGTAAATACGTGATTTTAAGCGGAGTACCATACTCCTTGATAATGTCCATCATGTTGATGTCATTAACGTACAGGGTTCCATCTTCTACTCTAAACTCATCCTGCGGGAAATCGAAAGTCTGGCCGACCAGGTCGATGTATTTGTTCTTCATCCTTAAAACTTAGTGTTTATCAAAACATATACTTCAAATAAAAAAACAATAGATTCCGGCATCTCTGCCGAAATCGGATGCAAATATAACTTATCAGTTTTAATAAATGAAACCATTTCCCACAAAATTTTTAATAGGAATATCGTCTAAAAACCATAAATTTGTACAACTCAAGTTTCGCAAAGTGCGGAACACATCTTATAGAGACCACTTTTATTTGGTTTGACAGACAGGATACATGAGACGATTCGAAGGGAAAAACAGCATTACAGCGATTTGTGTTGCCGCAATGGCAACTGCTTTGGCGTTTTTTGCCCAATCCTGCAGCACGACCAGAGTCCTTCAGGACGGAGAATACCGTCTGGCCAAGAATGAAGTTGTGATAGAGAACGACAAGAGATTCAGTACCAATAAAGTAGAGCCGTATATCAAGCAGAAGCCGAACTCGAATCTGATATTCGGCTGGAACCCTTTCCTGAACGTATATAACTGGGGAGGCAAAAGCAACTCGTTTTTCGCCAGGCTGTTCAGGAAAATCGGAACCCCGCCGGTCGTGTACGAGCCGGATAAGGTCAATGCTTCTGAGGATAATATCAAGCGGCATCTGGAGTACCTCGGCTATTATGGCTCCGAGGTCGGTTCCGAGGTCAATGTCAAACGGAAGAATGTTAAAGTGACATATAAGGTAACATTAGGCAAGCGGTTTCCAATCAAGGACATACATTACAATGTGCCATCGGGAGGAACCTTTGCTTCTGACTTCCTGCGTGACACCAATAGGGTGCTTGTCAGACGAGGCGACTGGCTGTCGGAGGAGATGCTCGAGAATGAAAGCCAGCGATCTTCTGCCAAGATGAGAAACCTCGGTTATTATGGTTTTTCGAAAAGTCATTATTTCTTTCAGGCAGACACACTTACAGATCCGGGCAACGCGATTCTGGAGTACCGTATCAATGAATACACACGTAACGAGAGCGAGAAAGATGCGACTCCCATACGCAAATTCACATTCAATGACGTGGTCATTTCACACCCGGAGACGTTCAAAATCAGGGAAAAGGTCTTGCGCGACCTCAATACCATCCGACCCGGCGACCTTTACAGCGAGAACATCGTCAACAATACCTATACCCGCCTGTCTTCGCTCAGCGTGCTCAGCAGTGTCAATGTCGATGTGCGTCAGATAGATACGGCCCTTGTCAATGCCGACATCACTCTTTCAGGAGCGCGTCTCCAGGGAACGAAGGTCAACATTGAGGCATCTTCGAATTCAAGCGGACTTTTCGGCATTTCGCCGGGACTTTCATATTATCACAGGAACATTTTCCGCGGAGGTGAGGTCCTGAACCTTAACTTTTCTGGAAATTTCCAGTTCAAGCCGAACAGCGACATGCGCTCCACTGAATTCAGCGTCTCCGCAGGAGTGAAGATTCCGAGGTTCGTGTTCATACCTGTCCATAAATTCCGCAAGGCAGTGCCTTATACTGAAATAAAGGCATCCTACAATTATCAGGACCGCCCGGAATACAAGAGGAATATAATCTCATATTCATTCGGCTACACCGGTTCATATAAGAAACTGTATTTCCAGTTCTATCCTACGCAGCTCAATATCGTGAGAATGTTCAAGATAGACCCGACATTCTTCAATAATGTGATGATGAACTCCATAGTCAGGAGCGCATACACGGACCACTTTGATTTCGGTGCCGGAGGAACTCTCTATTACACGACAAGCACTGATGTCAATCCCAAGAATTCGTACCATTACTTCAAATTCCAGTTCAATGAGGCCGGCAATGTGCTCTCGCTGTTCAATCCGGTCATCAGGAAGGACGGCAAGACTGGGGAACATCAGATCTGGGGTACAAGTTATTCCCAGTACGTCAGGGGAGAGTTTACTGCCGGAAAAACTTGGGTGTTCGGAAAGAACGGGAAACAGGCAATCGCCACGAGATTTCTCGCGGGAGCAGGTCTGCCGTACGGAAACTCATCATCCATGCCGTTTGAGCAGCAGTTCTATAGCGGTGGTGCAAACAGTTTGAGGGGTTGGCAGGCCAGGACAATCGGTCCGGGTACGGCTCCCCGCGATACCGTCTTTGTTATTCCTAACCAGACTGGCGACGTAAAACTTGAAGCAAATCTCGAGTACCGTTTTGGCCTCTTCTGGAAGTTTAATGGTGCCGTGTTCGCTGATGCCGGTAACGTCTGGTACCTGAAAGACAATGGGTTGACATCTTATGACCAGAGTAAGATCAATGCCCGGAATTTTCTGGAAGGCATTGCGATTGACTGGGGGCTGGGACTGCGTCTTGACCTTAACTTCATCCTTGTCCGTCTCGATATGGGTATGGTGGTCAGAAATCCGTCCAAAGAACCTGAGCAAAGATGGGTCGGCCCCGGAGGATGGTTCCGGAGCGACGGGTTCGCCGTGCATTTCGGAGTCGGATATCCGTTCTGATTTTTGTCGACTTGATTATTTCTTGTAATACTTTGGCCAGCAGGACTCCAGATACGATTTCAGCCCGTCCTCATGGCGGTTCTCGGCAGGCTGGTAGAACACGGTGCCTCTCAGTCCGTCCGGCATGAATTCCTGATCCACAAAATGTCCGGGATAATCATGTGAATACTTGTATCCGTCGCTGTATCCAAGCTCCTTCATGAGAGAAGTCGGCGCATTTCTGAGCTGGAGCGGAACCGCTTCGGCCTGTGTCTTGGATGCTACTTCAAGAGCCTGATTGATAGCTATATAGGCGGAATTGCTCTTTGGCGAGGATGCCAGATATATTGTCGCTTCTGCAAGAGGAATCCTGCCCTCGGGCATCCCTATGGAAGATACGGTCTGGAAACATGCATTGGCCAGCAGGAGGGCATTCGGATTTGCTAGCCCGATATCCTCGGCCGCAGAAATGCAGAGTCTTCTGGCGATGAAAACCGGGTCCTCTCCACCGTCAATCATGCGGGCCAGATAATAGATTGCCGCATTAGGGTCCGAACCGCGGATGCTCTTGATGAAGGCAGAAATGATGTCGTAATGCATCTCTCCACCCTTGTCATATCTGGAGGCATTGGTCTGGAGACACGACTCAACTGTCTTATTGTCAATGACAACCGGTGTTTTTCCTGTGGAAAAGTCAATGACGATTTCCAGGATATTTAGAAGTTTTCTCGCATCACCGCCGGAGTATCTCAGAAGCGCCTCATCTTCATTGATCTTGATCTCCTTGTGCTTCAGTATCTCGTCTTCGCGCAGGGCGCGGGCGAGAAGGTCTCTCAGGTCAGAAGCCTCCAACGATTTGAGAACCAGCACCTGACACCTTGAGAGAAGAGGATTGATGACCTCGAAGGACGGATTTTCCGTGGTGGCTCCGATAAGTATTACGGTTCCGTCTTCGACTGCGCCAAGAAGAGCATCCTGCTGCGCCTTGTTGAACCTGTGAATTTCGTCAATGAAAAGAATCGGTGCTCCTTTGTCGGCCCCGAACATTGACGTTGCTGAAGACCTGGCCCTGTCTATGACTTCGCGGACGTCTTTTACACCTGAACTTACGGCGGACAGTGTATAGAAATCCCTGTCCATCGAATTGGCCACAATCCTGGCAAGCGATGTCTTGCCTACACCTGGAGGACCCCAAAGTATGAAGGAGGTCAGGTTCCCTCCCTCTATCATATTTCTGAGGACACAGCCTTTGCCTACCAGATGTTTCTGGCCCACATATTCATCCAGATTACGTGGCCGCATCCTTTCAGGCAGTGGCGGAAGCATCTTATTGTATGTGTTTGCAGAATTGTTAGCCATAATATAATGAATTGACAATCAATAAGTAAAACAATTATGTTAATTGCATGTAACAAAATTGTTATCGCGCGTTGCAGCCAGTCGTAACCATATTTTGACATCCGGATGGCCGTTCTGTGCGCGTTCTACAAAGATAATGATAAATACGCATTGAACATTGACCTGAAATCATTAATTTTGCAATAAGGAAAAACCAAAAACAACGATGATCGAGAAAAAAACGAAGATTATTTGTACAATCGCGGACAACAGATGCGATGAAGAGTTTATCAGACAGCTCTATGAAAATGGAATGAATGTGGTCCGCATCAATTCGGCTCATGCATCCGTGGAAGGAGCGCAGGAGATAGTGGACAACGTCCGTAAGGTATCTGACAAGATTGCCATTCTCATTGATACCAAGGGGCCGGAAGTCAGATTGACGCAGATGGCCGATTCCGTCGGATTTGTTGCACACGTGGGGGAGACACTGGAAATTGTCGATGATCCTTCCAAGCCCTGCAGAAAAGGAGTCCTCTATACCTCATATCCGCATATGGCAGAAGACGTGCCTGTAGGCGCTGACATTCTCATTGACGATGGTTCCGTGGATTTGTCAGTTGTGGGCAAGGAAGAAGGAAAACTGATTTGCAAAGTCATGAATGAGGGCCTGATCAAGGGTCATAAGAGCGTCAATGTTCCTAATGTCCATATAAATCTGCCTGCGGTTACTGAGAAAGACAGGATGTTCATACACTGGGCAGTGAAGGCTAACATTGACTTTGTTGCACATTCATTTGTCCGCAGTGCTGATGACCTTCATGAAATTCAGGATATTCTCGATGCTGAGAACAGTCACCTCAAGATAATTTCCAAGATTGAAAATCAGCAAGGTGTTGACAATCTGGATGATATCCTCACATATTGCTATGGAATCATGGTCGCCAGAGGAGACCTCGGAGTGGAAATTCCGGCGGAGCGCATACCTCTTGTCCAGAGAGATATCGTGAAGGCTTGCCGTGACAGGAAAAAGCCGGTTATCGTGGCTACACAGATGCTCCAGAGCATGATTGACAATCCGAGGCCTACACGTGCCGAGGTGACTGACGTTGCCAATGCGATTTTCCAGAGTGCTGATGCGATAATGCTCAGCGGAGAAAGCGCGTATGGCAAATATCCGGTCGAGGCAGTGAAGACAATGACACGGATTGCCCTTCAGACGGAGGGAACGCTTGATGTGAATCTTGACCTTGACCTCAGGAAGGTTGTGAAGCCTGTAGCTGTCGTTCTGGCCCAGTCACTGGTGGCAGCGACACAGGAACTGCCGGTAAAGGCATTGATATTCGACACTTACACCGGCCGTGTGGGACGTTACATTTCGACTTTCAGGCCGAAAGTCCCTATCTACGCCATGTGCTACAATGATTATACGATGCGTGAACTTGCTCTTGTCTTCGGTGTCAAGGCCTATCCTTTCGGTGTTGTGAAGGACAAGGAGGAATTCGCGCAGAAGGCCGTGGAAATGCTTGCCCTGGAAGGAAAGATACACGAAGGTGATCTCATCGGTTTCATCGGCGGTGTGTTCGGCGAACAGATCGGCGCGACATACATGGAGTTGAAAAACGTCTGATTCTTGCTGAAGAAACTTGTCATATCGCTGATTTTCGTGTTCTGTCTGCTCGTATCTGAGGAAGGCAGGGCACAAACTTTTGAGTGCGGTCTGATTTCTTCTGCGGCACAAGCCGGTTTGAGGTTCCGCTTCATGTCCGGACGCAATGACTCTGAACTGAGGTTGTGTGCCGACTTGTATCATGTCATTGACGGAAAGAACAATTGTCCTGGAGGACTCGCGAGTTATTTCATCAGATTCAATGCCGCTGAATGGAAGATCAATGATGAGGTACGGGTTCAGTTCAATGCTGGTCCGGGCGCTTCTGCAGGATATGTCATGGACAACAGTGACAGACGCGGAGTCGTTGCCGGCATGTCTGGAATGGCGTCCTTTGATTTCCGTTTCAATTCCGGACTTTCAGTTTCTGCGGGTTTTTCTGCGATACTCGGATGTCATACAGGCAAGAAAAACGGAAATACGACATTGACCTTCTACCATAATGGAATATACCGGGCGTGGATACCTGAAATTAGCATAAACTACAGATTCTGAATGCGTTGTCTCCGTATAATAATGGCATTGAGCCTGATTTTTGTTTCAGTGGGTCTTCATTCTGAGGGCCTGCGGGGACACAGATTCCATTACGGAGCCGAATGGGGCATCAATTCACCTATGCTGGTGGGTATCTATAACACTTATCTTTCTACGGAAGGTTATCTTGTCGAGACTAAGGATTTGAGGTTCAGCGGTCATGTCAATGGTACTGTACTTGGTTTTGTGGGATATGATATGAGCCCGCGTTTCGGAATGTCGCTTCTTGGCGGATATATGGGATTGAGAGCAGGGGAGAGAGCGTATCCGGTATCATTGCGGGGTTCTTTTGCATTGGGAATGAACGGATTGGAGGAGGGTGGCTCCATTTTTGTCGAAGCCGGTGCCGCTTTCCGTCATTCTGTGAAACCGGCTCCTGTCGGAAAAATCGGATACTCGTACAGATGCAGGCTTGCCAGAAATTTTGCGGTCGATTTCAATGCTGCTGCGATTGCGTCATTTTCTCATCCCAAAGTCTTTGACAAGTATTCCGGAAAATATGCGCCGGCCGGGAATGTCGGGGTGAGCCAGAGCCTGAATGTCGGTGCCATAATTACTGTGGCTTTAGTCTTTTGATACATAATTAATTGATAATATGAAACTTAGTGAACATGTAAGGTATGTTGGAGTCAATGACTTCAGACCTTTTCTTTTCGAGAATCAGTGGACTCTTCCTCATGGTGTCTCATATAACTCATATCTGGTAGTGGATGAAAAGATAGCTCTTGTGGATACGGCCGCAGCTGCATTCGGAGAGCAGTTCCTTGCAAATATCAGGGAGGAGATAGGGGACAGGCAAGTGGACTATCTGATAGTCAACCACATGGAGCCGGACCATTCTGCCCTGATGTCTCTGGTCCGTAAGGAATATCCTGGTATTCAGATTGTTACAAATGCCAAGGCCGTGCCTATGATAGAGGGATATAATGGAATTACTGACAATGTCAAGGTCATCAAGGAAGGTGAAGTCCTCAGTCTGGGTTCGGTATCATTGACATTCGCGATGATTCCTATGGTTCACTGGCCGGAAACAATGGTTACGTATCTTGCTGAGGAACAGACCCTTTTCTCCGGTGACGCATTCGGATGTTTCGGTGCGGTCGAGGGTAAGATCCGTGACAGGTTCGAGGAGTACAGGGACGACATGGTCAGGTATTATGCCAGCATCGTCGGCAAATATGGGCAGCCGGTCCAGGCGGCATTGAAGAAACTCTCAGGTCTCGCCCTGTCAAGGATTTGCAGTACACACGGTCCTGTCTGGGAGTCTCAGATTCCGCAGGTGGTAGCCTTGTATGACAGGATGAGCCGCTATGAGACTGACAAGGGCGTCTGCATCGTAGTCGGTTCGATGTACGGAAACACTGAAAAGGCTGCCGAGGCAATACATGCCGAATTCGTAAAGATGGGAGTCAAGTGTGTGATTCACAATGCAGTAACAGAGAACCCGTCGTTCATCTACAAGGATGTTTTCGAGTATAATACGCTGATTTGCGGTTCTCCTACCTATAATAATGATATTTTCCCTGCTGTCCGTGAAGTTCTGTACGGTGTCTGTGCAAGACAGGTCAAGAATCATGGCTTTGCCGCTTTCGGCTCTTTTACCTGGGCAGGTGCCAGCGTGAAGCTCATGAATGAGATGGCTTCAGCCGCCGGATTGAAACTGCTTTCTGAGGGCATGTCTTTCCGCCAGGGTTTCGGTGAGAAATATTCTGACAACGTCGTCGCTTTTGTGGACGAGGTCATAAATAATATGTAGATAATGATGCAAGGCCAGTTTCTGCTTAAGAACTGGCCTTGTGTCGTATCATCAGACTCGAGGTTTTACGTGTCGTAAAAAATAGTTATATTTGTCAGTTAAATGACAACATTATATTGTTACACAATTTAACGTTATGTTAATAACATTGTATAACAGCCAAAACAGCAACGGCTAAAAGCCAAAAGAGAAATACAAAAGAGAAAAAGCGAACAAAGAAACGATAACGAAATTTAATAACGTCTTTCTCTTTTTCAGGGTCATCGGTAATAAGCATAACTATTATTGTTTTATGCAAATATAAGCATTTTTTTAAAAATGCAAAATAAATTAGTCTTTTTTTATAATATAAAGATATTTTTGTCCGGTCGCTGTTATTCCGTGCAGGCTTTTTGGGGGGCCATGCACGGACAGACCGGACACCGGCGGAGCCGGAAGCGGTCGCGCGCACGCGCCAAAGTACGAAAGACGCGCGCGCGCGTCGTTAGAATATATAAAGACAATATAATAAATAAAAATAAAGCCGTTGCGAATAAAAGCAACGGCAATAATAGAATAGTGTGCAACGTTCCACAGAACGAAGAGCATTAAAGAACAGAAGAAACAATTTTGCCAGAGGTTTCAATACCAGTAGTTACAACTTTAGCAAGGTCTTTCTCAAAATCCTTACGAGTATAGTTAACATCCTTACCCATATCACGATGAAGCAAATCGCGAATATCATTCATTTTACGAAGATACTGTTTTTTCTGAGTATCAACATACTGCAATTGATAATGACGATAAAGAGAAATAGCAGTATAATTACCAAGTGGCAGATTATTTTCTTTAGCATAATCATCAAGGAAAGACTTAACCTCAGCAGACTTGCCAATATGTTCCTGAACAATCTTATTAACTTTTGCCAACTCTTCCTCAGCACCATTTAAGGTTTTTTGAGAATCAAGAACTTCAATCTGTTTATTAATGAACTTAATATCAGCAACATTTTTAGCAGCCTCACGAGTATTACGACCTCTAGCAAGTTCAGCCTCAGCCGTAGCCTTATCAGCGTCAGCGCGATTCTTTTCAGCCTCAGAGCCTTTCTTATCAAGTTCAGCAGAGTCAATACCAAACTTCGTAAGGATGTTTTTGGTAGCAGTTTCGACAGGCACGCCAGCAAGTACATCGGCTTCCCAAGCAGCCTTAAAGGCTTTAGCCTGAGCCTCAGAGATAACCGAAGCCTGCACAGCGCGGTCAATAGTAAGTTGCAACTGTTTGCGCTCATTATCAATCTTAATGCCTTTAGTTTCTTCTTCTTTCTTAGCGATATCAGCGTCCTGTAAAGCCACAGTAGAATTAGTAGCCTTAGTACTATTAACAGTATTCATAACAGAAGAACTAACACCAGAAGCGCCAGTAATCATGTTAATGAACTGAGACATAACGCCCATAACTTGCTCAAAACTGTTAGTAGGAGAATCACCACCAGAAGCACCAGAAACAGAAGCAGCAGAACCACCAGACGGGCCATTAATATCAACACCGCCCTGATACATCAAAGCAGGATTCAAACCCGCATCTTGGTACTGTCTCATCTGAGCCTCTGGAGACTGATACATATTATACATACGTTCATTCCAGTCTCTATCAAGTTGCGCTTCATCGTGGTTGTACTGCATTTCGGCCAACTGTGTGTTAGAGAAGCCAGCACCGCGACCGATAGCATCAGATGAAATTTCACCATTTTCATTAAGGCCCATATTAGCATATTGCTGCATCCATTCAGGAAAACCGCTACGGTCGCCCTGCAATTTACCTTTATTACGTTTTTTATTCTGACGACGTGCTGAATAATCAATAGGGTCGGTAGGCATATAACCCTGACGCATAAAGTTTCGGAACTTATCCCAAAGAGTATTAGCCATAACTAAATTTTCATATGTTTAACAAAATTGAAACGGCCTTTATTCTGAAGAGCCTTATTAAAAAGGCGGTCAGAAGACGGTAAATTACCAGCAAATGACAACATCTGAGAAGCCAAGCCAGTAACATCAGAGGCAATGCCTACACCTTTAGCGGAATCGTCAACAGTAGCCATAGAATTGACATTCTCACGCGAAGATTTGTCAGACAAGGCTTTACCAGTAACACCGCCAACAGTTGAAAGCATAGCAAGAATAGCGGAGATTATAGAAAAAGTTCCCATAACATTTATGTTTCATTGATTGATTTATAATGATGTGTCAATCCGCATATATTTCGCAAGGAATGCGGACGGCCGCCAAAATAGCGGCCGCCCATAAAGGGTTGACTATTCAGTCGGCTGAGTTGTCGGCTGAACACCTTGAGAAGCACCAGTACCAGCATTAGCGGCTTTTACGCCTAACTGTTGCTTAAGGATGCGGAACATATCGAAGTCCTCAGAAATACAGCATCCTACCTGCTCAATGCGTTCAAGTTCATTGCTGGAGACCTCCTGCGACTGGTCACTAATAACGTGAGTTTCAATAACTTCGTTAATATTGACACCTAAGCCCTCAAACACGATACCACGTGTATCGGGTGTATCTTTACTTTTGTGTAGCATAAATTATAATTATCTAAAGTGATACTAAAGGTAGCGGCCAGTGTTAGGAATTTCCTCCGTGTGCGTATTAGGCTGCTCACCAAGTGTCGGGATTGTGTACTGAGACAAAAGGGACGTTTTCTTAATGTCAAAGTACATGTTATTCCAACAGCAGAAACCAGAAGCCTTGGAAGCAACGGACATAACTTGGTCGAGGTAATCAGTAGGAATTTGAATAAACGAAGAATCGAGTTTCACATTCTGGTCAAAAGAGCGCTGCAGACAAAAAGACTGCAAACTCTCATTATCAACGAGAAGCCCATGTACCTCATCATTCATATACTTACACCAAGCATACTGCTGAACATAGCCAAAAACCTTATTAGGGTCAAACGTAGAGGGCGTAAGTTCAGAAGTAAGGACCGCCTCTTCACCGAGACCCTCAAACATAGGGTTAGGAATATCCGCAAATGACTTCATAGCAAACATCCTATTAGTACCAGTGCTATATGTCTGGTGAGGAACGATTGAGCCAAGCACCATAATAATGCCGTGTTCAGTGGCGGTAAACTTATCAATGAGGCTATCCTTACCAAATCCGGAAGTTTGTCCAGCGTCAGAACCAACTTCACCACGGAAAGGGTTAGAGGACGAACCAGCATCACCGCCAGCGCTCTGAGCGATAGAATTTGTATAAATGCCGAAATTAGAACCACCTAAGAAAATTGGGCGGTCGAGCATAGCATCAGACGGAAGAACGCCAAAGGTTGCGCGTATCTGGTCCGCGTATCTTTCACCGGCAATATTGTTACGTTCAAGCCATTTCTGGAGAATATTAGCCTGACGCAACTGTGAGATTGTGAAAGTCGTAGAATCAGAGGAAACACGAGACGTAACACCAGCGCCTCCGGTCATACCGTTCTGTTGAGGATAGAGGGCAGCAGTAGTGAAATAGTCCTTAGACCAATTACGCTGACGAAGCGTAAACAAGTCGCTACCGTCGTTAAAGCCGGTTAAGACCTTAACATTACTCCAATTATTGGCATTATTAAAACCAAAAGAGCCAAAAATAGAGTTTGTGCCGTCAATGTCAGATTCTGACCAACCGGAATTGCCGTCATTACCGGCTACAACGTCCGAATTAGTAACAGTGGTAAATTTAGGATTCCACGGCATAGAAGCCAACTGAGCGGCCGGAACCTCAGAGCGAGTAAATACAGGTTTCTGAATGTTGGCATTACGGTACCAATCATCATAAATCTTGTGGTAAGCCAAAAACGGCATGATATTATTTACCGCAAAATTGACATAGGTCTGAGTAGATGACGGAGTATTAGGCAAACCCTTAAAACCGAGATAATCGGCAAGAGAGCCACGGCCAAACGCACGCTTAAACAAAGAAACAAAGGCAGTGTCAGAAATCTGACCTCTGAGTATCAAGTTAGGCAAATACTTCGGGCGTATCGTCGTAGTACCGTAAGGGTCATTTGTAGGCATTGTAAGGAAATTTTCCCAACCGCCCCAAAGAATACGGTAAGGCACAAAGAATGCCTCAAGCCGATAATCAACACGACCATAAAAAGAGGTGGCCATAGGCGGAAGTTTAACCTGAGACATGAAGCCTAGCGAAATACTATCATTAGGCAACATAGGAACAACGCAGACGGGCGTAAGAGTGCCGCAGGTCTGTGTCAAGAAATTCGAGTGGGCGAGGTCAAATCCAGACTTGTTCTTAATCTGGACTTTCCTCTGCTCAAAGATGTTAGATGAATGAGACATATTAAAAATCGTTTAGGAATGATTTACCATAAAACTTGACAAAGCTTTGTAACTTCTTAGAAGCGCGTTCCTGAAGGTTCTGCATACGCGATAACTCAAACTGATGTATAATTTGAGCATCGGACGCATCAGGGAACTGCAAGCGTAGTTCTGAAAGTTTGTCATTGCATAACTGTATATATCTGTCCTCCAAGAGGCACGTATAAGCAACGCATAACATATGCTCGCTATTTTTCCGCATAGTGCAACGGACTTCGAACTCTTGTTTTTTAGCATTGTAGGCATGTGAATAATGTGGACTTTGAGGGAAACATTTATCTACGTAATAGCGCGGCTGCTTCACACAGTATGCCTTATTATCTTTACCGTATGAAAGCCGATGCAGTTGGTGGTCAAGCCATTCAAGGTATTCTCTATTATAGCCGTAGTAATCACCTCGTTTGTGCTTAGTGTACGAATTAGCAAGGGCAACAAGGCGCTCACGTTCAGAACTACCAATACCTTTAGAAATGAGCCTAAAAGGTTTAGGAATAAGACCAGCAACAACGTAAGGGTTTTCAAACTCAGGCGGTTTGCAGCAATACTTGGCAACATAGGCGCAAGCGTCAGAGATAGAACCATTACGAGATTTTAACAAATGAAAATCCCTTATATCTCCATACTGATAGGCTTGTGTTACCTGAGACATTACACGCTCAAAGTATTCATTAGTAAATATTATGATGTGATAGTGAGGCCTCAAAGTCTGAGGGCCGTACTCACTACATACGAAATACTTGAATAAGAAATCATAATGATATTTACGTTTAAAATTTATCCGTAGTCTCTTAAAAAAGGTTTGTATGTCGTACTTGGAGACCATAGGCACGCGGACAGAAAGATTATTGCGCACACTAGCAGGTTTAAGATAATCGACATACTGGTCATTACGGCAGCGCGCCTTGTGTAGTGCGCTACTGAATGGAATTTTTTCAACCTGATAGCACAAAAAATTGTGGACATTATCAGGCAAATCACTAGGAACAACATCAACATAAGGCACGCGAGGATTACTATATGTGAAAGTACCGAAATAGGCAAATTTCCAATCCTTGAACTCATCAGACAGTCGATAGGCCCAATCTTGTTGATACTGGGCCACACACTCAAGACATTTGCCGCAAGGGTGCGTAACTATCTTTGTAATTCCGTGACTGGTAATTTTACGTGTGATAGGTCGCAAACACATTATCGTCTGGTTTTGATAGAAATAGAATCGAGTTTCGGCGATACGTCCACGGTGGTAGGGTTGTTCGTAGTGATAGTAATAGTACCAGTAGAAAGACCTTTACCGGAAGTGTGGACAACGGCACGGGTAGTGCCGCAACTCACGCAGAAAATAGCGGCAAGAGTTAGTAACAAACTTGTTACTAAAATCAAAACTCGCTTCTTATTCGAAGTCAGGGTTTTCAATCGGTTCACCGAAAAGTACCATATTTTTGTACACAGTTCGGTCATTTGCTTCGGCAATAACGTTTCCATAATCATCTGTAATTTCAATGTCAAAATATTTGGGTAGATTGTGAATGACCATAAAGGCGGCATCTAGTTCATCTTCTGCAACGACTTTGTGGCGTTTTTGTTTGATATTTATGTGATAGGTTGGCATGGGCCTTATCTCCTATAATATCTGAGAGGTCAAAATTTTCATGAGGATAGAAGTATGAGCGGAAACAAAAATCAATTTCATAACCGCGAGTAAGATACTCTAGATAGATACGTTTAACGCGAGCATCAAAGGTGATACTGTTAACTGGACGAACATAAACAAATCGCTTAGAGCGAACACCCTTAATACCGTTAACAAGAATATCAACACGGCCGAGGTACTCATTAGGTGAAACGTTCATTTTACACACTTCGATAGATACATATTTCTCCATGTAACTAACACGAAATTTACACTGTTTCATGTTTTTTTCGATTGTAATCAACAGTCGCTTCAACAACTACATTAAGCATAGAGTCAATAGCACCTAGCAAAGTAGCTTGTTGCTGTAGATTGAAGAGAGAAGAATCTGAAGATAACTTATTAATCTTCTGAATGTACGAAACAAGCGAGAGAGGTGTTTTTTTAGTTGACATAATTTTGTAATTTTGTAAATGTTAATATCAAAGTGTTACACAATTTATATTATGTTAAGTTAGTATGGTTTTACAGTTCCTTACCCTATTCGGTGCCATCGGATTGTTCCTTTATGGACTGAACCTTCTGAGCGGCGGCTTGATGAAACTGACCGGTGACAGAATGAAAAATTTTCTGCCGTGGATGAAGAAAAACCCTGTCAACAGCATTCTTTCAGGATTCTGTATAACCACATTGGCTGAATCTTCCAGCGCAGCGACCGTTACGGTCGTGAGTTTTGTCAATGCAGGTGTACTCGCATTGACACAGGCGATTCTCGTCATCATGGGCGCGAACATCGGAGCTTCGTTCACGACCTGGATTATCGCATTGGCAGGATTTGACGGAGCGCTTAAGTTCATGACGTACCCGCTGATTGCAATCGGATTCGTATTGACGATGGCGAAAGGACAGAAAAAGAAAATTACCGGCGAGGTCGTTATCGGACTGGCATTGCTGTTCATAGGACTGTCCTTTATGTTATCTACATTCCCTCCTGTCACGGAGCTCCCCTCCCTTAAGGCTGCAATCGACAGCCTCGCAGGTTCTGAATTCCTTTGCCTGCTTATGTTCATGGCCGTGGGATGCGTTCTGGCTTTTGCAATGCAATCTACTGGTGCCGTGACACTTACGATGGTCATGATGACTTCGGGATGGATTAACTTCGACATGGCTGCGGCTATGGTACTCGGGGAAAACATAGGTACTACAATATCTGCAAATATTGCGGCATCAGACGCCAATATCCAGGCAAAACGTGCAGCCTTGGTCCATACGCTCTTCAATGTAGTCGGTGCTGTCATGGCATTGATATTCTTCAAGCCTTTCACGGGTTTTGTTGCGCACATCACTGAAGGATGGCATCCTGTTTTCGCCATTGCGACCTTCCATACGCTCTTCAATGTTCTTGGAACCTGCATTCTGGCATGGTTCACCAAGCCGATTGAAAAATTGGTAACCAAGCTTGTATCAGCTGATTCAGAGATTCCGGATGACGGTTCAAGACTGATTTACATCTCAGCCAGAAGATTCGGTGCTCCGAGCATTTCCATTTCTCAGGCGTTCAAGGAAGTCGCTCATTTCGCGGCAATCATGAAATCGGGTTTTGTCAATGTTGCAAATGCCGTCAATGAGAAGGACTCTGACAAGTTCGAGTCATTCAGAGTGAAACTCGTCCAGTCGGAGGAATTGTCCGACAAACTGGAATATCAGATAGCGGCATTCCTCAATAGCGTGTCTGCTGAG
Source organism: uncultured Bacteroidales bacterium (assembly GCA_934700615.1). Taxonomy (GTDB): domain Bacteria; phylum Bacteroidota; class Bacteroidia; order Bacteroidales; family UBA932; genus Cryptobacteroides. Next base: position 34,891 of record CAKUXR010000007.1, read on the forward strand.
AGCATCAGCGAAGAGGAAGCCGAAGAAATCAAGGTGCTGTATCGCGTCATCGGTGAGTTGGAAAGCCTCGGAGACAGTGGTGAGAACATAAGCCGTATTCTGGAAAGGGAGCGTGTCCACAACAGGAAATTCGATGAGGCGACCATCGAAAAGATCAATCTGATGATTTCCAAGGTGGATTTTGCCTATGGTGTCATGGTGGAGAATCTCGACAAGGCGGCCAACGGATACGTGAGGGATATTGCCAATGCGTATAATGCAGAGGATGTGATTAACGAAACTAGAGACAAATTGAGAGAGGAAGGAATTGCCCAGATTGAGAGCCATACCGGCAACTATCAGTCACTCAACTACTTCCTTGATATTATAGCAGAGTTGGAGGCTATGGGAGACTTTATGATCAATGTCTCTCAGGCTGTGGTTAGAAACGACAATTAAAAACAAATGGCAAAGAAGAAACTCGACCTGGTACTTGAAAATGTGACGATTGAAGCGGTTGCTGCGGAAGGAAAATCACTGGCCCATGTGGATGGGGCTGTGGTCTTCGTTGAATTCGCGGTGCCCGGGGACATTGTCAATGTCAGAATTACGAAGAAGAAAAAGAATTATATGGAAGGCTATATCCTGGATATAGTCAAACCGTCAGAACAGAGACTTGAACCTTTCTGTGAGCATTTTGGAATTTGCGGAGGATGCAAATGGCAGCCTCTCCCCTACGAAATGCAGTTGCAGGCAAAGCAGCAGCAGGTATGGGACCAGCTCGTAAGAATCGGTCATCTCCAGATTCCGGAAATTTCACCTATTCTTCCGTCTGAGAAGACACAGTATTACAGGAACAAGCTGGAGTTTACCTTTTCCAACAAGAGATGGATATTTGACACGGAAGATCCGGAGAGCCTTACTGATGAAGAAAGACTCGGACTCGGATTCCATGTCGGACGATTCTTCGATAAAGTTCTGGATATCAGACACTGCTGTCTGCAGCCCGAGCCGTCCAACAAGATACGTCTCTTCATAAAGGAATATGCTGTAAGGCACAAACTTGAATTCTACAACATTCGCGAGAATACAGGATTGATGAGAAACATCATCATCAGGAACAACAAGGCAGGTGAAGTCATGCTTACAGTCTGCTTTGCCCATGAGGATGAAGCTGTCAAACCATTGCTCGACGCTGTCTCAGAAGCTTTCCCTGAAATCGTGTCGCTGTATTATGTTATCAATACCAAACTGAACGATTCCATTGCCGACCAGGAGTGCATACTATACAAAGGTGCAGACGCAATCTGGGAGACAATGGGACGACTCAAGTTCAAAATCGGACCGAAGTCGTTCTACCAGACCAATAGCGAGCAGGCCCAGAGACTTTATTCTGTTGCGAAGGATTTTGCGGGATTGACCGGAAACGAGACTGTCTATGATCTCTATACCGGCACCGGCACCATCGCGCAGTTTGTCTCCGACAAGGCCGCAAAAGTTATCGGAATCGAGTACGTGAAAGAGGCAATCGACGATGCCGAGGTCAATGCCAAAGCAAACGGCATTGACAATTGCACATTCTTCGCAGGAGACATGAAGGACATCCTCACCTCTGATTTCATCAGGGAACATGGAAGGCCTGAAGTCATGATCATTGACCCTCCCCGTGCAGGAATGCATCCGGATGTGGTTAAAGTGATACTTGAGGCAGCGCCGTCCAAGATTGTGTATGTCAGCTGTAACCCTGCTTCTCAGGCAAGAGATCTTGCCATGATGTCAGGAAAATATGATATAACGGCTGTTCAGCCTGTGGACATGTTCCCTCATACTATGCATGTCGAGAATGTATGCGCACTGAGACTCCTCTCCGACGAGGAAATCAGAAGGCGCGCTGAAGCAAAATTGCAGGACGAAGAAAACAACAAATAGACTATGTTACTCCAGATTTTCATCTTTCTTGTCGGTCTCTTTTTTATTGTAAAAGGAGCCGACTGGCTTGTGGATGGTGCGTCATCAGTTGCCAAACGACTGGGAATCAGTGATTTCGTCATTGGCCTTACCATTGTTGGAATGGGAACTTCCGCTCCTGAGATGGTGGTCAGTTTCATCGGTGCCATCCAGGGCAATGCCGATATCGCCATCGGCAATGTCATGGGTTCGAATATTTTCAATGTTCTGCTCATTCTCGGAGTAACGGCTGTAATTTGCCCGATGACGATAACAAGTCTGAACAGGAGGAAAGACATTCCGATCAATATTTTCATTACAGTCTTGCTGCTCGGTCTGGGAATGACTCATAAACTCTTCGGTTTCGGAACAGATACATTGGGAAGACTTGAAGGCGCAATACTTGTCGTATTGTTCGCGACATATATTTATCTGTCATTCCGCTTCGATGTGCCGGATGAGAATTCAGATGAGGATGAGAAACCGGTATCCGTGGGCAAATCTGTCTTCATGATAGTTGCCGGTCTTGCAGGACTGATTCTGGGAGGACAGTTTTTCGTCAATTCTGCCACAAGCATCGCCAAGATGATCGGAGTCAGCGACAAGTTCATCGCAATCACGATTCTTGCAGGAGGCACATCAATGCCGGAACTCGCCACATGTATCGTGGCTGCTGCGAAGAAGAAAGGCCAGCTCGCGCTGGGTAACATATTGGGCTCCAATGTGTTCAATATCCTTCTGATTCTCGGTGGCTCGGCATTGATCCATCCGTTGTCATTTGCGGCAATCAGTTATGTGGATGCGGCAGCGCTTCTTGTAAGCGCACTTGCAATCGCAATAAGTATCTATACATTCAAGAGAGATAAGCTCGACAGGGCAGATGGAATCTGCCTTCTGATTCTTGAAATCGCCTATATGACCTGGCTTATCATTGACAAGTAAAAATCTAAACCACTTATAATATGTTCAAACCTACAAAATACAAGCTGGTCAACGTCGGTACCGGCAGGGTTTTCGAAGACGAGGGCTGGACGCTCGCCGATCCGGAAGCACAATCTCCGTCTCTTGTGAGAGCTGTTTATGAGAACACGAAATTTACTCCCAGAGAAGATCTCAAGGGACTATACAGATATGCCGAATGGCTTCCTATCAGGAAACCTCTAAGACATTCACATGCACCTGTAACATATAAGAGCAAGGGCCTGGCCGCGATGCTTGGCATGGAAAATCTCTATATCACCTTCTCAGGCTACTGCCCTAGAATTGGTGCCAGAATGGAGACTTGCTCGTTCAAGGAGACAGAGGCATATTCGGTATGTGCGAGATTGCCTAAGAACAACAAGAGGATTCTCGTTGTCCAGTCTGCGGGAAATACTGCCCGTGCATTTGCGAAGGTCTGCTCGGACAACAATATTCCTATCGTTATATGTGTGCCGCTCGACAATTTCAGCGACCTGTGGTTCAAGAAGAAACTCTCTTCTTGTGTAAAGATTGTCGCCACACCTGCAGGAACTGACTATTACGATGCTATCGCTCTTGGTGACAAGCTCTGCTCAGATCCACGATATATGGCAGAGGGCGGCGCGAAGAATGTTGCAAGGCGTGACGGAATGGGTACTACGATTCTTTCTGCCGTGGAGACTATCGGAAGGATTCCTGATGCATATTTCCAGGCTGTAGGTAGCGGCACCGGTGCCATTGCCGCATGGGAGAACGCTGAGAGGCTTGCTGCTGACGGACGTTTCGGTGAGAATAAGATGAGAATCTATGCCAGTCAGAATGCACCATTCACCATCATGTACGATTCATGGAAAGCTCACAGCCGCCAGCTTGTACCGATGACTCCTGAGGAAGGAAGAAATAAGGCTGAAGTAATTCTCGGCAAGGTGCTTTCAAACAGAAAACCGCCATACAGCCTTGCAGGCGGCTTGTTCGACGTGCTCGAGAAATCAGGTGGAGACATGTTCAAGGTTTCCAATGACGAGATTGTTTCTTGGGTTGTAAGATACTTCAGTGCAGAAGGTTATGATCTCTTCCCTGCATCAGCATGTGCTGTCGCAAGTATGAAGCAGGCTCTTGATGCCGGTGTCATAAAGCATGACGAGACCGTGATGCTGAATGTGACCGGTGGCGGTATGCTTGGAGCTACCCGCAAGGGGTTCGTCCTCAAGGAACCGGATCTCGTATTGAGCCCGGATCTTCCTGCAGAGGAGATTATTGCTGCCATTGACAAACTTTTCTAAAATAACGGAGAATCATTATGCCATCACAGTTGCCACAGCTTGACTCATTGACGTTCAATTCTGATTCCGCGAAAGTAGCATTGACAAACATTGCCCAGGAGATTGCATCAGACCCGAACAAATTCCTTCAGGACTTGATTCATGACGCAATCGGATTCGGACTGAAGGTCTTGGCGGCAATTGTCATATATGCTGTCGGAGCCTGGCTGATCCGTAGGGTCAAAGCGTTGTTGCGCAGGATATTCGAAAGAAAACATACAGAGAAAACTCTTTCGACTTTCATAACCAGTCTTGTGTCAATAACATTGACAGTGCTCCTCATCATCATTACGATAGGAACGCTTGGCATCAATACTACCTCCATCGCGGCTCTGCTTGCCGCAGGAGGTATGGCCATCGGTATGGCGCTAAGCGGCACTGTGCAGAATTTTGCCGGAGGTATAATGATTCTCATGTTCAAGCCGTTCAAGGCAGGTGACTACATTACGGCTTTAGGATATTCCGGAATAGTGTCTGAAGTCAACATCGTGAGTACCAAATTGCGCACATTTGACAACAGGACGATTATTCTCCCGAATGGCGCCCTTTCAAACGGCAACATTGACAATTATTTCGAGCACAGCGTCAACCGTCTGGAGTGGAAGGTCGAACTGGATTACAGTACGGATAACGAGGCTGCCAAGGCTGCGATGTATGAAATACTGAAGAATGACAAGCGCATCCTGACTTCATCGACGCCAGGGGCATCGAATCCTTTTGTCGCATTGAATTCAATGAAAGACAGTTGCATCGAATATGTGATGAAGGCTTGGGTGAAGGTCGAGGACTATTGGGACGTGATGTATGATATCAATGAGGCGATTTTCACGGAACTGCCCAAGAAGGGCTTGAAATTCCCGTTCCCTCAGATGGATGTCCATATCAGGAACTAGACGGATTTCGCAGATGCGGGTCATATAGGATAAGAAAAACGGCGGACTGGAATTCCAATCCGCCGTTTTTCTTATCCGTTGGCCGTTTACTGCTGTTTGGCAGCCGCAGCCTTTTCTTCCATGAGCTGTTCCTTGCTGAGGACAGGGTTTCCGTAAATCTTGAGGAAGATGTCACGCAAGTCAGACCTGTTGAGAGATTTCTCCACCTTATCCAGCTGCTGCTCGACGTAGTTCGTGAACTTTTCCACGTCCTCAGGAGTATATAGGTCACTGTACTTGTAGCTGTGGTTGACCATATCGTAGGCGATATAGTTGTTCTTCCACAGTCTGTAACCCTCGATTACGCGATCATCAACTGCGTGTCTGATAGCCTGATAGCGGTCATTCTTGTTGCAATATGAAGCCTCGACGATTTCCTCGTGGGTAAGAGGGGCACCGATATTGAGATGGATGTTTCCTTTCTGCTGGTTGATGCCGGTCATGATGCTGATGAGGTCTTCCTGCGGGCCCTTGACATATTTCTGCGTGCGGGAAATGAGAAGTTCCCTTGCCTTCATGATGTCGCATGGCTCGTACTCGTATGAAATGCTGAGAGGTACTATGTTCAGTTCCTCGAAATTCGAAACGAAGTCCTTGGTTCCGCTCATGTCAAGCATCTTGAGCAAACCCTGCTCAGTCGTGTCAATGCCATTCTTTGTCCTTCCTTCACGCTGTGCAATCCAGATGGAACTCTTGCCTGAAGTAATTCCGGTTCTGATATACTTTGAAAGAACCTGTGATGACAGGTAAAGCTGACGGGCATTGATTCCGCGGATTACCTTGATCATTCTGTTGGACCTGATAAGGTACTCTACATATTTGTTGGAGAGAAGGTTGCTTCCTACAGCGATTTCAGTCATCTGGATTCCGTTACGATATAGTACGACCTGAGTGATTGCAGGATCCAGAATGATGTCCCTATGGTTCGACAGTGCCAGGAATTTTCCGTTGATTTTCTTGATATTCTCAATTCCGTCGTAAGAGAAATTATGGGCCGAGGTATCCAGAACCCACTCGATTGCCTTTGACATTACGAGGGTCTGAAACTCATCTATGCTTTTCAGGTTTTTAAGGACCTCCCGCAAATACTCCTTAGGCTTGTCCGGGAATATTGCCTTGGATACTTCTATGACTGCCGGATGATCGGCGAGTTTTCCTAGAGCTTCGACAGCTTCCTTGTCCGAATACGGACCGATGCTTTCGAATTCGTTGATTTCTTCACACATATTCTTTTAATTATACTGTTGCAGGAAACCATTGAGAAAATGTTAAGGTTCTGCTACACGTTTACAGGGCAAATCTAATAAAAAAGGCTGGAAAGTGCAAACCGCATTCAGCGTATCTCATCAGATGGCCATATCGGGACTACTTGCTGCGAAAGAGAATTGAACTGTCGCCATAACTCAGGAACCTGAAATCATGGGCCAGGGCATAATCATATATGGTATGCCAGTCTCCGCCGACAAACGCTGACACGAGCAGGATCAATGTGCTTTCAGGCTGGTGGAAATTCGTTACCAGAATATCTACGATTCTGAATTTGAACCCGGGAACGATAATGATTCTTGTTCCGATGCTCAGTTTGTCGAGAGAGTTCTTCTCGAGATAGGAGATGAGCGCATCGATGGACTCTTCTGTAGAATAGGAGTATTCTCTGTTATATGGGGCCCATTGCTCGACATCCTGCGGATTTCCTGTCTCGATACATGAAACACCTGCATAGTAGAGGGATTCAAGAGTCCTGACGGATGTTGTTCCGACGGCAATGACCTTCTTGCCCGAATGTCTGATATCCTTGAGGAAATCTAGAGTCACAATGAAAGGCTCGCGGTGCATCGGATGCTTCGCCACTTCCGAATCCTTCACCGGAAGGAAGGTGCCGGCGCCCACATGGAGGCAGACAGTTTCCATGTCAATGCCTTTTTGCTTGATTCTGTCGAGAACGTTCTGCGTGAAATGGAGTCCGGCCGTAGGAGCGGCAACGGAACCCCTGAATTTCGCATAAAGCGTCTGATATCTTTCAATGTCAATGCTTTCGCTGTCTCTGTTAAGGTATGGCGGGATAGGGATTGTTCCGCAGATTTCAAGGACTTTGGAGAAAGGAATCTCTCCGTTCCAGGAGAATTTGACAATGCCTGTCTGTCCGTCTCTTGAAATGAGCTCCGCTTTCATTGACAATGCTTTGATTTCGTCTGACTCTTCAGGATTGTATAAGTCGAGGACATCTCCTTTCCATTTCTTTGCATTGCCGATGACACATTTCCATGTGCAGGACTCGGTGGTTGCAAATGCCAGATTATATTCTTCAGGGGTGACAGGCTGCAGGCAGAAGATCTCGATGCGCGCTCCGGTAGGGCGCACGAAATGAAGTCTTGCCGGGACAACCTTGGTGTCATTGAAAACCATCACGGCATCGGATGGGAGAAGTTCGGGAATCTCGCGGAACACATATTCTTTGACAACTCCGTTTTCATATCTGAGGAGTTTGGATGAGTCCCTTTCTGCCAGAGGGTATTTTGCTATCCTTTCATCCGGCAGGGGGTAGTTGTAATCTTCGATTCTTATGTCAGGTATCATATTTCTGTTCATTAATGACAATGCAAAATTACACATAAACTATAGAATATCCGAGCAGAATTGAATTCTCAAAGATATATACATTTGTAAAACTAAACCAATTACAAATGTGCGACTGAGGCTATAAATGTAAAGTTTACAAATGTTATTATGTATATTTGGTAATATTTGTAAAATGGTAAGAATGTGAAATAAGCGGAATTTATTAATATTTTGTTGAGCGGATAAATGGCAGATAATCAGATAGTTATTTGTTATCATTTAAAGAAATGGGTTATAATAAGCATGTGAATTCAGGAGATGTGAGCCAAAGACGTCATGAAATGAGACATTTGTTAAGTTTATATAATTAGTAATAAGGCAGTAATGCGCTATAATCTAAAGTTAAATATATGATTTGTAACGTTCTTTTCCCCTCCCCTATTACATATGTAACTCGGATTAGCTCTTGCATTTTTCATTTGTAATGTGTACTTTTGTAAAGTTAATGTTTAGAAATATGAACACCAGATTCGAGCAGTTTCTTGCTGCGGAAAACATTTCTCAGTCTCAGTTCGCAGATACCATCAAGGTGGCAAGGGCGAGTGTGTCCCATATCTTGGCCGGAAGGAACAAGCCCGGCTGGGATTTCCTGTACAGTATGTCGAAGCACTACCCCAATCTGAATATCGAGTGGCTTCTCAATGGAACAGGCAAGATGTACAAGTCAATGAATGTTCCCGCGCCGGAACCTGTCCGTCAGGAGGAGACCTTGCCTCCGGACCTTTTCAGCCAGCCGGAACCGCCTGCGGCTGAGGTCAAGCCTCAGGTAACTCTTCGAGAATCGGAAATTCGCCCTGAATCTGTACGGGCGCTGGCGGATACGTTGCCCACGAAGGGGAACGACTCCCCTTCTGAACCGATGCAAGTCATTGATAATAAGCGCAAAATCTCCAAGATTGTCGTCTTTTACGATGATAATACTTTCATTGAAATAAAGTAAAATCATTGTATATTTGCACAGCGAAAAAATTGAAACGACATGTACAAACATCTTATCCGTCCGATTCTGTTCAAGTTCAATCCGGAAACGGCACACCAGATGACGATGAAGGGTCTCAGGATCCTTAGTCATATTCCATTGGGAAGAAATATCGTGAGAATGATTTTCAAAAGAGAACATCCGGATCTTTCCCGGGAGGTTTTCGGCATCAAATTCCCTAATCCTGTGGGTCTGGCAGGTGGTTTGGACAAGAACGGAGAATGCTATAACGAGTTGTTTGACTTCGGTTTCGGATTTGTGGAGATCGGATCGCTTACGGTGCGCCCGCAGCCGGGAAATCCTAAACCTCGTCTGTTCAGGGTCATAAAAGACAGGGCTATCATCAACCGTATGGGCATCAATAATCTGGGTGTAAACAATGCCATAAATAATTTGAACAGGGAGCATCCTGAAGTTATTGTGGCCGGAAATATCGCGCCTAATTCATCTTCTCAGGGAGAGCAGGTGGCAGAAGATTACAGAAACGCCTTCTGTCTTCTCTACGACTTTGTTGACATGTTCGTCATTAACATATCATGTCCTAATGTTGAGGGACTTACGAGCCTTCAGGACGTATCCAGCCTGTCTGACATCATGGACAGTCTCCTGGATTTGAGGACCGGATTTGACGATTACAAGCCGATACTACTGAAACTCTCCCCTGATCTGGCACATTCCCAGATTGATGAGATACTTGATTATGCCATGCTTTCCGGCATTGACGGAGTTGTGGCAGGCAATACGAGCCGCAAGCGTGACGGTCTGACTATTCCTCAGGAGAAAATCGATGAAATCGGTAAGGGAGGCATGTCAGGAGCACCTCTGTATTCGAAGAATCTGGAGATGGTTCGCTACATAGCGTCCAAGACGGGCGGAAAACTGCCGATTGTAGGCGTCGGAGGCATTATGAGCCCTGAGCAGGCAAAGGAAATGCTCGCTGCAGGAGCCTCATTGATAGAGATTTACAGCGGCTTCATCTACGAGGGCCCAGGTTTTGTCGAGAAGATTCTCAAGTCGCTGGATACCAAGTGATAGACACGATTTTTAAGTTGATTATATCATGATTAATGCAAGTATTTGTACAATCGGTGACGAGATCCTCATCGGTCAGATTGTAGATACTAATTCTTCAGCCATTGCAAGGGAGTTCAACGCCATTGGCCTGAAAGTTACCACGATGAAGTCCATCGGTGACGACCACGACACGATTGTTTCATCTCTGGACGAAGAACTCAGGACACATGACGTGGTAGTTGCTACAGGTGGTCTCGGGCCTACAAAGGACGACATTACGAAGGCTGCGCTGGCCGAACTGTCCGGAAGCACATCATATGTGTTGAATGCGGCCCAGGAGGCTATTATGCGTGAAATTTTGCATTCCAGAGGGCTTGACAAGCTGGCGGCAAACAAAGCCCAGGCCCAGGTCCCTGATAAATGCGAGGTCATTCCGAACAGATTCGGTACGGCTCCTGTCATGGTATTCCGTTTTCCTGCTTCCAGATATGGCCACGAGGCTGTCTTGTATTCTATGCCGGGTGTGCCGTTTGAGACGCTGAACATGCTTCCTGACGTCATTTCCGACATCAAGAACCACTTTACCCTTGAAGAAATATATCACCGCACGCTGATGACTTACGGGCTTGCAGAGTCCGCTTTGGCCAAGAAAATAGAGGCGTGGGAGGATAATCTTCCTTCTTATATTCATCTTGCGTACCTCCCTAATCCGCTGACCGGCGTGAGGCTGCGTCTTTCCGCCTATGGCAGAAGCCGCATTGAGGCTGAAATAGAGGATCAAGTCAATGAATTGAAGCGAATTCTCGGCGATGTAGTATATTCCGACAGTGACGATACTCTCGAACACGCGCTGGGAGAGATTCTCAAGGCGAACCACAAGACACTTTGCGCTGCGGAATCTTGTACTGGCGGAGAGATTTCTCATCTCCTTACCACTGTGCCGGGCTCTTCCAGTTATTATCTCGGTTCAGTGACATCTTACGCGATACCTGTGAAAGAAAATGTCCTAAAAGTCCCTTCAGAGGTTATTGAAAAGAATGGAGTTGTGAGCAGCGAAGTAGCTGCGGCCATGGCCGAAGGGGTAAGGAAACTTATGGGTGCCGACTATGCTGTGGCGACCACTGGGCTGGCTGGACCTGGAGGCGGTGATGGCGTAAATCCTGAAGGTACCGTTTGGGTAGGAGTAAGCACGGCTTCCGGCAGGACCGAAACTGCAAAATTCCAGTATCATAATGACAGGAAGCGAAATATCGAACGTTTTGCAGCATCTGCTCTCTATTTTCTGTTTACGATTGTAAAAGAGGACTTAAGTAACAGATAATCAATGAATGAAACAAAGTTGTTAAAGCGCATAACATTTTTGTTACACGCAAATATGTAAACAATAAGTTCCATTTATTAATAGGATAAAAACCTGAATGACAATATTATAGCAGTTTATGCCGTAATTCTTGAATAGAATGGCCCTGATAACGCAAAATCAAGTAATCAGGGCCCTTTTAGGACATTATTTGAAATGTGTCTCTACCCGCGTTCTGCAAGAGATTCAACAGTTTTCATCACTCTAAGGAAGTTGAGACCTGCGATTTTTTCGATGTCGGACTCGCTGTAGCCACGCTTTCTCATCTCTTCGAAAAGCACTGGCATCTTGGATACGTCTTCCAAACCTTCCGGTGTGACATTGATTCCGTCGAAGTCGGATCCGATGCCGACATGGTCAACTCCGGCAATGCTTACGGCATGGTCAATATGGTCAATAATTCGCTTGTATGAAGGTCTCTTCAGTTCGGCCAACTTCTGCTGGATTTCTATCCAGTCTCTCCGGTTTGCTTCGGATGCCGGGTCTTTTATGAATCTTGCCTCTATTTCATCAGCTATCGGATCCAGTCCGGAATGCTCAAGTGTCTCTGCAAATTCGTCTGACAGGAACAGAGGATAGAAATTGATCTGGATGACTCCGCCGGCTTCTGCTATACACTTTATCATGTCATCCGTCATGTTTCTCCTGTGCTTGGCCAGCGCCCTACAACAAGAATGTGTACTTACTACAGGAGCCTTCGAGTACTTTATGCAGTCGTAGAATGTCTTGTCTGAAGCATGTGCGACGTCTATTATCATGCCAAGCCTGTTCATTTCGGCGACGACTTCCCTGCCGAACGGACTCAAGCCGCCCCAACGTTGTCCCTGAGCCGCAGAATCGCAGATCATATTGTCCGTATTGTGCGTCAATGTCAGATATCTGACGCCCATCCTGTAGAACTGTCTCAGCAGTGCCAGGCTCCCCTGGACAGGCAGTCCGTTTTCCATTCCCAAAAAAATGGAAATTTTGCCGTTATCCTTGTTTCTGAATGCTTCTTCCGGGGTATTTGCCAAAGCTGCAATGTCGGAAGAGGCTTCCACAGCATCATTGACGCCTGCGATCATTTCCAATGCGTAGCGTGTCGCGGCGTCCGGCTCCATCGTTCCCGGAGTGTACAGCGCAAAGAATGAGGCATCGACACCACCTTTCTTCAGCTTGGGAAAGTCAATGTGAGCATAAGGATTGTCCAAAGACAGATCTCTCAGACGCATTATCTGAGACGGCGTGTCACAATGTGAATCAAGTACAAACATTGCAAAAACTTCTTTACTGGTCTATTTGTTCTGAAAGTTCTGCCCATTCCTCAGTCATGGCGTCCAGGTCCCTCTTGTGCTCCAGATAGGTTCTGGTAAGTTCCATGACGTCATCATCTTTTCCCGGGTTGGCGAGGATGGCTTCGATCTTTTTCATCTTGCTCTCGGTGGATTCAATCTCCTTCTCGAGGAATGAAATCCTGTTTCTGAGTTTGCGCTCCTCTTTGGATATGGTCTTCTTGGCCAGGAAGTCCTGTTTTCCGGCCGATATGACCGGTTCAGCAGGTTTGGCAGGCTCAGCCTCATGGAAACGCCTTTCGAGTTCCTGGAGGTTCTCTATCCTGCGTTCATCGAGGAAGTCCTGAATACCTCCGAGATGTTCTTTGACCTTGCCGTCCCTGAATTCATATAGCTTGTCCACAAGGCCGTCAAGGAAATCTCGGTCATGGGAAACAACCACAAGTGTCCCGTCGAAGTTCTTGAGAGCCTGTTTCAGGACATCCTTTGACTTGATGTCCATGTGGTTGGTAGGCTCGTCGAGCGCCAGAAGATTGTACGGCTGGAGCATAAGTTTGGCCATGCCCAGACGTGCGCGCTCTCCTCCGCTGAGGATTGCAACTTTTTTGTCAATGCCTTCCCCTTTGAAAAGGAATGCTGCAAGTATGTCTCTCAGTTTGGTGCGGATATCTCCGGAGGCGATGTTCTCCAACGTGCTCAGCACCGTCTCATTCTTGTCAAGTATATCTTCCTGATTCTGAGCGAAATAGCCGACATTGACATTGTGCCCTACCTTAGCCTCTCCGGAAATTGGATCCAGCTGGCCCATGATGACTCGCATCAATGTGGTCTTTCCTTCGCCGTTTCTTCCTACCAGAGCGACCTTCTCGCCCCTGCGGATTTCTATCTCGGCGTTCCTGAAGACCACTTTCTGAGGATATCCTACTGTCAAGTCGGTACCCTTGAACACGACATCGCCGGAGCGCGGTGCAGGAGGGAATTTCACGACCAGTGTCGAGTTGTCAGTCTCGTCAATCTCGATTCTGTCCAGCTTTTCCAATGCTTTGATTCTGGACTGTACCTGATTTGACTTCGTCGGCTTATATCTGAACTTGTTTATGAAATCTTCAGTCTTCTCGATCATTTTCTGCTGATTCTCATACGCTGCAATCTGCTGTTGCATACGTTCCTTCCTGAGTTCCAAGTACTTGGTGTACGGAACCTTGTAGTCATGAATCTTGCCGACCATGATTTCGATGGTACGGTTAGTCACATTATCCAGGAAACGGCGGTCGTGGGAGACGAGAAGAACGGATCCCTTATATGCCTTGAGATATTCCTCGAGCCACTCGATCGACTCTATGTCGAGGTGGTTGGTCGGCTCATCAAGAAGCAGCACATCCGGCTTTGAAAGAAGAATCTTAGCAAGTTCGATGCGCATATTCCATCCCTGGCTGAATGTTTCCGTGTTTCTGCCGAAGTCCTCGTCCTTGAAGCCGAGTCCCAGCAGCGTTTTCTCTGCCTGGACCATAGGCGGTTCGGAATGCTCGACCGCCAGTCTGTCATTGACCTCATTCATTCTGGTAATCAATGACATATACTCTTCCGACTCGTAGTCGGTCCTTTCCGCCAGCTGTTTGCCGATTTTCTCGAGTTCTTCCTCGAGTTCGTTCATTGCAGCAAAGGCCGTCATTGTTTCGTCAATGACAGTCTTTCCTTTATGATGCTGCATTATCTGCGGCAGATAGCCTATCTTTATATGGTTGGGAAGGTCAATGTGGCCTGATGTCGGGCTCTGCTCTCCGCATATCATCTTCATGATGGTGGATTTTCCCGCCCCGTTCTTGCCGACGAGACCTATCTTGTCTGTTTCACTGATATGGAAACTTATGTTGTCCAGCAACGTATAACTGCCATACGCTACGGTAACTCCGTTTATGGAAATCATAGTCTAATCCTTTTTTACACAGACCAATATGCTCATTTCATACAGCAGATAAAGCGGAGCTGCCGCGATCAGCATTGAAAACGGGTCTGCAGGTGTTATTATTGCGGCTACAACCAGTATCGCTACTATTGCATGTCGCCTGTATTTCTTGATGCTTTCTTTTGTCACGATTCCCATCCTGTTCAGCACTGCGATAAGTACCGGGAATTCGAAGACTATCCCGAACAGGAGCACCATTGAAGTGAACATTGAAATATAGGATTCAAGGGTGATGGTGTTCAGGACTTCATCGCTGACGGTATATCCCTGGAAGAAGTTCAATGTTATCGGCAGAATCAGGTAATATCCTATTGCGAGGCCGGCGTAGAACAAGATTGAGGCAAATGAAAAAGCCTGTCTGACTGATGACTTTTCTGAAGGATACAATGCAGGGGCAATAAACATCCAAAGCTCATAACATACATAGGGAAAGGATATTATGAAGCCGCAGATGAACGAAACCTTCAGGTGGATGAAGAACTGTGCAGATATGTCCGTGTTGATCAGTGTCATGGTGAACGGAAGGTTCAGCCATCTGTATAGCCAGAAGTCAGACCTCGTGGGAGCCAAGATGACGTCATCGAACAGGAATCCCTTGAAGCACAGCAAGACCAATCCGGTACACGCAACAGCAAGTACTGAGCGGAACAAAGTCCCCCTCAGTACTTCCAAGTGATCCCAAAAAGACATTTCCTCGCTGTTGTCGTTCACTTTGTCGAGGTTTTATTTTTCAGCACCTGTGTTGTTTCCCTTGTCGTTAAGGGTAGCATCCACGTCCTTGATGTCTTTTTCTACTTCATTGATCCCGTCTTTGAAGCTCTTTACTCCTTTACCGAGTCCTTTCATCAGTTCAGGAATTTTCTTGCCTCCGAAGAGGAGAAGCACTATCAATGCGATAATCACTATCTCCCAAGGACCTACGATACCTAATGGAAAAATTGGCATAATACTTATTATTAAAAAGTTATGTAACTATTTGTCATTCATTCTGGAACGTATCATTTCCAGAAGTTTTTCAGGGCAGCCTACAGGTCTTCCCGTCTCCTTGCTGAGAAATCCGAGAATTACCTGTCCCTCAGCACACAGGACGTCGTCCTGATTATATACGGCCTGTTTTATGACAAGTTTTGCAAGAGGAAGTTTGTCTATGGATGCCGTACATCTCAGGACATCTCCCATCTTTGCCGAAAACTTGTATTTGCATTCTACCGAAACAACGGGGATAACTACGCCGTCCGCTTCGCATTGCTCGATAGGATATCCGCCTTCCTTGATCATGAGGTTTCGTGCGCACTCGAAATACCTGATATAGTTCGAGTGGTGCACGATTCCCATCTGATCTGTCTCATAGTAGCGGACAGGAAATGACGTTTCGTAATACATCATGGCCTTTAGAGAGATTTAAGCGCCTTGAGCTGGGCCTCATAGCTCTCAATCTTGGAGAGTGAGTCGGCTTCCTTCTTGCGCTCTACCGCTACAACTTTCTCTGGCGCATGTGCAGTGAATCTCTCATTTGAGAGTTTCTTGCGGACTGACTCCAGGAACTCTTTCTGATATTTCAGTTCAGCTTCGAGTTTTGCAATCTCTTCTTCCACATTGACCTTTCCCGTAAGAGGAACATACATTTCTACTGTGCGTATCATCTGGGAAACGCCCTCCGATGTGGCTCCGAAATCTGAAACCATCTCTACAGAGGATGCATTTGCAAGTTTTGACACGACTGAAATCATCTCAGCAGGGAATTCTCCCTTGAACTTAACCTGAAGTGCCTCTTTAGGTGAGATGTTCTTCTGCTGGCGGATGCTTCTTACGGCATTGACAGCCTCTTCAGCGAGTTCGAATGATGCGATGAGGTTCGCGTCGTAATTGCCGGCCTTAGGGCTTGGCTGGAACATGATGGTCTCCCCATCCTTACGCTCTGCCATGTCCTGCCAGAGTTCCTCAGTAATGAACGGCATTACAGGGTGAATCATCTTCAGAAGGGCCTCGAAGAAACCTAAAGTATCATTGTAGGTGGCCTTGTCAATCGGCTGTCCATAAGCAGGTTTGATAAGCTCCAGATACCATGAGCAGTAGTCGTCCCAGAACAATTTGTAGATGCTCATGAGGGCATCGGAAATTCTGAACTTGGTGTAATGGTCTTCTACTGTTTCGATTGTCTGGCTCATCTTGTTGCGGAACCACTCTACGGCGATTCTGCAAGCCTCAGGCTGCTCTGCGTTTTCATCTACTGTCCAGCCTTTGACAAGCCTGTATGAGTTCCAGATTTTTCCGCAGAAATTACGGCCCTGCTCGATCTGAGACTCGTCATAGAAGATATCGTTACCTGCAGATGCGCAGAGCAGCATACCGATACGGACTGCGTCTGCACCATATTTTGCGATAAGGTCGAGAGGGTCAGGAGAGTTGCCCAATGTCTTGGACATCTTGCGTCCGAGCTTGTCTCGTACAATACCTGTAAGATATACGTTGCGGAACGGTTCCTTGCCCATGAACTCGTCACCTGCCATAATCATTCTGGCAACCCAGAAGAACAGGATATCCGGTCCTGTAACAAGGTCATTTGTAGGATAATAGTATGCAAGGTCCTTGTTCGGCGTATGCTCAGGATGTCCGGGGCGATCTGCGTCGAATACGGAGATAGGCCACAGCCATGATGAGAACCATGTGTCGAGGACGTCGTCATCCTGACGCAGCTGGTCAGCCGTGATTTCAGGATTGATTTTCTTTGCAGCTTCGAGAGCCTCCTCAGGTGTCGCTTCTACAACATATTGTCCGTCAGGGAGATAGTAAGCAGGAATTCTCTGGCCCCACCAGAGCTGACGGCTGATGCACCAGTCGCGTACTGTCTCCATCCAGTGCTTGTAGGTGTTTCTGTATTTGTCCGGAATGAGTTTAACATTTCCGCTTTCCACAGACTCCAATGCGATTTCGGCAAGGTGTCCCATCTTGAGGAACCACTGTGTGGAGAGCTTAGGCTCGATTACGGCATTGGTCCTCTCGGAATATCCGACAGGAGAGATATACTCCTCGACCTTCTCGAGACATCCTGCCTCCTGAAGCATCTTCTCGATCTTCTTTCTGGCCACGAAACGGTCCTCTCCGACGAGAATCTGCGCCTTTTCGTTCAATTTGCCGTGATCGTCAATGATATCTGTCACAGGAAGATTGTGGCGGAGTCCGATTTCATAGTCATTGATGTCATGAGCCGGAGTAACCTTGAGGCAGCCGGTACCGAATCCGATTTCAACATAGGAATCCTCAATGATAGGAATCTCCTTGTTGATCAGAGGGATGAGAACCTTCTTGCCTTTAAGCCAATGATAGCGTTCGTCGTCAGGATTGATGCTGACTGCAGCATCTGCCATGATTGTCTCAGGGCGTGTTGTCGCGACGATGATATATTTGTCCGTGCGGTTTCCGTTGCCATCTGAAATGTAGTATCTCAAATGATAGAAATGGCTCTTGGTCTCCTTGTGTATTACCTCCTCGTCACTGACTGCTGTATGTCCTTCCGGATCCCAGTTGACCATACGTACTCCCCTGTAAATCAATCCCTTTTTGTAGAAATAAACAAAGGTACTGATAACGGACTCCGTGAGGTCAGGGTCCATAGTGAACTTGGT
Organism: uncultured Bacteroidales bacterium; assembly: GCA_934700615.1. Classification (GTDB taxonomy): domain Bacteria; phylum Bacteroidota; class Bacteroidia; order Bacteroidales; family UBA932; genus Cryptobacteroides. Next base: position 52,866 of record CAKUXR010000007.1, read on the forward strand.
CCTGTCCCAGTCACATGATGCGCCGAGTTTGCGCAGCTGGTTCAGAATGATTCCGCCGTGCTCCTCTTTCCATTCCCATGCGTACTTCAGGAATTCCTCACGGGTGAGGTCCTCCTTGTTGATTCCCTGGGCCTTGAGTCTGGCTACGACCTTGCTTTCAGTTGCGATGGAAGCATGGTCGGTCCCAGGAACCCAGCAGGCATTCTTGCCGTCCATTCTGGCCTTTCGGATAAGGACGTCGTTCAAGGTGTTGTTCAGAACGTGCCCCATGTGAAGGATACCTGTCACATTTGGTGGCGGGATGACAATAGTATAAGGTTCTCTTTCATCCGGTTCAGAATGAAAGAACTTGTGGTTTAGCCAATAGGCGTACCATTTGTCCTCTACCTGCGAGGGATTGTACTTAGCCGAAAGTTCCATTATTATGATTCGTTTTCGTTATTATTTCCTATTCCATTTTTGCGGACAACCCGATACGGAGTCTCCACAAAAACACACAAAGATACGAAACTGGATGCAATTTGTCCTAATCTTTTAGTAAATTTGCGTAAACATAAAAACTCATTACAGTTATGGCAAACGAAAAAAACGAGCTCAGTCTCGAATTGAGACCAGAAGTAGCAGCCGGAACATATTCCAATCTTGCGATTATCACCCACTCCCACAGTGAGTTTATCATTGATTTCGCAAGTATGCTTCCAGGTATGCCTAAACCCAATATCAGCAACAGACTCATAATGACCCCTGAGCATGCAAAGAGACTGCTCATCGCATTGCAGGACAATGTGAAGAAGTACGAAAGCAATTTCGGTCCTATCGATATGGGAGGACGTCAGAATGCACCTCAGTCGGAAGGCGGAACCTTTGATCTGGGCGGCTTCGGTCCATTCAACAACGGGACCAAATCATAGGCAGATGACTTCACAGAATAACAGCATAATGCCCGACTTCAGCAGAATCCGGGCATTTGCTTTCGATGTGGATGGCGTATTCACTGACGGAGGCATCCTGTGTGACCTTCAGGGTGAACTTTATCGTACTTTCAATGCCAAAGACGGTTTCGGTGTGAGGATGGCCACCATGAAGGGCTATCCCGTCGCAATCATTACCGGAGGACGTTCCGGCTCCATCGTGGCAAGATTCCGCACATGCGGAGTGGGGCAGGAGGATGTCTATCTCGGTTCGAGAGACAAGATTGCAGACCTGAATGATTTCTGCAGGAAGTATTCGCTTGAAAAGGATGAAGTTCTCTATGTCGGTGACGATGTGCCTGATATTGAGGCTATTATGTCATGCGGAATAGGTGTGACCCCTGCTGATGGCGTACAAGAGGCCAAGGATGCGGCGGACTATGTCTCTGAATTCCCGGGCGGCCGTGGATGCGTGAGGGATGTCATCGAAAAGGTGATGAAAGTACGTGGCGACTGGGTATTCGATGTTGCCCACTACAAGAAGAAATTCTGATAACCATATGGATCTTAAGGGAAAAAAACTGATTTTGTCAAGTGCTTCACCCAGAAGGCGTGAACTTCTCGCCGGGCTTGGGCTTGAATTTGACATTGATACAAATACTTCATTTGTCGAACATTACGACGCCAGCACTCCTCTGGAAAATATACCTGCTCTCATGTCTGAGGGCAAGTCTGCAGGTTTTCATCGTCCGCTGGCGGACAATGAGATTCTGCTGACATCGGATACGATGGTGTATTGTGACGGTGTCGTGATGGGAAAACCGCACAGCAGCGGAGAGGCCGTGTCAATGCTGAAGCATCTTTCCGGTAAAGTGCATCATGTTACGACTGCCGTGACCTTGAGAGATGCAAGGCATTCCGTCACTGTCTCAGATACAGCATATGTGCATTTTAAGGAATTGACTGATAGCGAGATAGAGTATTATGTCGATACTTTCAAACCTCTCGACAAGGCTGGTGCTTATGGCATTCAGGAATGGATAGGCTATGTGGGTATAACCAAGATCGAGGGCTCTTTCTATACTATCATGGGGCTTCCGGTCCATCTTGTATATCAGGAACTTGAAAACGGATTTATTATTAATAACTAATAACAATCATGAAGAAAATAATCATTTTTGCGGCTGCACTCCTGTTCGGGTGTTCCGCTATGTCAGCCCAGAATAAGGGAGACATGTCTGTAGGTGGCATATTCGGCTTTTCTGCCGGCGCCAGCAAGACCAATATCACATCAAATTCTACTACAGTTAAGGGTGATAATGTGCCTTCAGCTGCGTCTTTCGAACTGCACGGAAATTTCGGATTCTTTTTCGCTGACAACTGGAAATTAGGAGCTTCTCTGGGGTACACTTTTATTTCTGAGCCAACTGCAAAGAAGGATGACAAGTGGCTGAAAGACAGGGCAAATATCGTTCTTATCGGCCCTTCCATTTCATATTATGTAAGAATTACAGACCGTTTCTTCTATACTCCGGGACTCGGCGTTTACTGTGCTGTAGGCAACTACAAGACAGACCTGACCACTTCCATTTCACATAAGAACAGTTGTGCAGGATTTGCAATGAATCTCGAGCTGGGCTCATTCGAGTTCAAGCCGACTTCCCATTGGGGACTTGCAGTAGGTCTGGTCAATCTCAGCTTTGCTGATGTGAAAGTTGAGGAGGATTCTGACAACTACTCTTGGACGTCAAGTACGGATTTCTCTTTCGGAATCAAACCTAGCGTAGGTATCAATTTCTATTTCTAGTATTATATATACAAAAACAGAGAACGGCAGCTTGAAAGGCTGCCGTTCTCTGTTTTTGGAAGTCGCTTATTCGACGTAGAGGAGAAGTCCCTTAAGATACTCCCCTTCAGGATGATAGATATTTACAGCATGGTCTGCCGGCTGGTTCAGCCTGTCAAGGATACGCACCTTCCTTCCGGTCTGGGCCGCAGCGGAGAATACTGCCAATGCAAATGCCTCTTTGTCAACTACTTGTGAGCAGCTGAACGTGAATACGAATCCTCCCGGTGCAACTTTGGATATTGCAGCAGCGTTAAGTCTCTGGTAGGCCCTGAGAGCATTACGGAGCACTCCCCTGTGTTTTGCGAAAGCAGGAGGGTCCACAATCATCAAATCATACTTGCCTGCAGGGATATCTTTCAGATAGTCAATGGCATCCAGACAAAGACTCGTGTGTCTGGATTTGTCAAATCCTCCGATTTCCACGTTTTTGTCCACGAGGGCCATTGCCTTGGCAGAGCTGTCAACAGAATCCACATGAACGGCTCCCGCTCCGAGAGCATAGATGGAAAATCCGCCTGTATAGCAGAACAAGTTCAGCACATTGCGGTCTTTTGCATAGCGCTCCACAAGTTTCCTGTTCTCTCTCTGGTCAAGGAAGAATCCGGTCTTCTGTCCCTCTGTCCAGTTGACGAGGAATTTGTGTCCGTTCTCCAATACAACCTGCTCATTGTCATTGAACCCCTCTTTCTTGTAGAGGTATCCGTCGATGAGGTCCAGGCCGGCCTTGAAAGGTGCAGTGCCGGAACTCTTGTCATAGACAGCCTTCAGTTTGTCCCCATAAATCTTTACAAGGGCATCTGCAATCTGCTTTTTCGCGCGGAACATGCCGGCCGAGTGTGCCTGCATTACACAAACGCCATCATACCAGTCAATGATAAGGCCTGGAAGATTGTCTCCCTCACCATGTACAAGTCTGTAGCAGTTGGTATTGCCTCCGTCCTGGGCGAGTCCTGTTGCAACTCTGACTTCCAGAGCTTTGGAAAGCATTGCCTCCCAATATGCATCATTGATTACATCAGTTTCGAAACTGAGGACTCTGACTGCGATGGAACCGATCTGATAGTGGCCGGCTGCAAGAAAATCACCTTCTGAACTATAGACACTTACTACGTCGCCTTCCGCAGGATTTCCTACGACTTGTGCAATCGCTCCTGAGAACACCCACGGGTGGAATCTTTTCAGGGAGTCTTCCCTACTTTTTTTCAGTATTATCTTTGCCATTATTTTTCTTTTTTCTGAAATATCTTCTGTGTCTCTTCTTGTGTTTTCCTGCAGTCTGCTGCTGGTCCGTACGCGCAGCATTGACATTGGCAGTCGCCGCTGACATTGACTTTTTCCTTCTTGGACGCTTCTTCCTGCGCTTTTTCTCCTTGGCGGCAGCTTCCGCCTTCGCCGGTTCAGGTGTCGTGTCAATGTTCTTGTGAGGCGGTCCCTGTATCGGCATCATCTGCTCTGGCGTGAGCGGATTCTTCTCGGATTTCATCAGCACGTTGTACATTTCCCGGCAAACCCAGGCATCTGTCGCCGCATAAAGCTGCTGTGATTCAGAGAGAATTTCAGCCTCCCAGTTTGACAACTGCTGTGTCTTTGAAATCTTGTAGCCGAGGATGATTGCGGACATCTTCTTGACGCTCTTGTCGCGGATTCCGTACTCCCAAACTATTTTCTGAAGGTCAATGAAACCCTTGGCTTCGAATGGCTTGTATTTCTGGAGGCCCCGGACATCGTCATGCACTGCGGCTCCGACCTTTATTATCTTTTCATTGGCCAGGATACGGCAGAGCCTGTCATCCATTCCAAGTTGTTTGATTCTGAAAAGGAAGGCCTCCTTGGGTCCTGACAATTGCAATAGTGCAACACCGTAATGGGGCTGTGAAGGCGTAAAACTCGGGCGGGATTCCGTATCGAATCCTATTATCTTCTGCCGCCTGAGATAAGCTATCGCATGCTCCATTTCCGGTCCCGGCTTGTCGATTACCGTAATCTTTCCGCCAAACGCCGCCAACTCCAGCTTTTCTATTTCTTCCGGCAGTACGCTAATCTGAAACATATTCATCATAAATATTTTGGGCGTTCTTTCTCAAGAACTGCTTGAGATTCTCATCCAGGAATCTTGTAGGTTTTTCTACCAGCATGAATGTTTCGAAGTCCGAACAATCTGCCCTGTTGTATTTGAAATCATTGGTGAATCCTCCCTGTAGAGAATAATCCTGTGCAGCCATTCCGGTGACAGGAACTGTACAATATATTCTGGTGGAAGGATAAGCGACACGATGAGTGAAACAATTCTCTTTCCGCATGAAACTGATGCATTCGGATGCTATGGCAGTGGCCGGGTCAATGAATTCAAATCTGTCAGTGAGCAGACCGCTGTAGAATGTAAGACTGTCATCATTGCTTTCACGCATACGTGCAAGTTCCTCATTGAGAACGTCAGCCTTGAGAGGCATATCGTCGACGAGTACGGCACCTATCTTGTGTGTGTTGCCGATGGCCTTGTACATCCTGAAGAACGATATTATTCTGTCCCTCAAAGATTTGCCATGCTGAGGACAATAAGCTTCATATTTCAATGTCTTATATTCTTTGACCATCTCACTCCATGCCGTTGCATAGACACCGGAGCCCAGGGTATGCTCATCAGTCCATACGGCAAAAGAACCGTTTGCCTCCGGATGGTGCTGAATTGCATATCTGAACATTGAGTGGACAGGCGAAATCACAGCAATGTCAGGCCTTGCAGCATTGACAATGCTCATGATATCATGGTATCCGAAAGCGGAAAGATACGAAGAGGATAAAATTACTATTTTCGATGCGGACTTCCTTTCGGTGGTGTTCTTGTCGAACTGGCTTGCATGGAAAACCGTGTCGATGCTGCTCAGGAAGTTCTTAACGGTCAATTCCTTGAGGAAAACATCATTTCCCTGCTCCAGGTAGCCCTCATATGGGGCATTGGCACTGTCGCAGATGAGATCGAAAGTCTCGCCAGCAAAGTCAGGGAGTCCGTCCGGAACTGACTTTCCATTGACATTGTCGAAATCATCGCAGGTTATGAAATTGTCTGCCAGGAACAATGTCTGCTCGCTTGGTCCGACAATGGCAATTGACCCGTTTCTTCCGTCAATGCAGGATTTCCGTATCTTTTCATATACGGTGGATGTCGTGTCCGAGAGAATGTCTCTTACGAAAGGTATAGTCGAAGGGTCACCGGCCCCATGATTTCCGCATGAAACCATGAAGGTCGGTGACACTATCGAAAGTAATAATAGTAACCTCTTTGCTATCACTTAAATAAATTAGTTTTTGGCCCTGCTTCCGCAGGGCTTGCGTTAACTAGAAGAACAGCAGCTCCCTGTATTTCGGAAGTGGCCAAAGTTCGTCATCTACAAGCATTTCCAGATGGTCGGCACTGTAACGTACCTTGTCCATCTCGGCTTTGACTTCCGTTGAATACAAGTATGCGCGTTCCGCCATGTCTTCTACTCTGTTCGCTCTCTTGCGGGCTTCGACCAGAGCTTCGACATCGGCTGAAATATTATTTACGAATCCTGAGATTTTCTTGTATGTGTCCATATCGGCTTTGCAAAGCTGTTTGAACTCGTCTCCGAATACGTCTTTGCATCCCTGGATGCTCTTTACCAATATGTTCTGGTAGCTTACAGCTGCCGGGATGATGTGATTCAGGCACACGTCGCCCAGGATTCTGGCTTCAATCTGAAGTTTCTTTACGTATGTCTCGTTCAGCACCTCATATCTTGCCTCGGATTCAACAGGTGAAAGTACACCGAGTTTGGCGAACATGTCAATGCTGTCTTTCTCGAGGAATACTTTGTAGGCCTCCGGTACATTGCGTACGGCCCTGAGTCCTCTGCGTGCTGCTTCCTCTTCCCATTCTTTGCTGTATCCGTTGCCTTCGAACATGATATTCTTGGATTCGGCAATGAACCTTCTTACGACGGTAAGGACTGCACTCTGTCTGTTTTCACCTTTTGCTTCAAGTTCTTCGGCTTCTTTTCTGAACTCGTTGAGACTCTCTGCCACAATTGAATTCAGGACATATGTAGCACTTGCGGCATTTGCTGAAGAGCCTACAGCGCGGAATTCAAATCGGTTTCCGGTGAATGCGAACGGTGAGGTCCTGTTCCGGTCAGTATTGTCCTGGACAATTTCCGGGATGGAACTTACCATCTGGATGGAAGCCTTGCTTGCTTCTGCATCTGAGAAGTCCGTCATATTCAGGATGCTGTCGAATATTTTGGACAGTGTGGAACCTGAGAAGATGGACATTACTGCTGGAGGTGCCTCATGACCGCCAAGCCTGTATGAGTTGTTCAATGTGCAGACTGAAGTCATCAGCAGGTAGTTGTGGCGATATACCGCACGTACAACCGATGAATAGAATGCAAGGAACTGGAGATTCTTGGTAGGAGTCTTTCCCGGAGAAAGGAGGTTTACTCCGGTGTCGGTCTGCATTGACCAGTTGCAGTGCTTGCCGCTTCCGTTGATTCCGTCGAAAGGTTTTTCGTGGAAAATGACCTTAAGATGATGTTTCTCAGCAACCTTAGGCATGACAATCATGAGAAGCATGTTCTGGTCGATTGCCTTTGTGGCCTCACAGAAGACCGGTGCACATTCGAACTGGTTAGGTGCAACCTCATTATGTCTGGTCTGAAGCTGGATGCCGAGTTTGTATGCTTCAGTCTCGAAATCTTTCATGAATGCTTCCACGCGGCTCGGAATGGCTCCGAAATAGTGGTCTGCGAGCTGTTGGTCTTTGGCGGATGTGTGTCCGATTACTGTCCTGTCGCAGAGCTTGAGATCCGGACGGGCATTGTAAAGTGCCTCATCCACAAGGAAATACTCCTGCTCCAGACCGACATTGACAGAAACCGACTTTACGGATTTGTCGAACAGGTTTGCAACTGATGTCGCTGCGGAACTGAGTGCCTGAATGGATCTCAGGTTAGGAACTTTCATGTCAAGGGCTTCGCCTGTATATGACACAAAAACAGACGGGATACAAAGTGTCTCGTCGAGGATAAAGACCGGAGAGTTAGGATCCCATGCGGAATAACCTCTGGCCTCAAATGTGTTACGCAGTCCTCCGTTAGGAAAACTGGATGCGTCAGGCTCCTGCTGGACAAGTGCGCTTCCGCTGAATCTCTCGAATGCCTGGCCGTCCTTCACGGTAACGAAGGACTCGTGTTTCTCGGCTGTCGTACCGGTAAGCGGCTGGAAGAGGTGCGTGTAATGGGTGGCACCTTTTTCGGTAGCCCAGGTCTTCATGGCTGATGCAATCTCGTTTGCGACAGCCCTGTCGATCTTCTTGCCGAACTGGACAGCAGACAAAACAGCGTCATAGGCGGTCTGAGACATGTATCTCCTCATTTTTGCGAGGTCGAACACGTTTTCTCCGAAGAAGGCCGAAATCGGTCTCTTCTCAACGAAATAGCGCTCAGTTGTGTGAGCGGCAGCTTCGTCCAAAGCTCTTTGTCTGAAAGTTGACATAATTTTTTATGATTTTGTTAAGTACGTCCGCAAAGGTAAAAAAAAACACTATCTTTGCGAAACCCAAAACGAGGGTTTTTTATATTAAAACGAACATAATGATTAAAATTTCTCACAAGTCGGAGCAAATGCCCGCTTCAGCTATCAGAAAGCTGGTTCCTTTTGCCGATGCCGCCAAAGCGGAAGGCGTAAAAGTTTATCATCTCAATGTCGGTCAGCCGGATATCAAATCTCCACAGTGTGCATTGGATGCCGTGCGGAAGAACAACCTCGATCACGTTTCCTATACCAACTCTGCGGGATTGATCGAACTCAGGAAAGGGCTGGTTGAGAAATACTACAGGAAAATAGGCATTGACATTGATGTTCCTGAACTTATTGTCACTGTTGCCGGCAGCGAGGGCGTGAATCTCTCTCTCCAGATTACTTGCGATGAGGGTGATGAAGTGATTGTGCTTGAGCCGTTCTACACGAATTACAATACATTCGCATTCATGAACGGAGTTACTCTCAAGGCTGTTCCTACCGATATCCGTAACGGGTTCAAGGTTCCGGATATGTCCGAGTTTGAGAAACTCATCACTCCACGTACCAATGCTATTCTCATCAGCAATCCTGGAAATCCTACAGGAACCCTTTATACGAAGGAGAACATGCTTGCCTTGGGTGAGATTGCCAAGAAGCATGATCTGTTCCTTATTTCTGATGAGGTTTATCGTGAGTTCTGTTATACCGACGAGCCCCATTTCTCTGCCATGAATATCCCGGGACTTGAGCAGAATGTTATTCTTATTGATTCAGTCTCAAAGAGATACAATCTCTGCGGCTCCCGTATCGGCTGCATCATCTCGCATAATCAGGATGTCATGAAGGCCGCCATGAAATATGCTCAGGCGCGTCTCTGTCCTCCTGTCTTCGGCCAGCTTGCGGCAATCGGCGCCCTGGATACTCCTGATGAGTATTTCAAGGAGGTCCGCGAAGAGTATATCAGAAGACGTGACTATATGGTATCCCGTCTAAACAATATGCCCGGCGTCTATTCTCCGCTTCCTATGGGTGCGTTCTATACCGTGGCTGAAATTCCTGTTGACAATGCGGAGAATTTCGCAAAGTGGATGCTCACGGAGTTCCGTTACGAAGGCCAGACTACAATGGTTACCCCTGCGGCTTCTTTCTACAAGACTCCAGGCAAGGGCATGAATCACATCCGTGTGGCTTACGTTCTCGAAATTCCAGAGCTGGAAAAGGCACTGGATGTTCTGGAAAGAGGATTGTCAGCTTATCCCGGCAAGGCCTAGCACTTCCAGTATCTTCGGAATCAGCATTGAATGGAGGAATTCCTCTTCCATATAATGCGTACCTTCATATATGGCGTAAGTGTTCCGTCCGAAATGCTTACGCCAACTTCTGACATTGACAACACCCCAACGGCGGTAGGTGTCCTTTGTGCCGAAGAAGGCAAAAAAGTAATCCTTGCCGCCTCTCGAAGGTGAATGGCTGAGCACTTTCTCGCGCATGCCGCGATAATGCCTGAGGATGTCCCTTGTGAAGTTGAGCGGTTGGCGCTTGCCCGGTCGCGGCTGGAATTTCGTGCGCATGAACCATGCTGCCCCCGGCAGGTAACTTGCCAATGCCATCCAGCGTGCCGCCCCGGTTGCCGGCGAAACGAAGAGGTGAGGGACGCCATCAATGCGGATTGCGTGCAAAGAACCCAAAGACTCCCCTATCACGAGCTCGGGATTCAACTCCTGACGCCATGCGGCGATCTGTTTCTCCGCAATGTCCGGGTCAATGTCATATGTACGCACGATTATGTCAATGCGGATGTCCGATTCGGGAGAAAGGTACTCTCCGATATGTTCATTAAGTATGGAAGGGATGCGGCTATCCTCTCCACCTCCCATACCATGTATATATAAAATGTTATATATTTTCACTTTTGGAGCAAAATTTATTAAAATCTGATTGTAAATATAGTAACAATTATATATATTTGTAAATAGAATTAAACCAAAATTTTTAAGTAACATGAAAAGATTGCTTGCGTTTTCAGTTGCAGCATTGTGCTTGCCTGCACTCATGCTCGCGCAGCCTTCAGACGGCTCAAAGCAGGTCGAGTATCAGTTCACTACTGTGAAGGCTAACCCTATCACCTCAGTCAAGAACCAGTTCCGCTCAGGTACATGCTGGTGCTTCTCTTCTCTCGGATTCCTCGAGTCAGAGGCTATCCGTCTCAACAACATCAAGGACACTACTCTCTATCCTGATTTCTCAGAGATGTTCGTGGTAAGCCACTCTTACCAGGACCGCGCGGAGAAGTATGTGAGACTTGACGGCAAACTGAACTTCGGAGCAGGATCAGAATGTAACGACGTTCTTTACGTAGCGAAGCACTATGGTCTTGTACCTCAGGGTGTTATGCCAGGTCTTAACTATGGTACGGAACTCCCTGTCCACGGAGAGCTCGATGCTCTTGCATATGCTTACGTGAAAGCTATCGCATCAAATCCTAACAGAGTTCTTTCTACCGCATGGAAGAAAGGTTTCCAGGGAATCATGGACGCATACCTCGGAGAGTGCCCTACAGAGTTTACATACAATGGTGTAAAATACACTCCTGAGTCTTACCGTGATTCATACAAGATCAATCCAGATGACTATGTATCATTGACATCATATACCCACCATCCTTTCTATGAGAAGTTCGCTTTGGAAATCAGCGACAACTGGCGTTGGGGACAGGACTGGAACGTTCCTATCGACGAGTTCATGGCAGCACTTGACAACGCTCTCGAGAACGGTTTCACAGTAGCTTGGGGTACAGACGTAAGTGAGAAAGGCTTCACCCGCGACGGTCTCGGAATCCTCTACAAGGAGCAGGTCAAGAAAACTGCAGGTTCTGACCAGGAGCGCTGGGTAGGAAAGAGTGAGGAGAAGAACGACGAGCCTCAGGCACCGGAAGAGGAAGTTGCTGACCAGGCATACAGACAGAAGGGGTATGACAACAAGACTCTCACCGATGACCACGGAATGCAGATTTTCGGAATCGCAAAAGACCAGTTCGGAAAGAAGTATTATATGGTAAAGAACTCTTGGGGAACAGCCGGTAAATACAAAGGAATCTGGTACGTTACCGAAGCTTACGTAAGAGGCAAGTCAATGGATATCACGATGCACAAGGATGCTCTTCCTAAATCACTTGCAAAGAAATTGGGTGTTAAATAATGCATATGCAGATTATTAAACATATACCAAATACAATCACCTCAATGAACCTGATTTCAGGCACTCTTGGGGTGATTTTCACCTTACACGGACGAATAGACATAGCCTTCCCGCTCATGTTGGCGGCGGCGGGATTTGATTTCTGCGACGGGTTTGCAGCCAGACTTCTGAAAGCATACTCGGAAATCGGGAAAGAACTTGATTCTCTTGCGGATATGGTCAGCTTCGGAGTACTTCCGGCCATAATGCTTTACAAGACAATGACAGTTTGCGGAACTTGGGATGTCATCTGTTACGTTCCCCTCGTTCTTGCGGCTTTCTCCGCATTGAGACTCGCGAAATTCAACATTGATGAACGCCAACACGGAAGTTTCATCGGCCTTGCCACACCGGCGGCTGCAATGATATGCGGTTCACTTGCATATTATGTGGAACTCTCACCAAATTCATGGCTCAGTTCACTTTGCGGGACATGGTATTTCATCCCTCTTATTGCAGTCATATTGTCTGCTCTGCTCGTCAGCGAAATACCAATGTTCGCCATGAAGTTCGGTAAGGGTCTGGAAGCTGACAACAAGACGAAGATGCTCCGTACCGGTTTCCTCTCCGGAACTGTCTGCATCATAGTCGCAGTATTTGTTCTCGGAGCAAACTGGTCGCTTGTTGTCCTGTTCATGTTCCTTTACTATCTTCTGCTGAATCTTGCAGTTTATGCTGTGGATTTCAAGAGAAAATAGATAGAAGTCCATATAAAATGAGGGAGGCCATATTACGTTGGTCTCCCTCATTTTATATCTGATACATTCCGCAGAACACGGAACAGGATTTTCTAATAGTTCTCTGCCTTGATCTGGAAATAGCTCTTAGCGTGCTTGCAGACTGGGCAAACCTCAGGAGCCTTCTTTCCGATTACAATGTGGCCGCAGTTTGAGCACTCCCAAATCATATCCTCGTCGCGTGAGAATACGATGCCGCCCTTTACGTTCTCGAGAAGCTTTCTGTAGCGCTCTTCATGAGCCTTCTCGATGGCGCCCACTTTCTCAAAGAGGAAAGCTATGTCCTCGAAGCCTTCCTCTTTGGCTGTCTTGGCGAAACCGGCATACATGTCAGTCCACTCATAGTTTTCTCCGTTTGCTGCATCCGTAAGATTGGTTGCCGTATCCGGAATTTCGCCGCCATGAAGGAATTTGAACCATATCTTTGCGTGTTCTTTCTCATTTTTAGCTGTCTCCTCGAAGAGTCTGCCAATCTGGATATATCCCTCCTTGATGGCCTTGGAAGAATAATAGAGATACTTGGTATGAGCCTGAGACTCACCGGCAAATGCGGTCTGGAGATTCTGCTCAGTTTTCGAGCCTTTCAATTCTGCCATAATACTTGACTTTTAAAAATTAGTGGTCTGTGTAACAGGAACTTGATGAATCAGCCTGTCCCAACGACCGTTTTCCATGCCAAATATAGTCAAATTTTATGTATATTTGAAAACGAAAATGATTTTTGAATTCTCGAACGGTATGGCCAAAGTGAAATCTCCGGATGATATCAAAATACGAAGGGTCAGAAAAACTGATTCATCCAAGTCCGGTTCTGCAGGCCGTTCAGTCAAGCAAAATGGTCGCAGCAGGAAGAAGGCGGTCAGGAAAAAGACGACCCCTACAAGAAAGAGACACAATAGAAACAAGACATTGATGCTGAGCGGATGGTTTGCTGCGGCGATCATTTCGGTTCTGGCCATTGTAATCATATTTCTTCATCCGCTGGAGGCCTCATCTGAGACAGGCGCAAAAGTGCCGAGAGGAGACTACAAATATGTCGTTGACCTGTCACATCACAATCCCGGGCGTATAGTATGGGACTCCTTAAGTGTCATGACTGACAAACATGGTCATACGACAAAGTCCATAAATAAGGCGGAAAGAATCATTCCGGTATCTTATGTAATACTTAAGGCCAGCGAAGGCATATCATTGAAAGACAAGAATTTCAACAAGAATTGGAAGGCTGCCGGAAAGGCTGGCTTAGGACGTGGCGCCTATCATTTTTTCAGGACTTCCAAGAGTCCTGAGGTTCAGGCCAGGAATTTTATCAATGCTGCCGGACGTATAAGAGAAAGCGACCTTCCGCCGATTCTTGACATTGAAACTACACACAAAGGTTATACGAAAGACCAGATCAATGCAGCAGCATTGACCTGGCTCAAGATTGTTGGAGAGCACTATGGGCGTGCTCCTATAGTTTATTCTTCCGAGGCTTACATCAGGGATATCCTTAGCGACAAGATAAGGGAGAACTACCCTCTCTGGATAGCCAGGTACCGGTTTTTCCCTCCTGACCGCGAAGACTGGGCCATTTGGCAATTCACAGACAAAGCCGTAGTCTATGGCATAGACGGACTTGTCGATCTGAATGTGATGAAGCCGGACTTTACTGAATAGACTTCCTGATAGTGTTGTCCGCTAGAAGTCTGTCTCGAAACTCTGTGCAAGACCACCTTCGCTGGTCTCCTTATAGAGGGACGGAATATCATGTCCAGTACGTTTCAGAACCTCTACTACCCTGTCGAATGAAACCCGATGCTTGCCGTCTGAGAATGAGGCATACAGGTTTGCATCCAATGCGCGCGTAGCGGCAAAAGCGTTTCTTTCAATGCAAGGAATCTGCACAAGACCGCAAACCGGATCGCATGTCATTCCAAGGTGATGTTCGAGAGCCATTTCTGCGGCATATTCTATCTGGGAAGGACTGCCGCCGAACAATTGGCATGCAGCAGCCGCTGCCATTGCACATGCCACGCCGACCTCACCCTGACAGCCTACGTCGGCTCCGGAAATCGATGCGTTGCGTTTAACGACATTACCGATGATTCCGGCTGTGGCCAATGCGTGCAGCATTTTGGTGTCGCTGAACTCATGACCTTTCTGCATGTGGTACAGAACGCCCGGGACAACACCACTGGCTCCGCAGGTAGGAGCCGTCACGATTTTTCCTCCAGACGCATTTTCTTCACTGACTGCCAATGCATATGCATATACAAGACCTCTCGTCTGAAGGGATTTCTTGTATCCAGTCGCTTTCACGTAATATGTGGGGGCCTTACGTGCCAGATTGAGCGGTCCCGGAAGAACACCTTCATGCTCGATACCTCTTTCCACTGCGTCCTTCATGGCAGACCAGATTTCCATCAGATAATCCCAGATTGACTCACCTTCACACATCTCAACATACTCCCAGTAGTTTCTTCCCTTCTCCTCGCACCAGTTCATGATGTCTGTAAGACGCTCCAGATCATAGACATCGTTCTCTGTCTCGAATCTGTCGCCGCTGGCTTTGCCCTCTGACAATGCTCCCCCACCGATGCTATATACAGTCCAGTCTCCTGTAATATTCTTATTCTCATCCAAAGACTTGAAATTCATGCCGTTAGGATGGAATGGAAGGAAAACTGACGGCTTCCAGACAAGTTCCACCGGTGCAACCTGCTTCAACTCATCTTTTATGGCAACGTCGGTCATATGTCCTTTGCCGGTAGCAGCAAGGCTTCCGTAAAGAGTGACCTGGAATGATTTCGCATCCCTGTGCTCGCTTGAAAAAATCTGCGCTGCTCTCATCGGACCCATTGTGTGGCTGCTGGACGGGCCTCGGCCTATTTTGAATAATTCTCTGAGAGATTTCATGTTCGAATTATATTAATTTAGATTTACTGGTGAAGATTCCAACAATATAGCCTGTAAAGCCTTGATTTCCTTGTATTTAGGTGTGTCCTCCCTGAATGCCGGAACAATCTGGCGCACCTTGTCGTACATCGCCTTTGTGGCTTGGGCAAGTTTCTCTGCCACACCCAGACAATCAACTGCCTGAACCAATGCCATGAGATGTATTGCCATCACCTGGCTGCAATTCTCTATCACCGTGCGGCAGAGAAGCGCGGAGTTGGTACCCATGCTCACAATATCCTGATTGTCATTGTTGTTGGGAATTGAATGGACATACATCGGATTAGACAAAGTCTGGCTTTCAGCTGTCGTAGATGTGGCAGTGAACTGTGAAGCCTGAAGGCCATAATTCAGGCCGAGCACACCCATATTGACAAACGGAGGAAGTATTCCATTGATTCTGTCATGGAACAGGTAATTCATCTGACGTTCCGCGAGCATTGTCATCTTGGTCACAGCAATCTTCAGCTTGTCCATCTCGAATGAGATATAGTCTCCATGGAAATTGCCGCCGTGAATGACATTCTGCGAGTCCATATCGACGATCGGATTGTCATCGACGGAATTGACCTCGTCTTCGATAACCTGTCCGGCATTCATCAATGTCTCATATACGGGACCGAGGATCTGCGGTACACAGCGGAGTGAGTAATATGGCTGGACTTTCTGCTTGAATACCTGCTCTCCCGATTTGTGGAAGAGCTCTATCTTTCTGTTTCTCAGCATTTTGCTGCCTTCTGACATGGATCTCATGAGTTCCGCTATCTTAATCTGTCCAGGGTGATGCTTGAGTCCGTTAAGAATCTCTGACATGAAATCATCATAAGAGGATGCGATTTCATTCATCATCACAGAACACAATGTCTCCCATCCAAGCAGGCGTTCCGCCAGAATGTAGTTCACTGTGCCGATACCGGTCATCACTGCCGTGCCGTTGGTCACTGCAAGTCCCTCACGGATATGCATTTCCAGAGGCTTGAGACCATTTTCAGCCAACACTTCGCCTGCCGGGCGGATTCTTCCGCCATACGACACTTCGCCTTCGCCTATCAATGTCAATGCTATATGTGCAAGCTGCACCAGATCTCCGCTGGCACCTACGCTGCCGTGACGTGGAACAACAGGGAAAATTCCCCTGTTTATGAATTCCACAAGAAGGTCAATGAGGGAGACATGAACTCCTGAATGTCCCTCCAGGAATGTCATGAGACGGGACAACATGGCGGCCTTCACGCAGATATCCGGAAGTCTTTCTCCTGCACCTGTCGAATGGCTACGTATAATGTTGTACTGCAACTCCTTAAGGTGGCCATCTTCAATTCTCCACTGGGCCATAGGTCCGAACCCGGTATTGATGCCGTATATGACTTTGTCTTTCGAGAATTCCTCCAGAAAATCATAACTGGCTATGACTTGGTTCCGAAGTTTTTCAGAAACCTTTACAGTCTCACCTTCATATAGGATTTGTTCCATTTCGCGGAGTGTCAGCCGCTCATTGATTTCTAACATTGCAATCTGTTTTATCTCGCAAATTTACTCATAAATAGGCAAGCGGCAAAAAATATGTCATCTCATATCGCACAGACTCCGATATCTGTCGGCATTGACAAAAAAATAGCGGCCAGACAGATGTCTGACCGCAACTTATATGTTATTTCAAGTAAAATTACTTAGAAATTACACGTGCCATCTCGAGGACTTTGTTAGAGTAACCCCACTCGTTGTCGTACCAAGAGCAAACCTTTACGAATGTACCGTCGAGCTGGATACCTGCCTTCTCATCGAAGATAGAAGTGTGAGGATCGTTACGGAAGTCAGTAGAAACGACAGCCTCGTTGGTGTATCCGAGGATACCCTTGAGCTCGCCCTCTGAAGCCTCTTTCATAGCTGCGCAGATTTCCTCATATGTGCACTCTTTCTTGAGCTCTACAGTAAGGTCAACGAAAGATACGTCAGATGTAGGAACACGGAGAGACATACCTGTAAGTTTGCCATTGAGCTGAGGAAGAACTTTACCTACAGCCTTAGCAGCACCTGTTGAAGAAGGGATGATGTTCTCGAGGATACCACGACCACCTCTCCAGTCCTTCTTT
Source organism: uncultured Bacteroidales bacterium (assembly GCA_934700615.1). Classification (GTDB taxonomy): domain Bacteria; phylum Bacteroidota; class Bacteroidia; order Bacteroidales; family UBA932; genus Cryptobacteroides. The sequence goes on from CAKUXR010000007.1 coordinate 70,168, forward strand.
GAAGGTCCGTCAACGGTCTTCTGAGTAGCGGTAGCAGCGTGAACAGTAGTCATGAGACCACGTACGATACCGAATTTCTCATCGAGAACCTTGGAGATAGGAGCAAGGCAGTTTGTGGTGCAAGATGCATTTGAGATAATGTCCTGACCAGCATATGTCTTGTCATTGACACCATATACGAACATTGGAGTAGCGTCCTTTGAAGGAGCTGACATGATGACTTTCTTAGCACCAGCCTCGATGTGCTTGCGAGCTTTCTCATCTGTAAGGAAGAGACCTGTTGACTCAACAACTACATCAGCGCCAACCTCGTTCCATTTAAGGTTTGCTGGGTCCATCTCAGCGGTGAGGCGGATCTTTTTGCCGTTAACGATAAGAGTATTTCCCTCTACAGAAACTTCGCCCTTGAATGCTCCGTGAACTGAGTCAAATTTGAGCATGTAAGCAAGATACTCTGGATCGAGAAGATCGTTGATACCTACAACTTCGATGTCATTTGCGAAGTTTTCTACAGCAGCACGGAATACCATACGACCGATACGGCCAAATCCGTTAATACCAAGTTTTACCATTGTTAACAAATTTTATTTAAGTTAAACTTATTTCGTTTTTTACTTCTCTCTACAAAAACGGTGCAAAAATAAGCCAAAAATTTTAATATTTACCTATCTTTGTGAAGAAATTTGAATGCAGCAACAAACTATATCGTTTAATATGAATATATTGATTACCAATGATGACGGATATTCTGCCAAAGGCATACATGTCTTGGCAGAAATAATGTGTCAATTTGGCAATGTCACTGTCATTGCCCCTAAAAAACACCAGTCAGGAATGAGCATGGCAGTATCCCTTGGCCTGAAACAAATCGCATATAAGGAACTCCCGGAAGAAAAACCCGGGACATGGGCGTATCTGGATGCGACTCCTGCAAGTTGCGTGAAATATGGTTTGAACGTTCCGTTTCTGGAGAAGTTTCCCGATGTGGTCGTCAGCGGTATCAACCATGGTTCCAATGCTGCCTCTGCTGCATGTTATTCCGGTACTCTCGGAGCTGCAGAAGAAGCAGCATTGAACGGAATACCTGCCATCGGTGTTTCACTTGATACCATCAATCCCGAAGCGGACTTTTCCGCTGTCCGCAAGTTTTTCCCTGATATCTTCAGGAAACTTATGGAGAACATGACTTTAGATCCGGGCATTTTCTATAATGTGAACTTTCCGAATATTCCTGCGGAACAGATAAAAGGTATCCGTGTCGGACATCAGGGTATGGGAAGGTGGGTTCGTGAATTCCGCGAATGGGATCCTTCAATATATAGGAAGTATGGCATTACACCGGAAGACCTTGGACAGAGTTCATCTCCAAAACTTGAACCGGGAGAGAAACTCTACATGATGGTAGGAGATTTCCTCGACGATGACCGGAACGACAGTCGTGCTGACCACCGGATCATGAATGACGGTTATATATCGATAGTGCCTGACAATCTTGATTCGACCGACTATGAGGAAGCCAAACGACTTGGAAAGGCCGGCTTTGACATTGACTTTTAAAATTGTGGTTTCGCGGATGCGAAGACTGTATAACATTGACAAGTAATGAAATACTATATCATTGCCGGTGAAGCTTCCGGCGATTTGCACGGGTCTAATCTGATGAAGGGGCTTTATCAGGAGGACCCTGAGGCGGATGTCCGTTTTTGGGGAGGAGATTTGATGGACGGTGTGTATAAGGCGCACCAGAATGGCACCGGACTCGTGCAGGATTATAAAGACGGGGCGATCATCGGTTTTGTGCAGGTTCTCATGAAGGCGCGTACCTATATGGGGCGTTTCAAGCGTTGTTTTGAGGACATTTCCGCATGGAATCCGGATGTGGTCATACTCATAGACTATCCCGGATTCAATTTCAGGGTGGCTGAATGGGCACATAAGAAAGGTTTCCGCGTATATTATTACATTGCGCCTAAGGTTTGGGCCTCCCGTGAGGGGCGAATCAAGAAACTGAAGGCCTATGTGGACAAGCTTTTCATCGTTTTCCCTTTCGAAATACCTTATTTTACAAAAAAAGGCGTTGACTTCATATATAAGGGAAATCCTCTCATTGATGCCATTGACAATTCTCCTTTGCTGAAGGAGAGCCGCGAGGAATTTCTCGACCGCAACAAATTGGAGGCCAGGCCGATAATCGCACTCATGGCAGGTTCCAGGTCGGGTGAGATTTCGTCAATGATGCCTGTATTCATGGAGTTTGCTGACAAGATGCGCGCACTCCCCCGCTACAAGGATTATCAATTTGTCGTTGCCGCGGCTCCGTCCAGGTCAATGTCAGATTACAGTTCTTATATAGGCGGCAGGGAGTCTTATGTCAAGGTCGTTTTCGGACAGAGCTATGCCGTCCTGCGTCATGCAGAGGCTGCCGTCGTCAATTCCGGAACGGCATCTCTCGAGACTGCATTGATAGGTACACCTCAGGTCGTTGCCTATAAGGGTGCCGAGATTAACTTTTTGATAGCCAAACAGATAATAAAAATCAAATATATCAGCCTTGGAAATCTGATACTGAACAGAACATGTTTCAGGGAGCTCCTCCAGTTCTATTTTACACCTGAGAATGTACTAGAGGAAGTAATCAGAATGATAGAAGATACCGAGTATCGTGAGACAATGCTGGCGGGATATCAGGAAATCCGCGTTGCTCTGGGAGGAAGAGGAGCTTCTGCTGCTGTTGCCAAGGCAATGATAAAGGACATGCGTTAATACATGGTAATATAATTCAATATGCAAAAACTAGATTTTCATCCTAAATCTCTTAACTGTCTTAGAGGGTACAACAAGACGACTTTCATGTCTGATCTGATGGCAGGTGTGATCGTAGGAATTGTAGCACTACCACTAGCTATCGCTTTTGCCATTGCGTCAGGTGTTTCTCCTGAAAAAGGCATCATTACGGCAGTTATTGCCGGATTCATCGTTTCTGCTCTTGGCGGAAGCAAAGTACAGATCGGAGGGCCTACGGGCGCATTCATTGTCATTGTCTATGGTGTCATCCAGCAGTATGGTATCAGCGGATTGACAGTGGCGACAATCATCGCGGGAGTACTTCTGGTACTGTTGGGTGTGTTCAAGTTGGGAACTGTCATCAAGTTCATTCCCTATCCTGTAGTTGTAGGCTTTACCAGCGGTATCGCCGTGACTATCTTCACTACTCAGATGACTGATGTCTTCGGTCTTTCATTTGGCGGAGAAACCGTTCCGGGTGACTTCATCGGCAAATGGATGCTGTATTTCAAGCACTTCAATACTGTCAACTGGTGGAATTTCATCGTGAGCGTGACCAGTGTCATAATCATTGCAGTGATGCCTAAGATTTCGAAGATAATTCCGGGCTCATTGGTGGCTATCATACTGGTAACCATAGGAGTATGGTGTCTGAAGAGTTTCTTCGGCATTGACAGTATCGATACTATCGGCGACAGATTTTCTATCAATTCGCAGCTTCCGAAGGCTGAAATGCCGGCGCTCAACTGGGAGGCCATCAAAGATCTTTTCCCGGTTGCAGTTACGATTGCTGCGCTCGGTGCCATTGAGTCGTTGCTTTCTGCGACAGTTGCAGACGGTATGATCAGTGACCACCACAATTCGAATACAGAGTTGATCGCACTTGGTGTGGCGAATATGGTGACTCCTATTTTCGGAGGTATTCCTGCCACAGGAGCAATCGCAAGGACGATGACGAACATCAACAATGGAGGACGGACTCCTGTTGCGGGTATGATTCATGCCGTTGTCCTTCTGCTTATCTTGCTGTTCCTCATGCCGTTGGCAAGGTTTATTCCTATGGCGTGCCTGGCCGGTGTCCTGGTCGTGGTATCGTATAACATGAGCGGATGGAGATCTTTCACTGCCCTTCTGAAGAATCCTAAGTCGGATGTCATAGTGCTTCTTATAACTTTCTTCCTGACAGTGATTTTCGACCTTACAGTCGCTATTGCTGTAGGTCTTCTCCTTGCTTGCCTTCTGTTTATCAAACGAATCATGGAGACAACGGAAATCACTGCAATCAAAGAGGAAATTCATGTGGAGGATGAGGCCGGTATCATGCAGGATGAGAGTATCACTATCCCTGCCGGCGTGGAAGTGTACGAGATCAACGGTCCGTATTTCTTCGGTGTCGCAACACAGTTTGAGGAACTCATGTCCGAGTTCAGGGACAAGTCCAAGGTCAGGGTAATCAGAATGCGTAAGGTGCCGTTCATCGATTCTACCGGTATCCACAACTTGTCCAATTTCTGCGAGATGAGTTACAAGAACAAGATCATGGTGGTGCTTTCAGGAGTCAATCCTCAGGTACATGGTGCTCTCGAAAAGGCAGGTTTCTATGACCTGGTGGGTGAAAAGAACATCTGCCCTAACATCAACGTCGCGCTTTCCAGAGCGGAAGAAATCATGAAAGGTGAATAATAACCAACTTACACATAATTAATTACACTATCTAGGGTGAATATGGAAACTAAAGAAACATTCACTTCTGAAGATGTTCTGGAGGTGGCATCGGAAGCAGGGCATATCCTGCTTGAAAACGGTGCCGAGATTTCCCGTGTCGAGGATACGATGGAACGTATTTCGTCCCATTATGGGGTCCACACGGGTCATTTCTTTGTCCTGAGCAATGGTATTTTTACTACAAGTTCCTCGAACAAATATGCCAATGTGGAGTTTATACCTATACGTGGCATACAGCTTTCCAAGGTCGTGGAAGTCAACCGTCTGAGCTACAGGATAGCGGCAGATAAAGTATCATTGACCCAAGCCCGTGCTGAACTTGATGCAATCCGAGACGAGCCGATGAAACCGGCTTGGGAGCAGATTGTAGGCTCGGCTTTCGGTGCTGCAGGATTCTGTGCCGTGTTCGGCGGAGGATTTATGGATTGTGCCGCCGCATTTGTGGTAGGCACACTCCTGTATCTTTTCCTGTTGTTTGTCAGTTCCAGATACCTTTCGAAGATTGTCGGAGGAATATGCAATTCTTTGGTGGCCACACTTTTATGCCTGGCCTCATATAGACTTGGATTCGGAAGCAGTCTGAGCAATATCATCATCGGAGCGATAATGCCGCTCATCCCTGGAGTACCTTTCGTGAATGGTGTGCGTGATTTGGCAGACTCGGATTACATTGCCGGAACAACCCGACTGACGGATGCTATGCTGGGATTCTTCTGTATCGCGCTCGGAGTCGGTACCAGTTTCGTGCTGGACGGCAGCATATTCCAGGGAATGATCGAACTTAAGGGAGTTACTGTCAATGCCGAAACGGCCGGACTCGGCTGGCAGACATTGGCAGCATTCATAGGCACTTTTGCTTTCGCGATTCTCTTCGGTGTCCCGAGACAGCAATATGCGACTTGCGGAATTATCGGCGCCATCGGTTGGGCTGCATTCCTGATTATGACCAGAGCAGGAATTGCCGGCACGATGGTATCCATCACCTTCTCCACGGTACTTATCTGCCTGATGTCCAGGATTGTAGCCGTTTGGGACAAGTGTCCGAGCACCGTCTATCTTCTCTGTGGGATCTTCCCTCTGGTACCCGGCGCCGGAATTTTCTGGTTTACATACTATCTCGTAGCCGAGAAGTTCAGATTGTCAATGACAACAGGTTTCAATGCCGGGATGGCTGCAATAGCCATCGTTCTCGGAATAATCCTGGCGATGGAGTTCCCTCAGAGATGGTTCTCCAAACTGAGGCGCAAATCCAAGTGACGACAATGACATATACATATCGGGCGGCCTACAAATATCAATGCGGGCCGCCCGATTCAGTTATTGCCGAGGAACTACTTTGTTCCGAAGATTCTGTCACCTGCATCACCGAGTCCAGGAACGATGTATGCGTCCTGGTTCAGGTGGTCATCTACTGATGCGACATAAATGTCAACGTCAGGATGTTCCTTCTGCACTCTTGCAACTCCTTCCGGTGCTGCAACGAGGCACATGAGACGGATATTTGTGCATCCACGCTCCTTCAGCATTGCCAATGCGTCGCATGAGCTTCCGCCTGTAGCGAGCATCGGGTCAGTTACGATGACGAGTCTCTGGTTTATATCCTCCGGGAGTTTGCAGTAATATACTACGGGATTGTGGGTTTTCTCGTCGCGGTAAAGACCGATATGGCCGACCTTTGCAACAGGCACCAATGTCTGAAGTCCTTCTACCATTCCGAGGCCTGCGCGGAGAATAGGAACAATCGCCATCTTTCTGCCGGATACTTTCTTTGCGGTCATCTTGCAGATAGGGGTCTCTATCTCAATGTCATCAAGCGGAATATCTCTTGTAATTTCATATCCCATAAGAAGAGAAATCTCTCTAAGTAGTACTCGGAAATCCTTTGAACCGGTCTCCTTTTTCCTCATGATTGTCAGCTTGTGCTGGATCATAGGGTGGTCAATTACGTGGACTGTACTCATGTTGTTTCTAAATTTTTCATAAAGTTACCATATTTTTTCTATTTTTGTGCTGCAAAAGGGATATTTTGAGAATCAACAAGCACCAACTGATAAAATGGCAAGAGTTTTCTGTAAAAATACCGGCACTTTCAAGGAATTCCAGGAAGGTACCATGCTTCTCGACATAATCGGGGAATTCAATTTCGAACGTCCTTATGAAATCATAGCTGCAAAGGTCAACAATGTCGCCCAGGGACTCAAGTTCAGGATTTATAACAATAGGGATATAGAATTTCTCGACTACCGGACCTATATAGGAAGAAATGTCTATTGCAGATCTCTGTGCTTTCTTTTGTACAAGGCTGCATTAGATATTTTTCCAAATTGCAAGGTTGTCATGCGCAGGCCGATATCCAAAGGCTTCTTCTGCAGTATTGACAAAGGAGACGGTTCCGGTCTGGAGGCGGAAGACATTGACCTAATCAAGAAGAGGATGTCGGAAATTGTGGCGGATGCGATGCCTTTCCATAGACATGAAGTCCCTATTGCTGAGGCAATTGACGTTTTCAGGCAGCTGGGACATATGGATAAGGTGAAACTGCTGGAGACTTGCGGCGAAGTTTATATAAGTTATTATACGTTGGGCGGAACAGCTGACTATTATTACGATGTTCTGGTTCCGGATGCCGGTTATCTGAAGGTTTGGGACTTGACCCCGTACCGTGGAGGTGCACTGCTCAGGGTACCGGACCGTCACAAGCCTGAGGCATTGGCACCATTCTTCGAACAGCCCAAGACTTTCGATGTCTTCTCTGAAAGCATCAAGTGGAACAATATCATGGGCTTGGACAATGTGGGTGACGTAAATCAGGCTTGCCTCAAGGGCAAAGCTACAGACCTGATCGAGGTCGCAGAGGCTCTTCAGGAGAAGAAAATAGTCCAGATTGCAGAGGAAATCGACAGGCGATATCATTCTGAACAGAAAGTCAGGATTGTTCTCATTACAGGCCCTACCAGCAGTGGTAAGAGCACATTCTGCAGACGTCTTAGCGTACAGCTCAAGGCATGCGGCCTCAAGCCGATATCATTCTCGACAGACGACTATTTCGTAAACCGCCTTGACACTCCGAAACTTCCTGACGGGTCGTACGATTTCGATAATTTCGACACCGTGGACCATGCGGCCCTTCAGAAAGATGTCTTGAAACTCATTTCCGGAGAGACTGTGGAAGTACCTGAGTATAACTTTGTTACAGGCATCAGAGAATATAATGGGAAACGTCTTGCCCTGGAAGACGGGTCTGTACTTCTGATAGAAGGCCTCCATGCCCTGAATCCAAGACTTCTGGACAATATTCCTGATTCGGCCAAATTCCGAATATTCATCAATACTATTACAAGTATTTCTCTGGATGACCACAACTGCATCCCTACCAGTGACAACAGACTCCTCAGGCGTATCGTTCGCGATTTCAATAAAGGCGCGTTTACTGCTCAGGAAACCATTTCCAACTGGCCGAATGTCAGAAGGGCTGAAGTCAAATGGATATACCCGTATCAGGAAGATGCAGATGTCCTGTTCAATTCAGCATATCTCGTAGAGTTTGCAGTGCTCCGCAGCCATGCCGAGAGGATTCTTGCCACAGTTCCGAAAAATTGTCCGGAATACTCTGAGGCTCACAGGCTTATGAAGTTTCTGCACTACTTCGTATATGTCTCTGACAAGCAGATACCTCCGACATCTCTCATGAGATACTTCATAGGAGGCTAGCCGCGCAGATAGCATCAGAAATGAGTTTGTGTCCTTCTTCGTTAGGATGCATCCCGTCGTCACAGAAAAGATCAGGGCAGTTCTTTCTGGAGAGGAAACATGTGGTAATGTCAATGATTCTGACACCTTGACCCGCTGCAATCTTGTAGAGTTCAAGGTTGTACATTTCATGCCAGTTCCCGATGTTGTAGATGCATCCTCCCAGCCATTTGAGGACGTTGTCGCGTTTTTCCTTGGTGAATCCGGAACAAACGTAAGAAAAGAATTTGGATGAGTCGATAGGAGGCAAAGAGAGGATAATCGGAGTGCAACCGGTTTCGCGTACCTTGTCAATGAGATTCTTGTATGATTCTGAGAACTGCTCCGGAGTAGTCTGCGGGACATGTTCAATCTCAGGATTTTCAGCGATGCTGTTCCAGTCGAAGTTGCAGTCGTTTCCGCCGAACTCAAAGAGGGCCGCATTCGAGCCCTCGATCTGCTTCAGATGTCTGGAAACATCTTTCACACCTTTGACAACAGTGTTGCCGAATTTTCCGTAATTGTCAAGTTCAATGCCCAGTTTTGCTGCACATAATGTAGCAAAGCCTGACTTGGAAATCTCATATCTGCTGCGTCCCTGTTCTTCTTTATTTTTGCCGGTTACAATCCCCTTCATGACTGAGTCACCGAATGAAATGATCTTTTTCATAACGTCAAAACATCTAAAAGTATGCATTTTTCTCTGGTAACATTTTTGTTACCCCAAATCGGTCCTCCTCTTCCTTGGAAGGACAATGCAAAAGTAGTTCAAGCGCAAATCGTGGAAAAATAAAGGTGAGCGGTGACGGCGAATTGTGACAAAACCTGGGTTTTGGTGACTAAAAAGTCGTATAAAGTGACGAAATTATGCTATTTTTGTATTCGTCACAACACGAGTCATGAAAGATATAAGAGAAATTTTCAGCCGTTTCTGGCCGCAGATTATACATATTGTCGCCATTCCGCTGTTCTTCACGGCATTCATGGTGATTTATACCCCGTTTGGCGCAGACACTTATCTGGGTGAACCGAAACCGGGTTTCGGATTCCATGTCACCATGCTTATGTGCATAATCGCAGCATGTCTGGGACTGTCGCGGAGCATCATGTACATATTCAGAAGGAAACTTAATGTGGTCAGTTATGTTGCCTGGTGCTTTCTTGACATGTTGGTTTCCGCCCTCTTCATGGGACTCTATATCTGGCTGATAAAGAAGATGCAGCTTCCCTATTTCAGTGTGGTCATGTGGTCATTCGTGACGGTAACATTGATATCGGTCTATCCTTATGTAGTCATAGCCTTGGGGCTTCTTCTCAGATTGAGAAGGAAACAGATTGCAGCGGCGCATGAGTCCCCTGATGACAGAATCCGCTTCTACGACTCCAGAAAAGTCCTGAAACTTGTCGTGAAGGCATCTTCCATCTATTATATAAGCGCAGATGAGAATTATATCAATATCAATTATCAGGAAGAAGGGGGAAAGACAATAAAATACGTGCTCAGAGCCTCCATGAAAAGCATTGAGGAACTCTGCGCACGCAATTCTCTTATCAGATGCCACAGGTCTTATTTCGTGAACCCTGCACATGTCAAGGTGCTGAGAAAGAATCCTGACGGACTTGTATTTGCCGATATGGATTGTCCGGAGGCCGTCAGCATCCCTGTAACTAAGAAATACTACGACAACCTTACCGGAATGCTTTGATTTACTTCATTCTGGCATTGATTCTTTTCCTCAGTCCAGATGAAAGTGAAACAGGATAATCTTCGTCGGAACGGTCCAGCCATTTGAGTGCCAATTCATTGTCTCCCAACATATAACATGCGGTGGCAATGTTGAACTCCGCGCAGGATCTCTTAAGTGTGTTATTCGTCTCGAGAAGCTTCATCCACTCTTCGATTGCTTCTTTCCACTTGTAGCTGTAAGCTGCCTGTGATGCGGCATCCCACTCGTCAGATTCGAAGTATATGAAGGTATATTGTTCTGCCTTCCACTCCGGCATGAAAATCCTGGAGGACATCTCCCCTATCTTTTGCCCCTGCATTGACAAAGCACCCCACGCCTTTTCTTTAGGGTCAGTGTACGCGTCCGTAGAAACTGCAGCATTAAGTGTTCTGGAGCCGCTCCAAGTATAGACTGTATCGATCTTACCCATTGAATCATAGGCATATAGATTCATTTTCATAGGGACTTTCACTACATAGGACAGAGAAGTATCTGTCGGTGCTATGCTGTTCTGTTCCACCACAGCCTCACCGAAATGAGGCCTCTCAAACAAGAAAATGACATCTTCACCTGTGCCCATTACGAGACGTGAAAGGGAATCCACAGAAGCGTAATTGCCGTTTCCCGTCTTTTCAATACGATATAGCGGTACGGATGTTTCGCCTCCGAAATACTCCTTTTCCAAGGATGCGGCGAAACTGTCCGCCATGTTTCTGCTGAAAACGGAATCTTTTCCTGCTCCATCTTCCAGATATACGACCGCAACAGATTTTCCTGTCAGGTCAATGCCGGACTTCGACGGATATCTCATCTCGATGTTCATGCTGAATGCCTGAGGATCGCATGAAGTCAGAACGCATGTCGCAGCTGCCGCGATACATGCCAATGAAAAAATCGTTTTCATACAATATAACTTTTACGCTGTACTTTTAACTAACAGTCAGGAACTCAGCAGATTGCAGAAACAAAGTCCGCAACAAGATCATACTCGTCTGCCTGCGCCACTTTGACATTGATGAAACTTCCGACCATTTCTTCAGGTTCGCGTCCCATCTTTTCATCATAGCGGACGAGAATCTCGCCATCGACCTCCGGACTCTCGAATTCACTTCTGCATACGAAAATACCGTCACGATAATCATCAATGATAACCTTCGTCTCAGTTCCGACACGGCTCTGATTGAAAGCAAATGATATACCACTTTGCAGTTCCATCAGCTTTTTAAGCCTGTTCTGCTTGGTTTTCGGCATAACGGAGTCTTTGAAATTCTCGGCATCGAATGTTCCTTCCTCTTCGGAATAAGTAAATGCGCCAAGTCTCTCGAATCTTGCATCCTCTACAAACTTCATAAGTTCATTGAACTCCTTCACGCCTTCTCCAGGATGTCCCACAATCATGGTAGTCCTCAGCACAATTCCAGGGACCTTTTCACGCATCTTCTTTATGAGCGCACGGGTCCACGCTCCGTCCACGTGCCTATGCATCATGTCAAGCACCTTGTCAGCAACATGCTGGAGAGGAATATCCATGTATCTGCATACCTTCGGATTATTGGCCATCTGGTCAAGAACATCCTCAGGAAAATCAGCAGGATATGAATAATGAATCCTTATCCATTCTATTCCAGGCACTTCCGAAAGCTTCTGAAGCAGTTCACCCAATGCCCTTTTGCGATACAGGTCAAGGCCGTAGTACGTGGTATCCTGGGCTATGAGTACAAGTTCCTTTACACCGGTTGCGGCAAGACTTGCTGCCTCTGCCACGAGATCCTCCATCGGAACAGACCTGTGTGCACCTCTGATGAACGGAATTGCACAGTAGGAACACCTTCTGTCGCATCCCTCGGAAATCTTCAGATACGCATAAGGGAATTTCTTGCCGGAAATCAGTCTCTCATTCCTCCTGTCATGATTCATCTGACAGCCGAGAGCCTTGACAACAGGTTCAATGTCACGTGCACCATACCATCCGTCAACTTCCGGGATGAGATCAGGCATGTCGGCAATGTATCTCTGTGAAAGACATCCGAATACAAGGATTTTGCCTATTTTGCCAGCCTTCTTGCGTTCTACAGCTTCGAGGATTGCCTGTATGGACTCCTCCTTGGCATCACCGATAAATCCGCAAGTATTGAGGAGCAGAATATCCACATTCTGCTCCTCTCTTTCAGGTACTATTTCATAATCGTCCCTGACCTGTGCCAGAAGGTGTTCTGTATCCACCTGATTCTTGGAACAGCCCAGAGTGACGACCTGTAAGGATTTCTTACTCATTGACTTTTTCCTCAGAGTTGTTGTCTGCCTCTGCCGCATTCTCCTCTTCGAAATCGAATGAAGCATAATGCTTGATTTCATTGTACCAGTCCACAACTTTCTTCATGTGCGATACATAGAATCTGTCAGCATCGTAATCAGGAATTGCCTTCTCGAAAAGGGCCTTGAGCTCATCTGAGCTGGCTTTCGATGTAGGAGCGTCAGCATCACCGAGAACGGCGTTCAGTTTGAGGAAGACCTCTTTAAGTTTAAGTTCACCCTCATTGGTATAAATGGAGATATCAGCAAGTGTAGTGATTCTGCTCTTCATATCGAACACAGTTCTGCGTTTGTCAGAAAGAGCCTCTACAATCGCTCCGCTACGTGCCTGTGCAACATAGTAAAAAAGACCATGCTGGCCTGACACTGAAAGAATTCTTGTCAAATCTGTTTTCATAATATAAATAATTATTTATTTCAAAATCCGGTTCGCCGCGGCTTCAAGCATCAGTTCCGTCTGCGCTTCAAGTTTGTCGAGACCGCCGTCATTTTCAATTATAAAGTTGGCCTTTTGCAAGTCAACTTTCTGATTCTGAACACGTTTACGTACAGATATCTCATCCGAGCCATCCCTGTTGCAAGCCCTTCTGATTCTGAGATCTTCAGGAGCATTGACAATCACAACGAAGTCATAACTGTCATTGAACAGAGGCTTTTCCAATGCAATTGCCGATTCCATGCAGACAATCGGGCTCTCCTGTTTCTCCTTCCAGTCTTCGAAGTCTCTCAGGACCGCAGGATGGACAATTTCTTCGACTCTTTCCAGGATTTGTCTGTCTGAGAAAATCAATGCTGCCAGAGCCTTCCTGTCGAAATGCCCGTCGGCATCATGCAACTTCTTTCCCAAAACTTCCTCCAGCCGCATTCCAAGTTCACCTTCGTACAGGGCTTTGGTTCTGCTGTCCGTATCATATACAGGTATTCCACGCCCGCGGAGAATCCCCGAGACCACAGACTTCCCGCTCCCGATACCGCCTGTAATCAAAATTGTCAATGCCATCATTTGCTGCTTTCTATACAATCGAAGATCTCAGGCCTTATGGTCCATGAAATCACACCTTCCGGAACGGACTCCAGAGTCGGAATGCATTGACCTTTGAGCGATGTCGCAAACTCATTGTAGTCAATGCAGAGCCGGGCCTCTTCCGCCGGGTTTGAGGTAACAGGAAACACGCATCTGAAAATGACATCAGCTGTCGTCGGATACACTATCAGAGTACGTCCCTTAGGCACATTCGTGGTATATATAGGCATCTTTGCGTCTATTTCCACGTATCTGGTGACATCCAGACTATATCTCACCTGTTCCTCAGAAAACCTGACTCCTTTGATGTCATCCAATTTGACTTCACCATGGGTCTGGGAACTCAAGTCGGAAAGTGAAATGGATCCGGTAAAGACTCTGTCAATGCCGGAGAGATGGAAAGGCTCTCCGTATATGGTCACAGAGTCAGGCGAAACTTTCAAAGGGGCAACATTGATGTACTGCGGTTTGAACGACATCGAGTAAACCGGCTGCACAGGTACCCTCTTGTGATTCTCGAAAGGGAATCTGAATACGATTGTGTCGGAAATAAAAGCCTCGAGCTTTGCTCTGGCACCTAAAATCTGTGTCGCATACCTGTTCAGGTCATCAGATGTGACATAGTACAGCTCGTCGCTTTTCTTATGCATATCTGAAGGCGCGAATGCAACAGGGACAGGAGAATTCTTCTCACCTCTCTTCAGCTGGATAAGATTGAAACCCCTGGCTCTGCATCTGGCGAGCACAACGGCCGAATTGGACGAACTATAAGCATGCCCGGTAATGTCGCATCTGGCACTTATCGGGATTCTTACTGTTTCAGAATAATTCAGGCTCAAATTGTGGATCAGCCATATACTGAAAGCAAGCAAGAGAGATACAATGAATATCTTTGCGTCTCTCCCGCTTATGTTCAGTTTTTCTGATAATTTTCCGAACAGTTCGCGCATACTCATAAGTCCGGAATGGAAATATTACTGCTGTGTCTCGGTGAAATCCTTGACAAGAGAGTTCTTGTCAACCTTCAGCTTGGTGTCACCGTCAACCTTGATGATCACCTGTCTTTCCTTGATTTCATCTACAACACCATAGATGCCTCCGATTGTGACAACCTTATCACCTCTCTTGAGCGAGTTGCGGAACTTCTCAAGTTCTTTCTGCTGCTTGCGCTGCGGACGGATCATGAAGAACCACATGACTACGAAGATGAGGATAAGCATTACCCACATTGACCAACTGCTGTTTGCAGTTGCGCCCGCCTGGAGTGGCATTACAAGAAAATTCATTTTAATTCAATGTTAAAGTGCCGTTTGTCCAAGTTCCGGCTATTAATTCGTTATATATGATGTGGCGCTTGGACACCACAAACTGGCTTTACAATGCAGATTCTATGCCTGAACAGGCTTTGCGGAATCCAGAAGCCCTGCGCCGGACTTCATGATCTTCCCCTCTGACGCCAACTGATTGATGAGCTTGTCGAGAAGGCCGTTCACAAATGCACTGCTCTTAGGCTGGCTGTAGAACTTGGAAATTTCCACGTACTCGTTCATCGTGACCTTGAGAGGAATCTCAGGGAATGTCTCGGCTTCGGCAAGTCCAAGGATAACCAGGGCAATGTCGATAGAGTTCAAGCGGTCTGCCTCCCATCCCTTGACAGAAGATGTAACGAGATTATAATAGTCCTCGTATCCGGTAAATGCGTTTCTCAGAAGTTTGGTGACAAATGCCTTGTCTGACTGGACGTCTGCAGCAGGATTCTTTTTTCTCAGCATGTCGCTCTGATAGAGCTCAGGAAGATGCCACTGCTGGCCTGAGGCAAGTTCTTCCATAGTCCTGCAGCAGTAGGTCAGTGCATACTCGAGATCATCTATCCAATATACATTAAGGTCCTCAAGAATAGGGCGCAGAAACGGATTGTCCGAGAACTCCCTTTCGAAAATCTTTATGAAAAGCTTGCAGTCCGCCTTAAGCGACCTGTCCTCGGACTCCATATAGTTCTTGTACCAAGACCTCTCTTTCATCGAGTCGAGCACAGAGTTTATGAGCACGTCATACTGTGACCACGAGAAACCCTTTCTGCTTGTAATCTTATGGAAATCAGGGTCATTGGCAAGGATATGTGCCACCTTGTTGTCAATGAACTTGGTATTCGGATTCAAATCCTCCTCTGTAGGATTGAACTTAGTCTTCGCCAAATTGATTCTGGCTCTGGCTGTCTCTGTCAGCGGTGGTATAATAGAAAGCATGAACAGGTACAGGTCCCTAGTAGCTTCACATGATTCATCCAACTTTTCCAGGGCCTCTGCAAGTGACATGTTGCCTGTAACGGCATAACCATAGAGCACTTTGAAGGCTTTAATCCTCAAAATTCTTCTACCTAACATATATTTTTCTCAAATTTTTTTCAAAGATACTATCATTTTTCAGAAATATACTTAAATTTGGTAAATAATTAAACAGAAACAAGGGAGATATGTACAACGATGATTTTGAGGGAGGCTACTCCCGCGAACGTTCCGGTGAAGAAATCTATTCCAAACCGGTAAGGGCAGGTAAGAGGACTTATTTCTTTGATGTAAAATCCACCAAAGGAAACAATGACTTCTATCTGACTATTACTGAGAGTAAACGTAAAACTGAGCAGGACGGCAGATTCTCCTACGACAAGCATAAGATTTTCCTTTATAAGGAAGATTTCGAGAAGTTTGCCGAAGGACTTGAGGATGCTGTTGAATATATCAAGTCCAGACTTGGCGGTAATTTCAATGCCGAGCAGACAAGACCAGCTGCTGAGCAGAATGAGAATCAGTCTGAATCAGACGTATTCTAATCAGCGTTTTTGTCAGTATTTCTTAGGATTATGAGGAAGGTTGAAGAGATTCAGTCTCCCTCGTTTTTTTGTGCGTGCAACTTGCAATTTTTAACCTTATCTCCGAAAACATTTCAAAAAGACGATAAAAATCGTTACATTTGAACCCCTAATACATATATGTGATATGAGTTCAATATTACTTAAAAATATAAATTGTAACGGAATCCTCTCTGATATCTGCATTGAAGGTACCAGAATCAAGAAAATCGTGCCGGTAGGAGGCTGTTCAGGCGGACATATCGAGATTGCTTCCGGAGTGGAAGTCATGGATTGCGAAGGAAAGACGGCGATGCCGGCTTTCATTAATATGCATACACATGCGGCGATGTCATTGATGCGAGGCATCGAGGAGGACGTCCAGCTTCATGAGTGGTTGGACAAGATATGGAAGACTGAAGCCAGAATCGACGAAGAATTCGTTTATTGGGGAACTAAAGTTGCCTGTCTGGAAATGATAAAGACCGGTACGGTCACTTTCAATGACCAGTATTGGTATTCATTGACAGCCAGAAAAGCCGCCATAGAGATGGGGCTGCGACCTGTAGTCTCATACGTCGCACTCGACCACAATGACCATGAAGAGACAGAGCGCCAGAAGGAGCAGATGCAGGAAGTCTATGAGAAATCTCTCGCGCTTAAGGATAATGGAATCTTCGAGACTGCCATTCATGCGATCTACTCCACAAGCGAAGAGTTGATGCTTTGGGTAACGGAATTCGCGAGGAAACATGGCCTGAAAATTCACATCCACATCAGTGAGACCGAAAAGGAAGTTGCTGACTGCAAGGAACTTCACGGCGGCCTCTCCCCTGTCGAATATCTGGACAGACTCGGAATTCTGGGCCCTGACGTGCTTGCCGCCCACACACTTTGGCTGAGCGACAATGACATTGACATTCTCGGAAAACATCAGGTGAATTGCGTGCACAACATTAATTCCAATGCGAAGCTTGCATCAGGGTATAAGTTCAGATACAATGAGTTGCGTGACGCCGGAGCCAATGTCTGCATAGGCACCGACGGTTGTGCGTCGTCGAACAATCTGGACATGCTGGAGGCGCTCAAGACATCTGCATTGTTCCAGAAGGCATGGAGACAGGATACCAAAGCCCTTCCTTTGGATGAACTCATCAAACTTGCAACAGTAAATGGTGCAAAGGCTTTGGGACTTGAAACCGGTAAAATTGAAGAAGGAATGCTGGCGGATATTCTCATAGTGGACACTGAAAACTCATTCTTTGTGTCACCGGCTCCATTCCTTTCGAATTTCATATATTCAGCACACAGTGACTGCATCCAGTATATGATTTCAGGCGGACGTTTCGTCATGAGGAACCGCAGGGTCAAGGATGAAGCACAGATTATTTCCTCGGCTCAGGACCAGCTGGTGAAAATCATGTAAAATCAGGTGCACGACACCTTCTACATATTTATTATTAACTAAAACATACAAGACATGGATACAAGAGCAGAAAAGATTTATAAGGCTGCCGAATACGTCAAGGAGCAGCTTGGAGGAAGAGTACCTCATGCAGGTATCGTATTGGGAAGCGGACTCGGAAAGCTTGCCGACAAGATAGAGAATCCTATTATCGTTCCTTATAAAAATATCCCTGGTTTCCCGGTATCGACCGCAATAGGACATAAAGGCAATTTTATCGCTGGTATGCTCGGCGGCAAATTCGTGATTGCGATGCAGGGCAGGATTCACTACTATGAGGGCTATACCATGGATCTCGTAACCCTGCCTATCAGGGTTATGAAAGTATTGGGAATCAGCTATTTGTTCGTTTCCAACGCAGCTGGCGGAATCAATTTCGACTACCGTGTAGGTGATCTCATGATTATCAGAGACCATATCAACCTCCTGCCGAATCCGCTTATCGGACCGAACCTCGACGACTTCGGCCCGCGGTTCCCGGATATGACACATCCTTATGACAAGAAACTCATTGCCAAGGCTGAAGAAATTGCAGCAGATGCCGGCATTCCTCTCAGAAAGGGCGTCTATATCGCAGGCACTGGCCCTTCATACGAAACACCGTCCGAGTGGCATTTCTACCGCACGATCGGAGCTGATGCGGTCGGCATGAGCACTGTGCCAGAGGTAATTGTGGCAAGACATTCGGAAATTCCTGTTTTCGGAATGTCAGTAATCACAAACGAGGCACAGAAAGACTTCGCTGAGGACTACAAGAACGACGGAGATGATGTCGTAAAAGCAGCAGATGCCGCAGCAGACAAGATGACATATATCTTCACCAAAATCATTGAATCACTGTAAAGCATGGATTTCGGATTTGTAAGAGTGGCGGCAGTCGTGCCGAGAGTTAAAGTGGCTGATGTCAATGCCAATGTCGCAGAAATCTGCCGACTGGCTGAAGACGCTGAAAGACAAGAGGTTTCCATTGCTGTTTTCCCGGAGTTGTCTGTTACAGGTTACACGTGTGCGGATCTTTTCGGGCAGCAGCTTCTTATCGGCAAGGCCGAAGAAGGAATCAAACAGCTCAAGTCATTCTCAAGGGGCAAAAAACTGACTATGGTAGTAGGCGTTCCTGTCAGAGTGGCCGGCAATCTTTACAATTGCGCAGCTGTCATCCACAACGGCAAACTGTCCGGGCTGGTTCCGAAAATCCATCTTCCGGGTTACAATGAATTTTATGAGTCTCGCTGGTTCTCCAGCGGGGCTGATTTTCTGTACGATACGGAACGCGCAACTGCGCCGGTATATGACGACGCGAAAAATTGCAGCTCACCCGCAGCGGGCGCAGAAATAGTCTATGCCGGGGCCAAGGTCAATGTCTTCCCCAATCTTCTTTTCAATGTCGGCAGAAGTACCTTTGCCATAGAGATTTGCGAAGACTTGTGGACACCGGTTCCACCGTCATCCCATCACGCATTGGCAGGAGCCGATATCATATTGAACCTCTCTGCCAGCAATGAAGTCCTGATGAAGCACAAGTACAGGCATGAGCTCATCGGCCAGCAGTCAGCTAGGACTGTTTCCGCATATGTCTATAGCTCCTGCGGTTATGGTGAATCCACACAGGATCTTGTGTTCTCAGGGTCATCAATGATTTATGAGAACGGCAGCCTGCTGGCTGAAAGTGAGAGATTTATGATGCAGGGAAATCTCATAACAGCTGACATTGACATAGAAAAGCTTGCAGTTCTCAGACAGAAACAGAACACCTACCACACCGTGTCTCCGGACGGAACTCGTGACGGTCAGGATGCCAGAAGATATGTAAAGATCAATGTCTGTGACGGATGTCAGACTGATTTCGAAAAATGCCTCAAAAGGCATGTAGAACCGCATCCGTTCGTGCCTGGATTCAACGTCAGCATTGACAGCGATTCTTCGGAAGAGGAACTTTTGAAGAAGACGGCAGCAATATCCGAGCGAAATGCAAGATGTCGGGAAATCACTGACATCCAGGTAATGGGCCTGGCGACCCGTCTTGCACACATCAACTGCAAAACTGCCGTTATCGGAATTTCAGGAGGACTGGACAGCACATTGGCACTGCTCGTAGCCGTGCTCGCCTTTGACAAGCTCGGTTGGGACAGAAAGCGCATCATAGGTATTACCATGCCTGGTCTCGGTACTACTGTCCGCACGAAGTCCAATGCTCAGGACCTTATGGAGACGTTGGGCGTCACTGCCCGTGAGATTCCAATCGGAAATGCTGTGGCCCAGCACTTTGCGGACATCGGACAGGATCCGAACCTAACAGACGTCACCTATGAGAATTCACAGGCAAGGGAAAGGACACAGATTCTCATGGATGTCGCAAACAAGGAAGGCGGTATCGTGATAGGCACCGGAGACCTCTCAGAACTGGCACTCGGATGGGCAACATACAACGGTGACCATATTTCAATGTATGGTGTCAATGCCAGCATTCCGAAAACCCTTGTGAAATATCTCGTGGGATGGGCTGCAGACAATCATTTCAATGAGAATTGCTGCAATGCACAGCGTTCAGTCAGGGAAATTCTCCTTGACATCATTGACACTCCTATAAGCCCTGAACTGAAACCGGCTGACAATAACGGGGAGATTGCCCAGAAGACAGAGGACCTCGTGGGACCTTACGAACTTCATGACTTCTTCCTGTATAACATGTTCAGATTCGGTTATGCTCCATCCAAGATTTATTTCTTGGCAAGGAAAGCTTTCAGTGGAGTTTATGATGATTCTGTCATTCTGAAATGGCTCAAGACATTCATTTCCAGGTTCTTCGGTCAGCAGTTCAAGCGTTCTTGCCTGCCTGACGGACCAAAGGTCGGTTCGGTATCACTCTCACCGAGAGGTGACTGGAGAATGCCTTCAGACGCATGGAAAACCATGTTCCTGAAGGATTTGGAGAATATTGAGGGGTAATCGATGAATAGATTCTATCTTTTAATTTGCTTTTTAATGGTTTTCAGTCTCTCCGCCTGCCGAAATGACGGAGGGACTGAAAGTACTGATGACTTGCTCCGTCTCGGAAGGACTTATGCCAATGCAGGTGACAGCAGGAATGCGATATTGGCATTGACAAAAGCAAGTAAATCCGCGGGACGTGACAGTGCGTCTTTAGGGTTAATATTCAGCGAAATAGCCAAGGTTTACAGACAGACAGGCGACTATGCGGAGGAGATATCCTACCTCGCGAAAGCTGAGAAGGCATATGACAATTCAGGCAAACCGTACAGCAGCCGAATGGCCAGGTTTGAGTCTGCAGTGGCAAGTTACAGGGCGCAAGACTACAAGACAGCCTCTGTGGCATTGAAATCCGTCATGGATGATGCCGTGGCCACCTCTGATACACTTCTCGAGGCCAAGTGTCTGGAAACCTATGCCAAAATCGCGGTAGATAATCCTGAGCCGGAGCCGAAACTGGCAATCAGCCTGTTGACGCGCGTTTCCAATGACCTCCATACTCCCCTTTCATCCATTGACAGAGGTATTCTGGCTTACGCCTACTCCCTTTCGGGTAATGTCAATGATGCAAGAATGTGGCTGGCCCGTGCCGGAAAATCAGCTGAAACGGAGGAAGATCTGATAAGATACAAGTATCGCTCATATCAGGTCAATGCCAATGAGGGCAAATCTGAAGAGGCGTTGAAATGTCTTGAGGAGTATGTCAGATATACCGGCAAGCAGCAATATGAACGGATGAAGAAGTCCGCTGCCAATGCTGAAAAGGAGTATTTCAGACAGCAGAGTGAACTGGCCTCGGCAAGGGCTGATTCCTTCAGGATGGAAATGCTTGTAATCGCTGCTCTGGCATTGGCTCTTGTCTTCTCTGTGACCGGATTCTTGCGTTACCGTAATCTTGAGACTTCCAAACGTCTCGAAGAAGAGAAGGCGGAGACTGAAAAATATATGAGCCTGGCAGAGGAACTGCAGACTAAAATGAAGGCCGCAGAGAGCCAGAAGACGCCGGCTGAGAAGCATTCTCATGATGCGAAGGCTGAGATGCTGGAGAGACTGTGTGAGCAGTATTATGTCTATGAAGGAACGGAAAATCTCCAGCCGAAAGTGCTGAAGGAAGTGAAGTCAATCATTGACGACCTCAGGACCAATCCCAAGACTATTGCTGATATGGAGCGGAATCTGGACGAAAGTTACGGAGGTATCATTGCAAGACTTCGTGCCCAGCTTCCGAAACTTAAAGAGGAAGATATCCGTCTTTATGTCTATGTCGCTTCTGGTTTTTCCAGCACAGCAATCTCGACAATTCTGGAAAAGGAGAAGAATATCGTCTATAACAGGATATACAGATTGAAGGGAAAAATCGATTCTTCTGAAGCTGAAAACAAGGCAGAATTCCTCGATTTTCTATCAAAATAGGGTGTTTTATAATGCTTTGATATTCAATTAGTTGCAAAACGTGAGAGAAATTGGTGTTTTTCGCCTTTGTAACACATTGATAATCAATACCCATTTTAAGCCTTGCGAGAGATTTAAAAGGCGCAAAAATTAGGTGGCAGGAATGTTTTGACGTATCTTTGCATACGAATCAAGGAGATGATTCCATGACGAAGTGATTAGCGTCATGATTGATTTTGCAAGTTTAATATGGTCATAAGTTGCCAAGTCTGCACCTATATCCATTCGCAGGGAAAAAAGCCAGACAGCAAATCAAGCGACCGGGAATGAAAATGGGCTGACAAAAATTGTCAGCCCATTTCGCGTGTCAGGCACGTCTATAATCTCAAACTATTTTAAGTAACCTTCAAAAAATAACCTGCATCATCTTAAGGAATCTTTTCGGTCTATATCTTTTTTTTCATCAGTCGTGTACGTCCAGTACACTCCTTCTTCAAAAACAGATCTATCCTCGAAAATCTTCTCTTAATCTGAGGCAACTTATTTTTTTCATGTTACTAAATGTTCAGTTTTCTGGTGGCTTCGAGGTCGAGTGCCTCAGCGAGTACGCTGATAGGATTCTTGACCGTCTTTCCGGTACTCATTTCAATCTGCCACTTGCAGGTCTCACAGTCGCATGCCACGAAGTCCGGAGCAACCTGTCCGATCTGGTCGAATAGAGGCTTTCCGATAGCCTGAGAGACCTCGTAGTTCTCCTTCTTGAATCCGTAGGTGCCGGAGATACCGCAGCAGTTGCTGTCAAGCATAGTGAACTTGACACCGGGAATCATTTTCAGAAGTGATACTGAGAATATTCCCCAACCGAGTTTCTCAAGGTGGCAAGGGGTATGATATGCGATATTTGCCTTGTAGTCTTTCTTGAATGCAAGCTTGACCTTTCCCGAGTCGATGAGACTATATATGAACTTGGTCGCCAGAAGAAGGCTGTCACGTACACCGCTGTTGTCGATCTTAAGAAGGTCGTTGTACTCATCTCTCATCGTAAGAACGCAAGTGGATGAAGTCGTGAGGACCTTGAGGTTCTTGTCCACGGCTTTCTGAAGAACAGCCACATTGTGTTCAGCATGTTTCTTGGCGCCATCTGTAAGTCCGTTGGCAATCATGGCCACACCGCAACATTTTTCCTTGTCGAGAAGGTTGACGCCATAGCCGAGAGCATTCATCACGGCCACAAAATCCTTTCCTAGCTGAGGATAGTTGTAATTGACATAACAGCCATGGAAATATGCTATCTGATTCTTGAACTCGGACTGTTTTGCTGCAGCGTTCTTCTTGAACCAGGCCTCGAATTTGGTGCCTGAGTACTTAGGGAAGGTACGCCTGTGGTCAATGCCGAGAACTCCGTCGAGAGCGGCCTTTACAGGCTTTATAGGAAGGACTGCATTGACAATAGGAGCAAACGGGCTGGCCATTGTTCCCATGAAATCGGTGCTGGCAAGCATCCTGTCGCGGAGTTTCGGCTTACGGGTGCTGAATTTGATTCTGGCCTCCTGGATAATGTCAGAAATTTTAACTCCGGAAGGACACGCGACATCGCATCTCTTGCAATTGAGGCAATATTTGAGGGCCTCGTCGAAGAAATATCTGTTCTTCAGCCTGAGCCTCTCCCCGTCCGGGCCGGCCTGCTTAGGGCCCGGATAATCAGGATTTACAGGAACAACCGGGCAGTATACTGTACAGATTGTACACTTGATACACTGCTCGAAATTATTTTCACTTATACTGCTTGACATAATTTCTAAATTTTGCTTCATGATTATCGCCCTAGAATTGAATCAGTTACGCTAAATGCGGTCATGAGTGCCACACCTGCACCGCAACCTTCGTAAAGCGGATTGTAACCTCCGAGGATGGAACCTGCCGCATAAAGGTTCTCGAGTGCCGCTCCGTCTTTCATGACTTTGAACGATCCGTCTGTCGCAACACCGAAACCGATGTAGTTCTGACGTGCGAAGAAATCCTTGTCGTACCATGAGTTCCTGTCCGCGTCGAAAAGAACGTCTGCGCCGAATACCGGCTCTATGATCTTTTCAATGTCAGCGATGAGTCCATGTCCGAAATAACTTCCGGATGCAAGTATATAATTGTCACCGGTCAGTTCAATGTCACCCATGTTGGCTGTAGATACGGCAGCTACCTTGTTTCCGTCAAATCTTGCGGAAACCGCCTGGTCACCCATGAGGAATACGCCTCCTGCATCTTCAAATGCCTCTTTCAGCATCTGCTGGTATCGGATACCGGTAACTGACGGAGGGAGCGTTCCGAGGAAAAGTACTTTGGCATTGACTTTTTCCTTTACTTCCTTCACTACTGCCTCATTTTTCAGTCCGAAAACGGCAGGGAGGACAACGGTATCCTCGTCAGAGACAGCAGCATTGACCTTGGAAATGAAGGTTGCGAGGACCTCAGGTTTTTCCATCAACCTGGCGATATTGGTTGCGCGCATTTCAGTCGGGTTGCGTCTCAGGTGCTTGATTTCGTCAGTTGTAACTGCCGTGATTCTGCAGGTTGCACCATTATTCTCGAATGACTTCGCGATGAAAGAAGTATTGAAATCAAGGAAGCCTTCAATGTTGACTATCAATGCCTTTTTGCATATTGCCTCATTGGTTCCGCTGACCGATGCGATATCGTCGGACACAAGCCATGCCGGCTTGAGGGTGCCCGTCGCGGTGACGACATATCTGTTTTTGGATGCGTCTCCAGTCAATGTCAATCCGGCTTCATTCAGAAGGGTCTTGCACTCCTCCGCATATTTTCCGATTTTCTCTGCACCTATCTTTGAGTAAGGATGCTCAGCAGGCAGAGAAGGAATGGCTGTCAGTGGAGTTTCTACAGGTGTGCCGTCCGGCATTCTGGAAAGCAGACCGAACCCGCCCGAAAAGAAATGCATTGCATTCTGACCTGCAGAAACGACTGCGCAGTTTTTACCGGCCTTCTGAAGCTTCAGTCCACATACAAGACCGGCAAGACCGCCACCTATTATTATAGTATCAAATCTCATAATTCCTGATTGTTTTTAGTTCCTAACCCAGTTCAGGTGAATCAGGATTGGCATCAATCCCCTTTTCGCCACCGATACCGAGGCATTCTGAATAAACCCACGATGTGAACTCAGCTTCGCGCAGTGTTTCACCCCAAGCGACAGGATACATTCCTTTCCATCTTTCGTTCATGAATTTCTCGAGGTCCTCCCTGGCCCTTTCTGCGCAGCCATGTGCCTTGCTGAGCAGACCTGCTGCACGGCAGGCGCAAATTTCCCCCTGACATGTTCCCATGCCGACGCGGGTGCGCCTTCTGAGATCAACAAGATTATGGACATCGAGATTTTCAATGGCATTGACAACCTCGCTTTCAGGAACTTCCTCACACTCGCAGACGAGACTCTGCTCTTCTCTGGTCTCGAGCTGGATTCTGGAGGCCATGCTTCCTGCGCGTCCTACTGTGGCTTTCTGCGCTGTCGTAGGGTTTGTCCATATCTTCTGGGATACCTCCTTCACATCACCGTTGCCGGAACCCGGAAGAGGTGTCGTTCTGGTTTCACACTTCTTGCTGTTGTGCAGTTTTTCGCATACCAGGTCTGTGGCCATTTCTGCCATCAGTCTGTATGTCATGAGCTTGCCGCCTGTGATGGTGATGAAGCCCTTGATGCCGTCACGCTTCTCGTGGTCGAACAGAACGATGCCTCGGCTGATGTTACGGCCGCTAGGATCGCCATCTGCTGCTACAAGCGGACGTACACCTGCGTAGGCTCTGAGGATTCGTGTAGTGTTCAGGCATGGAGCAAGTTTCTCTCCTTCCTGAATGAGGAGTTTTACCTCATCAGGTGTAACATGCATATCGTCGCACTCCTCGTAAGGAACTCTGGTAGAAGTGGTTCCGATTACACATACAGTATCTCCCGGCACCAGGATATCGGCATTGGCAGGCTTACGGCAACGGTTCAGGACGATGCCGTTCACTCTATGAGCGAAGATAAGCAGTGCGCCTTTTGCAGGGAACATACTGATCTTTGCGCCGGCGAGCTCTGCGATATGATGGCCCCAGATACCGCCTGCATTGACAGTAATAGGAGCATAGTATTCAGCTGTTTCGCCTGTCTTGTGGTCGAGGACCTTGACACCTGTAATTGTATCCTGATTCTTCACGAAATCCAGGACCTCTGTATATACGAGAACCTTGGCGCCGTGAAGTTTGGCATCCACCACATTGGATGAGCAGAGTCTGAATGGATCTACTGATCCGTCAGGGACTCTGACAGCTCCGATAATCGAAGGATTGACTGAAGGCTCAAGCCTCTTTGCCTCCTCAGGGTCAATGATTTCCGCCTTGATTCCTGCCCTTGTGCAAGATTCCACGAATTTGGCCTGATATGCCAAATCGTCCTCAGGAAGGGTGATGAAGAAGCCGGATGTGTCATCCACACAATGGTTTGCAATCTTCTTGAGAATCATGTTTTCCTGGATGCACTCTGCAGCCGACTCCTGGTCAGTTACTGCATATCTGGCTCCACTATGGAGAAGACCATGATTTCTTCCGGTAGCTCCGTCAGCGATGTCATGACGCTCTATAAGAAGGACTTTCAATCCTCGCAGTGCGCAGTCTCTCGCAGTTCCGGCTCCGGTAATGCCTCCTCCGATGATTATGACATCAAATTCGTTCTGTTTCATTCCGGCCATTTCGCTGATATTATGTTTTTATTTATTTTTATGTCCATACAGAGTTTCGTTCAGAAATCCGGAAACTCATAGTTATGTTGCCCAGTTCTGTGTTATTTAACTCTGTCGAAAGATTACGCTTTCGTTTCAAAATGCAAATATAGCAATTTGTTTTCATTTCGAAAATAGAAAAGCTTGAAATGTAAGGCGATTTTTACCATCAAGAATAATTTAGTAAATTTGAAGTTTCAAAATAATGGATGAAAATATATGGAAAAGCAGATACCCGGGCAGAAATTCACGGTGAGCCATGATTCTCCCCTACTCAAATACCTGTATGAAATATTCCCCGAGCAGAGCAAAACTGGCGTGAAGGCATATCTGACAAATGGTCAGGTAGTCCTTAACGGGCATAAGGCAACGGCATTCGATATGCCTCTGCATGAGGGCGACACATTGATTATCCTTCCCAAGAAGGTTTCTCTTTACAATGAGGTCCGTCATGCTGCGAGGGTAAATCTTCAGGATCATGGTGTCGAAGTGCTTTATGAGGATGACGCCATCATTGTCGTGAACAAGAAAAGCGGCCTGCCGGTAGTCGGTACCGGAAAGTCTTTGGGACGCGCGGTCAACATTGACAAGAAAGGTTCTAAAGCGAGCCTGAACAGTCAGAGAAAGGAGGTTACGGTTTATTCCATCCTTTGCGACTATATCAGGACGAAGAACCACGCTGACCGCATGAGTGCGAGTGAACGTCTGCCTTGGCGTCCTAACAATGTCTTCGTAGTTCATCGTCTGGACCGGGACACTTCCGGAATCCTGGTATTTGCAAAGACTGAGCAGATTCAGCAGATTCTTCAGGACGGCTGGAACAATACCGTCAGAACGAGAGGTTATATAGGTATTCTCGAGGGAACACCGACGCCTGCACAGGGAGTAATCAGAAGCTGGCTGAAAGAGAATCCGAAGTCAATGAAAATGATTTCCAGCAAGAATCCTGATTTCAATGACAGAAAGCCTCTCGGAAAACCTGTCAAGAGCACTCAGGAGTGGCAGGAAGCCATCACCAGATACAATACGCTCCAGTCTGGCATCCTCCTCAGGGGCAGAAAGACTTCTGATGCTGTAAATGAGGCGCTTACTTATTCTATAGTGGAGTTTGACCTGGAGACTGGACGCAAGAACCAGATCAGAGTCCATGCAGCAAGCGAACTGCATTGTCCGATAGCCGGCGACAAGAAATATGGCGCTGAAACTAGTCCTATAGGAAGACTCGCTCTTCATGCCGGGACATTGGTGTTCAGACATCCGGTTACGGGAAAGTACATGACTTTCACGGCGAAGCCTCCTAAGGAATTCGGAATCCAGTAACCTTCAAAGAAATTATCTGACGGATTCAGGGAGAGGTGTTTCTCGCTTGCGAAAATTGATCATAATGATAGGGTCAATGAAGTTGTGATTTCGTTGACCCTATCATTGTATAATGTTATTATTCTTTACTTTCCTTCTTCTTCACTCTTTCCTGTAACTTTCTCTTTTACAGCCTGGAAGCCTTCAGTTACGCCTTCCTTTATCTTTTTCTTGGAGTTGTAGAACTTTGTAGGATTGATCTCTGCAATCGTGCGGTGGAATGATGATGCCCAGTAGTTGCGGAGTCCGAAACCGCCAGCCTGTCCTTTGAACGGCATGCAAGAAACGATCTCTCTTTCCGGTCCCTCAAAGAAAACGTAATAGAAAGTTCCCATCCTGGTTCCCTTGTTGATTTCTCCGGCCATTACGACGAGGCAAAGTCCGTCATATTCAGGGAGTTCCAGTTCCTGAAGCTCGAATTCGATATCCTGTTCCGTCAGTGCCTCCGGAGTCTTGTTCTGGATGAGGTCAGTCTCGTCAATGTCCTCGATTCTCTTGAGTGTAGGTTCAATGTCAACTGACTTGATTGCCATTTTCAGCCTCTTTGCGAGCGGGGTGACATACTTTTCTTCCTCTGACAGCATGAGCCTGTCGATTTCCCTGAATGCTGAAATGAAATCACCCGGTGTCTCTTCTGCACCGACAACCTGAGCAAGGGCAAAGTCAATGCCGTAGAATTTCACAGATGTGTAGTCACTCAACTGCTTGGTATCCTGTGCTTTCAATGAAAGGCAGGCGATGCCGGCCATTGCGGCCAATACCATAAAAATGCGTTTCATATAATTTTTAATTTTTAGTTTCCATAAATTGTCCGGATGCGTTCCGGCAAAAAGTTTGCCGAATTCCTCTTGCAAACTAATCTTTTACTTAACTTAAGAAGAGCGTCTGTCGATGAATTTGACCGGTTTTCTGCTCATCGGAGGAAACATCATCTTCGACACTTCCTCAGGTGTCCTGAACTCAACTTGTGGAGCCACTCTCACCTTTGCGCGGAATATATCCTTGATTTCTTTTTCGAATCTATCTGAGCCACAGAGAGTTCCGACAATCACCTTGACATCGTCAGTACCGAGTTCATTGGTGAACACCTCTACCACATAGTTCTTCACTTCCGGAATATTGTCCAAGATATCGAAGAGTGCGGGCGGATAAAGTGTGGTTCCCTTAAATTTGATCATCTGTTTCTTGCGTCCGACAACCGAGCTTACACGAGTCGTGTTTCTTCCGCATCTGCATGGTTCGTCATAATGATATACGATGTCGCCGGTCTTGAACCTGAGCAGCGGCATACCGGTCACGCCAAGAGTCGTGATTGTAACCTCTCCCGGTTCGTCAGGGCCTACCGGATTGTTGTCGTCATCGAGGAATTCCGCTATGAGGAGTTCGGGCTGGAGATGTCCACCATTGAAGTACTCACAGTCCGTGAAGGAGTGCTGCATTTCAGTGGACGCATAAGTCGTATATAACTGGAGTTCAGGCCATTTGTCGTGAATAATCTGCCCCAGGGTGTTCAGTTCGAATGTGCGCGGGTCGCGAAGAGCCTCACCTATGCAGACGCATTTTTTCATTGAACAGTTCCTGTAGTCAATGCCATGTTCCTGTGCGAATGCTATGAGTTTCACGAGGAAAGACGGTACGGCCATGCCGACAGTCGGATGAATTCTGTTTATGGTGTCCCACTGAAGTTCCGGTATTCCGTTACCGACTCTAACGATCCCCATCCCGAGTTCCCTGGCTCCCATGAAGTATGCGAGTCCTGCCATGAATCGTCTGTCGATGGTAACCATCTCTTGGAGGATATCGCTCTTTGTACATCCGGCCGTCTGAAATGAAAGCTGTTCATTATAAGCAAGATGTCTGAGGTCATCTTCAGTTTCAGTAAAGGTTACCGGGTCGCCCAGAGTTCCTGAAGTCGTAGAATAGTCAATGATATCCTCAGGATTCACACAGCAGAATTCGGAGCCGTGCAGCTGAAGGTCCGACTTTGTAGTGACAGGAATCTGCCTCAAATCTTCCAGAGTCCTGATTTTGTTTATGTCAATGCCATTGTCCCTGAACTGTCCCTGGTAGAACGGCGACTTGGCCGCCAGATATTCCAATGTCTCTGTCAGTCGTTTTTCCTGATATAGTTTAATCTCTTCCCTCGGAAGAAACTGTATTTCCGGATGTTTTTCCATACATTTCACACTTCAATCTTACAAATATACAGATTTTCCGAGTTAAAGCAAGGTAGATTCCGGGGTTTATGCACACTTGTCCAGATTGTGCAAAGACCTTCACCGGACAAGATCCAATGTTATGTCGGGGAGGAGAATCAGATGCTCGCTGTATTTGGGTGGGGTGACGTCTTTGTCCTCGTGATGCCAGATAACTTGGGCCCTGACCTTGGAGGATGCCGGGATGTAACCCTTGGATAGGATTGAATTGTAGGCATTGACAAAGGCGCTGGAGAACTTGACTACTCTGACTGGCTTGTTGTCAATTTCTGCATATAGGCCTTCCGGCTGGACTGATAACGGACTGCCAGAATGGAGTGTGTCAAATGGAATCCGTGGGTTCATGAAGGCACTCAGAACCACATCTTTGTGACCAAGTTGGAGAAGTATGCGTGATGGTCTGCCGTAGTCGGTATCGTCTGTGGAGTAGGACGCATACGAAATTACATCCTGACCAAACAGCGCGAAGTTATCGTAATGAATTGACAGATTGCTCTTTGCACGGGTCATGGCGACATAGATGGCACGGCGCTCTTTGTCCGTTATCTGACGAAGCCCCTTGAGCGAGACATAGACATTGTCATACTCACGCCCTTTGGCTTTGTGGATGGTCGAGACTATTATCTCGGAGGCGCTGCCCGGGATGAAGGTCTCTAGCTGGGACTCGTTCAGATAGGTCTCGAAATCAGACAGATAGATTGTATGGCGGCCTTCTGATTCAAACTCCGAAATACAGTTCCTGAACACTTCAAGATATTCGCTGTCATGATATTTACTACCGACATCATCCTTGGCCTGGTTCCAGTCAGTTGCGGAAATGACCGTTGTTCCGGGCTTCTTCACACGGGAAAGGAAGTAATGCAATTCGGCAAGGTCCCTCATATTGAAGTCCTCCCTTGACTGGACAAGACGTGCTTTGAAACCGTTCTGCTTGAGCAGCGCCGAAACAACCAGAGCATCCTCATTGGTAAATGTCAGCACGCATGTCGAACCCTTATATGCATCGGCAACCAATTCATTGACAACGGCATGCTCATAATTTGGAGAACGATGGAAAGTAACATTGACCTTACCGTGCGACTGCTTCACGGCATTGATAGGAACTATTTTCAGCCGGTTCCGGATCGTCATCACGAAGGAATTTGCAATGCTGACGACCTCGTCGGAACTGCGGAAATTGTCCGTCATGTTATAGACTGTCGCCCCGTATTTCGACATCAGAGCCCTCATATGGCCCGAATCGGAGCCGCGGAACTCATAGATGTTCTGGTCATCATCACCGACAGCTATGACACGCATGTCTTCATTGAGCTTTATGAGACTCTCCACAAGGGCGAATTCGTCGGCGCTCATGTCCTGGGCCTCATCAATGACAAGAATCGACTTGGTAATCTGGCTGCGCTCGACATTGCCGGCAGATATGGCATCCACGGCATTCCTGACCACATGCTCGGAGTCCTCGACCGTTCCGATTTTACCGAGAAGGTCGAAACAATACGAATGGAAAGTCTTGATTTCCACATATCTGGCAGCGCCTCCGATAAGAGCTGCAAGACGCTTGCTGAACTCCGTAGCGGCAGCACGTGAAAATGTCAACATGAGCAGCTGTTCGGACTTGATGTCTTCCATCAATATCAATGATGCCAGTTTGCGGACAAGAACATAGGTCTTTCCGCTTCCGGGGCCTGCCGGAACGACTATAAAACGGGAATCTTTGTCATTGATGATACTGTTCTGCACCGCCGTCAGGCTGCCGAAAATCTCGTGGAACTTCTTTTTGCTGACATTGCGGTTCATCTCCTCCGCTTCCTTGCTGTCGAAATAACGCTTTATGAAGGCCTTGAAATCCATCGTGAAATAGTCGTGGACATACTCCAATGCCTTACTTTCATTGGCAACCATCATGTTGGCATACTTGCCGACGATGTGAATCTGCTGGATTCTCTGCCTGTAGAAGTCGTCCAGGTTCTTGTAGTCCTCCTTCTTGTAACGGCTGCGGTTGTCCATGTTTAGGCGCTCAAGTTCAATCTTGTTGTACAGCACCATGAACCCGCCTTCGATACTCAGGATTCCGGTCTTGGCAAGGAAAAGGAGAGCCTCCTCGACAGCATTGACATCGGCAAGTTCTGTCATGAACAGACTGCTGGCATTGTATCCCATGACGAGTTCGGTCAATGAAAAGTTGACCATTATGTCCTGTTCTCCCTCATGAGGCTGGGACTTGAACTTGCCGAGGACATATTTTGCAATGGCTGTTCTCTGTTCAGCCATACCCTTCAGGTCATCTGTGGACACCTTAAGCCTTATGTCTATATGTTCATCGGACAATGATGCCTTTTCCATATAGCCCTTGATGGTCCAGAAGTATAGAATGGTCCTGATGTCCTTTACAGTAGAACTTGAGATGCCCTCGGCTATAGCCTTTTCATTCAGTTCTTTAAGACTGAATTTGTGTTCGTCTCCAGAGATGGAGTCAATGATGCTTCGCTCTAGTTTTCCATAGAACTCCAGTTTTCTTATCTGACTGATTCTGAGGTATGCGGTCATGTCATTGTCCCTGGCGAGAATGCCGTTCATACGCATACTCTCCACGACATTGATGACCTTCCTGATTTCAATGCCAAGCATGTCAGAAAGGTAATCGACACGGGATTCAGCCTCTGCAGTTCCTGCCTTGGCACGGCTCCGCTCAGAAATCAGGGACTTGATTATGCGTCTGGCATTGACCTTATCCTCTTCGGTGAGTTCGTTGCAGCTGAGAATTTTCTCGACGGCTTCATCCATCGTCCGCGGGACGATGCTGGTCGCGAAGATTCTCGGGCTGTTCATTCCGCGCCTGATGAATCCCGCGTTTTCCAATGCAGCTATGGCGCTCTTGACCTTGGTTTCTATATCCCGAATCTCATCCCAGCCGGCTTTCCGGGCAATTTCCAGGGCGGAAATCGTGATTGTCGAACGCTTCGAAGTAAGGCTCTTGATGGCGCTCCAGACCTGATTTATCTCACTGAGGGTCAGCTTGGTCTGGTTCAGCAATGTAAAGTGTCGGTTCAGGTCATCGTCATTGTAAAGGACATAGCAGTCGGCATTGGAAGTCACATCCCTTCCGGCACGGCCTGCCTCCTGAATATAATTCTCCAGCGAATCGGAAATTTCATAATGCACGACAAGACCGACATCGCTTTTGTCCACACCCATACCGAACGCGGAGGTCGCGACAATAATCCGTACCCTGTTATTGATGAAATCATCCTGAGCCTTGACCTTCTCACGAATATCCATCTGACCGTGGAATGCCCTCGCTTCCAGTCCGTCCCTGTTCAGGCGGCCGGCAATCTTCTCTGCCGTCTTAGTCCTTGTAACATAGACAATTGCTGGCGTCTTGCAGTCGAAAAGAAGATTCCTCAATGTCGGATACTTTTCATCTTCACTGCGATGCAGAACAGTGTAATGAAGATTCGTCCTGGCCGCATCAGTCGTATATAATTTCAGTTCCAGCCCGAGATTGTCGCGGAAATAATCGGTAATGTCGCTGACGACCTTAGGTTTGGCGGTCGCCGTAAAACACGATACTGGAATAGGTTTGTCAATGCCTTTTTTCGCCTGCAGCTGCCTGATGAAATCAGCGATATGCATGTATTCGATGCGAAAATCCTGTCCCCAGGCAGAAAAACAATGGGCTTCGTCAATGACAATGCGGACGACTGTCCTTCCCATCAACACCTTTTCTATCGTCTTGGATCTCAATGATTCAGGAGCGATATACAGAATCGACGCCTCTCCGGACACGATTCTTTCCAATGCATTTTTGCGTTCTATCTGTGACAGCAGGCCATTGATATAGACCGCATCGGCAATTCCACGCTTTTCCAGATTCTCGACCTGGTCTTTCATCAGAGACTGCAACGGAGAAATCACTACAGTAAGACCCCGCAGCGACTCCCCCTCCATCAATGCCGGAATCTGGAATGTCAATGACTTTCCGCCTCCAGTCGGGAATATTGCAAGTATGGACTGGCCCTGCAGCGCTCCCTTGACGGCATTTTCCTGCAGGGGTTCTCCTCCGAATTTCCGGAAATGGTCATAGCCGAACCATCTTTTTAAGGCAACTTCCGGGTCTCTTTTTGATTTGCAATAATTGCATCTGCCGCAGTCGCACTCCCGGAATTTTCTTATAATCCGTTCAGTATCAGGGTAATTTTTGAGTACCCAAGGTGCCAGTATCGAGTTCCTGTCGTCTGTCGAAATCAATGCTACAGAATAGGCTGTTGCGGTTTTGGAATTCCGCACGGCATCATTGACATCAGCATTGGCACAAATCTTTCCGGCTAGAGCCTCTTTCACATTGTCGGCGACGGTCTTTTTCAGGAAGAACGGGCGCCATTCCGGCGAATAACCCAGATAGTCGAAAAAACTGTTGAAATGAACGTCTTCGACGGTCAGATCATAATATATCTGCTGCATCCGCTTGTCGATCTCACGAAATGCATTGACCTCATCCTCAAACAGTTCCTTTGCCTTTACGGCGTCATTGAGGGGGTTGTTCAGTTCGTCTGAAAGCAGTTTGTCGTCCTTGAGCAATCTATGATATGGCTTTCTCGGGAACAGCAGCGGCGACAGGTACAGCGTGTCTATCAGTTTGTATTCCTTCGGCAAAAACGGTTTCAGATATCTGTAATCGTGCTCTATGACATTGTGCCCGCACAGAAAATCCGCATCGCTGATGAAGGAGACAAAGTCTGCGATGCGTGACGTATGTATTGATTTACCGGCTTTTACGGCTCCGGCATCTACAATTTTGCCTCGGCCGTCGATTTCCAGATCGATAAATGCTATATTATTCATTGGTTATTTGCCTTGCAATTTGACAAATATAATGAATAATAATGATAATTACTTTTTTCGACGGAACAACCTGCCGGTGGTGATAAGAATGAAGGTCAATGCTTCTGAAACGGGCAGGGCCAGCCAGATTCCGGGGGTGCCTGCAATGTGCGGCATCAGGAGGAATGAGGGAACGAGGAAGACAAGTCCTCTTGCAAAAGAGTAGATGGTCGCAGGGATAATCCGCTCAATGCTCTGATAGTAGCCGATTACGGTAACATTGACAATGTAGAAAACGAATCCTGTCGCTATAAGCGGCATTCCGGCGGAGGCGATGCGGTAGCCGTTCGCGTCGGTGCTGAGAAACAGCGCGGCAACGTATTTTACGCCGAAGGCGAGTGCGGACGAGAGGAGGATTCCGGCGCCGATTGCGGTGATCAATGCCACTTTGCGGGCTTCCACTACCCTGCCCCTTTTGCCTGCGCCGTGGTTGTAGCTGATAATCGGCTGGGCGGACTGTGAAATGGCATTGCCGGTCATGAAGATGAAAGGCATAATGTAGCATGCGATAGAGAACGCTGCTACGCCATCCTCGCCCAAGTATCTCATAAACACGTAGTTGCCGATGAACATGAGGATAGAGATGCTGCATTCTCCCAGAAACGCGGAGAAGCCGAGGCGGAACTGGTAGCCGATGTTTCTCGCGAACAGGCAGATACTCTTGAAAGACCACTTCAGCCGGTACAATTTCATTGACTTGGACAGGAAGAGTATATAGAAGATGACCATGCCGGCACCGAACCATAAGGCTATGAATGTGGCGAATGAGACGCCTTCAAGTCCTTTGTCGAGAACGAACAGGAATATGTAGTCCAGGACGATGTTCAATATCGCCGGTATCGAGGATGTGAACATGGCGTAGGTCGGCGAACCGTCGAGACGGATGATGAGGAGTCCCACCGACTGGAGGAACATGGCGCAGAAGGCCAATGACAACCAGCGCTGATAATCAAGCACATGCGGAAGGAGCCTGTCAGAAGAACCGAGCAGATAAGCTGTCTGAGTGCTGAAGCACTGTACCAGAACGGTTATGGTCAATGTCAATGCCAATCCGAATATGATGGTCTGTGTCATATTGATTCTGGCGGCCTTGGCATTGTCCTGGGACAAATGGATGGACGAGACGACGGAGCAGCCGATGCCGAGCATCAGTCCGATGGCGGTCATCAGGAGCCAGAACGGCGAGAATATATTGACGGCTGCCAATGCGTCACTTCCGACGCCGTGTCCGATGAAGACACCGTCAATTACTGTCATCAAGGAGATGCAGAGCATTCCCAAAAGTGTCGGCGTAAGCATTCTGCCGAAGAGCTTCGGAATGTTGTCCGAGCCGAAATCGATTGCGTCTCTTTGCATAGCTGTCTAGTTCAAAGACCGCGAAGATACGAAAATAATGATTGTTTTTATGTATCTTTGTTTGATATAAAATATTTTCGCTATGCTTGAAACAGGTAATACTATGCCGGAGTTTTCGGCTCAAGACCAGAATGGTAACATTGTCTCTTCCCGCGATCTTATCGGGAAAAAGACCGTCGTATATTTTTATCCCAAGGCCAATACTCCGGGTTGTACTGCGGAGGCATGCAGCCTGAGGGACAGCTATGAGAGGTTTCTGGCATTGGGGTACAATGTCATTGGCATAAGCAAGGACAGCGTGAAGGCGCAGAAAAATTTCAGCGACAAATACACATTGCCCTTCCCTCTCCTTTCCGATCCGGAGACATTGATAATCAAAGCTTTCGGCGCATGGGGAGGGAAGAAGCTTTACGGGAAGGTTTATGAGGGCATTCTGCGCAAGACTTTCATTTTCGATGAGAAGGGCATTCTTGTCGAGGTTATCGATAAGGTGAACACCAAAAATCACGCTGAACAGATTCTGGGTTAGTTGCTATGGTGAATTATCAGTTTACGGACGGAACCATCTGCGCTCCTGCCACGATTCCCGGCACGGGTGCAATTTCCATCATACGAGTCAGCGGTAAAGAAGCATTGACAATCGCGGACAAAATCATTCATCTTTCAGGTGATTCTTTGGCTGAAACCGAGGGTTATCGCTTGCGCTACGGGACGATTTTCGGGGCTGACGGCAGCGTGCTGGACAATGTGATAGTCAGCGTGTTCCGTGCGCCGCACTCCTACACCGGCGAGAATTCGGTGGAGATTTCCTGCCATGCCTCCAGGTTCATTGTCAATGCTATCCTCGAGCTTCTTGTCAATGCCGGTGCGCGTATTGCGGCTCCCGGTGAGTTCACGCGTCGCGCTTTTGTCAATGGCAAGATGGATCTTGCTCAGGCTGAAGCTGTTGCGGATGTCATCGCGTCTCAGAGCGCGGCTTCGCACAAGGTGGCGATGAACCAGCTGAAGGGCGGTTTTTCGTCCGAACTGAAGAGTCTTCGAGGGAAACTTCTGACGATGACTTCCCTACTGGAGCTGGAACTTGATTTCGGGGAGGAGGATGTGGAGTTTGCAAGCCGTTCAGAACTGGGGGCTCTGGTCAATGAGGCATTATCCCATATCGACCGACTGACCGATTCTTTCAGCCGGGGCAATGCCATCAAAAACGGTGTTCCCGTGGCAATCGTCGGTGCGACCAATACCGGCAAGAGTACGCTGATGAATGCGCTTCTCGGCGAGGACCGAGCGATTGTTTCCGATATTGCCGGCACGACACGTGATACCATAGAGGAGACGCTGAATCTTGGCGGCGTAATGTTCCGTTTCATCGATACTGCCGGTATCCGCGAGACTGACGAGGTAGTCGAAAAGATCGGTATCGAAAGGACGTTCAAGAAGATGGATGAGGCGTCTATCGTTCTGGGTATGACCGACTTGTCCCGCGGAGAGGATTCTGTTCTGGCCGATGCCGAGTATATTTTCAATAAGGTCAATGCTTGTGAGTCCGGGCGTGAGTTTTTGCTGCTGGTCAACAAGTGTGATGTGGATGAAAGTGAGTCATTGGTGGCCGGTGATGGTCATGTCGCAGGTTATGCTGTGGCTGGTTTTGAGGGCGGTCATGTCGATAAGGCCGGGAAGCTGGCGAGAATAGAAGCCGCCTTGCGCGAGAAAGGCATCCCCATCAAGGTGATTCCGATATCAGCGAAAACTGGCGACGGTCTGACCGCATTGACAGAAGCCCTAGCCGAAATCGGCCGCCGGATTACGGGCGACACCGATGAGACCCTGGTGACGAATATCCGCCATTATGAGGCGCTTGTCCGTGCCGCAACTGCCCTCGGGCGTGTCCAAGAAGGTCTCCAGGTGGCGACGCTGCCGCCGGATCTGATCGCGCAGGACCTTCGCGAGGCGCTGTATCATCTGGGGGAAATCGTCGGGGAGATAAGCACGGAGGAAGTTTTGGGGAATATTTTTCGGAAATTTTGCATCGGGAAATAAGATGTGAAATCATATGGAAATCCCTGAAAACAAGACTTTTCAAATATCCTTATAAGTTACTAACTCATAGATACTTAACACCAAATTAAGGCAAAAGCCATATTTCAGTAAATTTCACTACAAATCAAATAGGTGGACAATTTCAGTTGATATTGTCCACCGTATTTTGTAACTTTGTTAGCGTTAACAATTGATATTATGGCTAAAGTTTACTTATCCCTTTCAACCCGTCTTCAGAAGGACACAGGCAAGGCCGAAGTCCTTCTGAGGTACCGCAATACGCGTGCTGTAGGTCAGCGCGCACACTCGCACGTTTACTTGAATCCGAAGTTCTTCGTGGACGGAGAAATCGTCATCAAGAACAGAATCATCACACCAGAGGTGCAGGAAGCTCGCGAAGCAAAACTAGCCGTGGACAGAATTGTCACCCAACTCATAGAACAAGGCGACAAGAAAGCCATCGATGACTTCGCCGAAGGCTGGGCTCAAGAAACCGTGGACAGACTCCTCTTCCCCGAGAGATTCAAAGCACCCGAGCCGGACAAACACTACTTCGGAGACAGGACAGAGGACTTCCTCAAATTCAAGAAAATCTCCCATCAGCGTCACCAGAGTTACAAGATCATCTTTGACATCGTACACCGCTACGAACTCTACACCGGCAAACCAATCAACCTTGATGAAGCCACTGGAGACACCCTAGTATCTCTCGCCAAATTCTTCAAGGACGAGCACAGCTTCTTTGTACAAAAGAAAGAGAAGTACCGCACCATTCTCGTTCCTAACAAAAAATACAAATATGTCTGGGATAACTCAAGCCACGAGAAGGCACCTAAACAGCGCTCCGACAACGCCATCGTCACATATATGAGCGCAGTCCGCGCCTACTGGCTCTGGTGCATCGACATGGGCTACACACAGAACAACCCATTTCGCAAATACACCGTAGGCTCCCAGAAGTACGGCACTCCTTTCTACCTCACCACTGAGGAAAGGGATATTCTTTTCAAGACAAATCTAAAATCCAAGAAAGAAGTAGAACTTGCGCGAGATATTTTCGTATTTCAATGCTACATCGGCTGCCGAATCAGCGACCTGATGTCATTCACCGCTGACAACATCGTAAAGACCGAAAACGGCACCGCAATCCAGTACATCCCTAGCAAAACCAAAGAAGAGCAGCCACGCGTTGTAAAGGTGTACCTCTCGCCTACCGCCATTGAAATCCTTGAGCGCAATCAAGGCAAGTCATCACGAGGACTCTTCCCTTATGTGTCAACCGCAAAACTCAACGACCTTATCAAAGAGGCATTGAAAGAGGCCGGCATAAACAGAGTGGTCACAATCATGAACCCAGTAACCAAGCAGCCAGAGCAGCATCCGATAAGCGAAGTCGCCAGTTCTCACATGGCCAGACGCACCTTTATCGGCAACCTCTACAAGAAAGTCAAAGACCCTAACCTCGTCGGAAAACTTTCCGGCCATTGCGAAGGATCGAAGGCATTTGCACGCTACCGTGACATCGATGACGACATGATTCGCGAGATGACTAATTTGCTAGACTAATTGTAAATCATAAAATTAGCCTCCGGTGTTGAAAAGATACCGGAGGATTTTTCATTGTTACAGATATGTGTAATATAGTTATTTCGTAAATTCGTAATGAATTTCACAGGACATTATGGATGAATGCTTTTCGCTACTGCGCCTATGGAAGGCGGAGAAGGACCTTATTCTCTACTTCAATGAGCTGAACACATATCACGACCTATTACAAGGAAGCTTAGACGATTATGACCAGGAAGACAAAGAACTCTTGGCCATTGATATTGATAATGCCTTAACCGCAATTTCTGACCGCTTTTCCATAGAACAAACAGAATCTGAAGAACATGTCAGCGCTGAACAGGCCAAGAATCATATTAAAGCACTTCACGACTACATCATAAGCACAGCGGACCTTGCCTTTGCTACTGACATTGTCGAAGCCGACCCCATCTTTGCCGACGTCCAGAAATTCCTGACCAAATATGCCCGCAAAATCAAGAAGCCCTGTCGCAGCTTCCAAATCATCGACGCAATCAAAGAAAACATCTACGACATAATCGCCTGGGCTGAACTCCAGTACGTCCATCAAAACATGGACATACATTCAGTAATCTCTTCCAGAACAAGCTCAGCTGTCATGATAATCACCCGTAATCCAGAGTCCGACAATACTCACGAGCTAGCAAAAGACGGCATCGACTCAACCAAAGCATTCCGCAGCTGCTTCACCAAAGAATTCGACGGATA
>CAKUXR010000008.1 GCA_934700615.1 uncultured Bacteroidales bacterium
CAAAAAAAAGAGTTTCATCAGAAACTCTATCAAATATTTACAAAAAATTTTAAATCAAGGATGTGTCAAAGTCCCGGAGTTACCGCTGGCAGAGAAGTATGCTTAATTTGTAACACGAATAGCTAAAGTAAAAATATATATATGTATGGCTAGTGATAACAAGATTGGACTAAGCCGTGCAAATCTTTAGCCAAAAAATATGGCAGTTTGTTCGCGAATGAAAAAAAACCATTATCTTTGCACAGATAACAAATTACGCTTAGGATTTTATATGGAACCTCCCAGTTCTGTAAATAATGCTCAAACGATTTCAGGGGCGCCGGTTGACGACCCCCTGTCGGATTTTTTTACAAATGAATCATACCTTGTAGTGACGAGCTGTCCAGGGTCGGACCTGGAGAGCCGCTATTTTGTGTGCGGTTATTCACCGCGCATGGGATTGTCGTATTTCGGAACTGCCGGAACTTCATGGGAATCTTAAAGCAAAAATCATTATGGCACTATATCTTAAAAAAGTACTTGACAACAAAGCAGAAATCGCCGTTTGGCAGATAACTGAAACAGAAGAAGAATTAAAAGCATTGAGCTCCACCCCGTCAGACGAGATGGAGGAAATTTCGTGGATAAAGAGTGAGTCTCTGAGGAAGCAAAGACTTGCCGTAAGGGCCTTGCTCAATGAACTTTTCGACGAGAAAGTATATCTCAGTCACCACGATAACGGCAAGCCTTTTCTTGAGAACCGAGTAACCAACATTAGCATTACCCATACGGACAAATATGTAGCGGTCATTCTTCATGAGACAGAAGACGTCGGCATCGATGTGGAATCTCTTGACCGTGATTTCTCTGCAGTCGAACTTAAAGCATTGTCAGAAGATGAGATAGAGGATTTGGATGACGACAAGAGAAACGAGCAGCTCGCAATCTACTGGTGTGCTAAAGAGGCAATCTTCAAGAGACTGTCACTTTACAACGTGGATTTTGCAGAGCAGATCGAAATCGAGCGTTTCCATCCTAGGGGAGAAGGCGAACTTGAGGCTACATTCATCCATAAGGATGGTTATGAGGACGAATTCGAACTTGAGTATATTACCTTCGACCGTCATGTCCTCGTTTGGGTTGTAGGCTAGATCCTGTTCTAAGGAACCGGGTCGTAGCCTGAGCCTCCCCACGGGTGGCATCTCAGAAGTCTGCGTACTGTAAGGTACAATCCCTTGAAGGGCCCCCATTTGCGGAAGGCCTGAAGTGCATATTCCGAGCATGTTGGTGTGAACCTGCAAGTCGGTGGCTTGTAGGGAGATATGCATACCTGATAAAATCTGATAAGCACTACGAAAGGGAAAATCAGGACTTTTCGCAGAGTAGCATTGACCCGAATCCGCTTCTTTCCGGGGTCATTGTCATTGACTTTCTTACTCATTTCCGGCATCCTCCGCAGGCTCTTCCTGTGCGGCTTTTGCCGCCTTCGCCGCGCACCGGTTGTCCACGGTT
This sequence comes from uncultured Bacteroidales bacterium, assembly GCA_934700615.1. Lineage (GTDB taxonomy): Bacteria > Bacteroidota > Bacteroidia > Bacteroidales > UBA932 > Cryptobacteroides. Next base: position 1,492 of record CAKUXR010000008.1, read on the forward strand.
GCAAGTGCCGCGCAGATATCCGTCGAAATCGCGGCCGAGTCCATGACTTCGCGGGAAGTGTATATGAAGATGATGTCAATGCCGCCGTCGGGGAGGACGTGAAGCAGGGATTTGTTAAGTCTGTAGGCCTCGCGGATACGTCTCTTGAGAAGATTTCTTTTTACGGCCCTACGAAAATGTTTCTTGGGGACAGAGACTACTATCCTATTGAAAGATAATCCATTACCTGTTCTATAGCAATACCGTATCACACCGGCGTTGCCGTATTTCCCGTCCGCGAAAAGCCTGGAAAGACCGATCCCGGAAGATAGTCTCTCCTTCTTTTTCAACGTATTGCGGACATCACTCATAAACAGGATGAACTTGTGCTCAGTCGTTCTTGTGAGCGTCAAGATAGAGTTCGAGCGCTCTGGCGACAGAAGGTGCTTCCGGAGTCGGAGCCTTTATCTCGACAGGCAGTCCGGCCTCTTCCATAGCCTTTACAATCTGCTTTCCGAAGGTTACGAACTTGGTGTTTCCCGGCTGATACTCAGGGTAGTTCTCGGAAAGGGACTTCAGGTCTGAAGGGTTATATACCACGATCATATCGTATGATGCGATGTCAATGTCCTTGAGGTCCTGAGGTACGGATTTTACGAAAACGGCAGTGTTGAAATCGAGTTTCTGAGCCTGGAAAAGGCTTGTCAATGCCTCATTGCTGCTGGAGTCCGAGGTGGTGATGAGAAACTTCTCGCCCTTGTGCTTTGCTCCGATCAGGTCAATGACAGATGCCGGTGTTCCCGTTCCGTAGAAAATTTTCCTTTTTCTGAAGACGATGTGTTTCTGAAGATACATTGCCACAGCCTCTGTGGTGCAGAAATACTTCATTGTTTCAGGTACTTTCACGCGCAATTCTTCACAAAGCTGGAAGAACGCATCTATCATATGTCTTGCGGAAAAAACTATCGCTGTATAATCCAAAACATTGATTCTCTGGGCTCTGAACTCTCTTGAAGAAAGAGGTTCGATGAGAAAGAACGGCTTGAAATCTATCTGTACGCCGAATTTTTCTTTCAGAATCTCGTAAGAAGCCATGTTCACCGGAGTCTCCTGCGAGATCAAAATCTTCTTAATTGCCATATCTTTACAAATACATCATTGTTGCAGCCAAAATCACGGCTGGTATCAATTCAATCGTGCAAAGATACAAAATTGCTGTGAAACGACCATCATCTGTGGCAATAATCTGATATTTTCTCATCAGAAAAACCAGCCATACAGCCAGTATCACCCAGTATGCGGCATCATGAGCGAATACGGCTAAAGTGTCTGATAATGAATATAATATGAGGAGGAAAAGAAGTAATGACACGCCCAAAATGAAAAAGTTGGCCGCGCATCCTTCTGAAATTCTCTTGGTGTCCTGCCTGATTTTCCCGGACGGCGCGCACAGGGTGCAGATTTGCCGTAAAATGAGGAATCCGACGATGACGCCGGCCGAGGCGAGAGACTTCCAGCCCGGTGTCAATGCCGCCAGAAATGCCGCAGGAAACAAATCGAGTCTGGAGATGCAGACAAACGAAATGACCAATGCTGCCGAGGCGACTGAGTCGCGTTCCCGGCAGAGCCTCATGTTCCCTTCCATCAATATGATTTCCCTCCATCTCAGCACGCCCCTCGAGATATGGGGAAGGATGGATGTGAATCTTCTGAGATAAAGGATGATGAGCAGGATTGCCAGGGCCGACATCCACCAGTTGACACGAGAGGAGTTCCACTGGTCGCCATATTCATGTCCGGGAACTTCCGTATGTGACTGGACCTGCTCCTTTTCTTCCGGCATCAGAAAATGTCCCTGCACGAAAGCATCCCCCGCAGGGAGAATCTGCAAGGTATCGACGGAATACAGTTCTGATGAAATTGTCGGCATCGTTTACGTTTTTAGTTTCCGCGTTTCGCTTTATACCCCATTGAGCACAGCAGGGCGGTCAATTTGTCGCGGAGGTCACCCTGGATGGTGATCTCTCCGTCTTTGGCAGTGCCTCCGACTCCGCACTTTACTTTCAATGTCTTTCCGAGTGCTTTCAAGTCATCTTCAGTGCCGACGAAACCGCTTACCAGCGTTACCTGTTTCCCCGCGCGGCAACGCCTGTCGATTGTTACGGTGAGCTTCTGTTTTTCAGGGGGAAGTGTCTTCATTTCCTCTTTGGTTTCCTGCCCGTAGCTGAAATCAGGATTGGTGGAATAGACGACTCCCAATCTCTGTTTCCAATCATTATCTGCCATAATTGTCTTCTTTTTTGCAAAGATAGCGAATCTGTTTTATCTTTGCTAGTTCGGATAAGAACAATGAATTTATAAAAATGGATAAAAGAAAGTTCAGACTCTGGAACGGTATCACATCGGCTGTGGTTTTGGTCATAGCTTCATTCACATACCTTTCCACTATCGAGCCGACAGCCTCTTTCTGGGACTGCGGTGAATTTATTGCCTCATCATACAAGCTGGAAGTGGGGCATCCTCCAGGAAACCCTATGTTTCAGCTGATTGCGAGATTCTTCACCATGTTTGCCGACAACATGCATGCTGCTGTTGCCGTGAACGTGATGAGTGCCCTGTGTTCAGCATTGACAATATTCCTGCTGTACCTGACGATTGTCTTCTTCGCGAAGCGGATTGCGGGCAAGCCTGAGCATGGCGAGGGCGAATACAGCCTCAGCCAGGCGATATTGATCTTCGGCAGCGGCGCCATCGGCTCATTGGCATACTGCTTCTCCGATACTTTCTGGTTCTCGGCTGTCGAGGGTGAGGTATATGCGATGTCGTCGTTGTTTACTGCGCTTGTCGTGTGGGCGATGACCAAGTGGTATGAGCAGGCTGATACGCCGTATGCCAACCGCTGGATAGTCCTGATTTCTTTCCTGATGGGACTTTCTATCGGTGTGCATCTGCTCAACTTGCTGACGATTCCTGTGCTGGTGTTCTTGTTCCATTACAGACGCAGCGAGGACAAGCATCTGACTTTCAAACAGTGCGTATGTATATTCCTGGAGTCGGTAGTGATTCTGGCCCTTCTGCTCTTCCTGATCATTCCTTATCTTCCGAAGTGGGCCGCTTATGCTGACCTCCTGTTTGTCAATGTGTTCGGCCTCCCGTACAACAGCGGTGCGTCATTCTTCATGATTGCCCTCCTGGCACTTTGTTTCTGGGGCGCTTTCTGGACATACAGGAAAGGAAAGGCACTGTGGAATACTGTAGTTCTGTGCTTCACGACCATCGTGATAGGATTCTCGGTATTCGCCGTGGTGATAATCAGGTCCAATGTCATGCCTCCTACCAATGAGTATCAGCCTGACAATGCCTTCACTCTCGTCCGCTACCTGTCCCGTGAGCAGTATGGTACTACTCCTCTTCTCTATGGACAGTATTACGGAGCGCCTTACCATCTCGAGACCAAGAAATATTGGGCCCCTGTCAATGGCAAGTACAAGCATGTGGACGCTCCTTCAGAGCCTGTCTATGAGCCGTCAGGAAAGATGCTCTTCCCGAGGATGTGGAACGGCGACCAGAAATATGTCAGATTCTATGAGACTTATACCGGCGGAAAGGGCAAGGTGATACCTGGGGCCGACTACAAGAAACCGTCTTTCTGGGCGAACCTGAATTTCTTCTTCGACTTCCAGCTGAACTGGATGTACTGGAGATATTTCATGTGGAACTTCGCCGGAAGGCAGAACGATATTCACAGCCCTAGCCCTGGATATATATTCTATGGAAACTGGGAATGCGGTATCAAGCCTATCGACGAAATCCGTCTTGGTGACCAGAGCGATGCTCCTGATATCCTGAAGAACAATAAGGGCAAGAACCACTATTTCCTTCTCCCTCTGCTGCTGGGAATTTTCGGACTGTTCTTCCAGTTCGAGCGCGACAAGAGGGGCTGCTGGCTGACATTCCTGCTGTTCTTCATGACAGGTATCGCTATCGTGCTTTACCTGAACCAGCCGCCATTCCAGGTCCGTGAACGAGATTATGCCTATGCCGGTTCGTTCTATGCTTTCTGTATCTGGATCGGCTTCGGTGCGATGGCATTGTTCCATTGGATCGGCGGGGCGCTGAAAAAGAAATACCCTGTGGCACTCGCATCTGCATTGACATTGGCCTGTCTCTTCGTGCCGGCATTGATGGCGCAGCAGAACTGGGATGACCATGACAGAAGCAACCGCCGCACATCTGTCGAGATGGCGAGGAACTATCTGAATTCCGTAGGGGAGCAGGGCATTCTCATCACCCATGGCGATAACGATACTTTCCCTCTCTGGTATGCCCAGGAGGTGGAAAATGTCCGTCCTGACGTGAGAATCTGCAATACTTCGCTTCTCGGTACGGACTGGCATATCGGCCAGATGAAATGGGCTTGCAACGAATCCAAGCCTCTTCCTCTGTCAGTAGGCGTGGAGCAGTATCTGTATGGCACCAATGACTATATTTACATAGCTGACCCTGTAGGGGAGGTGGTTCCTATTGCGGATGTGATGGCCGTGTTCAGACATCCTGATGCTAAACTTCCTCTCGAGAATGGCCAGCGTGTCGATTATATCGTATCGAGGAAAATCAGCATTCCGGTCAATAAGGAGAATGCCCTCAAGTCCGGCATAGTCAGTCCTAAGTTTGCTGACATGATACCTGACCAGATTGTTATCGAAATCCCTAAGAACAAGAAGTTCATTTCCAAGCCTGAACTCTTCATGCTTGACCTTCTGTCCAACTATCAGTGGGACAGGCCGATAAACATGTTGAGCCAGGGAGGTGACCTCAATATCGGTCTGCGTGATTATCTCATGTATGAGGGATATTCCAGCAAGCTCGTTCCTATCAAGAACAGGATGACTACAGGTGACCCTGGTCTGGTGGATGTGGACGAACTGTATGACAAGATGATGAACGTCTATACATGGAATGATATCCGCAGGGATGACTATGATGTTGACTATCAGAACTATTACACATTCCTCGGAGTGCTGCCGCAGCGTGAGCTGTTCGTCTCTACCGCCAATGCCTTGCTCAAGGCCGGCGACAAGGAGAGGGCGCTGAAGATTCTCGACAAATGTCAGGAGTCAATGCCGGAGAGTGTCTGGCCTTTGGATGCGATTCCTCTGGGATTCTCTACCAATGACTATATGGTGGTCAATATGGTAAGTGGCTATTTCGCTGCCGGAGCACCTGAGAAAGCCGCTGAACTTGGAGCGAAACTCGGAAAAGAACTGCTTGCTTCTGCGCATTTCTATATGGAATATTATGAATATGCTCAGGATGAGTTCGAGAAATCCTGCCAGTTCCTCTATTTCCTTGTGGATGAACTCGAGAAGGGTGGTGACAAGAAAGTCTCTACGGAACTCAAGCACAGCCTTGTGACACTTCTCAGGGCAGGAGCGGAGGCTTATGACCAGGATTATGGAAATGAGGCTGATTCTACTGTAGCCGAAGACACTTCAGCAAAATAGGAGGACCAGATGAAGAACATAAGAAATTTTTGTATCATAGCCCATATCGACCACGGTAAAAGTACATTGGCGGACCGTCTCATCGAACTTACCCAGACATTGGGAGCAAGGGAGATGGAAAACCAGGTGCTTGACGATATGGATTTGGAGAGGGAAAAGGGTATTACCATCAAGAGCCATGCGATTCAGATGGAGTATAATTACAAGGGTGAGCCTTATGTGCTCAACCTTATCGATACTCCGGGCCACGTCGATTTTTCATACGAGGTGTCCCGTTCCATCGCTTCATGTGAAGGCGCCCTTCTTGTGGTGGATGCTTCACAAGGTGTTCAGGCCCAGACCATTTCCAATCTTTACCAGGCCATCGAGCATGGATTGGAGATTATCCCTGTCCTGAATAAGATTGACATGGATGCTGCCCGACCTGAAGTCGTGACCGACGAGGTCTGCGAACTTCTCGGCTGCAAGCCGGAGGACGTATATAAGGTGTCCGCCAGAACAGGACTGGGAGTGGCTCCGCTTCTGGATGCCATCGTGGAGAAGATTCCGGCTCCGCAGGGAGATCCTGAGGCCCCTCTCCAGGCGTTGATTTTCGACTCGGTATTCAACTCTTTCCGCGGAATCATCGCATACTTCAAGGTCAAGAACGGCACCATACATTCCGGAGACAAGGTCAAGTTTTTCAATACCGGTCAGGAGTATGTGGCTGACGAAATCGGTGTTCTGAAGATGAAACTGTCTCCTACACAGGAGGTCGGATGCGGCAATGTGGGCTACATCATTTCCGGAATCAAGACGGCAGCCGAGGTCAAGGTGGGTGATACCATCACCCATGTAGAAAGGCCATGCAAACAGGCTATCGCCGGATTCGAAGAGGTAAAGCCAATGCTGTTCGCCGGAATGTATCCGGTCCAGGCAGACAAATATGAGGAACTTCGTTCTACATTGGAAAAGTTCCAGCTCAATGACGCTTCGTTCGTTTATGAGCCGGAGTCATCCATGGCTCTCGGATTCGGTTTCCGTTGCGGCTTCCTCGGACTTCTGCATCTGGAGATTGTCCAGGAGAGGCTGTTCAGGGAGTTCAATATGGATGTCATCACGACGGTTCCTAACGTGTCGTACAAGGTTTATACGACCAAGGGGGATATCATTGATGTCCATAACCCTTCAGGGCTTCCGGCGCCTACTATCATTGACCATATCGAGGAACCTTATATCAGGGCGCAGATAATCTCGAATACGGAGTTCTACGGGCCTATCATGAAACTTTGCATTGAAAAGCGCGGTACTCTCATCGGCCAGCATTATATTACTGCCGACAGAGTGGAACTCACTTACGAGATGCCTCTTTCGGAGATTGTGTTCGACTTCTATGACAAACTCAAGACCATCTCCAAGGGCTATGCGTCATTCGATTATCACATAAAGGGTTACAGGCCTGCCCGTCTTGTGAAGCTTGACATCTTGCTGAATGGCGACCCTGCCGATGCATTGTCGACATTGATTCATGAGGACAGGGCTTATGACTTCGGCAGGAAAATCTGCCTCAAGTTGAAGGATCTCATTCCGCGACAGCAGTTCGATATTGCTATCCAGGCTGCCGTCGGCGCCAAGATTATCGCCCGTGAGACTGTCCGTCAGGTACGTAAAGACGTGACTGCCAAGTGTTACGGAGGTGACGTCACCAGAAAGCGCAAACTCTTGGAGAAGCAGAAGGAGGGTAAGAAGCGTATGCGTCAGATAGGTACCGTGCAGGTGCCTCAGAGCGCGTTTATGGCTGTCTTAAAACTTGATTCATAATGCAGAAAGTTGCAATACTTCTTACAGTTCATAACAGGCGGGAGAAAACTCTCGCCTGCCTGCGTAATTGCTACCAGCAGATAGATTCCATGAAGGGGGACGACACGTGGTCTTTCTCTGTCTATCTGGTGGATGACGGCAGCACGGACGGAACTTCCGAGGCTGTGTCTGAAGAGTTTCCTCAGGCCGTCATAATCCGCGGGGACGGAAATCTTTTCTGGAACCACGGAATGATTACCGCATGGGAGGCGGCAGCGGCGGACGGGCAGGACTTCTATCTTTGGCTGAATGACGATACCATGATGAAGGAAGGCGCGCTTGCCTGTCTCATGGAGACGTCTTCTTTCCTTAGGCATAAGGCGATTGTAGTGGGTACTGCCGAGAACGCGGACAAGGAACTCAGTTATGGAGGAAGGACGAAATCCGGCAAGCTTATAGAACCGGATCCTGCCATTCCTGTCCCATGCTATACCTTCAACGGAAATCTTGTCCTGATTCCGGCCCACGTCTATAAGATCTTGGGTAACCTGGATCCTCATTACAGCCACAGTTTCGGGGACTTTGATTATGGCGCCCGTGCTTATAAGGCCAATATTGTAAGAGTTGTGGCTCCCGGGGTGCTTTGCGAGTGCGACAGGAATCCCGGAATTCCCAAATGGCGGAACAGGGCATATCCTCTGAAGGCAAGAATAGCCTATCTGCACAGTCCTAAAGGCCGGCCGCCACGTGAGCAGTTTCTCTATGACTGCCGTTGCCAGGGCGTCATGTTCGCTATAATGCATGGTATTTCCATCGCGGTAAAAGTGTTTTTTCCTAGGCGGGTCCCACGTGCGGAACGCTAGTGTTTAGTAAACTCTATTGGATGAAAAAGTTTTCTTATTATATCAAGTCGATGAGACTGAGGACTTTGCCTCTGTCTCTTGCCGGCGTTTGTCTTGGAATCATGCTCGCTGCGGCAGACTATCATGTAAGTCTGAAGGTGGCATTGCTCATAATGCTGACGACAGTCTGTCTCCAGATACTTTCCAATATCTCCAATGAACTGGGCGACAGTCTCAGCGGAGTGGACAGCGACCGCCGCAGCGGGCCGCATTATTCTCTTTCAGAAGGAATATTGACGGTAAAGGACATGAAGAGACTGATAGCTGTTGTCGCTGTAGTCTGTGCCCTGTCCGGACTGCTGATGCTGAAAACATCTTTCGGCACCCTGTTTGCCCTCGAACCGTTGTGCCTCATCATCTTAGGCGCGGCTGCGATGGGTGGGGCCGTAAAATATACTCTAGGTCGCAATCCTTACGGCTACCGCGGACTTGGCGACATTTCCGTATTCACATTCTTCGGCATTGTCTCTGTCCTCGGGGCGTATTTCGTTGCTGCCCACACGATTCCGTCACTGCTGATGCTGCTTCCCGCTGTCGCAATGGGCTGCTTCAGCGTGGGTGTGCTCAATGTCAATAATATTCGTGATGTCAAGTCTGATGCCGGAATCAGAATGACTACCCCGATGCGTATCGGTGTGAAGGGCGCCAAGATTTACCATACGGCTCTTATTGTTACGGGCTGGATCTGCCTGACAATCTTCAACTTGTGCCGCTTCCCCGATCCATGGCATTGGCTTTTCTTCATTACATTGCCCCTGTTTGCCATTCATCTCCGCGGAGTCTGGACCCGTTCCGACAAAGACCTCGACCCGATGCTTCCTATACTTGTGATTTCAACATTCATATTGTCAATGCTGATGGGTTTCGGATATCTGGCGTTTCTGATTTTCTGACGAAAACTCGGTTTTTTGTTCATTCTGGACATCTTAACAACGGAAAAAACGTCTTTTTGTAAAATACTTAATAAATTAAATTAGGAATCGGTAAAAACTTACATGTTTTAACCGATTCTTTTTATATATGTTTAGATTTTAAAGAGTCGTTTTTGTGTACTTAATCTAAAGTGTTTAACCATCAATGGGTTGAAGAAACAAAATTTTAAAAAATCAGTTGGGATTGTAAAATTAATTTCATAATTTTCGCTCCGAACGAACTTAGAGAATCGAGATCATTAACACAACCAATAGCAAATAGACATAGAACCTTTTTTAAGGATTACTTAATTGCGAAGAACTGCTAATGTTCTGAGACTGTGGGGATAAGGAAGTTACAGATGGAGACTATTATCAACCTATAGAGCATGAAAAAATTTTTAGCTTATGTCATGTCCGCATTGCTTCTGACGGCGTGCTATGACGACAGCGAGATGAAATCTCGGCTGGACAAAATGGACCAGCGGCTCACTACAGTAGAGTCACAGGTCGCTTCTCTCAACACTCAGCTTACCAAGCTGCAAGGACTAATGGACGGAAAGCTGTTTATCAGCAACATTGAAGACAAGGAGGACGGGACTCATGTCATTACCTTCGTGGATGTTTATGGAGGCATGAGCACTATGACACTGACCGACGGACAGGCTCCGGACATCTCTGTAAAGCAGACACCTGACGGCAAATGGTATTGGACCGTCAATGGCGAATGGCTGCTCGATTCCAACGGCAACAAGGTTCCCGTTACCGGAGAACAGGGCGTGACCCCTTCCATGAAAATCAAGGACGGAAAATGGTATGTGTCTTATGACCACGGCGTTACATACGTTGAGTGCGGTAAGGCTACAGGCGATGACGGAGACGCGTTCTTCAAGGATGCCAAGTTGAGCGAAGACGGGAAGACAGCCTATCTTACACTTGCGGACGGAACCGTTCTCACATTTGCAATATATAAGGAATTCGGAATTTCTGTAGATGTAACCTCTACTCTCATTTATTCAGGACAGACCAAGAAGTTTGCATATACCATAACCGGAGGAGACAAGAACACTATTCTGGAAGTGATTCCGAAAGGTCTCTGGAAGGCGGAACTGGAACAGACTGATGAATCCAACGGTTTCATCTCGGTAACTGCACCTGATTCTCCTGAAGTAGGCAAGGTCATCCTCCTTCTCGGCGACGGCGCCGACAAGACATTGATGAGGACATTGACATTCGTCGCGGGCAATATGCATATCAGTACATCATCAGTCGAGAGTCCGGAAGCCGGAGGAGTTTTCGATGTCGATGTCACTACCAATCTGGAGTTTACGGCTGAACTTGAGGCTGACCAGACTTGGGCCCATCTTGTAGAGACAAAGGCATATGAGGTCTATACCAAGACCGTCAGCGTGCGTGTCGACAAGAATGATATGCCTTATGCGAGACAGACCAGAATGACATTGAAGAACCAGGGCAATGTCATTGAGTCCATCATCATCTACCAGAATCCTGCCACTTTCGATGAGAAAGTCATGGTGCTGATGATGAAGCCTCTGGCTAAGGACAGCTGTGCGTTTCTTCCTGTAACGTTTGTTAAAGGTGCCGATTATTACGTGGACTGGGGCGACGGATCCAAGATTGATACACTTTCAGTAAGCTTCCCTAAACACAAGTACAATGATATTTCGAGGATGTATCCTGTTCAGATCAGCGGAACCATCAATACTATCGGAAAGGGAAGCAACTTCAGTCATGGTGCTGACCTTTATGAGGTTATCCAATGGGGAAGCTGTTCTCTGGCCGGTATCTCTTTCGAGGGACAGAAGAATCTTGTCCGTGTGGCTCCTGCCAAGGGCGAAGAACTCAGGAATGTGAAAAATTGCAATGGTTTGTTCAAGTACTGCTCAAGTCTTAAGGAAGTCCCAATCGGATTCATGGATGGTCTCAGCCCTCAGACAACCAACTTCAACTATGCATTCTATGGCTGTTCTTCACTGGAACATCTTGACAATGACCTCTTCAGGAACTTCACAGGCAAGTCCGGAGTCGTGATCTGGCAGCTGTTCTCAGGCTGTACCAAACTCAAGAATGTGCCGACATTCCACTATTTCAAGATGTCGAATGACGCGAATATGCTCAACCAGGTTTTCACCAACTGCGAATCACTCGTGGATATACCTGAGCATATGTTCAATGAAACTGCCAAGGCAGCCATAAGGGCAACCAAAGTTGGCAGCCTGTTCAAGAACTGCAAGTCCCTCAAGACAATCCCTGCAAGTTTCTGGGAGAACCTTCCTGTGGACAGATTCATTGAGCTCAACAATACTTTCCAGGGCTGCTCGTCATTGACCTCAGAGTCCATCAAGTTTATCAATGATGCCAAGAACGTCTATAAATGGCAGAACACCTTCTACGGATGTACTTCATTGACAACTCTTCCGGAGTGCGAGGTGGAGATTGAAGGACAGACAGTCAGCGTTCCTATCTATAAGAGAGACGCGACAGAATATAAGGTGTACTTCGCAAACCGTTCTTATTCCAGCACCAACTTCTGCTTCAAGGATTGTGTCAATCTTGAAGGTTATTATGACAAGATTCCTCAGACTTGGGGAGGCGGCTGGGACGGAACTACCGAACCTCCTGTAATCACTGTTACTGCAGAGTACCCTGAAGGCCAGGGCTACTATAGCATTGACTTCATCGTGAAGGGAAAGGGTGTCCAGTCAGCGTACTACTATCTGTCTGCCAAGACACTTGTGGATCAGGCACTTCCGAAGTATAACAACTCTTATACGGAGCTTTGCGAAAAGAAGGGCATTGAAATCGAGAGTGATTATCTCAATGCCATAAATTCTGACCAGGGCCTTACACTTGGCTTTGATCAGGGCGTGCCTAATGTCGAGTATATCCTCATCGTTTCAGGAAAGAACATGTTCGGACAGAGCTATTCATACAAGGTGCAGGCGACAACTGCCGTTCCTAAGGGCTCTGACGAGTATGAGCGTTATCTCGGAGAATGGACTGTCACGTCAGCCTCATCTACTTCTACGGTAGCTAGTTATGAGCATAAGCCTATCACTTTCGACATCAAGGTCGAGCCTTACAGAGTGGACAGCATTTACAATGTTTACGGCTGGGGCGTCACCAAGTTCACTGACCAGTATCCTATGAAGATGTACTTCGAAGACGGCAAACTTTGCGCATGGACAGGTTCCCATCACGGTTCCGTGATATATCAGGGATATCCTTACAAAGATGGCATAGACTACAATGTCGCTCTGAACTCCTTTACTCTCTTTGCTGACGGCAATTATGGCGTCTTCATGACTGTCGGCGAGAAAGTCGGTGAGGCTGAGTATGCAGAGGGCAGTTTCGAGATGAAGGGCGTGAAGTCCAAGGTTTATGAAGAAATGGGAGAAGATGTCATGTGCTACGGCTTCGACTTCTGTCTCTCAATGGGAGGCCCTGGCTGGTCCAAGATTTTCATCGCGCCAGAGGTTACCAAGGAACAGTATCTTTATGATGAAGGCGGTGTGAAGTATGCACCGTATATCCTTGCTCCATACACCTTTACACGCAAGGCTGCCGCGACCACATCGTCTGTCGCAAGCCGTACAACCGCGCTCAACAAGGCTCTGATGGATACAGGCCGATGCCTGCCGGTTTCTATGGGTAAGGTCAATGCTGCCGTGGCGGAGCCGGCCGACGGATTCTACAGGTTACAATAGTAAATCTACAATATGACAAAAGGCCCGGATGTTACCTCAAGAGGTTTCATCCGGACCTTTTTTATCAATTTGCTCGAGTTTCGCACTTACGAAACTCAGACCAGTTTAGATCAATGGTTCTGCATCCATGTCGGCAGGCTGAGGGAGACCCATCAGCTTGAGAATTGTAGGAGCAACGTTGCAGAGGGCGCCATCCTTGACACTCTTGACCTCGTCACCGGCATTGACAACAATGAACTGTACCGGATTCAGTGAATGGGCCGTGTTAGGTGTACCATCCTCATTTACAGCATGGTCTGCATTGCCGTGGTCAGCTGTGATGAGCACAACGTAATCATGTTTGATAGCCTCAGTCACAACCTTTTCTACGCAGCCGTCAATGCATCTTACAGCCTTCACGATAGCGTCATAGACACCGGTGTGGCCGATCATGTCGCCGTTTGCGTAGTTGAGGATGATGAGATCCTCCTTGTCGCTGTCGATAGCCTCGATAAGCTTCTCAGTTACGATAGGAGCGCTCATCTCAGGCTGAAGGTCATATGTAGGAACCTTAGGAGAAGGAACCAGGATTCTGTCCTCATTCTCGAAAGGAGTCTCGCGACCGCCATTGAAGAAGAAAGTCACATGGGCATATTTCTCAGTCTCTGCGATACGCAGCTGACGGAGACCTGCATTTGAAACTATCTCACCGAGGGTATCCTTCACGATTTCCTTGTCGAAGAGGATGTGGAGACCCTTGAAGGCAGCGTCATACGGAGTCATGCAGCAGTAGTAGAGATTGGGGATGACAGACATTCCCTCCTCAGGCATGTCCTGCTGGGTGAGAACTGAAGTGATCTCACGTGCACGGTCATTACGGAAGTTCATGAAGATGACTGCATCTCCCTCCTCGATCTTGGCAAGCGGAGCGCCTGCAGCGTCAGTGATTACGATAGGCTTGATGAACTCGTCAGTCACATCAGCATCATAAGAAGCCTGGATGCCCTCAGTAGCAGAAGTGAAAGCAGCGCCCTTTCCGCTTACGAGAAGATCATAAGCCTCCTTGACACGGTTCCATCTCTTGTCACGGTCCATCGCATAGAAACGGCCGCATACGGAAGCAACCTTGCCGGTGCTCTCCGCCATGTGCTTCTCGAGATCAGCAACGAAGCCCTTTCCGCTATGCGGGTCAGTATCACGTCCGTCCATGAAGCAGTGCACATAGACATTCTCCAGACCATATTCCTTGGCTACATTGAGGAACTCATAATAGTGGTCAAGTGAACTGTGCACACCACCTGTAGAGCAGAGGCCCATAAGGTGAAGCTTCTTGCCGCTCTGTTTTACATAATCATATACGCCTTTGACCTCAGCCCTGCTCAGAAGCTTGTGGTCACGGCAAGTCTTGTTGATTTTCATGAGATCCTGATATACGACGCGACCTGCACCGAGGTTCATGTGTCCTACCTCAGAGTTGCCCATCTGTCCGTCAGGGAGACCAACAGCCTCACCGCATGTAAGAAGATGGCTCATCGGATATTTGGCTCTGAGAGAGTCGATGAAAGGTGTTCCCGCAGTATAGATGGCATTGGAGTGGTCATGTTTGCCCTCTCCCCATCCGTCGAGAATCATAAGAAGAACTTTTCTGTTCATGGTTATAATGATTTAATAATTAAAATCTTGCATACAGCCCGCAAATATAGCGAAACTCCGCGTTATGAGCAAAAACTATTGGTATCCGGCCCTCAGCCTGTCCGTAACGGCCCCCTCTAATCCTTGTCCTGCTGCGCCCGGCTCTTGCTGAAACTTACAAGAAGCACGCCGCAGAAAACAATCATCACCGCGACCACTTTCGGCAAAGTCAATGTGTCCATGCCGACTGCAATGCTGATGGCGATTGCCATGATAGGCTGCATATAGGAATAGAGGCTCACCATTGTCGGCCTCACGAACTTCTGTCCGAAAGAAATCAGAAAATAGGACATGAAAGTCGCGCAGACCACGAGAATGACAAGGTCAATGACAAGAATTCCTGTCAATGAGGCATAATCGAAAGTGGCCAGTTCCTTTCCGGCGAACGGCATGGAAATCAGGAAGGAGAAAAGAAAGATCCACTTCATGTATGTCACTACTGAATACTTGGAAATCAATGGTTTGAACACTCCAAGATAGACAGCGAAACTAAGTCCGTTGGTAAGCATGAACAGCACGCCTCTCAGGCTCGTGGCCTGTGTGCCGCCGTCGCCCGTACTGCTTGTCAGGATGAGCCAGACGATGCCGCAGAAACTCATGACTACACCTCCCGCCTTCTTCCACGTAATCGGCTCCTTTATTGTCAATGCTGCTATGAACATCGTATAGATGGGAGTCAATGCGCTCAGGATGGAACATGTCATAGGCGTGACCTCAGGAATCGCCATCAGGAACGAAGCCTGTACCATGAAGAATCCGATAAACGAAGCCGCGAACAGTTTGGGATAATCCTTCAGTTCCACCTTTTCCTTCGGACGGAACAAGGACAATATCCAAAATAGGGCACCGGCACCGAGCGCCCTCAGACCGAACAGAGCCAATGGTGAGAGCAAATGGCTGCTGGACAAGTCTTTACATGTGACGATGTTTATTCCGAAAATCGTATATGCAAGAAAGCAGGCCAGATTGCCCAGGATTTTGTTCAATTCAGATTTCCCAATCATAACATTACCAAAATATCAAGTTTTGCCAATGCCAAACCTAAGTGAAAATAACGGAAAAATCGTGCAAGCCACGGACACTCTGCGACTTACACGATTCTGGCGGAGAGAACGAGATTCGAACTCGTGATACCCTTTAGGAGTATACACGCTTTCCAGGCGTGCCTCTTCAGCCACTCGAGCATCTCTCCATAATCCTGGTCCCTTCATCATGAACGAATCGGAGAACCGGACCGCAAATATACTAAATTTAAGTAAATCGGCAAAAAATCATTTGCCTATAAAGTCTCACGCTTGAGATTTTCGATATACCTGTCAATGCGCCTGAGCTCATGGGGAATGTCAATGCTCTGAGGACAATGGGGCAGACATTGACCGCAACCGACACAATGGTCGGCCTGGCGGACGGTCTCCACGGCACGGTCATAACTTACCAGATACCGCCTCTTGAGCCTCTGGAAATGCTCCTGCTCGCAGCTCTGCGCGATATCGCCTGAATTCACCGCGTCATTGTAATGACGGAAAATCGTAGGAATGTCAATGCCATAAGGGCATGGCATGCAATAAGTACAGCCTGTGCAAGGAACGGTAGGGTAGTTCTCCATCAGGTCCGCCATCTCCTGAAGAAATGCAATCTCCTCCTCGGTAAGCGGCTTGAAATGGCTGAAAGTCTCCACATTCTCTATGAGCGGGTCCATAGACGACATGCCGCTCAGGACCGTAAGCACACCCGGATATGAGCCGCAGAAACGGAAGGCCCACGAAGCGACCGACTTCTCCGGCTCCCTTTCCTTAAGTCTGGCAGCCACAGCCTCAGGCAGTTTCGCAAGACGTCCTCCAAGAAGCGGCTCCATGATAGTCGCAGGAATGTTCCTCTTGACCAGTTCCTCATAAAGATAGTCGGCATTGACATTTCTAGGGACCTTGGCATGTTTCCAGTCCACATAATTCATCTCTATCTGCACGAAATCCCAATGATATTTCTCATGGAGTTCCATGAACTTGTCGAAGATCTCCTTCCTGCCGTGGAAAGAGAATCCTAAATTACGGATTCGTCCTGCCTCGCGCTCTGCCAGAAGGAAATCCAGCAGACCATTGTCGATATACCTCTCCTCGAACACCTCGTAGGAACCGCCGATGGCATGGAGAAGATAATAGTCGAAATAGTCAGTGCGGAGAGCCTCCATGGAATCGTAATACATCTTCAGACCGGCTTCGCGGGAAGAATTGTTGAAATTCGATAGTTTAGTAGCAACATAATAAGTATCACGGGGATAGCGGCTCAATGCCAGACCTGCGGCGGCCTCTGACTGGCCCTGCAGATAAGCCGGAGACGTATCATAATAATTGATACCGTTCCTGTAGGCGTAATCCACCATCTCATTGACAGCATCCTGGTCGATGTAATCTTTGCCGTCATCACCCTTCTTCATAGGCCAGCGCATACAGCCGTAGCCCAGCAGCGACACCTTGCCGCCGTTTTTCGGAGCCTCACGGGTCTCCATTTCAGCAGGCCCTTCAGCTGAACCGGAAGGGCGGGATGAACATCCTGTCAATGAGGCTGTTCCGATAGCCAAGGCCCCGGCCCCGGCACGCTTTAGAAAATCTCTTCTGTCAATATTTTCACTCATGACTAATCCCTCCTATGAACATTTAGACCATTGACCTTGATGGCACTGAAAGGCCTTGACGGGCAAAGGAACTCGCAGGCGCCGCATCCGAGACATTTGTCTTCGTGTACCGTCGGAATCCTGAGCGAATCCTTGTCGGAAGGGTCTTTCCTGACCATCAGGATAGCCCCTGCAGGACAATGCCTTGCGCAGTTTCCGCATGAAACCCCGTCACGGTTCACTATGCAGAGGTCCAGATCGACATGGGCTGTTCCGATATGCATCGTGGTCTTTTCCTCTATGTTGTAATGCTTTATCGGGCCTGACGGGCAGACCTCAGCGCACTTGTTGCACTCCACGCGGCACCATCCGCGCTCGAAAGACATCTCCGGCTGCATAAGATGCTCCAGTGACATTGACGGGCGCAGGACGTCATTCGGACACTGCGACACGCAAAGCTGACATGCGGTGCAATGCCTGTAGAAATCCTTGACACTCAATGCGCCGAAAGGAACCACCGGAACCGAACGCTCAGGGGCCTGTTTGCCGATGACGGCAGCGAGACCGCCGTCCACCTTCTTTTCCTGAGCCTTTACTGTCAATGCGCCCAAGGCCAATGCCGAAGTGCCGATGAAAGCACGTCGGCCGTTGTCCGAGGAGTTAGGAGAGGCAGCATTGACCTTTGCTTCATTGGCATTGACCTTTCCCTCTTCTGACGGGATGGCCTTCCAGAACGGCCTGTACTTTATGCCTCCGAACTTGCAGTTGTCGAGGCAGTCGAAACATGCCACGCAGCGGCTATAGTCGATTTTTTTGTTTGCCACGTCGATACAGGAAGCCTTGCAGTTCCTTTCGCAGAGGTGACAAGACTTGCACATGGACGCATTGATGACCGGACGGAAAATTGCGAATCTCGAGAAGAAACTCAGGACAGTTCCGACAGGGCAGATCGTATTGCAGTATGTCCTGCCGTTTCGCGCCGCTAGAATAAAGATGACGACGAAGGTGACAGAAGCAATTATGAAAGTGGGCAAACTCTTGATCCATACCTCTTTATGGGCGAAAGCATACCCGCCGCACTTCTCCGCAATCCATGCACAGAGATTGTTTCCCCATATCCATACAGGCGAGAAAAGGTTCTGTGCGATACGTCCGAAAGAACTGTATGGGGCCAGAAGAACTGCCAATGCATTGACTCCCAAGAACATGGCGACAATGAAAACAGCCAGTACCCCGTAGCGGAGCCATTTCTTCTCAGGTGACCAGGTATAGTTTTTCTTGTGCTTCTTGCGCCAGCCCTTGAAGAAGCGGGCGATGACATCCTGAAAGATGCCCAGAGGACAAATCACTGAGCAATAGACTCTTCCGAACAGAACAGTCACCAGGAGAAGCAAAATGACAATGCCGGCATTCAACGCCAATACGGCCGGGAGGAACTGGGTCTTAGCCAGCCAGCCGAACCATTTGGTCGCCAATCCTGAAAAGTCCATGAACATGAGCATGAACAGGATGAAAACGATGCCTGCCAGAGCAGTGCGGATTTTTTTCAGCATAAGCCAATGTTTTTGTGAGGTCCGTGTCGCGGCCTCCATGATTGTTGTCTAATTCAATATTATCAGAACGGCGGAAGGATGGCTCAGAGTCAGTCTGACCTCATCAGCGCATGCCTTGTTCAATGTAGCTTTCCACCAGTTGTCGAACACTACGTCGTCAGTCTTCCAAGTGAGACCTTCTGACTTGATTTTCAATGCGTTGTCGGCTGAAAAGATGGAAATCTCCCTCCCTTCCCCGACATGAAATGAACACGAATCCGTAATCGCGAACGCGGTCGTCCAGTCGGAAACCATGTCGATATAGAGCTCCGGTCTGACATTGATGCCGTCCAGAATGACCCTCTCCTTGAGCCCGTCCAGCTCTTTCGCGTATTCCATGAGATAGGACAGATTCCCGACAGTGTGGTCCTCGCGCATACCGCCGGCACCCAAAATATGGATTGAGTCAATGTCATCGTAACGTGTCAGAGCATATCTCACCGCCTTGTTCAGGTCATTGTAATCCTGCTCGTCCACCTTTACCAGGACATCCGCGTATTTTCTCTTCATTGCAGGAGAAATCGAATCCAAGTCTCCGATTACAGCATCAGGCTTCCTCTCATGTCCGAAAATCTTTCCCTGACGCCTGTCATATGTCGCAGCCGCGCCATCACAACAGATGATGTAATCCGCTGATTGGATGAGATATAGAGGATATTCCCTCTTGGGAAACTCTCCCTTGCAAATGATAACTGCGCTTGCCATTATTTCTTCCTTATGATGCTCAGCCCGTGCCGGAGCGGCAGAATCACAGTCTCCACCCTCTCGTCATGAGCCGTCAGGTCATTGAATTTCACTATTCCCGCGGTCTGCTTGTCGCCGGGCACATTCTCCGCGTAAACCTTGCCGTCCCACAGGACGTCGTCGGCCAGGATGAAGCCGCCGCTTTTTGTCAATGCCAATGCAAGTTCGTAGTAATCAGGATATTCCCTCTTGTTGGCATCGATGAAAGTAAGGTCGTAGGTCTTTTTTCCCGACATTGACTTCAGGAACTCTATCGCATCGCCGATATGCAGGGACACCTTGTTCTGGACGCCAGCCCTTTCGAAGCCCTCCAGAATCAGGTCCTCCAGCTCATCATTGATTTCCAGAGTATCTATATGCCCTCCTTCGGGAAGACCCAGTGCCATGCAGATGGCGGAGTATCCAGTAAAAGTTCCGATTTCCAGGACATTGGCCGGTGCCGTCATCCTGGTAATCATATAAAGGAACTCGCCCTGAACACGTCCGGTGAGCATTCTGGGATAGTTTGTGCGTATATTTGTCTGACGCTCAAGCCATTCGAGCGCCTCGTTCCTTTCGGAGCAATGCTCTTCGAGGTATTTGTCCAACGGACTTTCCATATCTTCGTCCAATTTGCCGATATCTTGACAATCAATGACATCGGCCCGTTTCTAAATCATCGTGAGCCTGCTGGTCTTGCCCGGTGCGAAAATCCTGCAGGCCATCTCCATAATCTGTCCGGAGGTTATGCCCTCTATCTGGCTGCGTGTCTCTGCGCCCGTCCAGACCTTGTCATATGCGAGAAGACTCTTGCCCATGCTGAGACATTGGGCTTCCCCGTTGTCGGAACTGATGGCAAGCTGTCCGAGCAGCTGCTTCTTTGCCGCATTCAGCTTCCTTTCAGTCAGTTCCTGCGTCTGCAACTTCAATATCTCCTTGTCAATGGCAGCCAGGCATCTGTCCAGATTCTCTTTTTCGCAGCCCAGTGAAATCGCAAGTATCCCGGTATCAGCATATTGGGTATAAGAACTTTCCACTCCGTAAACCCATCCGTGCTTTTCCCTCAGAATACTGTTCAATATGGAGTTCATCGCAGGGCCTGCCAGAATGTTGCTCAGCAGCACGGTCGCCAGCCTCTCCTTTTCTTCATAAAGTGATGGAGCATAGCCGCCTACGACAGCATTGGCCTCATGCGTCTTGCGTGAAATCATCTCATCGAACACATTGCAAAGCTCGACACGGGCCGGGCGCACAAGCCCGTTTCCTGAAGGCCGGAAATCGGCGAAGAACTTCCCGACAAGTTTCAGCAGCCCTGCCTCCATCCGTTTCTCATCAATGTCAGCCACTATCGTGAATGCCATTGCCTCTGGAACGAACTTCTCTTTCACAAACCTGCGCAATTCCTCTGAAGTAATCTCCTTGACGGATTTTACGCTTCCCAGGATGGGATTTGTAAGAGGATGTCCTGCAAACAGTTTCTCCTCGAAACGGTCATAGATGTCCTCTGCCGGATTATCCTTATATGACTTTATCTCATCTATGACCACGCCCCTTTCAGTATTGACCTCATTCTCCGGAAAAGTCGCCGAAGTGGCGATTTCCATGAGCAGGGAACTGGCCTTCATCAGGTCTTCCTTCAGTACTGTCGCATGAAGAACAATCTCCTCCTTGGTCGTGTATGCATTCAGTTCTCCTCCGAGTTTGTCGAGATAACCGTTTATCACTGAGGACTTTTTGTGGGCGGTGCCCTTGAAGAGAGTGTGCTCCGTGAAATGGGCGATTCCGCTGTGGAAGCCCGTCTCGGACCTCGTTCCGCATGTGATGCCCAGAGAACAATACGCTACAGCAGATCCGCTCCGTTTGACAGCATAGCGGATTCCGCATTCCGTTTTTCCTGTAATCATCTCCTACCTTGTTTTTGCAATCTTCTTCAGGTCGGCTTTCAGGAAACCCGCATATTCGGCAGCCTTGAGATTCTGCTTCTTGTAATAATAAAGTTCATGCGTCCTCGCGTCAATGACAATCTTCCAGCACACGGCCCCAGGATGGAATTCGCCCGGAGTGACGACGTAACTTACCAATGTCTTTCCGCCGTCGAGGAAGAGGCTGTCCGCCTCGGCATCAGAGGTTATGTCAATGCCTTTTTTCTTCATTCTCTCACGGAAGTCCTGTGACACGCATTCCGCAATGTCGTCCTCTGAAACCACGGCCCTGTCGCAGTCCGCCTTTCCGAGTGGTCTTACATACGTCTTCAGTCCCGGGAAATTGGTCCCGAGAGACTGTGAAACATAGCCCTGGATGACGTCAATGAGTCCAGGCAGCATTGCGGCCTCGCGGCCTGAAGGCAGGTCGGCCGCACACACCGGCATTGACACGACCTCTGTCAAGTCATTGACAGTCTTGGCGTTGGCCTTTCCCTTCACGAGCGTCATCATTGTGATTCCTGGTTCCGTCTCCTTCTTGTATCTGACTTTCACCGGCAGCATGAAATAGTATTCCTCGTTGTTTTTCAGGGAGTTGAACTCCTCCATGGTGCAGAACTCGAAAGGGGAGATGCTCCATGTGTTGTTCAGTGCGTCTCTCAAAACCGGGTCGATGAAATGGTTCCCCGGGAGGACTACTTTCATTGTCCGTGATGTGAAGTCGCTCAGTTTCTCTTTGCGTGTGGTGATCTGAGCCTGTCCGAATGCGCTTGCGGAAATGGCAAGTGTGGCGATTATAGTGATTAAACGTCTCATCATATTGTGTCTGTGTGTCTTTAATCGTGGCCGCGCGTCACCGCTGGCCCTATTATTGCAAAGATACAAAATTCATTTTTTTTATGTAAGTTTGCAATAGAATAACTCAAGTTTTGCGGTTGCGGAACTTACATGGAAAAAGCTAGTATAACATTGATATAATTTAATCATTATGGAAACAGATCCTATCATGCGCCGGGAGGCGGAAGAAAAGCTCGCGAAAGTCAAGAGCCTGAAGACCACAATGTATGTCCTTGTCGGCGTTGCTGTCGCTCTGGTTGCGGTTCTCGCTTATGTCTGGAGTCAGAAATCGGCATTGATCAGTGAACTCGAAGATGAAAAGCAGGACCTTACCGTCCAGATGGAGAATCTCCAGAACGACTATGCGTCACTTTCATCAGATTATGATTCCATCAACTCCCAGCTCGACACCTCACGTGCCGAAGTTGCGAACCTTATCGAAAGAATCAAGAAAACGGATGCTACAAACCGTGCCAAGATGCGTCAGTATGAGAAAGAACTCGGTACGCTCAGAAGCATCATGCGTAACTATATAGTCCAGATCGACTCGCTCAACACATTGAACCACAAGCTTACTGCCGATGCTGCCGCTGCCCGCAGAGAGGCTGCCGCAAGCAAGGCCGCAAATCAGGAACTGTCACAGCAGGTCGAGAACCTTACAGGTCAGGTGGCTGCAGGTGCAGTTATCAAGGCCCGCGGACTCAGGATGGAGGCTTACATGTCCAATGACAAGATTACCGACAGGAGCAGCCGTGTCGTAAGACTTCTCACTTCACTTAGCCTTGTGGAGAATGACCTCGCACCTAAGGGTCCGGTAAGAGTTTACATCCGCGTGAAAGACCCTGACGGAATCATCCTTACCAATGCCAACCGTACTTCATTCACTTTCAATGGAGAAACGATGGTCGCTTCCGCTTCCAGAAAGGTTGACTATGAGGGAAGGGAGGTTGATCTCAGCATCTATCTTAATGATATTCCTGGATATAGGAAGGGTGTTTATACAGTTGAGGCTTATACGGAGCAGTCAATGCTCGGAAGGGCCGAGCTGATGCTCAGGTAATCCGGTCTGGTCCGGGACTCATCGGAAGGAAATATGATTTATCTACACGTGCCGTTCTGCAGGAGTTTCTGCACTTATTGCGGGTTCTATTCGGAAGCCGTGCCGGCTTGTCCCGGGAATGGTGACATGGCAAGGTTCGAAAGATATGCGGACTCGGTCTGTGCGGAGATAGTCAGTCGGGCGGATGAAATCCGTTCCACTCTTCCTACCGGTGCGCTTTCAGGAAAAATCGATACTTTATATATCGGAGGAGGTACCCCATCGGTGCTTCCTCTTTCTGTTGTCAGCAGGATAGTCCATACCTTGAACAATACCGTTTTCGGAGAGCAATACCATGATTATCTGGAGTTTACATTCGAGGTAAATCCGGAAGATGTGGTGGAGAAAGGTGAGGAATATCTGAAGGGACTTATGGCTCTGGGAGTCAACAGGTTCAGTATGGGAATCCAGTCTTTCGACGACAGGATTCTCCGCTGGATGAACCGCAGGCACAATGCGGAACATGCCGAAGAAGCATATTGGATGATGAGGGGCCTGGATGTCAGGAACATCAGCATTGACCTTATCTTTGGAGTCGGCGGATTGTCGGACGCGACCTGGGAGGCGACTTTGCATAAGGCGATAGGTCTCAGTCCGTCGCATATTTCAGCATACCAGCTCTCTGTCGAGGACGGCAGCGCGCTTTCGCGGCTTGTCGCAGACGGGAAATACCATGAGGCGGGAGAAGATGTCTGCCGACGCCAGTACGACATGTTGTGTTCATTGCTTTACGAGGCGGGATACCATCATTACGAGGTCTCGAATTTTGCCTTCCCGGGAATGGAGGCGCGGCACAACTCAGCCTACTGGAGGCGCGTGCCTTACGTCGGACTCGGACCGGGAGCGCACTCTGCGCTGGCAGATGCCGAGGGAAAGGTCAATGTCCGCAGATGGAATACCGAGAAGGAGTCGGGATATGCGTCTGAAATGGAGACTCTCAGCGAAGAAGATGTGAAGGTGGAGGAAATCATGCTGGGACTTCGTACGGATGACGGCGTGGACCCTGCCCTGTTGCCGGAGAAAGTTGTGAACAGGCTGATGAAAGAGGGCGCTTTGGCAAAGAATGTGTGGGGAAAAATAAGGATTCCGGAAGACCATTTTTTTGTATCAGATGAAATAATCACAGAATTAATATAGGGAATATGGAAAATATCTATGCACAGAGGATAGATGCTATCCGTAGCATCATGAAAAGCAAAGGCATTGATGCAATGGTAATTACAGGATCGGACCCGCATAACAGCGAGTATCCTGCTCCCAGGTGGAAACAGGTCGAGTGGGTGAGCGGCTTTACTGGTGAAGCCGGCGACCTGGTGATTACCGCCGACCACGCGGGACTATGGACCGACACCCGTTATTTCATCCAGGCAGTACAGCAGCTGGCAGGTACCGGAGTTGAACTCCACAAGACCAGAGTCTCTGAGCAAGTGCTTATCCCTGAATGGCTTGCAAATGTAAAGTTTGCCGATAAACGCGGAACCGTGGTAGTCGCTGTGGATGGCCTTTCCCAGCCGGTTTCCTCCGTTGAGGACATAAAGGACGCATTCGTCGGAAGCGGACGTGTCAATGCTGAAACTGATGACCAGTCTGACATGTTCAAGATTGTGGACCTGCCTGATTTCATGGACCAGCTGTGGCAGGACAGACCTGCCGTCCCTTCATCTCCGATCATCACATTGGGAGAGGATACGACAGGGGAGTCACGCATGGCCAAGATAGTATGGCTCAGGCACTTGCTCGAAGAGAGGAAATGCGACGCGATACTGATAACCGCACTCGATGAAATAGCCTGGCTGCTCAATGTCAGGGGCTCCGATATAGAATATAATCCTGTCGTGATGTCTTATCTGCTCGTCACTCCGGAGAAAGTGGACTGGTTTGTGAAGAAACCGTTCGGTGGCTGCGACACGGAGACCAGGGACAGTTTCGCCGAACTTCAGGAAGACGGAATCAATATCCTGAATTACGACGATGTCTCACTTGCATTCGAAGAGACGGAAGACCATGTCCGCCTGCTTGTGGACCCGTCATCTCTCAACTATCATATTTTCAAGGTATTGGATTCGGTTTCCGACCATATCACCCTCGTAAGGGGAACATCTCCTATACCGCTCCGCAAGTCATTGAAAAACAATGTGGAAATCGAAGGCATGAAGGAGGCCCATTTCGAGGATGGTCTCGCCATGGAGAAATTCCTATATTGGCTCGAGACCAGCATGGCCGAGGGCAAGGAAATCAATGAATGGGATGCCGCCTGCAAACTGAATTCCCTGCGTGCCGAAATCGTCGGCTACAGGGGAAACAGTTTCGAGACCATCTCTGCCTATGGCCCGGATGCCGCTCTGCCTCACTTTGTTACGCCATCTGAGGGCTCCCGTCGTCTGGAACCTCACGGCCTTTATCTCTGTGATTCCGGCGGACAGTATCTCTACGGTACGACAGACATAACACGTACAGTTCCTCTGGGACCTTGTACGGAACAGGAAAAGACAGATTACACACTGGCATTGAAAGGACATATTGCCTTGGCAAAGGCTGTATTCCCTCAGGGTACGGCAGGTTGCCAGATAGATTATGCGGCCCGTTGTCCGCTCTGGCAGTTCCGCAGGAATTTCGGACACGGCACGGGGCATGGTGTAGGTTTCTTCCTCAATGTCCATGAAGGACCTCAGGAAATCCGTCAGAACTTCAACCGTCAGCCGATTCTTCCGGGAATGATAACCTCCGACGAACCGGGCATTTACATAGAAGGCGAATACGGAATCCGTCACGAGAGCCTTCTCCTGTGCGTCCGTGACCGCGTCAATGAATTCGGCTCATGGCTCTCGTTTGAGACATTGACACTCTGCCATATAGACACGTCAGTAATAGTGCCAAGCCTCATGACCGAGGATGAGATGATATGGCTCAATGCCTACAACGCCAAGGTTTACGAGACCCTTGCCCCTCATCTCCCGGGTGAGGTTGCCGAGTGGCTCGAGCGCAAAACCAAAGCATAGCAACTCTCTGATATACAATTATGCCCGGCGGGTTGTGAAACCTTGCCGGGCATTGTCGTCTAGAAAAGTTTGCGCTTGAGGAACCGCAGTCCTATCAATGCCAGTCTGTCGAACGGGACGCTTCCGGAAATGCATTTCAGCCCGGTAGCAATCAAACCTGAAGGCGAGTATGAATCGCAGAAATCCTCCCAGCTGGAAACGACTCTGCGGCCCTTTCTGTCAATTTTGGAAGTCAATGCCTTACGTGCGGCATCGAGACTTTCAATATCTTTGATTTCTGAGTACTTCATGCCTGACCTCCTTCTTCCGGACCATCATTTTCGAAGAAAAGTCCCACGAATAATTTTACAAACCCATTGAGGAACAGCTTGTTGCGGACAAAGTACAAGAGCACCATCAGCAGCAGGAAAAAACCAGCCACGATAAACGCCCCGGCCGCATAGCTGCCGATGATGTCCCCGAGCAGGAGTACACCGCCGAAGGCCAATGCCATGAGAACGATACTCCCGAGAGTCAGGAACAGAATCGAAATGATCAGCCTGTTCAATGTCACCGAGAGTCCCTTCGCGGTCCTGAGTTTCAGCTCATCAACTTTAAGGTCAATGTAGGCCGCAGCGTCTTCAGCGAGCTGTTCTGCCGGCCTGGAAAACATGCTGCCCATTACGCGTCGTACATTTCGTCAATGCTGGCCTCGTCCTTCTCCAATGCCCTTTCGAGCCTGTTGAGCTGGTCGAGTACCTTGGCGCGTGCCTCTTCCTTCATCTCCCTGCCGTCCTCTTTCAGGATTTCCTTCAGTTCGTCCAGTTCTTCACGGGCCCTGGAAGCCTTTTCCTTTGCATAAGCATAGGCTTCCTCTGCCTTTTCACGTGCAGTGTCATAGCCTTCTTTGGCGGCTTCCCTTATCTTCTTTCTTGTAACTTCACCTTTTTCCGGAGCAAAGAGGACTCCTAAAGCGGCACCTATCGCAGCTCCTGCGATAAATGTTATAAGCGAATCGTTTCTCATGATACCTCCATTTTAAATATCCGATGTTTCACGATTGTGAAACCTGAGTTCAATCATTCGGTTCCCAAATATAAATCTTGTCGCTACGGCGGAGCCTTACAGGAATCTTCCCGTCAGCATTGACAAGAACGGCATCCGCATCAGCTCTGGATTTGCTGTCGGAGCCGTCGCCCTTTTCGACCTCCCCGTCACGCACGCCCTGATTTTCAGGCACGATGGCGACTGAACATCTCACGCCCTTTTCTGCTTTTTCGGCCGGTTTCAATGCTACGCGCAAGTCATTGACAGTAAACTCGATGACTCCGGTAGTGGCTCCGGTTGCCATGCATTTTGCACCCATGGTCAGCGCTTCTGATTCAACTGCGATTTCAGCGACGCCTATGCGGTCAAACCAGTTTGTGACCTTTCCGCAATAAACTTTTTTTCTGGTGGCGTGGCTGCCATAGACATCGCTCCATTCGCCGAGCTTGGCGCCCTGATAATAGCCGTCCCAGAAGCCCCTGTTGAATACCTCGGAGAGTTCGTCCTTGAGCGCCTTTGCAAATTCCGGGCTATAAGTTCCGTCGCAGACGGCGTCAGCTGCCTGTCTGTAGCATTGTGCGCATCTCTTCACATATTCCGCAGACCTTGCGCGGCCTTCGATTTTGAACACCTTTACGCCGGCATCGATGATCTTGTCCATGAACTCGATGGTACACAAGTCCTTAGGAGACATGATGTACTTGTTGTCGATGTTCAGCTGGTTGCCGGTTTCCAAGTCTGTCACCTCGTAGCCCCTGCGGCACAGCTGGTAACATGCGCCTCTGTTCGCAGAGGCACCGTAAGTCTGGAGACTCAGGTAGCATTTGCCGGAAATCGCCATGCAGAGAGCTCCGTGAGCGAACATCTCTATCCTGACAAGTTCTCCTGCCGGGCCTTTTATCTGGTCGCGCCGGATGGTCTCATAGATGTCTTTCACCTGATGCAGGTTCAGCTCGCGGGCCAGGACCACTACGTCTGCAAACTGCGCGTAGAAACGCAATGCCTCCGCGTTAGAGATGCTGAGCTGGGTGGAAATATGCACCTCCATCCCAATCTGGCGGCAATACATGATTGCGGCCATGTCAGATGCGATGACTGCATCTACACCTGCAGCCTTGGCTGCATCAAGCGCCCTGTGTGCAGGCTCTATATCTTCCTGATACAGAACGATATTCAGTGTGAGATATGTCTTTACCCCATACTGGCGGCAGATTCTGACTATCTCAGCGAGATCTTCCGGCTGGAAATTGTTTGCGGAATGGGACCTCATGTTGAGGTTGCCGACTCCGAAATATACTGAATCCGCCCCTCCTTCAATGGCGGCCATCAGGCATTCGAAATTGCCGGCAGGCGCCATTATCTCCAATTCTTTCTTATCCATGTTCGTGTTTTGTGACTTTAGTTCTTACGTCCTATGAGCTTGTCCGCGAAGCGCTTGAGCATCTCGAAGCGTACATTTCCGAGGTCGAGGCTCTCGGCATATTGCAAGGCCTCATCAGTCAGCCTTACGATTTCCTCCTCAGCCATCTTATCGACACCGAGTCTTACATATATGTCCTTGACAGCCTTGATCTTGGCGGCTTTCTGCTCTTCCGTTTCCACAGGCATGGCCATAGCGATATCCATTGCCTCCTCGTCGAGTTCGGTAGCCTTGATTGTCAGCCAGCACTTCTTATTGTTTATGATGTCGCCTCCGATAGGCTTGCCGAATATCTTTTCGTTGCCGAATGCGTCCAGCCAGTCGTCCGCAATCTGGAATGCGAGACCGAGAGCATAACCATATCTGTAGAGGTTGCCTGCATCTTCGTCAGAAGCGCCTCCTATCAATGCTCCCATTTTCGCGGCGCAAGCGATCAGTACGGCAGTCTTCAGTCCGATCATCATCATGTACTGGTTCATCGGAACCTTCTCGATCTTCTCGAAGTCCATGTCATATTGCTGACCTTCACATACTTGGGCTGCGGTGTGGTTAAACAGCTTGAGCACTTTGCCGAGCACGTCTTCCGGAGCCTGTGCGATTCTCCTGTAGCTGTCGATGCACATCACGTCGCCTGAAAGGATGGCTCCGTCCTCGCCCCATTTTGTCCAGACTGTCGGGTTTCCGCGTCTGAGAGGGGACTTGTCCATGATATCGTCGTGGATCAATGTAAATGTGTGGAATACCTCGAGTCCTGCTGCAGGCTGGAGGATTTCATCTGTCAATTCATCATTGAAGAGGGCGTAGGCCGTAAGGCAGAGTCTTGGACGCAGTCTTTTGCCTCCGCCGTCAATCATGTACCTGAGCGGGTCATACAGTCCCTCCGGTTTTCTGGAGAAACTGATTTCTGAGAAGAGCTGTTTTATGCTCTCGTCTATCTGGATTTCACTGATCATAAAATCAAAATTTTCACCAATTTACGAAATTTTCGTGAAATACGGCATATGGCGACGTTGGAGACTTTCCAAACATGAGTTATATTTGCAGGACGAACACTGCATCCAGCGGTAAATCCAGATGAAATGACAGGAGAAGCAACAGTTGTAAAGAATGCGGGCAGCCATTATATGCTGTCAATGTTACCGGAATGGAATCCATTTCCGGCTGTACTCAAGGGCCGTATCAGATTGAAGGCCAATGATTCCACCAATCCGGTGGCGGTCGGTGACAAGGTGCGTTTCGAGGCGGATGCCGAAAGTGCTGATGGCGTGACATTGACAAATCCCGCTCTCATCACTGAAATCTTGGACAGGAAGAATTATGTGGTCCGCAAATCGACGAATCTTTCCAGGCAGTCGCATGTGATAGCCGCTAACATTGACATGGCCTTTGCCGTAGTCACTCTTTATTTTCCTGAGGTGAAACTGCCTTTTCTGGACAGGATGCTCGTTACCTGCGAGGTCTATGGCGTTCCTGTGACTATCGTCATGAACAAGGTGGACCTGTATCGGGAAGAAGCACCTGAGTTTACGCAGAACTTCATTGACATTTATACGAAAGCGGGCTACAAGGTGGTCCAGACGTCCGCGAAGACGGGGGAGGGCATTGATGAACTCCGTGAGATTTGTCGTGACAAGGTTTGTCTCTTTTCCGGTGAGTCCGGTGTCGGAAAGTCCTCATTGATAAAGGCTTTGGATCCTTCGCTGGACCCGAAGGTCGGGAAGATTTCGGTGGCACATCTTCAGGGAAAGCACACGACTTCTTTGTATGAAATGTATCGTCTTGCCTCGGGAGGCACTGTGATCGATACGCCAGGCCTGAGAGGTTTCGGTCTTGTCAATCTGGAGAAGGAGGAGATTGCGAGATATTTTCCCGAGATGCTGAAGGCGGCGGAAAACTGCCGTTTCATCCCGTGCACTCACACTCATGAGCCGGGCTGTGCCGTCAAGGAGGCAGTGGAAAATGGAGAAATCAGCCCGGAGCGCTACACTTCGTATCTCGGCATGATAGAAGACGATAAGAAATTCAGATGAATATACTTAACAAGGAAATTCTCAGGCTTGCTGTCCCGAGTATTCTGGCCAATATGACTGTCCCGCTCGTCGGAATCGTCGGCATTGCTGTGGCCGGTCATTTGGACGGGGACGCGGCCGTATTGATAGGTGGAATGTCGATCGGTTCGCTGCTTTTCGACCTTCTTTACTGGAACTTCAGCTTTCTGCGTATCGGAACCGGCGGAATGACCGCGCAGGCGTACGGACGGGCCGACATGAAGGCTGCCGCGGACACGCTTGTCCGGGCCGTATGTACTTCAATGTCAATAGCATTGACCTGTATCCTCATCCAGTGGCTTTTCGTCGATTTCGTGTTTCTTTTCGTGAAGTGCTCGCCGCAGGTGCGGGTGCTGGCGGAGAGTTATTTCCATATCCGAATCTGGGCGGCTCCGGCAACATTGACGCTGATGGCGCTGAAGGGATGGTTCATCGGCATGCAGGACAGCATCAGCCCGATGATTGCCGACCTCATTGTCAATGTCGTGAACATCGCGGGCAGTATTTTCCTGTCAATGGGCATTGCCGCACTGGGTTTCGGCGGAATCGGGTTCAACGGCATCGCGATCGCGACCGTGACAGCCCAGTATTCCGGTCTCATCTTCTCGTCCGCCGTCATCTTCTTCAAGTATCGCAGGAAGGTGTTCACCGGATTCTCGCGTGCCGATATGCGAGAGGCGTTCGCCGGCAGCCAGATGAAGAAGTTCTTTTCTCTCAATGCCGATTTGTTTCTCAGGTCTCTGTGCATCATGGCGATTTATGCCGGCATCACTGTCATCTCTGCCCGTTACGGGGATATGATGCTGGCTGTCAGCTCGATACTGGTGCAGCTCATGATGATTTTCTCATATTTTACTGATGGTTTCGCCTACGCGGGAGAGGCCCTGACAGGCAAGTTTTTCGGACGGAGGGATGTGGATGCCGTCCGCAGTACAGTGAAGAGTGTCTTCATGTGGAGCATGGGTGTGGCTGCCGTGTTCATGGTGCTTTACGGTCTGCTCGGACGTCAGATGCTGTATGTGCTGACATCTGATCATGATGTGGTGGCGGCTTCCATGGAGTTCATCCTGTGGCTAGTGCCGATGCCTGTCGTTGGCTGCGCTGCGTTTACCTGGGACGGCATCTATGTGGGTGCTACCGCTTCCAAGCCTATCCGCAATTCCAGCATCTGGGCGGTAATCGGTTTCTTCATTATCTGGGGCGTGGCCTATTGGCTCTTTGGCGGGTCAATGTCAGAGAATCCATCCATTGTCGTCCATGTCCTTATGGCAGCTTTCCTGTTCCATCTCTTCATCAGGATGGCATACGAGACGGTTCTTTACAGGCGCAGTATTCTCGGGGCTATCAGATAGGCCTTTCTGTCAGGCGAGGTCGTGAAAAACGGCATTTCTAAAATTTTATATGCGTAGATAGTACCTATATAATCGCCATTTCATGACAAAATTTGATAAAAAAGACTGGGAAATTCATATTTTGGACGACTGAAATTTAAAAATCGCAAAAAATATTGTATTGGGATATATAGCGTATTGGAAAATATTTTATATTTGCAACGTTTTACCTCCTAAAGAGGGACATTAATAGGGCGGAGTTATTAAAATATTTGCCGTTGTTTGGCGGATATTTTTAAACTGACTTAAAGTATGAAAACGTATCCTAGCAGATGTTTAGGTTGTTAGATTGTAGGTGATACAGGACTAAGACAAAGTACTTCTACTGGTGAAAATTTAGATTGAGGCGGAATATTGATGCAAATGTTCCTTGAGTAAGAATCGGGAGACGTGGTTGTTTCCGGATCCTTACGAATTTTTAGGGGGGGGTAAAGATATTCACTCCCATGAGACGATTGATAACACTATTCGTTTTTACGCTTTTCAGCGTTGCCGTCACTGCCCAGCAGATGACGGATTCACTGCGGGTGTACTTTCGTCAGGGCTATTCAGCTTTCGCTCCCGACTACCGGAACAACCGGAAATCAGTCGAGGATTTCATTTCCAAAGTCAAGACTTTCCAGCAGGAATCCGAAGCATTCGAGATTCTCAGCGTTACATACAAGGCCGGCGCTTCACCGGAAGGAACTCTTGCCATAAACCGCCGAATCTCTGGAAAACGAGGCGACAACCTTACCTCATATCTCCAGAAATATCTGATTTTCAATAAGGATATCCTTCATGTCGAGGATGTTGTCGAGGACTGGGAAGGCCTGTATGATCTCGTCGGGAACTCTCAGATGAATTACAGGGATGAGGTCCTGGCATTGCTCCGTTCCGGACATGAACCGGAGACTCTGAAGAAAGAACTGCAGCGGATGCATTCCGGCTACGTATGGCGCTACATGAACCAGAATCTGTTCCCTGAACTGCGTGCTTTCAATGTCTATATAGAGGTCGGTGTGCGTAACCCTGAACTTGACGCTCCTGAAATTCCAGACGCAAGTGTCTCAGTGGAAGACGGTTACGCGGCGCTCGACAATTCATTGACAATTTCTCCGCTGCCAATGCCGGAGCCGGCTCCCGAGTGGACGCGCAAGCTCCGTATAAAGACCAATGCCATCGGATGGGCCATGTTCATTTCCAATGTTGCCGTAGAAATCGACCTTTCCCGTCATATATCATTCCAGTTGCCGATTTATTATTCGGCCGTGGATTATTTCAGCAGAGAGCTGAAATTCAGGACTTTCGCCGTTCAGCCTGAGCTCCGCTTGTGGTTCACGAAACCTGACGGCCTCTTCCTGGGAGCACATTTCGGAACAGCTTATTTCAATTACGCGACCAAGGGGGACTGGCGAATCCAGACCGGCTACGGTGACCGTCCATTGTGGGGCGGCGGTCTTGCGGTCGGCTACAGGATGCCGATTTCAAAGCGCAATCCTCGTTGGGAGATGGAGTTCTCGCTTGGCGGAGGCGTATATGATGTCTGGTACGACAGGTTCTACAATGAGAAGAACGGCCCGAAAGAAGGAACCTGTCATACGACGTTCATTGGCATTGACAATGCTGCTGTGACGTTCTCATACAGTTTCGACCTTAAGAAAAGGAGGGGAAGATGAGACGTACATTGAAAATGATGTCAGAGGTGCTTGTAACATTGACATTGTCAGCATCTTGCGCTGTTCACGAGTGGCCGGAGACCCTTCCGGCGGATGCGACGCTGAAGCTCGATTTCAATACGGCTCTGCCGCAGTTCATTGTCCTGGACGTGAATGACACCAGGGCGTCGAAGGACAGCAGGGATTATCAGATCCGCTATGTCGTGGAGGCGTACAGGAAACTGGGCAACGGGGCATATTCGGAGTCTCCTTACGGGCGTTTTGTATTTACTAAGGACGACATTTCTGACCTGAACAATGAGGTGACGCTCCGTATCGACGAGGGGACCTATGATTTCTATGTCTGGACGGACTTCGTGGACAAGAAATCGACCGATGATTTCTTCTACGACACCAGGAACTTCCGGCAGATCAAACTTCTCGGCGAGCATGAGGGGAACAATGATTTCCGTGATGCGTTTGTCGGCCATAAGGAGCTGACGGTGGAGCGTTTCGGAAATTCGGTTCCTCCTGTGAGCGGGACTGTGAACATGGAGCGTCCGCTTGCCAAGTTCGAGTTCATAACGACTGACCTTCAGCAGTTTATAACCAAGGTTATCGCCGATATGAAGAAAAAGGAGGCCGGGGCCAATGCCAAGGCGTCGAAGGAGGATTCTGATGATGCCGACCCTGAGGCGACTAAGGGTGATGACGGCACCAAGGGCGACGGTGATAGCAAGTCCGAGTATGTGGACTTGAAGAAGTATAATGTCGTTTTCTACTATACCGGTTTCATGCCGTCGATGTTCAATATGATGGACGACAAGCCGTGCGATTCCAGTACCGGAGTATCGTTCACTTCCGACATTTCATTGATAGACGAGCACAATGCAAGGTTGGGATTCGATTATGTGCTGGTCAACGGCAAGGAGTCCAGTGTGATGGTTGCCGTGGGACTGTTCGATGAGGAGGGAACAAGGCTCTCGATGACCAATCCGATAGAGGTCCCGATCAAGCGTAGCATGCTGACCACGGTCAAGGGCAGTTTCCTCATGCAGGATACCGGAGGAGGGGTGGCGATAGTCCCGGACTTCGACGGAGAATACAATATCATAATTCATTGATAAATAACGGATTAAGGTGTAAAAGCCGCGGCCCCTGGAAGGCTGTGACTTGCCCGAGGTCTTTCCTGAAAGTAATATTAACAATTAATAATCACAAAACTATGAACAAGAATTTATTCAAATCTTTCGCTCTCGCAGCAGTGGCTGTGATTGCGGGGGCTTGTGCGAAAGAGCAGGTCGGCTCCGCAGACGGTGAAACTGTCGAAATGACATTCAACGTAGATGTGCCTGAGGCTACGATTACTACAAAGGGGCTTTCGGATGCCGCTCAAGTAGATGAATTGAAGTTTCAGTTATTTATAAAAGAAGGAACCGGTTACAAGATGGTTCAAGAACAGACCGTTCCTGTGACTGACAAAAAGGCTGTCGTCAAAGCTTCACTCGTAAAACGGCAGTCCTATGAGGCCGCTTTTTGGGCTCAGACTTCTGGCACTGGCTTTTATGAGACAACAGATCTTCGTGCTGTGAAGATGAATGTTGCAAATGTAAAAGCTAACGAGCCTACGATGGATGCATTTTGGAGGAATGATAGTTTTATAGCAGCACCTGGTATGAAACCGCGCTCTGTTACATTGCTTCGAGCATTGGCGCAAGTTAATTTTGGTACTGTAGTTCCGACAGGTGCTGATGCACTATCAATTACTAAGTCTCAGGTAGTGATGAAGGGCGTTCCTACTACGCTGAATGTTCTTCTCGGCAGTAAAGACAAGTCACATTCTGGTTCGGAGGATATTACATTTCAGGACAATGCTCCAATCAGTGGAGAAAAACTTGTAGTGGGAGAAACTGCATATGATTATGTTGCAACTGCTTATGTTTTTGCTCCTAAAACGGACAAGATGTTGACAGATATTTCAACTACAGTTACGTTCAGTAATGGTAAAGCTACAACGATTAGTACCCCTAATGTGCCGATTCGGCGCAACTATAGAACTAACATATTAGGTAATTTACTTAATGTTGATGCGGAGTGGAACGTAAATATTGACGATAAATTCTTGGAACCAAATATTACATATGACCCTGTCAGTGCAGGTCTTATGAAAGGTGCAATTGTCACTCTTACTGAAGATTATAAAGTTCTGAAGGACAACTGGAGGGGAATTAATATTCCAGCAGGGACAGAAAGTGTCCTTAATCTCAATGGACATAGATTTGCTAATGAGGAGAATGGTAAAACGGCTGATGCCAAGTCGGCGCTGGTTGTGAAAGGTAAACTTACAATCAACGGAGATGGAGAAGTATTTTGCGAAGGAAACACTGAAAAACAACCGAATGTTGCAGTGCAACCGTCTAATACTGGTATCAGCGTTTTGGAAGGAGGCTATCTTATAATTAATGGTGGCAGTTATAGTGTAGGAACTGACTTTGCCGGTAAATGCAATTCTACCATATATGTGGAAAATGTTGGTAAAGCAGGTAAGGTAGAGATATATGGCGGAACTTTCACAAATGCGGAAGGAACTAATGGACATAGTTTTGTCCTTAATCAGGATGACCAATTGACCGAAAAATGTATCACAGTTTATGGCGGAACATTCATCGGGTTCAATCCGGCAGACAATTCTTCAGATGGCGCGCATACGAATTATGTGGCAGACGGCTACAAGTCTGTGAAAATTAGCGATTCTCCAGAGACTTGGAAAGTCGAGGCGATTCCTGCTGTAACGACTCAGGAGGAGTTTAATTCTGCGATTGCGGAAGCAAATGCGACAGTAGTATTGGCTGCGGGCACATATGCCATGCCTTCAACTGTAGGCGACGGAGTATCCATTATTGGAACGGATGCGTCAACTTCTGTGCTGACACTTAATTCCGCAGTAGCATGGCATGGTGTTAATGCCACATTTAAGAATATTACTGTTAAATATCCTAATACTAATTATATTGGTATTCAGCATGCGGAGTCAATTAAATATACCGGGTGTATTATTGAAGGACAGCAATTCTCCTATGCAAATAATGCTGTATTTGAGAAGTGTACTTTCAATCAGATAAGTTCTGACGCATACAACATTTGGACATACGGCTCAAAAGAAATAACATTCAATAATTGTGTGTTTAATTGTGCTGGTAAATCAGTCCTTATATACAACGAAGGAGCTCTTCCTACGGGAATCGTGACTCTTAATAAATGTAAATTCATTGCGAGCCAATCAGTTACTGGTAAAGCTGCCATTGAGATTGATAGCCGTTTTTCAAGTTATGAAGTATATATCAACGATTGTACTCATGAGGGCTTTGCAAATGGTAGTGTTAGTGGAAATTCTCTTTGGAATAAAAAGGACGGAGATAAGTCTGTAAAGGTAGTTGTTGATGGGACTCAAGTCTTATAGCTGTTTGATCTCCTTTGATATCTGTTAACAACAATAAACAATAACCAATATGAAAACATTTAAGTATTTGGCAGCGGCTGCATTGACAATGCTTGCAGTCAGTTGCAACAAGGAACAGGTAACGGAAGTTCCTGACGGACAGATGGTTGACGTTACGTTTACGGCGGCATTGCCGGGCGAGATGGCGACCAAGGCACTTGGTGACGGACAGACGGCCAAGACTCTCTATGTGTCAGTTTACGAGAACGACACTGAGAAAACCCATCTTGGAGACCTCGACAAAACTGCCACATTCACTGACCTGAAAACACAGGTGACATTCAGCCTCGTGAAGGGCAAAACCTACAATTTCGTGTTCTGGGCACAGGCCGAAGGTGCTACCTGCTACGACATTGACGACCTGAAGAACATCAAGATTTCTTATGAGGGTGCAGTCGCCAACGATGAGACTCGCGACGCATTCTACGCAACGCGTAAAGAACTGAAGGTCAATGGCGCCCTGACGGAGACTATCAAGCTTTACCGTCCGTTTGCACAGGTGAACTTCGGTACTGCTGATCTTTTTGATGCTGCTGCAGCCGGCTTTATTCCGGCACAGAGCGCCTTTACAGCTACCGACGTGGCCAATGTATTTGATACTTTCAATGCTGAAGGTAAAGTCGAAGGCCCTGCTACTGATAAAGTCACATTTGCCAAAGCTGAGATTCCTGGAGGTGGAGAGACTCTTGTTACCAAAGATGGAACCAAATATCTTTGGATGACAATGAATTACATTCTCCCCGTAGGAAAGCAGGGCGAGAAGCACATTTCCAATGTTACCGCCGAGTTTATCCCTGAAAGTGGTGACCCGATCACAGCATCGGCACCTCAGGCACCGGTCCAGAACAACTACCGCACCAACATCCTCGGCAACCTCCTCACCTCACAGGTGATTTTCAATGTTGAAATCGTCCCTATTTTCAATGAGCCGGACAATGACATTGACCTTGTCAATGTTAAAAATGCGGAGTCGCTGAAAGCATTGGTCGCAACCGGTGGTTCTGCGAAACTCGTTGATGACATTGAAATAGATTATCCTCTGGTTCTTAGCGGCAATACGGATGTTGTCATTGACCTTAACGGACATAGCATTGTCAATAAGACACAGGTTAATGGAAATTATACCGTTGTTTTCAATGTGACCGGGAATTCTCATCTTACAATCAATGGTGAGGGTGAGGTTAAGGCTCTTGAGGAGGCTTCGGATGTCGATGGTTATCGCATGGCTGTGTGGGCTTATGACGATGCTGTAGTTGATATTAATGGAGGTTACTTCTATAACAAGCAGCTTAATCCGGAAACTTCGAACCTTATCTATGTAATGGATAGGGCTGTTGTCAATGTTGCCGGCGGAAAGTTTGAAACTGCTATGCTTAATGCTCAGGGTACCAGCCTCTTGCTGAATATGCAGGATGCAAGTCGGGCAACGGCAAAAATTAACATAACCGGTGGTCAGTTTGTAGATTTTGATCCTGCTGATTGTGTGTCTGAAGGTCCTCATACGAACTTCGTTGCGGACGGTTATGTTTCAGTCAAGAATGGAAATGTCTGGACGGTGCTCCCTGGAGTGAAAGATGCCGCTGCGCTCAAGGCTGTTTTCAATGAAGGTGGAGTAGTTGCTCTTGCCAATGACCTCGTTCTCGATCGCACATTGTCAGTTCCTGCCGGAAAGGAGGTTGTCATTGACCTTAACGGTAAGACTATCAGCAATACTGCGGATTTGTGGGATGTCCCGAATGAAGATGCAGGAAACTGGTCTCTTCTCTCTGTTAAGGGTGGTACTCTTACAATCAAGGGCGCCGGAACTCTTCAGGCTAAAGAAAATGACTGCTATGCTGTAGATGTTCAGAATGGTGGAACAGTTGTCATTGAAGACGGAACTTATGTCGGCAATATCCATGCTGTATATGTATTTGAAGGCATAGCGGAAATTAAGGGCGGCAAATACTCTATACAGCAGACGTATCCTGATGCTGCCAAAGCTTATGGATTTGTCCTGAACTGCTATGATGCAAATCGCGAAAATGGCACTGCCAAGATTCTGGTATCAGGTGGCGAGTTCGTGAAATTCAACCCTGCTGACTGCTGGGCTGAAGGTGCAGGTACCAATTTCGTTGTTGCCGGCTACAAGTCAGTTGCTTCCGGCACCGACGTCTGGAAAGTCGTCAAAGAATAATACTACTGTGTCTCTATAAACATTTGCGGGAGTACTGCTTCAAGTGGCGCCCCCGCATTTTCGATATCGGCACTCCGCCGACGTCTCATCTCGTGATTCGACCTGAAAATAAAGTACAGGGACGCTTATCGACATCCAGGTTGTCCTCTGCTTAGACGCAAGTCCCACCAAGGGCGCCTGTCTGGCCACGCTGTTGACTCAGTTTTGGAAACGGTCTGATGTCATCCGCGAAGTTTCGATGCGGCGTGCGGGACGGCGCCACGGGGTGCCGTGTAATGTGTTGATAATCAGATGCTATTTAATTATAGCGTGGATTTCCGGCTAAAAAAAGCCCGAGAATCCACGTTGTGTTTTATAACTATTTGTATATCAATGTGTTATGTAAGCAGGTGTGGCGCTGTCCCGCCAGGCCTATGGTATCCTCTCGTCAGATTCGCCTGTCTGGCCACGCTGTTTACCCGTGACTATTCTCCGTCCTCCCAGGTGGGGCTCGGTGGATGATATTGATATAAGTTATTGATAATCAACGTCTCCAAAATCAGCAATCCGCCGACCTCTCCCGGTGCATAGGAACGTATCTCCGGAGACGCTTAGGTCTCCCGGCGCGCCGCGCATCCGTCACCGCCGACCCCGCCGCGCCTTAGAACAGCCCGTAGAGCTCGGAGTCGATTTTGTCGGTGATTGAGGCGAAATCCTCGGGACGGTTCTGGAAATCAAGACCGTCGGCGTCCAGGACCATGACCTTGCCGGGATACTCGGCAATCCACTTCTCGTACCTGTTGTTGAGGCCCTCAAGGTACTCTATTTCAATGCCTTTCTCGTACTCGCGGCCACGCTTCTGAATCTGGGCCACGAGGTGAGGAACGGAACAACGCAGATAGATAAGGAGATCCGGTGCCTTGACAAGAGACATCATCAGCCGGAAAAGCTCCATGTAGGTATCGTAGT
This sequence comes from uncultured Bacteroidales bacterium, assembly GCA_934700615.1. Taxonomy (GTDB): domain Bacteria; phylum Bacteroidota; class Bacteroidia; order Bacteroidales; family UBA932; genus Cryptobacteroides. The sequence goes on from CAKUXR010000008.1 coordinate 41,894, forward strand.
CGCGGTCAGTCAGATTGCCCATCGCCTTGTTGTTGGCGACAAAGATGTTGACGCCCTCGAAAATAGTCCTGTCTTGAATGATAACATCTTCAGAATGAGCAATTTCCAGAACATCCTTGAAACGCTGGGTCAGGAAATAGACTTCCAGATTGAAAGACCACCTTTTGATATCCTTGTAGTAATCCTCCAGATATGGGTTATAAGTGACCGCCTCATATTTTGGCGTCCAGCCATAATGCTCAGACAGCATACGAGTCAATGTCGTCTTGCCGCTGCCGATATTTCCTGCTATTCCGATGTGCATTTCTCTTGAACTTTCTACAAAAATACGACAGTTTCACTGTTTTCGCAAAATGTCAATGTCAGAAGACAGAAATTTCGTCAAATCTGTTTATTTTTGCGGAATAGAAAACCTTTAAAGACCATGCTCAAGATATTGACATTCCAATTCAATCCTTTCAGTGAAAACTGCTCCCTCGCATATGACGAAACAGGTGACGCAGTCATCATTGACCCAGGCTTCTACAACGAAAAAGAAGCTTCAGCCCTTTACGGCAAAATTGCGGAAAAAGGACTGAAGCCCAAGATGATACTCTTGACCCACGGACACTTCGACCATATCTTCGGCGTAAAAGAATGCGCAGACAAATACGGCATCCCAGTATATATGAATCAGGAGGACAACTATGTTGTTCAGCACAACTTCAGCAGCCGCTTCGGCCTGAAGGAACCGGATTCCTCATTCGCTACCGAACCGCTTGAAGATGAGCAGATTGTCCGTTTCGGAAACACGGAATTCAAAGTCATTGCTACACCGGGACATACCTCGGGAGGCGTCTGCTTCTATGACGAAAAAGACAAGGCCCTGTTCTCAGGAGACACCCTTTTCGCAGGTTCCATCGGAAGAACGGACCATCCTACGGGAGACTATGACAAACTGATTGTCTCAGTCATGGACAAACTTATGGGATTGCCTGGAGATGTCACAGTCTTCCCAGGTCACGGTAAGAATACCACAATTTCCGACGAACGCACCCACAATCCGTTCCTTCAGCCATTCAACGAGCCTGACTCGGACATGATCGACTGGGACGCTGACGGAATCGAACTCGACGGAACTATCTGATACCGTACTTCTTAAGAATCTTCAGAATCGGCTTGCGGATGGACTCTGCCCAGAGCGTGTAGCCGTGGTCGCCCGGATGGGTGCCGTCCACACTGCTTTCATGCTGACAGTCAGTAGCATTGGTGCAGTCAATGTAATAGACATCCTTGTATTTCTTCACCGCGATGCGCATGAGGCTGTCGGCCATATCTGCTTTGGCCTGCTCGGTCTTGTCCGTAGCGTGGTCAAAATTTCGTCTCTCCCTGTAGATGCTGTGCTGGAAAATCAGAGGAATGCCCTGATGCGCAGCCTGAAGTTTTTCGATGAACGGGAACAGCCTGTCATTGATCATGGCGGCATCAGGATTCGAGAATGAATCGAAAATGAAGGCATCCACATCCGCATCCGCCAATGCGTCAGCAAAGTAGGTCTGCATCTTGCAATTACCGCTGCATCCGAGGCTAAGCAACTGAATGCCAGTGCTTCTCGAGAACTGTGCCGGGTATGTCATGCCCGGACGGGACGTGCTGGTACCATGGGTGAAACTTGAACCGAAGATACCTACGCGATGACGGAACGGCACCTCGCCCTTCTCTAGAGTCGCACCCTCCTGCACACCGATTTTCACGGAATTCTCCTCGCTGAACAGAGGCAGATACAGCAGACACTCCTTCTCGGAACTGTCCATATTCTTGACAAGCACGAGATTGTATCCGTCTTCCTTATTCATCGGAGGACATCCTGCGCCGGCCCACAGCCACTTTCCGTCCTTCTTTATATAAAGGTCAAAGCCCCTGGTAGAGAACGAGTTGGTATTGACGCCATAATTCTTGAAAGCATATTCCGCCATAACGGAAACAGTGGTGGAATTGGTCTTGAAAGAAACATAGATTCCGGAAGACTCCCTGACCTGAAGATTCTCGCTTTTCGTAAAACCCTTGTACTTCACGGTATCCACCCTGTGATACGGATTCGGTGTGTTAGGGAAAAGTTTTCCTGCCAATGTTAAGTCTGACGCTTCTGTGAATGAGTACTTTACATCCTTCGGTGTCTGTGCCTGAGCCAATGCTGCAAGGCTTAGAAGAGCAGCTGTCAATGCAGCTGCGACAATTTGGTTTTTCATCTTAGTATGATAATTTAAGGCCTCTAAAAGGCCATTGATTTCATACGACAAAAATAATCAAAACCATTTATTCTCCAACCTGAATTTTCATTCTTTTCCATCCCAGCACAGGCAGGATGAACGAAAGCAGACATGCGGACAGCCAGAAAATGGCGGCGGGATTGAAATTATAGACATCCGAAGACGGTGCTGAAGCGGAAATCGCCGAAGCGCCCTGGATTAGGTAGCCGCTCACGATATCTTGCACTGCAGCAGCCACATAGCTCGAAATGCCCACGATACCCAGTGCAGCACCGGTAGCCTTTCGCGGAACGATATCCACAGCCATGAGACCGGCTACGACACAGTACAGCACCCCGATGAACAGGCTGAAGAATGAAACATATACAATGTTCAGCATGTAGCCGCCGCGGGTGAACAGGAACAATGTCAGAGATATGAGACAAAGAATTCCGGACAGGACAACAGGTTTCACTCTGTTCCCCTTGAACACCGTGTCGGAAAGCCATCCCGCGAACACGGTACCGGCCACTCCGAATGCCTCGGAAAACGCGATAATCTGTGTGGCGGCCGGAAGAGAGAACCCTCTGGCTTTCTGCAGGAACAGCACACCCCAACCGCTTATCGCATACTGAGTTATATAGACGAATGCACTGGACAGAGCGATAATCCAGATGCCGGGATGCTTGAAGACAATCTTCTGCAGTTCCCTGGTCGGCATTGAATCCACCTTCTTAGGCTGCTCACCCGACAACTCCTGAACGGACGGAAGTCCCTTGCTTTCAGGCGTATCCGACACGAAATACAGGACGATGATTCCCCCGGCGACACCGGCCGCAGCCGCGAAAATGAAGCCCCATTCCCAGCCGAGAGCGCCCACAACGACGCCTGTCAATATGAATGTCAGGAACTTGCCGAAATACGGGCTCGCGCTGAAAATACTGTAGTAAGTCCCTCGTTTGGACATCGGAAACCACCTCGAAAGATTGATGATGCCCGGAGGCGCACCCATCGACTGCACCCATCCGTTCACACCCCACAGGACGAAGAAGGAGATGAATATCAATGTAGTAGCCAGTCCTGTCAATGTCCCTATGACTCCCAGAAATCCCATCACCAGATTCACGGCAGCGGACACGAAAAGTCCTATGGCCATGAACTTGCGGATGTTGCAATAATCTGCTATGAAGCCGTTGGTGAACTTGCCCAGGGCATAGACGAAAAGCAGTGCCGAACCGATAAGTCCCAATTGACCTGCAGTGAGGACACCTCCGTCGATAAGTGGCTGTTTGACTACGCTCAATGTCATCCGGCACACGTAGTATAGACTATATGCTACGGTAGCACCCCAGAACGTTCTGTTCCTGAGCGATTTATATGTACTTTCAATCTGCTCCGCAGGCACTTTTGCCGCTGAAGGCTTGCTTATTCTGAAATAGGAGTATAGACTCATCCGTTACAGCATTCCTGCCCAAAAACATTGATCCGGGCATTTGCGACTGCAAAATTATATATAAAAGAGTTTATTTCGAAATTTTGTGCGTCCGCGGCTACAGGAATATCAATGCCAGCCTATATACTATGAACGACATAATCCATGCAACGACCATCGTATATGCGCAGCAGGCCACTGCCCAGCGCCATTTCCCGGTTTCATTCTTTATGGCAACGAAAGTAGCCACGCATGGGAAATAGAGCAGGATGAAGACCATGAATGATAATGCGGCAGCAGGTGTCACGTCATTGACAAGAGCACTCTGGAGCTGGGTGTCTTCGCTCATGTCATGTCCCTCCGATACCTTGGCCCCTTCGGAATACATTACGCCCAATGTGCTGACAACCAGCTCCTTCGCGGCGATTCCGGTAAGCAGGCCCACGTCCATTTTCCAGTTGAATCCAAGAGGGTCCAGCGCCGGTGAAACCATTCGTCCGAGCTGTCCGATATATGAATTCTCCTGCTGATAGGCATACAGGGAATCGATGCGGGTTGCGAGATCCTCCTTTGTCGCCGTAGCAGCATTGACCTCGACCTTGTCGGCATTGATCTCAAGCCTTCCGGCAGGCGTCTGGGCGAGTGTTGCATACTCCTCCTGCGCAGCCATAAGTTCCTTGTTCTTAGGGAAATAGCCGAGGAACCAGATGATGACTGAGCAGATGAGAATCGTGGTCGCCATCTTCTGGAGATACTGCTGGCCCTTCTCCCAGGTGTGGCGCCAGATGGCTTTCGCGGTCGGAATCCTGTATGGCGGCAGCTCCATCACGAAAGGCAGGTCGTCATCCTTCACGAACTTGCTCAGGACAATGGCGGAGAGGATTGCCAGTACGATTCCCAGCAGGTAGATTCCCAAAAGGACCAGTGCTGCGTTGTGCGGGAAGAAGGCCCCGGCGAGGAGAACGAATATCGGCAGTCGTCCGGCACATGACATGAACGGGATGATGGCGATGGTTATCATTCTGCTCTTGCGGCTTTCGATGGCACGTGTCGCCATGATTGCAGGGACATTGCAGCCGAATCCCATGACCATAGGTATGAAGGATTTGCCGTGCAGACCGATCTTGTGCATGAGCTTGTCCACGATGAATGCGGCCCTAGACATGTATCCCGAGTCTTCCATCAGTGATATGAAGAAGTAGAGTATCAATATGTTAGGCAGGAAGACGAGCACGCTTCCGACACCTGAGATGATGCCGTCCACTACCAGGTCTTTCAGCCAGCCGTCCGCCATGAATGTGGCCACGAAATCGCCGAATTTTCCGACGAACCAGTCAATCCACTGCATAGGGTAGTCGCCCACGGCAAACGTCGTCTGGAAAATCAGATAGAGAACCGCGATGAAAATCGGGAACGCCATCCACTTGTTCGTTACGACAGCGTCTATCTTGTCCGTGATGGTCTTTCTCGGCGTTGCGTCCTGATGCGGCCTGTAAGTCTCTGCCAGCGCGCCCTGGATGAACGCGTATTTCGCATCTACTATCGCGGACTCGGTATTCGTGTGGAGCAGGTCCAAGATCCGCTGCTCTTCGATGACGCGAGCGGAAATGATTTCGTCCCTGTTCGGGAGTGTGTCAATGATTTTTTCAATGTCCTTGTCGTCTTCCAAGTATTTGATAGCCAGATATCTGGTCGAATACTTGTCTCTCAGGGACTGGTTCTTCTGGAGCAGAAGCTTGATTCTGTCAATGCTTTTTTCCAGCTCGGCCCCGTGGTTGATATGGATATGTCTTGCGAGTTTAGGGTCGCTCTGCGTATAAATCTTTATGACCGTGTCGAACAGTTCAGGGATACCTGTGCCGTCGCGGCTCACGGTAGGGCAGACCGGCATACCGAGAAGATATCCGAGCTGTTTTATGTCCAGTTCGTCGCCCTTGTCCTTGAGCTCATCGTACATGTTCAGGGCCATCACGACCCTGAGGTTCATGTCAATGACTTGGGCGGTAAGGTACAGGTTCCTCTCGATATTGGACGCGTCCACGACATTGATGACAACATCAGGGACATTGTCAATCAGGTTCTTGCGGACGTACAGTTCCTCCGGGCTGTAAGCCGAAAGCGAGTAGGTTCCCGGCAGGTCCACCAGCACGAACTTGTATCCCTTGTATTCGAAACGGCCTTCCTTGGCGTCCACCGTCACTCCGCTGTAGTTTCCGACATGCTCGTGCGAACCCGAGGCAATGTTGAAGAGGGAAGTCTTTCCGCAGTTCGGATTTCCTACCAATGCTACACGGATCACATGCTTCCTCTCTTCCGCGAGCTTCTTCATCAGATTGTTCAGCGACCATTCCTCATCGGAGTCGTCAGCATAAATCGTGTCGAAACTGTGGTCCTTCTTCATGACCTCCTTGGCCTCGCTTTCGCCGATGACTTCTATCTGTTCCGCCTCACTCCTGCGCAGTGAAAGTTTATATCCAAGTATTTCATACTCAATAGGGTCCTTCAATGGGGCATTCAGCACGACAGTGACTTTCTTGCCGGCTATGAATCCCATTTCTATCAGTCTCTTCCTGAAACTTCCATGTCCGTTGACCTTGACGATTACGCCCTGCTCACCGGTATTCAAATCAGATAATTTCATACTGCCAAAATTTATCGTTCATTTGATCTTGTCCCCTGTTTCTTGCGCAGGTTTTCGTAATATTCATGTCTTTTCGGATTCTCGGGGAACCAGCCCTTCAGAACCCTCTTCTCCTGTTCGATGACCTCACCGATACCCCAGAAAAATGAGAATGCACCGGCTCCGAATATCGTTGACAACGTCCTGTTTGTCAATGCTATGGAGACGGCACCGAGAATGATTCCGATGACGAGGAATGCCCACCAGGATTTCTTTCCCAGGTAGTATTCAGATTTTATTACAAGCGGGTGGCACATTCCTATTATCAGAAATGTCGCCGCACCCGTTATTATTCCGTTAAAGTCCATTTTGATTGTGTTTCTCCGTTGTTCTGCCTCAGGAAACTTAGTAACCTTCAAAAAATAACCTGCATCATCTTAAGGAATCTTTTCGGTCTATATCTTTTTTCTCATCAGTCGTGTACGTCCAGTACACTCCTTCTTCGAAAACAGATCTATCCTCGAAAATCTTCTCTTAATCTGAGGCAACTTATTTTTTTCATGTTACTTATTCCATGGCGTTCATGTCTATCAGGTTGTTCAGCAGGGCATACACCGTAAGACCTGCCACTGTCTTTATGCCTGTTTTTCGTGTAATGTTCTTTCTGTGCGTTATGACCGTGTATATCGAAATGTTGAAATGGTCCGCGATTTCCTTGTTCAGCATTCCCTTCGCCACGCATACAAGAATCTCCTTCTCCCTGGACGAAAGCTCTTCTCCGTCGCCCTTCTGGTCCGCAGGCGCAGCTTTCATGACAGCCGCAATTTTTTGTTCAATGTCATCGGAAGTGTCTGACAAATAGATGGTTCCGTCGTAGGTCGAGGCGTAGGCCGCATCCGCGGCGGTCGATATCAATGCCATTACAGGGGCATTGGCAATTCCTTTTATCATGTCGTGCGCTCCGGCCCTGTCCCTGTTGTCGAAAACTGACGGGTCGGCAATCACCAGGTCAGCATTGAAATCGTCGATTCTTGCCTCGATGTCGCCTTCCTGGTTCCGGATGATGCCGCATACGTCATATCCCGCGAAATTGTCAATGACATGTCTCAGTCCTTCCGAAATCAGGACTGACGGCTCAATAATCAATATTTTCCTTATAGGTTCGCGCATTTTTATTGTTCAGCCTTAGCTGATTCCATTTGTTTTCTTAAGAATTTCTCGCGGCTTTCAGCCATCGGCACCAGCAGTTCGTCTTCTATATAAGTATGCTTCGAGAGGTCGTTTTCCAAGGTGTAGAGGCCGGAGAGAACGTTCTGGATCAGGTTGTCGTCGCACGTCTCAGGCATGTATTTCATGACAATGCTTTTCAGGTCGTTCAACTTTTCATCCACATCCGTATTGTTCTCTTCGTAAAGGTCAATGCTATAGTTATCAGGCAATTTGCCTTCGTCCAGCATCCGGATGTAAGGGAATACCACAGACTCCTCGTATTCGAAATGCTTCAGGATTTCGTCTTTGTACCCCGAGTAGAACTTCGTGATGATTCTGCTGTGCTTTTCGTCCAGCGTGCCTGTCATCTTCTTTATGTATCTCTCCAGCGCGTCCAATGCTACTCCTACATAGAAATCATGTGAATTGTGGAGGTACATGACAATGTCCCTTATGCTGCTTCTTGACAGCTCTTCTTTCGAAGGAACATATTTGTCATTGACATATATCTTGCTGATAAGCAGCAGCGTATGCGGATTGACACCATTTTCGGCACATACTTCTTCGACTGTCTTCTCTCCGAAGCCGAATCTTATTCCCAGACGTCTCATCACGCCCAGAAGCCTTGGTTCCGCGTCCGGCACTTCTGCCATCTTCATCCCTGTCGAGAATAACTTGCCTGTATGTATATCTTTCATATTGTCCATTATTTCATTTCATTGTCGCAAAGATAGTTATATGTACGGATTTCTGTTCACCGACTGCACAAAAAAGCGGCTGTCCTTCACAGGAGACCGCTTTTTAACAACAATCAAAAAGGATTCACTTTAACTATATGGCTTAGAATCTCACCTGAGCCCCTTATGGGACGTCTGTGGCGACTCTTGTCAATCCGAGTCCTTTCGGACTTTATCTCAATCCAACGTTGCAAAGGTACTGCCGCCAAATGTTTTCAACAATCCCTAAATATGGTTAAATTTGCACCATGCTGAAGAATAGTCATAAACGCGGAAAACCGCTGGAATTGTCAATGCAGGGGGAGCGCCTGCTCCTCCATGCCTGCTGCGCGCCATGCTCGTCTGCCATCATTGAATGTCTTGTAAATCAAGGCATTAGACCTGTAATTTTTTACAGCAATTCCAATATTTTCCCGCTTGACGAATACGACCATCGCAAAAACGAGTGCATCAGATATGCCGCCGAGACCGGTCTGGAGATAGTCAATGATAGCTATGCCCATGACGAGTGGCGCTGCATTGCACGGGGTCTTGAGCATGAGCCGGAGAAGGGCGCCAGATGTACTGAATGTTTCAAGTTCCGGCTTGAACGTGCCGCCCGTTATGCACAGGAACACGGCTTCGATGTTCTGGCCACGACGCTCGCCTCGTCCCGCTGGAAAAACCTTGATCAGGTCAATGCTGCCGGGTCCTATGCATGCGGACTGTTTCCGTCCGTGACCTGGTGGGCGATGAACTGGCGCAAGGGCGGCCTGCAGGAACGCCGTAATGAAATCATCCGCGAACACGGTTTCTACAACCAGCTCTACTGCGGATGCGAGTTCAGCATGGCATCGGCAGGCAAGCCAGTTGGACCAGAATTCGGTCATTGACACGGTTTTTGCCCGAAAGGGTGGTCAGACAGGCGTCCTGATGTGTCTATATTATATGTGCATATTCTTCAAGGGCAATACGACACTACCGTTGCCCTCCAAAACAGCGCAAAACATAACACTAATGAGCATATCAATATTGAAAAAGACATTGACCGTCATGGTCTTGGCGGCAGCACTCTCAGCTTGCTGCAAAAATGACATTGACTTTGTGGAATCTCCGGCGGACCTGGTAAGCACACTGGTCGGGACCGAGTCCACTTATGAACTTTCCACCGGAAATACCTACCCTGCAGTGGCCATGCCGTGGGGAATGAACTTCTGGACGCCTCAGACAGGCAAGAACGGAGACGGATGGACTTATCAATACACCGCGACCAAGATTCGCGGACTGAAGCAGACTCACCAGCCGAGTCCGTGGATAAACGACTACGGCGCATTCTCCATAATGCCTGTGACCACCGGTCCGGTGTTCGATGAGAATGAGCGTGAGAGCTGGTTCTCACATAAGGCCGAGGTTGCCTCACCTTACTATTATAAGGTATATCTTGCTGAACATGATGTCGTGGCAGAAATCGCGCCGACAGAGAGGGCTGCGGCAATCCGTCTTACTTACCCTGAGAAAGACATGTCTTATCTCGTGGTGGACGGCTATGCCGGCGGTTCGTTCGTGAAGGTGATTCCTGAGGAGAACAAGATAATCGGCTATGTGACAAACAATCACGGCGGTGTGCCTGACAACTTCAAGAACTGGTTCGTCGTGGTTTCCGACACACCTTTCGAGAAGGTGGAGACAATCGCCGGGGACAAGGTTACCGGAAAGATGGAAACCGCTGCTGACCACGCACTTGCGATGGTGGGCTTCAAGACTGTCAGGGGACAGGAAGTGAACCTCCGCGTCGCGTCCTCGTTCATCAGCATTGACCAAGCCCAGATCAATCTCCGCGAAGTCGAGGGCAAGTCTTTCGACGCCGTGAAGAATGCCTGCCGCGACAGCTGGAACGCCGCACTCGGCCGCATCCAGGTCAGCGACAGCAACATTGACCGGATCCGCACATTCTACTCGTGCCTCTACCGCTCGCTCCTGTTCCCTCGCGATTTGTCCGAGGTCAATGCCAATGGTGAGCGCGTGCACTACAGCCCGTACAACGGCGAGGTGAGGCCCGGCTACATGACGACCGACACCGGATTCTGGGACACATTCAGAAGCCTGTTCCCGCTGATGAACCTGGTTTATCCTGACCAGAGCGTGAAGGTCCAGGAGGGTCTTGTCAATGCCTATCTGGAGAGCGGTTTCCTTCCTGAGTGGGCGAGTCCGGGACATCGCGGATGCATGGTCGGAAACAATTCCGCATCAGTAGTGGCCGATGCCTATGTCAACGGAATCCGCGGCTATGATGCTGAAAAGCTCTGGGAGGCAGTCATTTCCGATGCCCACAAGGTTCATCCTGAGGTAAGTTCGACAGGCCGTCTCGGCTGGGAGTATTATGACAGGCTGGGCTATGTGCCTTGCAATGTCGGAATCAAGGAAAATGCAGCCAGGACTCTGGAGTATGCCTACAACGACTGGTGCATCTATATGTTCGGCAAGGCTTTGGGCAAGACGGAGTCTGAACTGGAGCCGTACCGCAAGGCCGCATTGAATTACAGGAACTTGTATGATGCCGAGTACAAACTGATGGTCGGCCGCGATGAAGACGGTTCTTTTGCCCGTCCGTTCAGCCCTCTCAAATGGGGCGGAGACTTTACCGAGGGCAACAGCCTCCACTACACATGGTCAGTGTTCCATGACCCTCAGGGCCTCATTGACCTTATGGGCGGAGACCAGCCTTTCAGTGAAATGATGGATTCGGTGTTCAACATCCCTCCTCATTTCGACGACAGCTACTACGGCTTCCCGATTCATGAAATCAGGGAGATGCAGGTCATGAACATGGGCAACTATGCGCACGGAAACCAGCCTATCCAGCACTTCATCTACCTTTATGACTGGTGCGGCCAGCCGTGGAAGGCACAGGCCCGCATCCGTGAAGTCATGGACAAGTTCTACACCGCGGCCCCTGACGGATACTGCGGAGATGAGGACAACGGACAGACATCCGCATGGTATGTCTTCTCTGCAATGGGCTTCTATCCTGTCTGCCCTGCGTCCGGAGAATTCGCAGTCGGAACGCCTCTGTTCAAGCATGTGAAGGTCAATATGCCTTCCGGCAAGTCGTTCATTGTCAATGCTCCTGAGAATTCCAATGATAATTTCTACATCGGGTCAATGAAAGTGAACGGACGTGTTGAGGACCGTACTTTCCTGACTTATGATGAACTTTCGGCAGGTGCGTCTGTGGATTTCGCCATGACTCCTGTTCCGAACAAGTCCCGTGCGACATCTGCCGGGGCGCGTCCTTATTCTTTCAGCAGGGAATAAGTTATCATCGATTGTTTCCTGAATTGTAAAAGCCTGGCACTTTCCTGTAAGCGGAATGTGCCAGGCTCTTTAGGGTTTTCAGCAAGCGTTGAGGATGCCTTGGTGATGCAAGCCGTTTTTTGAAGGTTACTCAATACAGCACCGTAGGGTCATCCACGTGGTCGCTGGACAGGAAATCGAAATGACCATTGTGATATGTCCAGGTGTAGAGAACTCCTGTGGATGGGTCCTTGAGCGTTGCTGTCTGGCGGAATGTGCGGCCTGACTTGATGCCGTGTCCGACTGTGACCATCTCGCCGATGCATTTCCATGAGGCTCCGTTCAGCTGGAAAATGTATATTGCCAGGCCGTCTCCGGATGCTGAGCGTACGCTTATGACAAGTTCAGGCTGTCCATCGTCGGTAAAATCATGGGTGCCGACAGCATACTCATTGGTATTCAGTTCCTTTCCTCCGTCAAATCCTATTTTCGGATAGTTGCCGCCCGATGTCAGCGTGGCAGGCGTGCCGTTCATGAACAGCACGCTGCGTTTGCCTGCCGCATCCTCGACTGCCGTAACGGCGCTGTTGTCATAATAGAATGTGATGACCTTGAATGCCTTGCCCTCTGTCGTGAAGGATGCCGTCTTTCCTGCCGAGCCGCACTGGGCGGCGGAAAAGACATAGCTGTTGTCAATGCCGGAGATGAATCCATTTTGGGCTGATGCCGCTGCCGAAGACAGGGCGAACGCAGCCAGTATGGATATTATATGAAGATGTCTCATGATGTCGTCGTTTTATGCCGTCCGGAATGACGGCGGTCGCGGCAAAGTTACGGAAATATTTTTGTCCGGTCAATGCAACATTGACGCGACTTTCTGCATCTTATTTCTTGCCGGTCAGTAAGATAGTATTTTCTGTGAGGAGCCGGCGGATATTTTAGATATAACGAAGAATGAAGGTATTGTACTACATGTTTTCTGTGGTTGTCGCATGTCTGTGCGCCGTGTCATGTTCTGTGATGGGGTCGGAGATGGTATGGGATATAAATCCGATTGTCCTGCATGTCTATGTGAGTGACAGTGACGGCAACAATCTCTTGTCGGAGGAAAGCAGCGGTTCCGGCCATCTTGACATTGACAAGATTTATGCTGTATTTGACGGTCAGGATTATCCGCTTTCGACAGATGTTGACGAGGGGAATGAGCCGCAGACGAAGGCGTATATGCCTCAATTCCAGGGATTGCAGCTGAGGACAGACTTTTATGGAAACAAATATCTTTCTTTCGGAGAACTTGACGGGGAAGAAGAATTGAAGAATGTGGATCTGATTATATATTGGGGCGACGGGACATCCGACACCATCACCATATTCAACCATTTCAAGTGGAAACTTTCCGGCGAGCCTTCCATCACCCGACGTTACTACGTGAACGGAAAGCAGACCGATTCCGACATAGCGACATTCAGATTTGTCAAGTAAGATTACTAAGTAAAAGGTACTTTCTGTGTTCGATTTGTCGTGGGGAAAGTTTTTAGTTTTGACACTATAAGGAAATTTCTTACTTTTGTATCATCACGTATTGTGGCCTGACGGTCAACGTGGTGATATTATTTTGTAAAAACCAAAACATCATAAAATTATGCATATTGCTATTGCGGGAAATATCGGTAGCGGCAAGACGACTCTTACCAAGATGCTGGCTGCAAGATATGGCTGGACCCCTAAATTCGAGTCTGTGGATTTCAATCCTTATCTGTCTGATTTTTATGAGGATATGAGCAGATGGTCCTTCAATGTCCAGATATATTTCCTGAATAAGCGTTTCAAGGATGTGGTCGATATCTCCAAGACTGACGAAGTCATCATACAGGACAGGACCATCTATGAGGATGCCAGGATTTTCGCTCCGAACCTCCATGACATGGGACTCATGAGTTCCAGGGACTTCGAAACCTATTCAGACTTGTTCGACCTTATGATGTCATTGGTCAAGATGCCTGATCTTCTGATATATCTGAAGTCTTCGATACCGAATCTGGTATCCCAGATCCAGAAGAGAGGCAGGGAATATGAAAAGACTATCAGGATAGATTATCTTACCGGTCTTAATGAAAGATATGACAAGTGGATAGATTCTTACAAGGGTCACCTTCTTGTCATTGATGCAGACAAATATAAGTTCGGAAACAAGGAAGAAGATTTCGAGGCAGTTACGAGCATGATTGACTCGGAACTTTTCGGCCTTTTCCCGTCTGAAACTTCTAAGTAAAAATGTGCGGCAGGCGGAAGTCTGCCGTTTTAGCAAAATGACAAAATGACAACAAAACCGACTATTATCGATTTCGTGGAGAAATATACCCGCGAATTCGCGTCTCATGTATTTCTCCGTGAGAAACCTGCAGACCGTTGGACTGAAACTACTTTTGAGCAGACCAGGCTGGAATCGTACAGAGTCGCAGCAGGACTCATGGCCCTTGGCATTGAAAAGGGCGACAAGGTGTCCCTCCTTTCCGAAGGCCGCAACATGTGGGTGATCGGTGAACTCGGTATCCTTTACGCCGGTGGCGTCAATGTCCCTCTTTCCATCAAACTTGAGGAGGGAAGTGACCTCGTATTCCGTATCAGACATTCTGATTCCAGATTCGTGATTGTTTCCGGTACCCAGCTTCCTAAAGTGAGGCGTATCCTGAAGGATGTTCCTGCTGTGGAGAAGGTTATCGTGCTTGACGATATGGCTGAGTATCAGGAGAAAGAGATGCCGATGTCAGAGGTTATCAAACTTGGCGACCAGTTCGTGAAGGATAATCCGGGAGCCCTTGAAGCAAGATACAAATCTATCGGTCCTGATGATTACGCGAATATCAGCTACACGTCAGGAACGACTGCTGATCCTAAGGGTATTCTTCTGACTCACAGGAACTATACTGCCAATGTGGAGCAGGCCCATTCAGTGGTAGCCATTCCGATGGATGCCGTGATGCTTATTATCCTGCCTCTCGACCATTGCTTCGCCCATGTGGCAGGTTTCTATACCATGATGTCCTACGGAGGAAGTATCGCTACTGTTCCGGTGGGCAAGACTGCAATGGCTTCATTGAAGAATATTCCTATGGCCATCAAGGAGGTGCGTCCGCATGTGATGCTTTCCGTACCTGCATTGGCACGTAACTTCAAGAAGAATGTCGAGTCCGGAATCAAGGCGAAGGGTCCTAAGGTGGAGAAACTCTACAACTTTGCACTCAAGCTTGCCATCTCTTACAACAAGGAGTATTATAACCGCGGAGGTTTCCTCCAGTTGTGGAAGAAGCCGCTCATGGCGCTGTTCGACAAACTTATTTTCAAGAACGTGCGTCAGGGATTCGGCGGAAGGATGCTGTTCTTTGTGGGTGGCGGTGCGCTTCTTGACATTGAACTTCAGAGATATTATTGCGCTATCGGTATTCCGATGTTCCAGGGCTACGGTCTTTCTGAGGCTACTCCTATCATTTCTGCAAACTCATTCGACCGCTGTATCTTCGGCTCGTCAGGTGCTGTCGTGAAACCGATGGAAATCAAGATCTGTGACGGTGACGGCAAGGCTCTCGGCTATGGCGAGAAGGGTGAAATCGTCATCAAGGGTGAGAATGTGATGGCAGGTTACTGGAAGAATCCTACTGCTACGGCCGAGACTGTGGTGGACGGATGGCTCCATACCGGAGACATGGGTTATATGAGGGACGAGCAGTTCCTTTATGTGGTAGGACGTTTCAAGTCTCTGCTCATTTCTGCCGACGGTGAGAAATACAGTCCGGAAGGATTCGAGGATTCACTTACCGACAGTTCGAAATTCATTGACCAGGTGGTTCTCCACAATAATCAGGATCCATATACCACAGTGATTATCGTTCCTAACAAGGAGGCTCTGAAAGAGTATGTCAAGAGCGGAAATCCTGGCATTGACCTTGCTTCCCGTGAGGCTAAGGAATTGATGCTCAAGAAGATTCAGGAAGAGGTGAATTCTTATCGCAGAGGCGGTTCACGTGAGGGCATGTTCCCTGAAAGATGGCTTCCTGCAGCGATTATCGTCGCTGACGAGCCTTTCACAGAGCAGAACCACATGGTGAACAGTACTATGAAGATTGTCCGCGGCAAGGTGGAGAAGCACTATGCTGACAGAATCGAATATGCGCTTACTCCTGAGGGAAAGAACCTCTTGAACGAGAAAAACATTGCATCGCTTTAACGCGATACAATGTTTTTGTGCTTCGGACGGGACTTGAACCCGTACAGGCATTGCTGCCCAAGGGATTTTAAGTCCCTCGTGTCTACCAATTCCACCACCAAAGCGGATTGGAATGGCAAATTTAGGTAAAATTGTTTAAAAATTAAAATATTATGGGATTACTAGACGGAAAAGTGGCTCTTGTTACTGGAGCTGCAAAAGGAATTGGAAAGGCTATCGCTCTGAAGTTCGCTTCAGAGGGTGCTGATGTTGCCTTCACTGACCTCGTTATCAATGAGGCTGCAGAGGAGACCATAAAGGAAATCGAGGCTTTCGGCCACAAGGTTAAGGGATATGCTTCCAACGCTGCTGATTTCGCTCAGACTCAGGAAGTTGTAGATCAGGTTATGGCTGATTTCGGTCACATTGACGTGCTCGTGAACAATGCGGGTATCACCAAGGACGGTCTTATGCTCAGAATGAGCGAGGCCCAGTGGGATGCTGTCATCAATGTCAACCTCAAGTCTGCATTCAACTTCATTCACGCATTGACCCCTATCATGGCCCGTCAGAGAAGCGGAAGCATCATCAACATGTCTTCTGTCGTAGGTGTTTCAGGTAACGCCGGACAGTGCAACTATTCAGCGTCAAAGGCCGGCCTCATCGGTCTTGCAAAGTCTATTGCCAAGGAGATGGGCCCTCGTGGAATCCGTGCAAACTGCATCGCTCCTGGTTTCATCATCTCAGATATGACCAAGGCTCTTTCTGATGAGGTTCGTGAACAGTGGATGAAGACTATTCCTCTTCGTCGCGGCGGTACACCTGAGGATGTCGCAAAAGTTGCCCTCTTCCTCGCCAGTGACCTTTCATCATATGTCAGCGGACAGGTTATCCATGTCTGTGGCGCGATGAACTGCTAGTCAATACATTGAAATAAAAATAATCCCGTGGGCATTGATTTGTCCACGGGATTTTTTCTGGTTGCTTCCTGGATTATTTGAGCCTGATGTAGGTCTCGTTGCCGGAAGTTTCCTTAATGTTTACAGGGCAGAGTCTGAATCTGAATGTCATCCTTTCTGCCGGGATAAGATACTGCTGGTGAGGGAATGCACCCCAGCTGGTATCACCGCCCACGCCCATCTGCTTCAGGTCGATGTTCCATGTGACCATGTCTTTCGGACGGATGTCAGAGATGTGTCTGTGGGACTTCCTTGTTGTCGGCTCGTCCAGATCCTCTGTCGGGAACATGTAGGCACTGGTGCTGATGTATGGCTCTCCGATGGTCATGAGGCCTGCTCCGGAATTGTCTGTGAGACTCATCCATCTTACATCTGTCTTGTTGCCGTTCTCCTGAGGACGGTCGTAAGGGAAGTACTGGTCAGCTACACTGCCGCTGTAAAGTCCTACGTAAGAAGAGGTGTTGCGGTCAATGTAATTCTCGTGAGGTCCACGTCCGAACCACGTCATCTGGTCATACTGCTTGTTCAGTGTGATGCTGACACCCATTCTCGGCATAAGAGGAAGAGTATCGTTGCCAGGCATGAACTCACAGCATACATCTACGCATCCTGCGCCTGAGAAATCATATTTCACTGTGAATTCTGATTCTCCGACAGGGAGGACATAACGTGAAACGACTTCGAAGGTCTTGTCATCCAGAGACTTCTGCTCCATTGAAACGAGTTTGGCATTGCGGCCTGCCTCACGCCAAGGACGGAGGTCTTCGTTCATTCCGTTACCCATGTCATTGTCGGTTACAGGTCTCCAGAAGTTAGGTCTGAGACCTTCCTGGATCATCTCATTGCCGCCTTTCCTGAGGGATACGAGTGCACCGGTGGTCTTGTCGAATCCTGCGCTCATGTCATTGGCAGAGACCGTAAGCATTGACTGGCTGTCATTGACCTTTACAGGGCTGAACTGCATTGCAGGTTCCGCTGCCTTGAAGAACGGCAGGGCCACCTGAGCGTCAGCGAGCTCGGTTCCGGCCTTGAGCAGACCCTCGTCCTCTTTCAGGGATGCGTAGAAGTTGAGGAAGTACTCGACTCCGGGTTTTACGTCAATGCCAGGGAATGATGTCTTGAAGATACCTTTCTGCAGAGGCTCGAGAGAGACATTGTCAATCTTGCCTTCAGCGAGGAGTTCGCCGTTGCCTTCAAGTTTCCATGTGAAGTCGAAGTCACTGAGATTAGTAAAGAAATACTTGTTGTTAAGTTCTACTAGTCCTTCATGATAATCTCTGAGTGTGAAGCCGATGTTCTGATATACCTTCTTGACCTCGTGGATGTGAGGCTTAAGAGACCTGTCGGCTGCGATGAGTCCGTTCATACAGAAGTTGCCGGAGCTTGGTGTCCCCTTAGGAGCAAGGTCTCCGCCATATGCCCAGTAGAATCTTCCGTCCTCTGTCTTGGCGTACAGGCCCTGATCTACCCAGTCCCAGATATGTCCGCCCTGGAGTGAAGGGTATGTCTCGATTACGTCCCAATAGTCCTGGAGGTTACCTACGCTGTTGCCCATTGCGTGTGCGTATTCGCAGAGGATGAGCGGCTTCTCAGGCAAGTACAGGGTATGGTTGATGAGAACGTCGATCTTCTTGTACATAGGGCAGTAGATGTCGGTATAAGGACCTTTGATGCCGTCCTCAGAATGTACAGGACGCTGTGAACGGTCATTGGCATGAACCCATGTGTAGGTTGCTGCAAAGTTGCATCCCTCACCGGTTTCGTTTCCGAGAGACCACATGATCACGCAAGGGTGGTTCTTGTCTCTTTCGAACATCCTTTCGGTTCTGTCAATGAATGCTCCCTGCCACTCAGGCTGGTTTGCAAGGCACTTGTTGGGGTCGTAACCCATACCGTGGCTCTCGATGTTGGCCTCATCCACGACATACATTCCGTAAAGGTCGCAGAGTTCGTACCACATCGGGTCGTTAGGGTAGTGGGATGTGCGGACGCAGTTTATATTGTGCTCCTTCATCAGTTTGATGTCCTTGATCATGGACTCTCTATCCACTACGTGTCCTGTGTAAGGATCGTGCTCGTGTCTGTTCACACCCTTGATATAGATAGGCTTGCCGTTCACGAGGAGCTGGGCATGCTTGGTCTCGGACTTGCGGAAACCGATAAGCTGGGATACATACTGCTCTGCTTTGCCGTTGACTGTCAATGTCATAAGCAGTCTGTAGAGGTTCGGTTTCTCTGCGCTCCAGAGGGCAGGAGCTGTGATTTCCTTGCTGAAATGAATCTCATTGCTTCCTGCTGCCAATGCCTTCTTCTCTGAATAGATGGATTTTCCTGAAAGGTCCATCAATTCGGCCTTGAGCTCGACTTTGCCGTTCTTGGCGCCTTTGGCCTTGCCAACTTCGGCATATACGTCGAGGACTGCATCCTTGTAATCCTTGTCAAGGTCAGTAACGACTTCGAAGTCGCGGATGTGGGTCTTAGGACGTGCATATACGAATACGTCACGCTGGATACCTGCGAAACGCCAGTAGTCCTGGTCCTCGAGATAGTAGCCGTCGCTGAACTTGAATACCTGTACGGAAATCTCGTTCTTGCCGGCTTTTATGTAAGGTGTGATGTCGAATTCTGAAGGAGTCTTGGAATCCTGGGAGTAACCTACCATTTCTCCGTTCACCCAGACGTAGAATGCTGAAGCCACGCCGCCGAAGTACAATACTACCTGCTGCTTCATCCAGTTTGCAGGGATGTCGAAGGTGCGTTTGTATGAGCCTACAGGGCTGTTTTCAACAGCGATGAGAGGTGGGTTTTTCTTGATTCCGTAACCTGCGCCGACATAGAAAGGATAACCGAATCCTTCGAGCTCCCAGTTTGAAGGAACCTTGATGTCATCCCAGCCGGAAACATTGAATCCTTTCTTCTGGAAGTCCATCGGACGCTCGTCGTAACGAGGTACATAGTGGAATTTCCAGGTTCCGTTCAATGACTTGAAGTTAGGAGACTTGGTCCTGTCTCCGTTCATTGCCATATCCTTGGAAGGGTAGCCCATGAAGTGGGCTGCAGACGGGAGTCTGTTGATGTGAAGGACATCGAAGTTCTCCCAGTCATTGTCAGAGTGCGGGTATTTGTCTCTGCGGACATTGACCTTGGCCTCTTCCTTCTTTTCAGAAGGTTTCTGCATTGGTGCCCCGTCATACTGGGCGAGTGCTGCCAGTGGGCACAGCACTGATATTGCCAGTGCTGTGATTATTTTTTTGTACATGTTCTCTTAGTTCTTTAAAAGCATCTTGATAATACATGCGGAAGACCATCCGAAGTTAGGGCTGCAGAGAGCTTCACCTGTGAGAGGGTTGTAGTTCTCATTGATGGCGCCGTCAGACGTGAGTCCCTGGGCGTTGTCAATGAATTTCTTCAGGAGGAAGTCGGCTTCTTTGTTGTAGCCGTAGTTCCTGAGGCCTGTGATTCCGAAGTAAACCTGGTCAACCCAGACAGGGCCTCTCCAGTATCCGCATGTAGGGCGGAGTGCAGGATGGCTGGTGTCGAGTGTCCCGAGCGGCAGAGTAGAATTGAACTTGTGCTCGTCCATCATCTTTTCCATGACAGCCTTGGCCTGTTCCTTGGTTGCGGCTCCGGCCCACAGAGGCAGCCAGCACTCGGCACCCATAACCTTGATGAAGTCGCCTGTTCCGAGACGTGTGTCATAGAAGAAACCTGTCTCAGGGTCGAACATCTTGGTCTGGATATGTATCTTGAGCTTCTCGGCCTCAGTCTTGAGCTGCGCGGAGAGATCTTTCTTGCCGAGGATGTCAGCCATTTCAGCAAGCATGTTCTTTTCTGCATAGAGGAATGAGTTCAGACAGATGTTCTCCTGGTTCATTGACCATGCGTAATCCTTGTTCTTGAGCATTGTGGCGTCGTCGAAACGAACTCCGTTGTCCATTCCGCTCTCCCATGCCGCGGCGATGAGTGAACCGTCAGTAGAACCGTACTCGCAGACTCCGTTCTGGTCGTGGTCACGGTCTGTGTACCACCATCTGTGGAACTTGTAGAGCTTGTCGAACATCTCGGCAAGGAACTCCTTGTCGCCAGTCTCGCGGTAAACGTTCATTACGCCCCATGTCGCAACAGGTGGTTTGGAATCACGCCAGTTGTTGTATCTCTTGTTGAATCCGATGTAGTCAGGAACCATTCCGTTCTCTGCCTGGTGGTCGAAGAGAGTTCTCATCTCGTCTTTTGCCATCTCAGGATTGTAGAGGACATTGGCAGAAGCGATCTTCCATGCGTCCCAAGACCAGATGCCTGTCAGGAAGCCGTTGAATGAAGGGTTGCTTCCGGCATGATAGATGTCTCCTGCAGCTGAGCGCCAGTTGCTGTTTAGCGTCATCATGGCTTTGACGATGACCTTGCGGTACTTGTTCGATGAGAGATACTCGCTGTCGCGGGAAAGGAGTTTGTCAATGTTGTTGTCCCAACGTACCTTGTTCTCAGCGAAGCACTTGTCAATGTCGATGTTTCTTACTGCTGCGAGTTCCTTTGCTGAATCTTCGCGGCGAAGCATCAATGTCTGCGTGTATTCTGATCTGTATTCTGCATCTGCAGGAAGCACTATGTCATTCTTCTCGCAGACATGGAGGCTGTCTGTGTTCACGAGTCTTACCTTGTCTGCCGTGCGGAAGCAGGTTGTGGTGACTGTAGAGTCAGGGAAGTGGAGTACTGAAACTGAGTTGCCGTCAGCTGTCAGTTGGGATTTCTTGTTGAATACTCCTCCGACCCATTCGAGGCTCACGTGCATCGGCTGTCCGCTGACGTTCTTGATTACAGAACGGACTACGGCAGTCCTGTTCGTGGCGAAGCAGAGCTCAGTCGTGAAGTGGATGTCCTTGTTGTTGAACTCCTGGATGAGCTTTCCAGGCAAATATTTGGATGTCTGGATGTTGCGCACAAGGTCGAATTCTCTTTCATTGACCTTGATGATCGGCTGTGCCAATGTTGCCGCGATCCAGCCTCTTCCAGTCATGACCATCGGACCGATGAATGATCCGCAGTACTCGTAGCCTTCGTTCTCAGGGAGAGCGTATGATGACCATGCGCCCATGTCAGAGAAAACATAAGCTCCGTAGTGTCTTTCCTGAAGAGGAACATTCTTGACGTTCAGCAGGTTGACGAAATCTTCCTGCTTGGAGAGCAGTACTTCGTCTCCGAAGGCTGTGGTTTTGGCGCAGCCGCATGTGATGCATGCGGCCGTGCCTAGGATAAGTAGTAATTTAGTGTTGTTCATGGAAACTATTTGGTATAGTTAGGATTCTGCTCCCAGTCTGGGTTAAGAAGGAACTCTGAGTGAGGAATAGGGAGAAGCTTATGCTTGGAGTCCATGTAGTTCTCCATGAATGGCTTTCCGTGTTCCTTAAGGGATTTCTCCACGATATTCCAGCGGACGAGGTCATACCAGCGTGCCCCTTCGAGAGCAAGCTCACATGGACGCTCTACATCCTGGAGGTGTTTGAGGACTGCCTCTTTGCTCATGCTCTCAGGAAGTGCAGGAACATGTACTCTGTCACGGACCTGGTTAATGTATCCGATGGCATCCTTGGTTGCGCCTCTGTCATTCAGACACTCAGCATAGAGAAGAAGTACATCAGCATATCTGACAATTGGAATATTGAATGCACTTATGTACCAGTCAGAACTGAGGGACGGGTCCCATGTCACGAATTTGTTCCAGAAAATCTCACCTGCGCTATGATAGTCCTTGAATGAGTATCCGTCTGCATAATAAGCTGTGTGGCAGTCAGGATCATCGAAAATGATGGTCTTGAGAAGTCTGTCGCTGTATTTTCCCTCAGTGGTCTTGTCTGTCTTCATGACTTCGAAGAGCCAGTCTGAAGGATAGGCCTCTTCATAACCGCCGTCGAATGCGTTGAATGGCGCGAGGTGAAGTGAGATTACATTGTATTCAGCCTGGTCAGATTCCATGTTGCCTGAGAACTGAACCTCGAATACGGATTCCTTGTTGTTCTTGTGGAGACCGTCGAAGTTGTCTCCGAAGTTCTCCATGAGCTCGAACTTGCCGATGAGTTTCTCGAATTCTTTCTCGGCCTTTCCGAGTTCATGACGGAACATATAGAATTTTCCGAGGATGGCAGCTGCCGCATAGCATGTCGCACGTCCGCCGTCGTTTGCGCTGTATTTCTCAGGAAGGTCGCTCTGGACTTCTTTAAGCTCGTTCTCGATGAACTCGACAAGCTCCCCCGGTTTTGCCTGGTCAGGATAGAATTCCTCTTCAGAACCCTCGATCTGGTGGAAGTACATAGGTACTTTTTCGCCGAAGTTGATGAAAAGACGGTAGTAATAGTATGCTCTGAGGAAACGCGCTTCTGCCATAGCCTGTTTCTTCAATGCATCAATGCTTTCTCCTCCCGGTACGTTCGGGATGTTGTCAATGCACTGGTTCGCGCGGTTGATTCCTTTATAGAGATGCCACCATTCTGATCCCGGTACTGAACTGGTAGATTCGTAAGTGAACATAGCCATACTCATCCAGCCGCCGACATCCGCTCTGAAATCACACTCGTCACTTCTGTAGTTGTCGAGGACAATGTAGCGTTCGTATGGTACTGCAAAGTCTGAATTAGGCTGAAGTGCCGCATATACACTGGTAAGTCCCTTCATGATGTCGGACTCATTCTTCCAGAATACGCTTGGAGAAAGATAGTTAGGGTTGCGGTCTTCGTTGAGGAATGCCTCTGAACATGATGAAAGAGTCATGCCTCCCATGAGAAGGGCAGCCATCAATATTTTATGGATTTTCATATTGTAATCGTGTTATTAATTAGAAACTGAACTTAAGACCGGCCATATATGTACGGCAGAGAGGAATTGCACCATAGTCGTAACCCATTGTGCCTACAGTAGCTCCGGTTGAAGGGTCATATCCCTTATACTTGGTGAAAGTCAGAAGTCGTGTACCGCCGATGTAAACGCGCAGGCTTGAAAGGCCGAGTTTCTTGCAGAACGATGCAGGGGCGTTGTATCCGAGCTGGAGGTTGTTCAGACGGAGGAAGTTGCCATTCTCGATGAAGCGGTTGGATACGGCATTGTTTCCGTTAGGGTCACCCTGTACTGCTCTAGGAACGTCGGTATTTTTGTTTTCAGGAGTCCATGCCCTGAGGGCGTCTTTACCGTAGTTGAACACTTTGTCCATTCTCTGGAGCTGGTATTTCGTACCGTTGAAACGCTTCACGCCGAAGTTTCCGATGAAGTTGGCAACGAGGTCGAAGTTCTTGTATGAAAGGTTGACATTGAATGCCATTGCTATCTTAGGAACACCGCTTCCCATCTTGATCTTGTCATTGATGTCGAGCTGGCCGTCACCGTTCTGGTCTACGAAGCGGATGTCACCGGCTTTGGCTGTCGGCTGGATAGGATACCAGATGCCTTCGTCATCATAGTAGCCGTGCTCTTTGTTCCAAGCTGCTACTTCTTCATCGCTCTGGAAGATTCCGTTTGTCTGGTAAGCCCAGAATTCACCGATTTCACCACCGACGTATGTTCTTGTTACGCCATACTCGTAGAGGTAGTTAGGGTCAGCCATTGCTTTGAGCACACTCTTGTAGTGAGAGAGGTTCATGTCGAGGTCATAGTTGAACTCGCCTGCATTACCGTGGTAGATGATCTGGACCTCGTAACCTGTAGTGCGGAGCTTTCCGTCATTGACAGTAAGTGAGCCGTAACCGGTACAGTTGGAGATATTCTTGGTAGAAAGCATGTCTCTTGTGTCCTTTACGTAACCCTCGGCAGAGATTTCGAGTTTGTTTCCGAATAAACCGAGGTCGATACCGAGGTTCTTATAGACTGTGGTTTCCCATTTGATGTTGGCAGAAGGAAGGCTGGTAATTGCATATCCGAGGGATACGTCTCTGCCGCCGAATGGATAGTTAAGACCAGGACTATTGGAAGAAAGCTTAGGAATGTACTGGTAAAGAGAGATATTCTGGTTGCCGAGTCCACCATAGCTCATACGGACTTTCATTGTGTTCACTGTCTCCTTGATGTTGGTCCAGAAGTTTTCATTGGCAATGTTCCAGCCGACAGATACTGAAGGGAAGAATCCCCATCTGTTGCCTGACGCGAATCTTGAAGAACCATCATAACGGAAAGAAGCCATGACCATGTAGCGGAGCTTGTAGTTGTAGTTGATACGTCCGAATGCTGAACGGAGACCGCTTCTGGTCTTGGAGCCGCCGATTCCGTAATCTTCCTGCGCCTGGCTGAGGAGACTCATGTCGTTGTTTTCGAACTTCATACCTGAAGCAGATACGTAGTTGTATTTCCTCTCTTCCTGGGAAATACCTGCGAGCACCTGGAGATTGTGGGCATCAGCGAAAGATTTGGTGTAGTTTCCTGTGAGCTCCATCAAGTCGTTTTGTGTAATGTCTCTGCTCTCGGACAGTGAAGCGCGGTTGTTGACTTTCATCACACCGAGTTTGTATGTTGGTCTGAAGTAGCGACTGCTGTCGAAATACATGTTGCGGCTTGCCTGGAACTTGAATACGAGGTCTTTGATAGGCTCGAATTGCAAATATCCTGAAGCTGAAATATAGTTGCTTGTAGATGTGTTTTCTACCAAGGCGTTGTAACCCACCACGTTGGCTGCATCGGACATGCCCATGCCTTCGATGGCTCCACCATATCCGCCTTCGTTGTTGGCATCATAAACGAAAACGAGAGGCTCGATGTTGGTAACCTGGTACATGTTTGAGAAACCGGTGCTTGATTCAAGGTTTGCACTCCAGCGGCTGTAACTTACGGATTCACCCATCTTGAACTTGCCGCGTCTTACGTCAGAGTTGATTCTGAATCCGAATTTGTTCTCATCAGTATCCCTTACGATTCCGTCTGTGCTTGAATAGAATGCTGAAATGGAGAGATTCGCATTGTCACCGCCGGTAACATAACCGAGATTATATTTCTGTGTAATACCACGGCGATAGTATTCCTTCTGCCAGTCTGTATCTGCGAACTGTGTTGGGTCCTTCTCATATTCTGAGATATATTTAGGCCAACGTTTCTCAGGAATACCTGCATTTGTCAATGCCATCTTTCTGACCTTGATAAACTCTGCAGAGTTGCAGACTTCCATTCTCTTAGGGAGGTCATCCATTCCGACATAAGCCGAGAATTGGATGCGTGGAGACTTCATGTCACCGCGGTTGGTCTCGATGAGGATGACACCGGCAGCTGCACGGGCACCGTAGATGGCTGCGGTAGCTGCATCCTTGAGGACTGACATTGACTTGATGTCTTCAGGGTTGAGGTAAGACATGTCACCAGGGACACCGTCGATGATTACGAGCGGAGCGTTGCTTGTACCCCAAGAGGTCACACCTCTGACCTGGAGAGTCGCGGACGAACCTACTGAACCGCTTCCGAAGTTTACTGCAAGACCCGGAGCCATACCCTGAAGTGTGGTGCCGGCGTCAGCTGAAGGCATCTTGGCGATCTTTTCTCCGGAAACAGTTGTAACGGAACCGGAAACGTCTGATTTCTTCTGTGTGCCGTAGCCGACTACGACAACTTCCTCGAGAAGTTTCGAGTCCTCTGAAAGTACAACATCGACTGTACCTGAGTTGCCGACACGCAATTCCTTGGTCGCGTAACCGATGCAGGATACTACGATTTCATTGCCTTTTTCCAATTTCAATGAATATGTACCGTCAATGTCGGTAACTGTGCCGTTCATGGTATCTTTCTCGATGACGCTGGCTCCGATGACAGGGGTCCCGTTCGGCTCGGTGATGATACCCTTGATGGTGCGTTTCTGTCCGGCTGCGACTACCTGAGGCGCGTCTTTCTTGAAAAGGACTATGTGGCCGTCCTCTACTTTGTATCCGGTGTCAGAACCTATGAAAAGCTGCTCCAGAACCTGGTTCAGCGTCTGATTGGTAGCATTGATGGAAACAGTCTTGTTCACATCAATCTGGTTGTGGTTATAAGTGAAATAGACCTTGCTCTGGTTCTCGATTTTTGTGATGACGTCGCGGAGAGTTGCATTCTGCATGTTGAGCGATATGCGCGCTTCTTGGGCAAGCGCTGAAATTGCGAAGCAAGGCATGAGGAGCATTACTGCGATACAGAGTAGTTTGTTTGAAAACGTTTTACTCTGTGACGGGGCCTTTTTCCCGCCAAAAAGGACATTGTTTTTAGCGATAATATCCATAAATTTGTAAATAAGGTGATTGGTAATTAGTGTTACTGGTTTAATTCTTTGGTCGGATTATGTGGCGCATATCCGACCTTTTTCTGATTAAGTCATGAGTGATTTTAGTGTGGTTTAAAACTTGGTCTTTTAGTTATATGTGGTTTATGTGTGATTTAGTGTTGTCTGTTCTTGTATAGGTAAACCGTGTCGGTGTCTTTCGTATAATTTACCTTCTGTGTCTTCTTCAGTAGTTCCAGAACCTGATCGATGCTGAGGTCTTCCCTGAAATGGCAGGTGAAGAACTCCTCTGCAAGGGAACTGTCCACGATTCTCAAGGTGATGTTGTACTTTCTTTCGATTACCTTGGCCATTTCCAGCAGAGTCTTGTTCTCAAACTTCAAATCGCCTGTTATCCAGCTTCTTGCGCTCTGTGAAATGGAATGTTTTTTCAGGACAAGACCGCCTTTCTTGGTGTAATAGACGACATCATTAGGCTCCATGATGTGCCTGCTGAGCCCGTCAGTCGTACTTACTTCAACACTTCCTTCGCAAAGTGATATCTGACTAGGCTCATTATCGAAAGCTGTGACATTGAATTTGGTTCCCAGGACCTTGATGTCCAGGGACGGTAGGTTTACTGTGAATGGTGCGTCAGGATTTTTTGCCACTTCGAAATATCCTTCACCATCGAGAGTTACATTCCTCTCTTTTTTTGAGAATTTCGCCGGATAGGTAAAACGGCTTCCTGCATTCAGCCAGATTGTGGATCCGTCGCTGAGAGTCAGGCAAACTCTCTGTCCCTTAGGTACTACGACAATATTGTCGGGGACATCTTTGTTTTCGTTGGTTATTTGTACGAGATTGAAAGTTAGTAGGCCGATTATGGTAACGGCTGCTGCGTATTTTATGCACTTTGAGAATAATCTCAAGACGTTGGATTTCTTCTGCTTCTGTTCGCCCTGCTTGAGCTTGCGGCTCATGCGCTCATAAGATTTGTCGAGTCTTGCCTTGTCCGCGAACTGTTTCTCCGCCTTCAGTCCCCACAACTGCTCCAGTTCGAAAAGCCTGTCATGACTTTCGTCAGACTTCAGCCAATTCTGAATTTCGGCCTTTTCTTCGGTTGAACACTGTCCTGTTATGTATTTTATGAGTAATTCGTCAGTCATTTGCTGTAACGTTTTTGGCGTCTTCGATATAAAGACAATTGTGAAATGGTAAACTACGGGATGAAAAGTGAAAAATTTTCAAAATATTTTCACTTTTCCGTAATGGTCCTCTAAAAATGGGAATGAACTACCTTATCAATGTCCCTGTGGTGGTGACAATGACAATGAGGTCGAGAAGGATGTTCCTGAGGTCAGCCCTTAGGAATTTTGTGGATTTCTGGACATATTCTTCCACAGTACGCGGAGAAATGCCCATGACTTCAGCTATCTCGCTGTGTTTCAGGCCTTGGTAAAAAGAAAGCTCGAAGGCCTGCTTGGCTTTAGGTGACAATTTTGCCACTGATTCAGTAAGGAGTTTGTCCGCGTCCCTTGCGAGAATCTCGTTCCAAGAACTGCTTTCTCCGGCATTGATGCGCTGGAAGAGAATTCTCTCCTCGGCGACTTTTACATTCTCCATATGTCCGGAAACCATGGATTCATGCTTGATGTGGTTCAGGCAGCCGTTTTGGGTACATTTACATAGGAAAGCATGGATTGAGTCCGGAGCGAGGGTGTCTTTGTGCTCCCAATACTTCACAAAAACATCCTGAACTATGTCCTCCGCTGCATCTTCAGAAACAAATCTGCAGGCGACGGACATCATCCGCGGGTACAACAAGTCGAAAAGAAGACGGAACTCGTGCTCATCCCCTTTTTTGACTTTGTCAATGTTGATTTCTGCCGATTTCATATTTTCCGTAAGTTAGTTTTAGAAATACTTCTTCTCCCTGTGGTCCAGAGCCAGGAAAATCGCAAGCATTATGGTGAAAGCCCATAACGAGGAACCTCCATAACTCATGAACGGAAGAGGAATACCGATAACAGGCATGATGCCTATCGTCATACCTATATTGATGAAAAGGTGCATGAACAGGCAGCTGGCCAAGCAGTATCCGTAGATACGGGTAAAACTCTCCCTGCTCCTTTCCGCATCTTTCAGTATCTGCATGATAAGGGCCACATAGAGGCAGATGACTATCAGGCAGCCGAGAAATCCCCATTCTTCCCCCACCGTGCAGAATATGAAGTCCGTACTCTGCTCAGGGACAAATCCGTAAGTTGTCTGTGTACCATTGAGATAGCCCTTTCCGAAAAATCCTCCGGAACCGATGGCTATCATTGACTGGTTTACATTGTATCCCACTCCGGAAGGGTCTTCCTTCATGCCGAGCAGGACCTCGATACGCTTCCTCTGATGGTCCTGGAGAATATCATTGAAAACAATGTCCGCGGAGAAGATCAATGCTGCGCCTGCGATGAAAGCCAGGACTGAGGCCAATGCGAAATTGTTCCTGGACTTGTATGAATTCCAGGCAATCAGCGGCAGACTGATTACCGATGTCCCCATCAGAATGTACAGAGGCTCTACAACGGACAGGAAATGCCACGATTCGCCCTTGGCTTCCAACATCATTTCCCAGATATGAGGCAGGAAGGCAAAGAAGGTTATGCTCAGGGCATAAATTGCCAGCCATCTCCATACTCTCTTGGAAATCACCGCGTTGCAGAACGTTATTATTCCCGCCAGCACCAGAAGCGCCGTGTATGGCGAGGCGACAAGAGTCAGGATGAAGATCAATATTGCCAGACCTATGCTGGCCAGAAGCCAGCCGGACAGTCCCTCCCTGTATAGCATGAAGATGAATCCGACATAGACCAATGCGGAACCGGTCTCCTTCTCGGCCATGATTATCAGCATCGGCAGGATTATAATGGCGGCGACAGTCAGGAAATTCTTCGGCTTTGTCAGCCTGAATCCTGCCCTGCTCATAACGAAGGCAAGCAAGAGGGACGTAGTGATTTTGGATACCTCGGCCGGCTGGAAACGTACCGGTCCGAATGTGAACCAGGACCTTGAACCTTTGACCTCGTCTCCCAGGAAGATCACGGCTATAAGTAGCCCTATGACAAATACATAGAACAGTCCTGCGCCTCCTTCCCACAGGTTCGGGCTGATGACGAAGATTATGGCACTGCCAAGTCCGAAGGCCGTCAGCATCCAGACGAACTGCTTGCCGCTGTTGATGGAGAAGTCGAAGATGCTCTTGGCGTCTCCGCCATGGACAGCAGCATAGATATTCGCCCAACCTATGAAAACAAGGATCAGGTAAATCAAAATCAATTTCCAATCGTATGCTTGGCCTATGCTTCTTCCTCTATAATTCTCCATGGCTCTAATAAGTTCTGACTCTCGACATCAGGTCTCCGTTCAGCACTCTGTCTTCCAGAGGTTTTCTTTTCGGGTCTATTTCTCCTTTGAGATATTTTTCCACCAGCAGGGATGCGATAGGACAGGCCCATGTCGCACCGAAGCCGCCGTTTTCAATGTATGCCGCAACTGCAATCTTAGGATTCTCCTTAGGCGCGAAACAGATGAAAACCGAGTTGTCCGCACCTCTCGGATTCTGGGCGGTTCCTGTCTTTCCGCAGATGTCCAGCCCTTCGACAGCAGCGATGCTTGCAGTTCCTCCGGAGCCGAAGCCGCTGTTCACGGCTCTCCACATGCCGTTGATGACCTTGTAGAACTGCGTGGTATCCACCATTGTATATTGACGCTCCTTATACTTGTCGTCAATTTTAAGCGAATCCGAGTCCTTGATGATATGCGGGATGTAATAATGCCCCCTGTTTGCCACTATCGCGCACATGTTGGCAATCTGGAGCGGAGTCACACCGATTTCACCCTGACCGATGGAAAGGGAAATGACCGTCGTGAATTTCCATCCGTTCTTTCCGTAGATACGGTTGTAATATGCTGATGTAGGCAGGGTTCCTCCCAGTTCGGCAGGGAAGTCGCTGCCCAGTTTCCTTCCGAGTCCGAAACTCTGGACATAGTCATGCCACTTGTCCAACGCTTCTCCCGGACCGCTGTATTTGCGGTTTTCGAGGATATTCTTCATTACGTAACAGAAATATCCGTTGCAGGACATCATGATGGCCTCTTCCAGATTCAGAGGCGACCTGTGTGCGTGACAGCCAAGTTTATGGCTTCCGAAATAATAGCCCTTGTTGCAGGGATAAGTGTATTCCGGCTTCAGTACACCCTCCTCGAGACCGATGAGTCCGTTCACAAGTTTGAAAACGGATCCCGGAGGATAAGGCGCCTGCACGGCCCTGTTGAACATAGGCTTGTGCGGGTCGCTGACGATTTCGCTGTAATGTTTGCCGATGTCCGCAAGCATTTCCACGTCAATGCCGGGGCTCGAAACCATTGTGAGAATCTCGCCTGTCGAAGGCTCTATCGCCACGAGGCTCCCGACCTTGTTCTTCATCAATGCCTGACCGTACTGCTGAAGGTCCGCGTCAATGGTAGTGACCACGTCTTTTCCCGGTACTGCCTCCTTGTCCATTTCGCCGTCCTTGTAACGGGCCTGGATCTGGTTGTGCGAGTTCCTGAGATAGATATGATAGCCTTTCTCTCCCTTCAGGTCCTTCTCCCTTGCCGCTTCTATGCCGGTCTTTCCTGCATAGTCACCTGGACGGTACTCTCCGGGATGCCTCTTGATGAAAGACTGGTCCACTTCCGAGACATATCCGAGAAGATTTCCTCCGGCATTGACAGGATAGTCCCTGATGCTTCGGACCTGTCCGCGGATCCCGGGGAACTTGTACTGGACCTCGGCAAATTTCATGTAGGTGGTCGCCGGTATCTGCTTGAGCATTACCATTGACTGGTATCCGATTCTCCGCCGATTCTTCTGATAATCAGCCATTTTGCCTCGGATGAATTCCGGCGTGGTCTCGAGTACGTCAGCGAGAAGCAGGGTGTCGAAAGGCTGCGTCTCCTTCGGCGTCACCAGAATGTCGTAAGCGACTTTGTTGCCGACGATGATTTTTCCGTTCCTGTCATAGATGATGCCTCTGGTAGGATAGATGATGTCATAGACCATCGAGTTGTTCGAGGCATTGATTTTATACTTGTCGTCGATTATCTGTATGACGAACAGTCTTGCGAGAAGAATGCCTGCCGTAATCAGCAGTCCAATCTTCATTTTTGTGATCCGGCGTGTGCTCATCTTCTATTTCCTCTCGTTAGGGTCCAGAAGATTCGCCGTCACAAGTGAGAGAATTGTTCCTGTCAGGAGGGACAGAATGAATCTGAGGAAGTTGAACATCAATGGTCTGGCTGCCGAGCCGTCTGCCCAGATGTAAATCAGCAGGAAGATGGACTGTGCGATGGCGAGTACGAATGCCATTTTCCCCGGGCCGTACTTCATCATTGACACATCCTCTCCTGTGAGGCTGATTTCCTTTCCGAAGAAGGTGTCGCAGATCCATCTACGGGCGCCCGCGACCGGGACAAGTGCCAATGCATTCAGTCCGACCACTCCTTCCGCCAGCACATCTACCGTGAGCCCGGAGGCAAAGGCGACAAGCATCGCTGCAGTTGTGCCGACTTTTGTGGGCAGCAGCAATATGGCGCACGGAAGCAGGCTCAATGTCAGATAAGCTGTGATATGCAGGTAGTTGCAAATCAGGAGCTGGACACCGAGTATCAGCAGAAACATGAGAAAATAATTCTGTTTCATTACTTCTTCCGCTTGTTGTTTTCCAAATCTTCAATTTCCTGGATGTCGGAATTGGTTACAATCGTGACGTATCTCAATGCCGAGAAATCCTGGAAAAGTTTGATCTTCACTTCGTATGTCGCACCGTTCACGATGCGGGTGTCTCCGGTTACGCCGAGAGGAATATCCGGAGGAAATATTGACGAATAGCCGCTTGTATAGACTGTGTCCCCCTCATCGAATTTGTACTGCAGGGGAATCTCCCTGAGAAGGGCCCCGTCGATGTGTTTGCCGTCCCATACCATAGGACCTGCCGCGCCGTCATTGCCGATTCTCGCACTGATGCTCAGTTCCGAGTTCAGGAATGAAATCGCGTACGAGTAGTGGCGGCTTACCGCGTCAATGATGCCTACTACCCCGTCAGCCGTGATGATTCCCGACTGAGGCCTTACGCCGTCATCGGATCCTTTGCCGATGATGAGATAGTTGTGCTGTTTGTTGAGGCTGTTCTTTACGACAGTGGCCGGCATGAACTTGAATTTGTCCGATGCCAGTTCCATGTCGATTCTGGCAAGAGAGTCCAGTTTTGCTATTTCCAATGCCCTTGTCATCTTCGAAATCTTCCTGTTCAGTTCGAAAATGTCATCGGCCAGTTCCTTGTTCTCCTTCGGCAGGGAGAAGTATCTGGAAACGGATTCCGAGATGCCCCAGAACCGTCCGGCAAGTCCCTGGAGATTTCTCGTGATGAAGAAATTCTGCACGGAACTGCTGTTGCTCAACATATTAAGTGCGGCAATCTCCAAAAAAATGAAGACTGCCGTATTTGCTAAAATCGTATATATGTTACTTTTCTTCTGCATCTATCGCATAAGGAAAGAACAGTTGCCTACATGTTTGAGAGCTATGCATGTACCCCTGGCTACTGCATGGAGCGGATCCTCCGCAACGTGGAAAGTGATGTTCACTTTCTCTGTAAGCCTGGTCGCCAAGCCTCTGAGAAGAGCACCGCCGCCTGAAAGGAAGATACCGTTCTCTACGATGTCGGAGTACAGCTCAGGAGGTGTCTGCTCGAGCACGTGCAGGATGGAAGCCTCGATTCTGGTAATGGACTTGTCCAGACAGTGGGCCATTTCCTGGTAGGAGATGGATGCCTCCACAGGATGTGCCGTCATGAGGTTCGGTCCTCTTACGATGAACGGCTCCGGCTCGTCAGGAATGTCAGGAAGTACTGCTCCTACGGCTTTCTTGATGTTCTCGGAAGATGTCTCACCGATTCTGATGTTATGCTGCTGCCTCAGATATGTCTGGATATCGCTCGTGAAAACATCGCCGGCGATACGGATGCTGTCCTGGATTACGATACCTCCGAGAGAGATGACTGCGATTTCAGTGGTACCGCCTCCTATATCGACGACCATGTTTCCCCTAGGCGCCTCCACGTCGAGGCCGATACCGAGGGCCGCTGCCATAGGCTCTGAAATCAGATATACATCACGTCCTCCCGCATGTTCCGCAGAGTCGCGGACCGCACGGATCTCCACTTCGGTACTTCCTGAAGGGATGCCTACGACCAGACGGAGATTAGGTGAGAACAATGTCTTTCTCTTGTTGTTCACCTGCTTGATGAAACCGCGGATCATCATTTCTGCAGCATTGAAGTCCGCGATGACTCCATCCTTCAGCGGGCGCACTGTCTTGATGCCCGGCTGCTCACGCTCGTGCATGAGTTTGGCCTTGTGGCCCAAAGCAATGCATTTGCTTGTAGTATTGTCGATTGCAACGATGCTCGGCTCGTCCAGAACTATCTTGTCGTTCTGGAAGATGACGGTATTTGCAGTACCGAGATCCATTGCAAGATCTTGTGTCAAAAAAGAGAATGTCATATAAAAAACATATTTTCCGTAAATTTACAAAAAAAGTTATATTTGCCCAACTAATACACAGCAATGCAACGAAAAAAATACCTTATCGTGATGGCTGCCGGACACGGTACCAGAATGGGCTCGAGCCTGCCTAAACAGTTCATGGATCTGGACGGGAAGGCGATTCTTCATCATACAATCAAAAAATTCATGGACGCATGTCCAGACATCAATGTCATAACCGTCCTGCCTTTGGACGGCGAATATGAGCAGTGGTGGAAAGACTATTGCGTCACCAGGAATTTCCATTGCCCGCAGAAAATCGTCCGCGGAGGAATCACCCGCTTTCATTCTGTAAGGGCCGCCCTCGAAAATGTGCCTGACGGAGCCCTCGTAGCCGTCCATGACGGGGTGAGGCCAATGCTGAGCATAGAGATGATAAGGTCAATGTTTTCAATGATTTCCGAGGATGCGACCTGCCGGGCTCTGATACCTGTGATACCTATGGTAGATACACTTAAAATCCTTAAGAAGGAAGTCGCCGAAGATGGCGTGTCCAGGCTGGTTCCGATAACGGGGAAGCATGTTGACCGTGCAGAAGTGTTCGGCGCGCAGACTCCTCAGATTTTCCGTTCTGAGGGTATCAAGGCGGCCTATACCCAGGCCTATGACACGGCCTTTACAGATGATGCTTCAGTGGCTGAGAAATACGAAATACCTCTCACATTCTGTGAAGGTGAGAGGCTCAATTTCAAGATAACTTCGCCTGATGACCTCGTATTGGCCAAGGCTGTCATGTCATTGATATAGACGAACGGGCGCCACGTGCCGTCGGTTAGTCTTCATCGTCATTGTCATTTTCGGCCATGCTCGAAGAGAAGCTGGTGTTGCCGTATTCCTTTACCCACACCTGTCTGTCGATGGCCTCGTCCAGTGCAATCATCGTCTCTGTCGACTGGATGTATGGAATCTTCTGGATGGTATTGATGAGGATTTCCATAAGGTGGTCATTGTCAAAGCAATAAATTTTCACGAGAAGGGCATATTTTCCCGTCACGAAGTGACATTCCACAACCTCCGGAATCTGCTTCAGATGTGCAATCACGATATTGTACTTGTCTGCTTCCGAGAGGGATATGCTTATGAAAGCACAGATGTTCAGACCTAGTGCCTGTGGCTTGACAAGCAGTCTTGATCCCGTAATTACTCCGTTGGCTTCTAGTCTTTTGACTCTCTGGTGGATAGCCGCACCGGATACACCGCACTCACGCGCAATCTCCAAGAATGGCATCCTTGCATTCTTTACAAGAAAAGACAGAATTTTCTGGTCTGTCTGATCGATGTGGTACTTAATCATGACTTACAATTTATTACTATATAATCGCAAAAGTAATGATTTATTTTAATAATTGATACTAAAATCGGAAAACAGTTGATTTTTATAAGCAAAACCAACTGTTTTCCGATTAAATATTCATCTGAATGCCTTTTCAGAATGTTATCTGACAGGGCTATTTCTTTGTAAAGCGTCTTCTGGAAGAGCGTTTTGTCGGCTCTGAAGCCTCTATGATTTCCTTGCACTTCTCCTCGGTGAGCGCTGCGACATCGGTTCCCTTAGGGATCTTGTAGTTGCTTCCGTTCTGCTTGAGATATGGACCATAACGGCCGTCAATGACCTGGATTCCGCTTTCAGTATAGTCGGCAAGAACCGTATTGGCATTGGCCTTTTCCGCATTGGCCTCGATGGCCTGGATGCAGGTGTCGAGGGTGACGGTCAGCGGGTCTGAGCCCTTCGGCAGGGAGACATTCTTGTCGCCGTATTTGAGATACGGGCCGAAACGGCCTTTTGTCGCGATTACGTCAATGCCGTTGTACTGTCCGACTGTGCGCGGCAGCATGAAAAGCTTGATGGCGTCTTCCAGCGTGATGCTCTCGATGAGCTGCCCCGGAGCGAGGTGAGCGAACTGGCGGTTTTCCCCTTCGCCCTTCTGGATATAAGGTCCGTACTGTCCGAACTTGGCCACAATAGGCTGTCCGTCAGCATCATGGCCGAGGTCTCTGCTCACGTGGCTGTATTCCTTGTCGCTGAGGACCTCTTCGACTTTCTTGTGGAAAGGAGTATAGAAGTCGGAAATCACATTATTCCACTCCAGGTCGCCGTCTGCAATCTTGTCGAAATCTTTCTCGACATTGGCAGTAAAGTCATATCCCACGATGCTGTGGAAATTCTTTACCAGGTAGTCGGTGACGATCATTCCGATTTCCTGCGGGAGGAGACGGCCTTTTTCCGCGCCGACGGTCTCTGTCTTGGAAGTCTCGGTAATGACGCCTCCTTTCATTGACAGGCATACGACCGGAATTTTCTCTCCCTCCTTGTCGCCTTTTACGATATAGCCGCGTCCGGTGGTGAGGGTGGTGATGGTCGGTGCGTATGTGGAAGGACGGCCGATTCCGAGTTCCTCAAGTTTCTTGACCAATGTCGCCTCGGAATATCTTGAAGGCGCCGATGTGAATTTGCAGTCTGAAGTGAATCCGAGCGGAGTCATCTTGTCTCCCACGTGGAGTTCAGGAAGCATTATCTCCTCGTCATCCTGCTGGTCATCAGAGCTTTCCATATAGACTTTCAGGAATCCGTCGAATACCACCTGGGTTGCCTGGACCGCGAATTTCTCGCTTCTCTTGTCTGACGAAATCTTGATGTCCGTCTTGAGCAGCCTGGCATCTGCCATCTGTGAAGCGATGGTCCTTTTCCAGATGAGGTTGTACAGCTTTTTCTCCTGAGGCGTTCCCTCGATATCAGTATTTGATATATAGGTAGGTCTGATGGCCTCATGCGCCTCCTGGGCACCCTTGGAATGGGTCTTGTACTGGCGCTGCTTGGAGTATTCCTCTCCGAAGTTGCTTACGATGAAGTCCTTGGAAGTGCCGAGGGCGAGTCCTGAAAGATTGGTGGAGTCAGTTCTCATGTAGGTTATGAGACCTCTCTCGTAAAGTCCCTGGGCGATGCGCATGGTCAGGCTTACCGGGAACTTCAGTTTGCGAGCCGCCTCCTGCTGGAGCGTCGAAGTGGTAAACGGAGCAGCCGGAGTCCTCGTTCCTTCTTTCTTGTCAATGCTGCTGATGCTGAATTCGGCGTCGGCATTGTCGGAAAGGAACTTGCGGGCCTCATCAATGCCCTTGAACCTGGTATCCAGGGTAGCATTGACCTTTACATTGGCAGCGGTTCCTTCCGGATGGAAGACAGCGTCAGTCTTGTAATACTGCTCCTTCTGGAAGGCCATGATTTCCCTCTCCCTGTCTACGACGAGGCGGAGAGCGACGCTCTGCACCCTGCCGGCAGAAAGCTTCGGCTGGATTTTCCTCCAGAGGATAGGCGAGAGTTCGAAACCTACGAGCCTGTCCAGGACCCTGCGGGCCTGCTGGGCATCCACAAGGTTCATGTCAATGTCCCTAGGTGTCTCGATCGCGTGGAGAATCGCATTCTGGGTGATTTCGTGGAATACGATTCGCTTGGTGTTTTCTTTCTTGAGTCCGAGAGTTTCATAGAGATGCCATGAGATCGCTTCTCCCTCCCGGTCCTCATCGGATGCGAGCCACACTGTCTGTGCCTC
Source organism: uncultured Bacteroidales bacterium (assembly GCA_934700615.1). Taxonomy (GTDB): domain Bacteria; phylum Bacteroidota; class Bacteroidia; order Bacteroidales; family UBA932; genus Cryptobacteroides. The sequence goes on from CAKUXR010000008.1 coordinate 79,937, forward strand.
GGATGCAAGTTTCTTAAGTTCTGATACGACTTTCTTCTTGTCGGCCGGAATGACGTATTCCGGCTGGAAGCCATGTTCTACATCTACACTTAACTTTTTGTCCTGCAAGTCTCTGATGTGACCGAAGCTCGGCTTTACAATGTAATCTTTACCCAGAAATTTCTGGATTGTGCCGGCTTTTGCCGGAGACTCGACTATAACAAGATTCCCCTCCATGGTTTTCAGTTTTTTGTTTTTCGGAGTGCAAAGTAAAGAACAAATAAGGATATATTCCAAATTTTCTGTGTAATTTTGTCTTTTTGAAGACGAAAGGATTATGACTGAGAATACAAGAAAAAAATGTGTGAAATGGTTCTGGATCATTATTTCAGCACCTATAGCCCTGTTTCTGTTCATGCTGCTTCTGGTGTGGGCGTTTGCCGACATCCCTTCTTTTGCTGAACTGGAGAACCCGGACAGCAAATTGGCTACCGAAGTGATAGCGGATGACGGGCAGATACTTACCACTTTTCATATAGAGAACCGCTCTTATGTGGCATTTGAAGATTTGTCACCATATCTCGTCCAGGCTGCGGTCGCTACTGAAGACGTCAGATTCTACAACCACTCCGGCATTGACTTTCCCAGTCTCGGCCGCGTGCTCGTGAAGACTCTGCTCCTGAGCGATTCGAGCCAGGGAGGCGGAAGTACCATCACCCAGCAGCTTGCGAAGACATTGTACCCGCGTACCGACGTTTCCAGCAGGATTCCGGGTTTTTCCAAGGTGAAGATGGTCTGGATCAAACTCAAGGAGTGGATTACCGCTGTGAAACTTGAGCGTGACTATACCAAGAATGAAATTCTGGACATGTACCTGAATGCCGTTTTCTTCGGCAGCAGCGCCTATGGCGTCAAGGCTGCGGCACAGACTTTCTTTGCGAAGGACCCTGCGGAACTCACTGTAGAAGAGAGCGCTACACTTGTCGGCATGGTAAACAAGCCTACAAGATACAATCCTGCCCTTCATCCTGACAAGTCTCTTTCCAGAAGGAATTTCGTTATCAGTCAGATGGAGAAGGCCGGATATCTTACGAAGGCCGAGTCGGATTCCATCCAGCAGGTTCCTATCACGCTGTCATATCAGGTGCAGGACCACAATTCCGGCCTTGCCCCATATTTCAGGGATATGCTCCGCCGTGTCATGAACGCTGAAAAGCCTGTGAAGTCCAGATATACATATAAAGAGGACTACACTGCGGATTCACTCCGCTGGGCTGATGACGGAATCTACGGCTGGCTGAACAAGAACAGGAAACCGGACGGCTCCCAGTACAATCTCGACAAGGATGGCCTCCGAATCTATACCACCATCAACTACAAGATGCAGAAGTATGCGGAAGAGGCTGTGGCTGAGCATCTTGGCAAGAACCTTCAGAAGAGTTTCGAACGTGACCTCCGTTCCAAGAAGAACAAGCCGTTCTCCAATGATGTCGATAAGGACACAAGGGATTATGTCATGAAACAGGCCAGAAGGTGGAGTGACAGATACAGACTCATGAAGAAGGAAGGCGCTTCCGAAAGTGAGATTCTGAAGAGTTTCTCCGTTCCTGTGAAGATGAGACTTTTCTCATGGAACAAGAAGGGCTACATTGACACTACGATGACTCCGGACGATTCCATCAGATATTACAAGTCCATCCTCCGTGCAGGATTCATGGCGATGGAGCCTGTGACCGGACAGATCAAGGCTTACGTCGGCGGACCGAACTACAGATACTTCAAGTATGACAATGTCCGTCAGGGCAAACGTCAGATCGGTTCGACTGTCAAGCCGTTCCTCTACACCCTCGCGATGCAGTCCGGCATGACGCCTTGCACCAAGGTTGTCAATGTCCCTCAGACTTTCATTGTGGGCGACAATGAGTGGACTCCGAGAAGTACGGACAAGGACATCTGGATCGGAAAGACGGTGACCCTCAAATGGGGATTGACGCACAGTTCCAACAATATTTCAGCATACCTGATGAAGCAGCTCGGCCCTGAGGCCATGGCGGACATGATGCGTGCGATGGGAATACAGAGTCACATTGACGCTGTCCCTTCTCTCTGCGTCGGGCCTTCAGATCTTTCTCTGTATGAGATGGTTGCGGCTTACAATACCTATCCTTCCCGTGGAGTTTACATCGCGCCTCAGTTCGTGACCAGGATTGAAGACAGCCAGGGCAACGTGCTCAGTGAGTTCAACAACAGGAAGCGCGAGGCCATCAGTGAGCAGACAGCATATCTCATGGAGAACCTCATGCAGGGCGTCATCAACAATGGTACAGGTGCACGTCTCCGTTCGGTTTACCAGCTGAAAGGCGAAATCGCCGGAAAGACAGGTACCACCAATGACAATGCAGACGGATGGTTTATCGGTTACACTCCGTCCATCACTGCCGGTATCTGGGTCGGTGCTGAAGACCGTCAGGTGCACTTCCAGGCACTGGCATTGGGAAGCGGATCGAACATGGCACTTCCTATCTGGGGCATTTTCATGAAGAAAGTCCTGAAAGACGGCACATTAGGCATTTCGGAATCCGACAGATTCGTCGCCCCGGCCGGCATGACCATTGACCTGAGCTGCAGTGGTGGCGACGAGGATGCCGAGGGCAAGGCCAAGAGCGAGGCTGATTATTATTTTGACTAGACATAAAACATATAGACAATGGGAAAATATAACACTATTGCAGTGATTTATGGCAGCGACTCTTCCGAGTGGGAGGTTGCTTGCAGAAGTGGAGAATTTACGGCATCCAGGATTGACGATACCGCATATGACGTGTATGAGATTTTCGCGCGTTTCGGAGTGTGGTCACTGGTGGCCTACAGGAAAAAGAACTCCATGAGGGTACCGTTCCCTGAAGAGGCGAGACCTCAGATTGACAAGAATGACTTTTCTGTCAATGTCTATGGCGAGAAAATCAAGTTTGACTTCGTATATATCATGCAGCACGGAACTCCGGGCGAAAACGGACTTCTGCAGGGATATTTCGAAATGCTCGGAATCCCCCACAGCGGCTGCAGCGCTTTCGTATCGGCTGTCGCATTCGACAAATACTCATGCAAAAGCTATCTCCGTGATGCCGACTATGTGAAACTCGCGCCTGATGCCTTCGTACGTAAAGGAATGGATGTCAATGCTTTTGCGAAGGATGCGGTGGCCCGTCTGGGTCTTCCTCTTTTCGTGAAGCCTACTGACGGCGGTTCAAGTTTCGGAATCAGCAAGGTGAAAGAAGCTGACGCATTGGCCTCTGCCGTCAATTTCGCTTTCTCGGAGGGACCGGCCGTGGTCGTTGAGAAAGCCATCGTGGGCGAGGAGTTCACATGTGCGGCATACACGTCGCACGGCCAGGTGAAGGCGCTTCCTGTCATTCAGATTCTTACCGACAACGAGTATTTCGACTATGACGCGAAATACAACGGAAACAGCCGTGAGGTCTGCCCTGCACCGATATCAGAAGAACTGTCCTCTGCCATTCAGAGAGTTACGGAGCGCATTTACGCCCATCTCGGATGCAACGGCATCGTGAGAATGGACTATATCCTTGCAGAGGACGGACTCTATTTCCTCGAGGTCAATACCATCCCGGGCATGACCAGCGCTTCTCTTGTGCCTAAAATGGTGAGGGCTGCGGGGTTGGATGTGACTGAATTCCTTACAGACGTAATCGAGAACTCATAAGAAATCGATATGTTGCTAGTTGATTTTGTGAAAGAGAGCGTCATGGCTCTGGAATCGTTGTACCCTGAAACGGAGGCGAGGTCCATTGTCCTGATGTTGTGTGAAGACATACTTGGTACAGAGAGATATACCCATATCGTAGAACCTCAGTATCAGATTGATGAGAAGAAACTGCCGCTTCTGTCGGCGGCGATGGAGAGGCTCCGTGCGGGTGAGCCGATCCAATATGTCCTGGGCAAGGCGGATTTCTACGGGCGCAGGTTCAATGTTACTCCTGACGTGCTTATCCCTCGTCCCGAGACTGAACTCCTGTGCCGTGATGCCATCAAAACGGCTTCCAGAATATCCCGAATGAGGATTCCATACGGCAAGAATGCCGTGCCTGTCAGAATCCTGGACTTGTGTACCGGCTCCGGATGCATTGCCTGGACAATGGCATTGGCCGTTCCCGGCTGCAAGGTGACCGCAGTGGACATATCCGACAATGCACTTTCTGTGGCGTCAGGTCAGGATTTTGCCTCGGAAATCAAGACTACAGGTGCATCCAAGCCTGAATTTATCAAGGCCGATGTGCTTGATACAGAGCAGGATTTCCCTGTTCATCCATTCGACATCATCCTCAGCAATCCGCCATACATCATGGAGTCGGAGAAGAAGGACATGAGGAAAAATGTGCTGGACTATGAACCGGCATTGGCCCTGTTCGTTTCCGACGACGATCCCCTGATATTCTATCGTGCAGTCGCGAGGTGGAGCCAGAGGTTCCTGACCCCTGAGGGGCTCGGTTTTGTCGAGGTCAATGAAAGTCTGGCGCCTCAGACAGAGGCTGTCTTCCGCGAGGCCGGCTATACTCATACTGAGATAGTCAAGGACCTGTACGACAAGAACAGATATGTCTTTTATCATAAGTAATTCATACGGGATTTGCTGCAAATCTTGTTGAAATAGTGGATTGAAAACGGTCTTCCAGATGTCTGGGAGGCCGTTTTTGCAGAAAAAGCAATTTCATTTTTTGAAAATGGTTTTTTATCGCTCACTTTGCAGATGAAGATTTGATTCCGGATATTCGGAGTCATGGTGAGTAAATGATTAAAAATGAGATGCTTATGAAACAATTACTATTTCTGGTTCTGGCTGCCCTGTCCGTTCCGGTCAGTTGTGAACATGTTGACCATACCGGGGAAATCAATGACCCTGAAGCCAGAATCATTCCGCTGGAGGACGTGGCGAAACTGCTGTCGGCCCTTCCTATAGAAACTGACCAGATGACGGAAGTCCATGATGCCGTATCCTCATCCGACGGCAATGGATACGATGAAGAATACATGATGCGGGACCTGCTTTCTGTGCCGGGGACCGGTGTGGGAGATGAGGCTATGGGCAAGTCAATGTCGACCAGGAGCTATTCAAGGCCTCTCAAGGAACTGATTGCCGAGCAGTTGTCCACCCGCACCAAATCTTCTGACGGAAATGTGCTTACTCCTGAAGAGTATCTGGATGCTTTGGAAAAGTCCGACATGCAGATTTACTGGCCTTATTACGGAAATTGGGACGGGAAGGAATGGCCTGTGATTACGTTTGACCCCGGCAACGGGGCCGAAGTCAATGTCGGATATCGTCTATGTACGGATGCAGACGGGAACCGCAATGTGGAGGAGGTCGTCGTGGATGAGGAAATGGCCGCTTCTCATCCGGTATGGGTTGTAAACCGTAACGACGACAGCGGCTTCACTTCTATGGAGGTTCACAGGAGAAATGATCCTGAGTGGGGGACTGGAGGCGGCTCCATCACGGTGCGTCCGTCTTCTGGCCTGGAGTGCGCTGAGGCGTCGGCGCCGGCTACTGCGGCTGCCCAGAAAGGTGCTTTCCGGACACTTGTGCTGCACGACTTCATGATGAGGCGCAATTATGACTGCTGGTTTGCAGGGGCTTCCGAGTTCTTCATCAAGTGCGGAAGTGTTGAGGACTTTACCGCCAGTACCGAAGCGGAACTTAAACTGTATTCTCCTCGCATTACCGATTTCATGCTTGTCGTGAAACGTAACCAAGTGGGGAAAACTATCCCCATGAATGTTGTCCTTGTCTCGCAATGGACTGACCAGCTGGAGAATATAGCGTTCATGCTGACTGAAGATGATGGTGGTACCAGGGCTGAATGGAAGTGCTCGGCTGTAGTCAAAATCAAGTCCAAGAGTTATGGATTTGACGTTGCCCTTCCGTTTAATTCCCGTGATGACATCGTCTGGCGTGGACAATTGTCAGCACCATATCTTGAGAAATATGATGGGGTCGCAGGACGTTTCGGTGATGTCGAGCTGACCTTTTCACTATTGTGAAAATCGGGAGATCACTTCTTCTTGACGACCATCTCGCAGTTGGCGCAATCGAACTGAAGGGGGAAGATCTGTCCGTTGTTCTCGAGGTGAAGTTTGGCCGGGAAAGGAGTTCCCTTAGGTTTCATCTTGAGACATTGGCCAAGCTCGTATCTGATACAATACTTGGTGCGCATGAGTTCCGCGTCCTCATTGTGGACAATCTCGTATGCACTGTCGGCGGAATCGGCCCCGTGAGATATGTAAGTCTCTTTAGCGAGATGATTTGCGACATTGAATTTGTATGAGAGATGGCTTGGCGGGAAGTCAGTGCGTTTCTCTTCCATTGATTGTGGAACTTCGGACAGGTTCTGTCCGGCCATCTTGCCGGTGTCCTGCAATGGCAGCCTTCGCAGGTTCAGCATCTCGCGTGAATGGGCAGGCTCCTTGTCGAGTTTATCAGCAAGTTTGCGCCTGATGTCATTCAAAAAGGCCGCACTCATGAACGGAATGGAACCATCTTCAGTTTCCACGTTGAGGAATTCTGTGCCGGAAGAGCTGTCCGTGTGGAATGAATAATCTCCGCATGACTTGCCTAACTGGCTGGAAATGATTGATTTCATTCTCTCTACGTTGCCTGCGGACTCATTACCTGCATTGACGGAAACTTCTGCTCTGCGTCCGTCCTCAGGTACGGCATCGGCCGTCAGAGTATAGCCGGAATTTGCGCATCCCGACAGGCTGACATTGACATTGACATCGATGAGACGTTCAGAATTTGAGGAGGCCAATGTCTTTTCGAATGTGGCGCTGATGTTCCTGTAGAGGAGTGTGCCGACTGACAGGCCTGAAACTTTTTTGCATCTGATGGTCTGGCCGGAACATACATCGCCCCTGAACCCGATGATTTCGCCGTTTCCGGAAGTGAATGCGAATCCGTCACCATTGGAAAGCATGACGGCGGATGCCGTTCCGGAGTCGTTACGGCTGCTCTTTGGTGCTTGCGCTGAACCTGCCTGGCTATGAGGTCTCAGGGTAATGAGGACTTCATTCTTGCCGCAGGGCACGATGGACTTGACCACACCTGCGATTTCGCCCATTCCTTTAGGCGTGTCCATGCTTGACCACATTCCCCTGTGGCCGTCTAGGAACAACTCGGTGTAGCCTCGGTTGAATGTCTTTGCAAGATCCGGTGTAAATCCTCCCTGGATGCGGCCGAAAGACGCGCGCCTGTATTTGTCCGGATGAGAATCTGCCAGTTTGTCAAGGGCTCTTGAATATGCGGTTACAGTATTGCGGACATAGGAGATGTTCTTGAGGCGCCCCTCGATTTTGAAAGAAGAAACGCCTGCTTCCGCGAGGTCCTCCACGCGGCCCAGGAGATTGTAATCCTTGAGCGAAAGGAGAGCCTTGTTCCTGACCAGGACCTTTCCTGTGGACGAATCCACGAGATTGTAAAGAGACCGGCATGCCTGTATGCACTCTCCGCGGTTTGCGCTGCGGCCGGAAATGCACTCTGACATGTAGCATTGGCCGCTGTAGCATACACAGAGCGCGCCATGTACGAAGAATTCGATTTCACAGCTTGTGGCCTCTCTGATTTTACGGATGTCCGTGAGTGAAAGTTCCCTCTCCAGTACCAGCCGCGAAAATCCCAGCTGCTTATAGAACAGGGCCTTCTCCGGATCCCTTATGGCGCATTGGGTAGAAGCGTGAAGCGGAATCCCAAGTCTCCGTCCATTTCCGTCCGGGCCTCCGTCGGCCATGCGCATGACTGAAAGGTCCTGGACAATGATGGCGTCGATGCCGGCATCTTCCGCCTGACACATCAGCGAATATGCCTCGTCCAGTTCATCATCGAACAATATGGTATTCAAAGTCATGAAGACTCGTGCCCCGAATTTGTGGGCATACCTGCAGAGGGCAGCAAGGTCATCCATGCTGTTGCCTGCCGCTTGCCTGGCACCGAATGCCGGCCCTGCAATATAGACGGCATCGGCACCGCAGTCTATTGCCGCGATGCCGATTTCTATATTCTTTGCCGGAGCCAGGAGTTCCAGATCAGTCATGTTGTGATTATTTAGGAAGTCAGGCCTCCGCCTAAGCGGACCCGGCTGAAATTATTTGCTGAGAGAAGCGATGAGCGGCTTTGCCTGAGCACCGAACTGAGGGTCGTTCTCGACCTTCTTGTAATATTCGAGAGCCTTGGCCTTGTTGCCTGCCTGCTGATAGAGGGCACCTACTGTGAAAGCGATTGCACCTGCATTCTTTGCTGTAGGAGCAGCCTCGAGGTATTTCTCGAAATAGCTGATTGCATTGGCGTTCTTGCTGGCCTTCTGGGAAGCCTGACCTGCAACGAGATATGCCTGGGCGTTCTCCTTGTAGCTGTTGGCCTTCTCTGCAAGCTCTACTGCGTCTGCATATTTTCCGGCCTTGAGCTGGGCAGCTGCATTCTTGAGGAATGTGGTAGAAAGAACTGACTTCGCGTTAGCTTCCTGACCATTGCGGGCAGCCATCTCGAGATACTTCACTGCATCGTCATATTTGCCTGCGTTGCCGAGGAACTGGCCATACTTGAGAGCAGTGTTGGCATCTGTGGTGTCGATGGCGATAGCCTCTTCGTATGCTGCAAGCACACCTGCGACATCCTTGGCCTTCATGGCATCATTGACCTTGCCGAGAGCGATTCTCTTTGCGACTGTAGGAAGGAGACCTGTAGCCTCGTCAACGATATCTGTATTGCCATACTCGCCGGCAACCTTGATTGCCTCTTCGAATTTGGCCTTTGCGTTTGTGAAGTCCTTATTGTTGTAGAAGTCTTTTCCGATAGAAAGAATAACTGAAGGAATGGCGCTCTTGCAGTTTGTAACTACGTCAGCACCCTCATCGCCGAGAGACTGGGCCATTGTGAGGGCCTTCTGGAAATACTCCAATGCGCTGGTCTTGTTACCCATTGTGAGAGCCTCTGCACCGCTGTTGTAAGTTGCGGTAGCTGTTGCCAAATCCTGTGCGGACATTACGCCGAATGAGAAGGCGAAAGCCGCCATTGCTAGAACGATTTTTTTCATGTTATCAATGTTTTTAGTTGTTTTCGTATAGTTTTTGATGTATGCATCCGATGGAATTGCATTAGTAAGAAGTGCATATCCTTAAATGCATTTAGGCAAAAGTAATAAAAATATCTTAATTTTGCATAAGTTACCTTTGATTATGACGAACAATATATACAGAATCCTTTTAACGTCCGCCCTGCTGGTCATTTCAATAATGATGCCAGCGGCGGATCTCCCGTCACTTCCGGTCGCACCGCAGATAAAGACAGGCATGCTGGACAACGGCATCGCCTACTACCTTGTCACCAATCATACGGAGAAAGGCAAGGCCGACATCGCATTGGTCCAGAAAAGCGGATTCGGGGACGAGACACCGTTGACCGCAGGCTCCACCGCCGTCCATGCGATGGGGTCATTGACAATGCTGCCTCATTTCCGTTCGGACACGCCGTTCAGCTATCTCTCCAGAAACTGCATTTGGCCAGGACCTTCCGGATACGTGGAAAGCTATCCTGACGCTACCATATACAGGTTCTCGGGTCTGGAACTTTCACGCTCGAAAGACATCGTGGACTCCACCCTGCTCATGGTGTTCGACATAATCGGGATGCAGGCAGACTACATCGGAGGAGGCTATGCCCCGCAGAACCGCGCAATCGTGATTTCCGGAGATGTCGATGCCGGTGCCGTATTGAACAAGATGAACATGTTGTCAATGCTGGTGACCAAGGGCAAGACTCCTGAACCGCGTGAGCCATACAGATGGAAGAGCTCATCGACACCTATATACAGATACCTCGAGTCCGATGTCAAAGGCTTGTCGTCCGTGGCTGTGGAATACTCATCCCCGAGGACACCCGAGGGCAATATGAATACTGTGCAGCCTCTTGTGTCACAGAAATTCGCATCGGAACTTGGCATCATATTGAAAAAGCGGTTAGCAAAAGCACTGAGGGCTGCCGACATCCCTGTGGCTGACGTGAAATATTCTTATGTCAGCAGCAAGGATACCGGAGACAATGAAAAGTACCGCATCGAGATAGTGACATCTGACAAGTATCTCAATGAAGCCGCAGCGGTGCTTTCAGTGACATTGGCAAATCTCGATACTTACGGCGCAGTTCCCGAGGAGTATAGGGACGCCCAGAATGAGCTGATAATGAACATGAAGCGAGATTACAGCGGAGATGTCATAAACAATACCCGCTATATTGACCAGTGCATTTCATCATATCTCTACGGCTCGTCTTTGGCATCCGCTGCCAAGAGCATGGACTTCTTCCTGACCAAGAACATTCAGGACGACCTCGGCGCCAAACTCTTCAACAACTTCGTGTTTGCCCTGCTCGACAAGAATCATAATCTGACATTGGAATGCAGGACATCTGCCAAGGAAGATATAGAAAAGGTGTTCTCGAAGTCGTGGATAACCAAGATTGCCGCTCCGTACAATGTCAGCTACAGCGATACATTGAAACTTAAGAAATCCGGTTCCAAGCTGAAAATCAAGACGACTGCACCGGAGCCTCTTTCAGGCGGACAGGTCTGGACATTCGACAACGGGCTCAGAGTCATCTTCAAGAATCTTCCGAAGACCGGAATGTTCCACTACATGTGGCTGCTGAAAGGCGGCTATTCACTTGTGCCCGGGCTGAAACCGGGAGAGGGCGCGTATGTCTCGGACATGCTCGGCCTGTACGACGTCCCGGGACAGACCTGCTGGCAGTTCGCCGACATGTTGTCCGCCAATGGAATATCAATGAAAGGAGAGGTCACCATGTCTGATTTCAGAATCAGCGGTGCCGCACCTTCTTCCAAACTCCATCTTCTGCTCCGCTCCCTCTATTCCCTTGCTGAAAACAGGAGCATGAACAGAGGTGCTTATGACTATTACCGCAAATGTCAGGAAATCAGGATGTTGAGGGGAACTTCAATGGATGCCTCCCTGGACAGTCTCATGTTCCCGTCCAACACTTGCTCTTCATATAAGCGCCCTATGGTACTGGCCGACGATTTCCAGAAACGTGCCGAGAAATTCTATGCCAGTGAGTTCTCGAAGATGAACGACGGCGTGCTTATCATCGTTGGGGACTTCGATGAATTTACATTGAAAAAGGACCTCTGCCGCGACCTGGGCGGGTTCAGTACAGAAAAGGTATCCACATTCAGGTCCCGCGTGCAGTTCAAGACCGGCTCAGGCAATGCCTCCATGGTGAAAATCGGGGACAGGGATGAACTTGAATTCGGGGTCTCTGCACCATTGACCTATACTGCGGCGAATTTCATGTCCTCATATGTCGCAGCGATGGCCCTTCAGGACGAAATGTCCAGAGCCCTTGCGGAATGCGGCTGGAACGGCACCTCATCTTGGGATTTCGTGATGTTCCCTGAAGAGAGGTTCAATTTCAGGCTGCATGCATCAATGTCATGGCGTCCGGGAATCCCTGCATCGCTTGTCCAGATAGACTCCGTGGAAGAAGTCGTATCGCGGCTCCGCAGTACGCTGAACAATGCATCTGTCTCATCATCAGACCTTTCGGTCTACAGGTCCATCCTCCAGAAATCCATCGAGGCGAGACTTACCGATCCGGACATGATAATGTCAATGCTGGTGTTGCGATACTCCTACGGAAAAGATCTTGTGACGAGATATAAGGAAAAAATCAATGATGTTACCGTGGAGACGGTGAACAATGTGCTCGGCCTCATGGCTTCAGGAAGGACTGCTTCATGTGCGGTCAAAAAGAAACCGGAAAAAGACAGAGGTCTGGAAATCACAGCTCCTGAGGTGGATGATGACATCGACATAAAGCTTGTGCCGGCAGCCGATTCTCTGGGCATTGCCCTTGACGGATTCCGCGTCCTCGGCATTGACACGACCGCCTGCAGGCCTTCTTGGCTCGATTCGGCCAAATTCCAGAAGCTGATACCGTTCCTGCCTAAGCCGTTGAAACTCAAGGAAAGTGTCAAGACACTTGTGCTTCCTGACGGAGAAATGCCGACAATCGCGTCAGATTCGACATCAGTCCAAGCCAAAGATTCGCTGATGCTCCAGCAGCGTGATTCGGTTTCCGTCAATGCCGATAGTACGGTGAACATCGTGCCGCCTGCAGATTCGCTTAAAAACGTAAATCAATGAAAGATAACAGATTCGGAACAATTTTCGAGATAGGGGACTGTCTCGTTTCAGAGGAAGTCATTACTGAATACTTTGCCTGTGATTATGAAAAGTGCAAGGGCTGCTGCTGTATCATCGGAGACAGCGGGGCTCCCATGAAGGAAGAAGAAATAGAGAAAATCGAGGAGGCCTATCCTGTATTTTCTCCGCTCATGCAGGAGACAGGCCGGAAGGTAATCGAAGAAAAAGGCTTCTTCAACATTGACATTGACGGGGATATCGTGACTCCTCTATGTCCGGGAACCGAGGAATGTGCATATACTCTTTTCGATGAGAACAAGAACTGTTTCTGTGCCATAGAGCGCAGCTGGTTCGCCGGAAAATGCAAGTTCCGCAAGCCGATTTCGTGCTGGCTCTATCCGATACGTGTGACAGAACTTTCCAATGGGAAACATGCCTTGAACCTGCACAGATGGGACATCTGCAAGGATGCGTTCGAGAAGGGCAAAAAAGAAAAGGTCCGCGTATATGAATTTCTACGCGAACCTCTTATAGCAGCTTACGGAGAGGAGTTCTACTCCGCACTTTCATTTGCGGCCAAAAGCTTCTTGGCTGATTCGTAATCATCGGCATTGACCTTTACCTCGATGCTGTCAATGGCAGCATTGATGGACGGGTAGGATGATGTCTGACCGAAAACTTCAGCCGGGATGCCGTTTGAATTAAGCATACCGGCAGTGATTTCCGCACTCATCGGGTCGGAAAATCTGGCGACAGTCTTTAATGCTTCATTCATATCTGTTATGGTTTGTGCAGGGACGCGGGTCCCCGCGGGTTATTCGCTTCTGAATGCGTTCTCGAGGCCGTAGATGATACGTATCGTATCTTTCCTGAGGCCCTCTACCGAGAAACCGCCGAGTTCTCTGGTGAATGTGATCCTGTCTTCGTACATCCGGCTCAACTTATTGATGAACAGTCTGTTGCGGAATGTCATGTTTTCGCCTTCTTCGTGTTCGAGCTTGTATCCTTTAGATTCCATGTACTTGATGACGGTCGGGCGGATTTCGCTGTATTCTCCAGGTATCACTGCGTATTTCTTTACAAAACCGAAGACCGGATATACCGCTGAAACTGCTGCAAACATCAGGCCTATTTCCCAGAGGGAATTGTATCCGTCACGGAACATTGTCTCGATGTTCCCGTCCACCACGTGGGCCAGGACGAGGATGGACATGATGACAATCATGATGATACTGAAGTAGAAGAAGTATTTTATCGCTCTTACGATATATTTCAATGCAGGTGCCATATCATTTCATTTTTACAAACTTAGTAATTTTCCGGAAACTTTGGAACCTGTTTTTGATTATTTATACGTACATTTGTAGTATCCGGCCATATGCCGGATGAAATAACTTGATATATGCCAGAAAGTTCGCAATACATAGTTTCTGCCAGAAAATATCGTCCTGATTCTTTCGAGGACCTGATAGGGCAGGACAATATAGTCCGCACTCTCAAGAATTCCATCGTGAGAGGCAAACTTGCGCATGCCTATCTGTTCTGCGGGCCGCGAGGTGTGGGTAAGACAAGTGCGGCGAGAATCTTTGCCAAGACTATAAACTGTGAGCATCCTACTGCTGACATGGAGCCGTGTGGCCAGTGCGAGTCCTGTGTCTCTTTCCGTGAGGGACGCTCATACTGCATCCACGAGCTTGACGCTGCCTCCAACAACGGCGTCGATGACATCAAGGCATTGATGGAGCAGGTGCAGATCCCTCCGCAGATCGGAAGGTACAGCGTGTTTATCATTGACGAGGTCCATATGCTTTCGCAGTCCGCGTTCAATGCCTTCCTCAAGACTCTTGAGGAGCCGCCTGCACATGCCATCTTCATTCTGGCTACCACCGAGAAGCATAAGATTCTGCCGACCATCCTTTCTCGTTGCCAGACTTATGATTTCAACCGCATAAGCATCCCTGACATTGTCCGCAATCTCAGGGCTATCGCCACCAAGGAAAATATCAATGTCGATGACGAGTCCCTCCATATCGTGGCCAGGAAGGCAGACGGAGCAATGCGTGACGCGCTCACCATATTCGACCAGACTGTCGCGTTCTGCGGCTCTGACATCAAGTATGAGGATGTCATAAGGAATCTCAATGTCCTGGACTATGAGTATTCTTTCCGCCTTACCGAGTCAATGCTGGCAAATGATTACGCTGCCGCGCTCCTGGAGTTCGACAGCATCCTCTCCAAGGGTTTCAATGCGCTGTATTTCGTGTCATCCCTGAGTGACCATTTCCGGAATCTGATGGTGGCCAAAAGCGGTGCCCTGGATTCTTTGCTGGAATTCCCTGACTCATTGAAACTCAAATATAAAGAGCAGGCGGACAGGTGCTCCCTGCAGTTCATTTATGATGCCCTTGCCGTGACTTCACAGTGTGAGGTCGGTTATAAGGAGAGCATTAACCCTCGTCTGCATATCGAATTCGCATTGATGAAACTGTGCTTCCTCACGGGAGGTCCGGTATCATTGAAACAGCCTGCGCCGCAGCCGGTTCCGGCGACCCGCCCTGCGAAGGCGACAGCTGCCGCGGCCGCGTCCCAGCCGGCGGCCCAAGACTCTCAGACTCCGCAAGTTGCTCAGGATGAGGCGCCTGCCGCGGAGTCTCCGGCACCTGTCGTCGAGGAGTCTGCGCCTGCTGAAAGTCCGGCTCCCCAGCCGGCTCCGAGAAGAAAACGTGCTTCCAAGGCGGCTTCATTGTCCTTGGATGCGATAGAGGAGTCCACTGATGAGAAGGAGACCGTCGTGGCAGATAACCGTGGTTTGTCCGGAAGGATTCCTGATGACCAGGAAATCAAGGATGCATGGAAGAAGCTTCCGCCTGAGTACAAGTCAAGGCCGAGGCTGTATTCCACCCTGGAATCTACCGGTGTGGTAGTTTCGGACAAGGGCTCGTATAAGCTCCTGGAGTTCTTTGTGCAGAATGTTGCCCAGAAGAACTGGGTGGAGCAGGAACTTCTCCGTGAACTTGAAGGAAAACTTCAGCGTCTGACGGAAAGTACCGGGGTAAGGCTCGGCGTACAGGTGCTGCCTGAAGAGAAAGTTGAGAAAAAGGTCTATATGCCGGAGGACAAGGCGAAGGCGATGATGGCCGCTAATAAGGAAATCGAGAATCTGGTCAAGGATTTTGACCTGGATGTCAAGTAAATACTAGAAAAGATGAAACTTCGTTGTGAAAATCTTGTAAAGAAATATGGTGTGAGGACTGTCGTGAAGGGTGTGTCGATGGAGGTGCAGCAGGGAGAGATCGTGGGATTCCTCGGACCTAACGGAGCAGGTAAGACTACAAGCTTCTATATGATTACGGGACAGATTGTTCCGAATGGCGGCAGGATATATCTTGATGATGAGGACATTACGGATTTGCCTATGTACAAGCGCTCTCTGAAGGGCGTGGGCTATCTCCCGCAGGAGGCTTCCGTCTTCAGGAAGATGTCCGTGGAGGACAATATCATGTCCGTCATGGAGATGTCCAATATGACAAAGGCCGAAAGGCGTGACCGCCTGGAGTCCCTCATTGACGAGTTCAATCTTTCCAAGGTCCGCAAGAGCCTCGGTATCCAGCTTTCAGGTGGCGAGCGCCGCCGTTGCGAGATTGCCCGTGCCCTTTCCATTGACCCGAAGTTCATTCTTCTGGATGAGCCTTTTGCCGGTGTCGATCCGATTGCGGTGGAGGATATCCAGTATATTATCGCGAAGCTCAAGTACAAGAATATCGGTGTCATCATCACTGACCACAATGTCGGTGAGACGATGGCTATCATTGACAGGGCCTATCTTCTTTACGAGGGTACGATTCTTCAGTCCGGCACGCCGGAGAAGTTGGCAAACGACGAGGATGTCCGTACAAAGTACCTGAGTTCCGGCTTCATCCTCAAGCGTTCGCCTGCCGTCGAGAAGGCCCGCGCCGAGCATGCGGCAATAATGGCGGCCAAAGAAGCCGCCAAATAGATTTCCTTAGAAAATCACGTAATCTTTTATGTCCTGAGGGGTGACGGGGTTGCCGCCGAGAATCATGAGCCTTTCGACCACGTTGCGGAGCTCACGGATGTTTCCGGTCCAGCTGCGGTCCTGGAGCATCTTCATGGCATCGTCGCTGATGGATTTCGGCTGCATTCCTGACTCGTTGCTGACCTGGTCGATGAAATAGTTGACCAGCATCGGGATGTCATCCTTACGCTCGTCCAGGGACGGAACGTGGAGAACGATGACACTGAGACGGTGATAGAGGTCCTCCCTGAAATTGCCCTTTTCTATCTCGGCCTTCAGGTCCTTGTTGGTGGCGGCTATGACTCTGACATCGACCTCGATATCCTTGTCGCTGCCGACGCGGGAGAGTTTCTTCTCCTGGAGGACTCTCAAAACTTTTGCCTGGGCGGCGAGGCTCATGTCGCCGATTTCATCCAGGAACAATGTGCCGCCGTCAGCCTGCTCGAACTTGCCCTTATGCTGTTTGATGGCGGAGGTGAAAGCTCCCTTTTCGTGTCCAAACAGTTCACTTTCAATGAGTTCTGACGGAATGGCCGCGCAGTTTACTTCAATGTAAGGCATCGCGCTCCTGTTGCTCTGCTGGTGAAGGCTTCTGGCTACGAGTTCCTTTCCAGAACCGTTCGGGCCGGTGATGAGAACCCTGGCATCAGTCGGAGCGACCTTCTCTATCATTTCACGCAAATGGAGAATCGGAGCGGACTCGCCAATCATCTGTTTTCCGAAAACCTTCTTCTTGAGATTGGTGTTCTCGGTAATGATCTGGGTGCGCTCGGTCGCGTTCTTGATGGTGATGAGAATCCTGTTGAGGTCGAGAGGCTTCTGGATGAAATCGAAAGCCCCCTTCTTGATACATTCTACGGCAGTGTCAATGTCGCCGTGGCCTGATATCATGATTATTGCAGAATCTACTCCGTCAGTCCTGAGCTTTTCCAGAACCTCAGTTCCCTCCATGTTCGGCATCTTGATGTCGCAGAAAATGACATCGTACCTTTCTTTCTCGGCCATGTCAATGGCAGTGGGTCCGTCTTCCGCTACATCAACGTTATATCCTTCATCAGACAGAATCTCTTTCAGAGAGTTTCTGATGGCTCTCTCGTCATCAACTACAAGTATTTTCATGTCAATAATTCTCTTAAGTTTTCTTGGCTTATGCCCATTTAGCACAATATAGCAAATATTATTCTAGAATGGAACTTTCGCGGGTGGAATAAATGAAAACAAGCATTTCAGATGCTGCGGAGACCGCAAACATTTGAAATGCCTATATGATGGACAATGAAACTCGGGCCGTCAGGCCGGGTAACATTGACAGTGCTCGTGATTAGACGCGCTGGCCGTATGAACGGTCTGTGGTGTTCACGGTGATCACGTCATCCTGGTTGATGAAGAGAGGAACCATGATCTTCGCTCCGGTCTCGAGTGTGCACTCTTTGAGGGCGCTGGTAGAAGCGGTGTTGCCCTTCACTGCAGGCTCTGTGTATGTGACCTGGAGAGTTACGTATGTAGGAAGCTCGCAGGTGAGGCATCTCTCCTCGTCCACTACGAACATCATCTCCACGTGCTGTCCTTCTTTCATGAGGTCTGCGTTCTCTACGACATCCTTAGGAAGGTGGATCTGCTCGAAAGTCTCCTCGTGCATGAAGTTGAATCCGTCCTCGTCCTCATAAAGGAACTGGTAAGGACGTCTCTCGACATTGATAGTATCGACTTTTGCACCGGCGGTGAAAGTATTCTCAAGGATACGTCCGTTCTCGAGGTTGCGAAGTTTAGTCTTTACGAATGCTGGACCTTTTCCCGGCTTTACATGCTGGAAATAAACAAGCATGCATGGTTTGCCGTTGAAATTAAGGTACATTCCGTTTTTGAAATCAGCTGTTGTTGCCATAAAAATATTATAAAATTATTATAGTCAGACATTTAATCATGCAAATTTATAAAATTGCCGTGTAACTGCAAAATTTCCTTTGAAATGTAGGAGGCGGAGAAGTGTCAAAAACTCGCAAAAAAGAACTATATGTGCGGCTGGTGAGGAAAAAATGCCTATATTTGGGGCTGGACTGACCAGAATGTTTTTATAACTAAAATATTAAACAAATGATTAAAAAGTTATTCAATGTCTTCATGGTTGCATTGACAGCACTCTCAGTGTTGGCCTGCAAGGAAGAAAATCCGACTCCGAAACCTCCGGTACCGAAGGTTGACATCCAGCTTGTAAGCGCTGCTGACAAGACGATTTCGTTCTTGTTGACCGGTGTCAATGCGGACGTGGTTTCCTATTATTGCACCAATGATCCTCAGGAGGGTGCCAAACTTCAGACACCGGAGTATGTCTTTTCTCTCGGAACGTCTGCTGAATATACGCAGCCGCTTTCGGTAACACTTGAGGAACTTGAGCCGGAGAAGACCTACTGGATCTTTGCTGCGGCAAAGGGTGGCGCTCTCTACAGTGAGACTGATTCCATCAAGGTGACGACTACCGCGATTCCTGTCCATCTGGTCGCAGGCGAGCCTACTAAGACAAGCCTTTCATATACTATCAATGTAAATGACGGCGAGACATATCAGCATGCATATCTCGAAGGTTGGTATTTTAACCATCAGCTTGCCAAGGCTATGGAGGATGAAGGTTCAGAGTTTGATTTGAAGGTTTTTATCTGGAACATGCTTGCAGACTATGGTTCAGAAGGTACCGGACCGCAGATTGTTACATGGAAAAACGGCGAGGAGAACGTGCGCAGAAACCAGACCGTGAAGCTTCTCGGAGGCCAGAAATACGTGTTGCTGTTCAGCTACATCGACGGTGAGACAGGCTGGAATGGCAATCCTGAGGCTGTAGAGGTTACTCTTCCTCCTTATGGAAACGGCAGCGGTGATATCGAATTTACCGACGAGGTCGTTACTACCGACAAGATTGCTGTCAGAATGTCATTCGACGAGAGCAAAATTAGCTATATTTACTATGATCTCTATCCTACTGAGCAATTCAAGCAGAAGTTCGGCGAGGATTATGGTGATGATCTGAAGAACTTCCTTTATGAGTATGCACTCGGTGCAGGCAATACCTACACGGATTCTTGGGGAGTTGACGCTGGCGCTTCCTATACTCTTGCCATTCTCGGCGTTACTGTAGATGGCGACACCTTCATCAAGACCAAGGAATATACCACGCCTGTCCCTCAGCCTGAGATCAAGATTGACATGGCTCCGTATGACAGCCCTGCCCAGAACTACTACAGCTATTACACTATGAAGGTTCAGGTTTCTCTGAAGAACTTCGGTGATATCAATGTTGATAGAGTTTTTGCCACATTGATGCCTAAAGCTACATTTGATGCGACATTGGCAGGCTTTGGCGTTTCAACTCCGGAAGAACTGCTTGCGACTACACCAGAGTACCTTATGTATATTCTGCCGCCTCTCCAGGAAAACGAAGCGGATGATTTGGAATCCAAGAAGTCGTTCACCAGAATTGCTAATGACCTCGAGCCTGGTACAGAGTACTTCTTCGGCATACTGATAAATCACAATGATAAGTATTATTTTGCAAAGGCTACCGCTACTCTTGACGAAGAGCCTGACACCTCCAATCCTGAGGCTGAATATCTTGCATTCCTCGGAAACTGGACAGTGACGGGAAAATCATCTAAAGACTACAAGACGCCATTGACCTATAACCTGCGAATCGAACAGTCTGTTGTCAATGACAGCTATAAGGTTTACGGATGGTCTGCAGAAACGATTGGCGAGACACACCCGTTCATCGCAAAATACAACAGGGCTACCAAGAAAATGGACATCTATGGAAATCAGTTCATTTCGGATGTAGAAACATCGGAGGGAAATGCCCAGCTCAGATTCATGGCGGTTCTTCAGTATGCAGGTCAGAACTACTTGTCTGATTATGACAAAGTAATCTATAGTGCTACGGTTCGTGACAATGGTACTCAGGAGAGCCTTGGCATGTCACCAGCCTTCTTCGAAGTGGACAAGAAATGGTATGAAGTCCAGACCATGGCTTATGGATTTACCGATTCTACCGGAAAGATTCTCGGTGGTGCGGACGAATTCGACATGGTAGAGTTCTCTATTACCAGAGACAAGAAATAACATAGTTCAAGCTTCGTATTCGCGAAACTTGGATAACATAGTTCCGCCAGTTCGGAACAAATAACTGAAATCGGGCCCGGGCTCCTGTTTCTGTCAGATGGCAGAACGGAAGTCCGGGTCCGACTGTATCTCTTGTCTATGGTCAATGTTGCCAGTGACGCCGATGCCGGTCGCGGCCGGTACCTGTATAAAAGATGTACGGCTCGCGATTCACATCGCAAGCCGTACGCAATTCTAACCTAAAACTTAACCTATGAAAAAACTATTCGACTGGTATTATTGCAATATCCGTGCCGATAGTATAGGAATCGTTGGTAAAAATTGGCCATTTATTATTCAAAATGGCGCTTTTGTAGTAAATTTTTTATTTTTCCGCTGTTGTATCAGTAGAAGTTGCTGTGCTGTCAGCTGCCGGAGCAGGGTCTGCCGGCATTGACTCAGGATCTACTTTGATGGAGATGATGCGGACGTCAGTGACTGGACGGTCGCGGCGATTTGTCTGTACGGCGGCGATTTTGTCAATGACATTGAACCCGTCCACTGTCTGTCCGAATACGGTGTAGTCTCCGTCGAGCTGTGCGCAGGTGCTCTCGTCCTGGACGATGTAGAACTGCGAGCCTGACGACTCTTTTGCAGGGTTGGCTGCGTCACCTCTTCTGGCAGCGGCAAGAGCTCCCTTAAGATGCTTGTATTCAGGAACGAATTCAGCAGGGATGGTATATCCCGGACCGCCCTGGCCATATTTGTCAGCCATGGTGGTGTCTCTCGTATATGGGTCTCCGCCCTGGATCATGAAGCCGTTGATGACTCTGTGGAAGAGAAGGCTGTCATAGAATCCTGTCAGAGCAAGTTTCTCGAAATTGGCCCTGTGCTTAGGGGTTTTGCTGTAAAGCTTCACTTTGATAGTACCGAGACTGGTGACGATATCGAACACCGGCTCCTCAGGGAGTCTTGACATGAGATCTCCTGCTGCTTTCTGTTTTTCGATCATTTCGACTTGTTTTAATGAATCCAGTCTTGCCTGTTCCGCCGCTTTCTCAGCCTCAGCCTTTTTCTTCTGATTGCCGCATCCTACGGCAACTGCAGCAGCTGCAAGGCAGACCATTGATTTGAAAATAATGTTAGATTTCATAACTATAGATGTTTAATGATTTTCCATCATATCCTCCAAAAATAAGAGAAAGTTTCAAGTTTTCAAAAACAACGTTAATTTTGTATAAAATTTAAGGAGATACTGATGGGAAATCCATTGAAACAACTCGCGGGGGAGACCGCCATCTATGGCTTGAGTACGATTCTGGCCAGAATTATCAACTTTCTTTTCGTGCCGTTCTATACACGCCTGCTCACGACATCGAGCTATGGCGTCGTTACGGAATTCATGGCATACATCGCTGTACTTCAGGTGGTTCTGGTCCTCGGTCTGGAGACCGGATGTTTCCGCTTCGCGAACAAGGAAGGAGTGAATCCCAGAGCGGTGTATTCCAATGCGTTGGGCGTGGTGACGGGAGTCAGTTTCTCCTTCCTGGCATTGATGATAGTCTTTTCGGGACAGATTGCCTCTGCCCTGGGCTATGCGGGATTTGAGAACTGCATAATATATGTAGGTGGAATTCTGGCGCTGGACTGCATCACTGCGATCCTCTTCGCCAAGCTCCGTCAGGAACACAAGGCCTTCAAATTCGCCATATTCAAGACCGTGAAGATTCTTACCGAGACTGTGGCCAATATGGTGCTGTTCTTCTGGTATCCTGCTCATGTATCGTCATTTATGGGACATTTCGTGTCCCCGACGCCGGATTTCACATACGTGATTTTCGCGATATTGATAAGCAGCATGGTCTGCGGAATCCTCTTCATCCCGGACCTTCTCAGGTTCTCATTCGAGTTTGACCGCAAACTCCTCCGTCAGATGCTGACATACTCCATCCCGCTGATGGTGGCTGCCCTTCCCGGCATCATCAATGATTTCCTGGACAGGATTCTGTTCCGTTATCTGGACACCAATGCTGAGGCGTGGCGGTCGAGTCTGGGTATCTTTCAGGCGGCAGTGAAACTGTCCGTGATAATGAACCTGTTCATCCAGATGTTTCGTTTCGCTGCCGAGCCGTTCTTCTTCCAGAGGGCACAGAACAAAGGCTCCAGACAGCTTTATGCCATTGTCATGGAATACTTTACGGCATTCTGCGGACTCATCCTTCTCGGAGTATTTCTCTATCTTGACATATTCGCATTGATAATAGGAAAGGACTTCCGCTCCGGCATGGGCGTCGTTCCGATCATGCTCCTTTCGTACATGCTGCTCGGCATGCTTTTCAATGTTTCCATGTGGTACAAGCTTTCCGGCAAGACTGGCATGGCGATTTGGATTACCTTCGCGGGACTGCTCGTGACCATCATTGTCAATGTCCTGTTCATGCCCCGTTTCTCGTTCTGGGCGGCGGCGTTCGGTCATCTGGCAAGTTATCTCGTCATGTTCATAATCAGCGCTGTGCTCGGAGCGCGTCACTACCCGATACCGTACAGTTGGAAGCGCATTTGCGCAATTTTCGCCGTGATTGCCGTGATTTGTGTCGCGTCAATGCTGCTCGATGATTTCGTCTTCCCGGGAGTCAATATCGGTACGGCTTCCGCCGGGAAAGTCATCCTCAAACTTGCATTGCACACGGTCCTTCTCGGCGTCTATGGCCTTGGCTGTCTGGGTATTCTGCGCGGCCGCTACCGCCTTGCCCTCTCGGCTGCGGAGTAGCATTGACAAAACCCCTGCCGGCAGGCATTGAACGGAGCGTCAGGTTGGCATTGACCTTCCTCCTGCGCCTCCGCGCGATTTGGAAAAGCTGGCATTAATGCCTAAATTTGCGAAATAACCAATAACACAAAATACAATCATGAATTTGAAACTCGTGACTATCTTGGCATCGGTATGCCTCGTTGCTGCCAGCTGTGCCAAAGTTCCTGAACCTCGTATTATCCCATGCCCGGAGAGCATTGAAGTGCAGAACGGCAAGTTCAAGGTGGCCGGTGTGCCTGTCAAGGCCGATGCGGCACTCGACGAAGCTTCTCTTCAGTGGGCCAACACTTTCGCGCAGAGACTGACTACCGTTACCGGAAAGAAGACGGAGGTCAATGCTGATGCGAAGGGTAAGTGCATCGAATTTGTTTTGAATAAGGAACTTGCTCCTGAAGAGTATTATCTGGATGTTACTCCTCAGGGCGTGAAGATTCAGGCTTCATCTGTGGACGGATTCCGTTTTGCGACCCAGTCCATCGGCCAGATGCTCCCTGCCGCATATTTCGGAAAGACTGCCTCAAGTGGTGCGAATTGGGTGCTTCCTTGCGTTTCCATCAAGGACAAGCCTCGTTTTGCCTATAGAGGTATGCATCTCGATGTTGCCCGCCATTTCTTCGATGTGAATGAGGTGAAGCGTTACCTGGATGTAATGGCTGCCTATAAGCTGAACAGATTCCACTGGCATCTTACTGAGGACCAGGGTTGGAGAATCGAAATCAAGAAGTATCCTAAGCTTACTGAAGTAGGTGCGTGGAGAGACAGCACTATGATCGGCAAGAATTGGGATGAGTTTGACCATACACGTTACGGCGGATTCTATACTCAGGAGGAAATCAAGGATGTCGTTGCTTATGCTGCTGACCTCGGTATTACCGTAATTCCTGAGATTGACCTTCCTGGACACATGGTTGCTGCCATGACTTCATATCCTGAACTCGGTTGTACAGGCGGTCCTTATACCGTGAGACCTGTTTGGGGTATTGCTGACGAAGTGCTTTGCCCTGGTAAGGAGACTACCTTCGAATTCATCGAGGGTGTTCTCGACGAGGTTATGGAGATGTTCCCTTCAGAGTATATTCATATCGGTGGTGACGAGTGCCCTAAGAAGGCTTGGGCGACCTGCCCTGCTTGCCAGAAGCGTATCAAGGAGCTCGGGCTCAAGTCTGATTCCAAGCATGCCGCCGAGCAGTATCTCCAGAACTATGTTACTGCAAGGGTTCAGAAGTATCTCAATGACCATGGCCGCAAGATTATCGGCTGGGATGAGATTCTCGAGGGAAAGCTGGCAGAGGGTGCTACAGTGATGTCATGGCGTGGTTCCGAGGGCGGAATCCAGGCTGCAAAGCAGGGATTCGACGTTATCATGACCCCTAATGACTATATGTATTTCGACCATTATCAGTCAGATTCCCTGAGCCTCGAGCCTCTTGCAATCGGCGGATATCTTCCTGTAGAGAAGGTTTACCAGTGCGAGCCTTGCGCTGGAATTCCTGCAGAGGCGCAGATCCATGTCCTCGGTGTGCAGGCCAATCTCTGGACTGAGTATATCCCTACTGTCGAGCATCTTGAGTATATGCTTCTCCCTAGAATGTCTGCTCTCAGTGAGGTTCAGTGGTGCCAGCCTGAGAACAAGAATTATGAGAGATTCAAGGAGTCAATGATTTCTCACGCGTTCGATATTTTCGATGCTATGGGTATGACTTACAGCCGTGATGTCCTCGGACAGTACGGATTGCCTTCACAGCAGAAATAAAGCCAGTGACGGGCGTCAGTGTCCGTCTCCTGCTATCTGATACAGCACGGGCTGGCCGCATGACGTGGCCAGCCCGTATTGGCTTATTCCAGTTTCGCAAGTGTGGGACACCGCTTTTGGAGCCCGTAAGGGCGAGGATAAGTCCCTTCACTGAGGGAATCAGTACAGCAGAAATCCCAGGACGCCTCCGGCTATGATGATGGTTATCGGCCCTATCTTGAAGAGAAGTGAGGCTAGCAGGCCGGCGCCGAACAGAGCCCAACTCTTCCAGTCTGGGAAGTTTTCATCAATGACATTGATCTTGAAATCCGAGAATAGCGGCATGCCGGACCAGGACGCGTCGAACATCATAATTACGGCGGCGGCTCCGATGAGGCCGACAACCGATGGACGGAGCCAGCTCATCGTGTCCTCGAAGATGCTGTTGCTGTGGAATTTCATATAGAATTTCACCAATGCCAGAACGATGATGAAGGATGGTAGGACCAATGCCAATGTCGCTGTGAATGAGCCGATTATGCCGAGAAAGTGGCTGCCTGTGGCGCTTGCTACAACGTCATAGCCCACGTATGTGGCGCAGTTGATTCCTATCGGCCCCGGTGTCATCTGTGATATGGCAACAATGTCCGTGAATGTGCTTTGGGTTATCCATTGGTGTCCGGTCACGACCTGTCCCTGGATGAGGGAGAGCATGGCATAACCTCCTCCGAATGTGAATGTTCCGATCACGAAGAACGTCGCGAACAGTTGTATGAGCAGTGTCAATGTCATGATTTCCTTCTGTTTATGTTGTCTTTGACTTTGGCGAATGTGACTCCCAGGACGATCATCACTACGATTATATATATAGGGGAGACTTCCAGGAATGAGACGAGCAGGAGGCTGACAATGGTGATGACCCATGACCACCAGGTGTTATTTGCCTTCTTTGCCATTGATATCATCGGTGCCGCTATCAATGATACTACGACCGGTCTTATTCCTTTGAATATGCGGATTACGACGGGATTGTCCTGAAAATTGGTGAATGCCATGGCTATGGCCAATATTATAAGGAAAGAGGGGAGTACGGATCCGAAAGTTGCAGCTATGCTTCCTTTTATGCCTCTGATTTTATAACCTGTGAAGATGGAAACGTTGACGGCGAGAATGCCGGGAGCGGACTGGGCCAATGCTATTATGTCCGGCAGTTCATCCTCTCCTATCCACTTTCTCCTGTCGAGTTCGTTCTTGATAAGCGGTATCATAGCGTATCCTCCGCCTATGGTGAATGCTCCGATTTTCATGAAAACCAGAAACAGCTCTCGTAATGTGACTTGTTTCTGAATGGTGTCAGTCATATGGATTTTTCTTTTTATGGGGCAAAATTAATAAGAATCCGTGTAAAATATTTTGCGTGTATGGAAATTGTCTGTGGAAAATGGACGGCAGGTGAGTGATTATTGTGTTGCCGGAATTTGTCATGAAAATCTTGTGAAGTCATGGAAATCGGACGGATTTTGGCTATTAAAACGAAAAAAGTCAGAAAAATGTTAAAAAAAGTCCAGAAAAATTTGGAGGTAAAGAAAAAGTGCGTATCTTTGCAGTCCGTTTGAGAAACAACGGTAGTTCATTGAAAATACTGAAAGACTAAGTACAAGGAAGCAAGTACCAAACACAAAAAATCGAGAGCGTTAATTTCTTGGAAATTATAAGTGCCGGATTGAACTTGAGAAATAAGAAATATACAAAGAAGAGTTTGATCCTGGCTCAGGATGAACGCTAGCGGCAGGCTTAACACATGCAAGTCGA
>CAKUXR010000009.1 GCA_934700615.1 uncultured Bacteroidales bacterium
TTTTTTTCACATTTTCTTAATATCGCACTCCTCCTGCATCATTTTACACCCCTCACTGTCATTGACTTGCGGCATTGGAAATTATTTTTCCGACGGCGGACTTTATGCGGCCGGAGGACGCAAAGAATTGCGGTAATACGTTTCATAGCATTGATATTCAATAATTTAAGACAAATTAAAAATCCATTCTCCGAAGATGATGGACATAAAACAACTGATATATATACCTATATTATATAGAGAATCGGCCTAAATTACTTTGACGACAACCAAACTTATATTGTCTCGCCCGCCTGCCGCTTCTGCTGTCTCTGTCAGACGGGCCACGGAAGCCGCGGAATCCAAATTTTCAGAAATTACATTGAAAATGTCCTGTTCAGACAACATTTCATAAAGACCGTCGGTGCAAACCAGAAAGACATCCCCTGACTGGACGTCTCCACTTATATCCCGGATATCCACCTCAGCAGAGGCACCGGCGCCGATACAGTTCACGAGCTTCGACCTGTCAGGCCCGAAATTATAACCAGAGCGACGTCTGAAATTGTGGTCCTCCGTCAGCTGAAGAAGTTCGCCGTTCCGGAATCTGTATGTACGGCTGTCACCTGCATTGACAACCCACACCACGTTTTTCTGCCAAATCAGCCCAGACAAGGTGCAGCCCATATGCCTGGTCATTGCCAATCTGCTCGAGATAGACTCCATTTCGGCATTGACAGAACGGATCCAGGATTGGAACCCGCCGCCGACATCGGTGGCAGGCAAAATCGACTCGCGAATCCGGCCCAAAAGGAACTCGCTGGCCATCTCCCCATGGTCATGACCGCCTATGCCGTCCGACACAAGCGCAAATAAAAGTTCTGGATTATCTATTGAGAAGTCAATGCTGCCATCCCTTAGGAAGGACTCGCCGACAAGAACCATATCTTCGTTGCTGCGGCGCTTGTTCCCACGAATGCAGTTGGCTGCAATATTCAGTTTCATCTATAGAGGTATCGTTTCAAAATAAACGTACATTGACAATGCAAATGCGCATTGTCTGAAGCCATATCCAAAGTTAATAAATTTTCGCGGAAACTCATCCAAAAATAATAACAGATTTAAAGAAAAACACGTAAAATATATTTCAGTTTTTCACAATAATTACTAAATTAGCGAGGTATAACAACACACATTACATACATGAAATCAGACATTGAGATTGCGAGGAGCATTAAGCTCAAGCCGATATCTGAGATAGCAGAATCAGTCGGCATTCCTCAGGGAGACTTGGAACCTTATGGAAAAAACATGGCAAAAGTTCCGCTCACATTGATTGACGAAGAGAAAGTCAAGAAGAGCAAACTTGTTCTCGTGACAGCCATCACTCCTACAAAGGCCGGAATCGGAAAGACTACAGTATCCGTAGGCCTGGCATTGGGACTGAACAAGATAGGCAGGCGGGCTATTGCTGCTCTGCGCGAACCGTCACTCGGACCTTGCTTCGGAATGAAGGGAGGCGCTGCCGGCGGAGGATACGCACAGATCCTGCCTATGGAAAAGATCAATCTCCACTTCACCGGAGACTTCCACGCGATCACATCCGCAAACAACATGATTTCCGCCCTGCTTGACAACTACATTTATCAGCATCAGGCAGAAGGATTCGGTCTCAAACAGATTCTGTGGAGAAGAGTTCTGGATGTCAATGACAGATCGCTCAGACATATCGTGACCGGACTCGGCCCTCACACCAACGGCCTGGTCCAGGAATCAGGATTCGACATCACCCCTGCTTCAGAAATCATGGCAATCCTCTGTCTTTCAAAGGATTTGGACGACCTCAGACGCAGGATTGACAATATACTTCTCGGATATACTCTCGAGAACAAGCCGTTCAGAGTCAAGGATATGGGAGTAACAGGTTCCATTATGGCTCTCCTCCTGGATGCCATGAATCCGAATCTGGTACAGACTACCGAAAACACGCCGGCATTCATCCACGGAGGTCCTTTCGCCAACATTGCACACGGCTGCAACTCCATCATTGCCACCAGAATGGCCATGACTTACGGTGACTATGTGATTACGGAGGCAGGCTTCGGCGCAGATCTCGGTGCAGAGAAATTCTTCGACATCAAATGCCGAAAGAGCGGCCTCAACCCTGCATTGACAATCCTCGTGGCAACATTGAGAGGACTCAAGATGCACGGCGACGTGCCTGTGGACAAGATCAGCGAAGCTTCTGAGGAAGGCGTAAGAAAGGGCTTTGCCAATATGGACCGACACATCGAGAACATGCGCAAATTCGGTCAGAGCGTTCTCGTCTGCTTCAACAAATTCGGGGATGACAGGGACGAGGAAATCCAGATGGTCCGCGAACATTGTGCTGAACTCGGAGTGCCGTTCGCATTGAACGACGCCTTCACAAAGGGTGGCGAAGGTGCTGTGGAACTCGCCGAGCTCGTAGTGAAGACAATCGACGAGAAGCCGTCCGAGCCGGTTCATTTCATCTATCAGGATAATGACAGTATCGAGAAGAAAATCGAGAAAGTCGCCAAGGAAATCTATCGTGCAGGCCACGTGGAGTTCAGTCCGGAAGCACGCAAGATGATGGGCAAGATCGAAGGCACAGAATATGCAGCGTTCCCTGTCTGCATCGCCAAGACACAATATTCGTTCTCGCAGGACGCAAAAATGTACGGCGCACCTGAAAACTTCGAGTTCGACATCAAGGATATTGTTATCAATGCCGGTGCGGAAATGATTGTAGCCATCGCCGGTGACATCATCAGAATGCCGGGACTTCCGAAATCTCCTCAGGCGCTGAGAATCGATGTTGTCGATGGCCACATTGACGGACTCAGCTAAAAAATGACAGGTTTATACGATAATCATAATCATTCACAGTTTTCTTTCGATGGAGGTCGGACCTCAGTCGGGAAAACTGTGAATTCTGCTATCGGGAAGGGACTGGCCGGAGTATGTTTCACCGACCATTGCGATTTCTTTGTCCCTCCGATGAAGGCCCGGTACGAAGAATACGTTTCTGAAGTGTTCGACGTAGAGGCAAGAAATGCAGAAATTGATAAGGTCAATGCCATATGCCCGCGGGACTTCCACGTTTTCAAAGGCATTGAGATTGGCGTACAGAAAAGCGAACGGGACAAGATAGCCGCGCATCTGGCGAAATACTCTTTCGATGAAATCATCGCATCGGTACATTATCTGGATGATACGGACCCGTTCTGGGGCGGATACTATGAAGGCAAGACCTGGCGCTACGCCTACGGCCACTATCTGGAAACTCTCTATGATGAAATGGTGTGGCTTGGAGACAGATTCGACATCATGGGACATTATGACTATGTCACCAGATACGCGCCATACCCGGAATGCAGCATATTGTACAAAGATTTCCCCGATATCCTGGATTCCATGTTGAGATATCTGGCAGAAAACGGCAAAGCATTGGAAATCAACACGAAAACCTATCAGGATTTCAAGGGCAGGACTCCTGTTCTGGACAAAAACATCCTGTTGAGATATCGTGAACTTGGAGGTGAGATCATCAGTCTGGGCTCCGACTCACATGATGCAGACAGAGTCGGATTCAACTTTGAGCGGACAGCAGCATTGGTAAGCAGCTGCGGATTCAGATATCTCGCACATTTCGACAAGAGAAAGCCCGTGATGCTTCCCATAAGGTAACAATCAGGCAGCAGGCCTGCACGGCTGGCCAAATGCGACGGCGGACCGGGACATGACTAGTTGGCAACCTCTGAAAGGAACTTCATCCTGACCAGACGGATTTCCATCTCCTCATAATCCCCTCCGAGGGCCGTTATGGCATCCTCCAGAGAATCAGATTCAGCTTCATTCTTGAAATAATCGTAGATTTCGTCGACTACTTCTTTGTCAATGTTATTCTCGATGTAATAGTTCAGATTCAGTTTCGTGCCGAATTCCACGATGTTTTCCATAGCCGTAAGGATTTCATTCATATCCTTGTCCCTGGCAGTCGCGATATCCTCCAAATCCATACGCCTGTCGATGCTCTGAATGATGAAAATCTTGTCTGACGACTTGTTCGGCATTGACCTTACGACGAAATCATCCGGTCTGAAGATGTCATTTTCCTCAACATATCTGGTTATCAGTTCGAGGAATGGCTTACCATACTTGCGGGCCTTTCCCTCGCCTACGCCCTGGCACTTGATCAGTTCCTCAAATGTCTCAGGATACATTATCGACATGTCATCCAGAGAGGCATCTGAGAAAATCACCCAAGGCTGAAGGTGAAGTTTCTTGGCCTCCGATTTGCGCAAGTCTTTCAGCATTGACAAAAGAACCGCATCCGCACCGGAACCGGCTTTTCCGGCAGACGGCGTCAAATCGTCGTCATCGTCATCATCATTATTGGTCTCGGTAAAATTCCGGTCCTCCGCGAGCATGAGCGGATGGGGATTCTTCAGAAACTCCAAGCCCTCCTCCGTCACGGAAATAAGACCGTAAGAGTCAATGTTACGCATGAGGAAATGCTTGATAAGCCCCTGATGCATAACCATTTCCCAAAATGACAATGAATGATTCGAACCGGAGCCGAAAGCCTTCAGCTTGTCGTGATTATATGACTTGACGATTCCCTTAGCGATACCGGTGAGAATATTCGCAAGATGCTCTATCTTGAAATGCTCCGAAAGAGAATTGACAAGGTCAATGACCATGCACATTTCCTTCTGGGCGTCGAAGCGCGGCTTCGGATTCAGGCAGTTGTCACATGCCCCGCAATTGTCCTCCGTATAATCCTCGCCGAAATAACTTAGCAGAATCTTCCTGCGGCAGTCCCCCGACTCGGCATATGCCACAGTCTCCATAAGGAGCTGACGGCCGATTTCCTGCTCCGACACAGGCTTGCTCATCAGGAACTTGTCCAGTTTGCGTATATCCTTGTAGCTGTAATACGCGATACAGATTCCTTCCTTTCCGTCACGGCCGGCCCTGCCCGTCTCCTGATAATATCCTTCCAGACTGCGTGGCACATCATAATGGATGACGAAACGCACATCGGGTTTGTCAATGCCCATGCCGAATGCTATCGTGGCCACTATGACATCTACATCCTCCATGAGGAAGCGGTCCTGATTCTCGGCCCTCACCTTGGCGTCAAGCCCGGCATGATACGGAAGCGCCTTGATACCATTGATGACGAGTATCTGCGCGAGCTCCTCGACCTTCTTGCGGCTCAGACAGTATATGATGCCTGACTTGCCGGGATTCTGCTTGATATACTTGATGATATCCTTGTCCGGGTCCACCTTGTCTCGCACCTCATAGTAGAGGTTCGGCCTGTTGAACGAAGATTTGAACACGCACGCGTCGGAAATGCCGAGATTCTTCAAAATGTCAGCCTGCACCTTCGGTGTGGCGGTCGCTGTCAATGCTATTATCGGAGCCCTTCCGATTTCTTCCACGATAGGCCGTATCTTACGATACTCCGGTCTGAAGTCATGTCCCCAATCTGAGACGCAATGGGCCTCGTCAATGGCATAGAACGAAATCTTTATCTGCTTGAGAATCGCGATGTTGTCTTCCTTGGTAAGACTTTCCGGAGCCACATAAAGAAGCTTTGTGACACCTGATTTCAAGTCCTCGGTAACTTCCGCAATCTGTGATTTGTTCAATGAAGAATTAAGGAAATGGGCGATGCCCTCATTTCCGGAAACAAAGCCCCTGATCGCATCGACCTGATTCTTCATCAATGCTATGAGAGGAGAAACCACTATCGCCGTGCCGGGCAACAAAAGCGCAGGCAACTGATAGCAGAGCGACTTTCCTCCACCTGTAGGCATAATGACAAAAGCGTCTTTTCCGTCAAGCAGATGTCGTATAATTTTCTCCTGGTCACCCTTGAAAGTTCCGTATCCGAAGAATTCTTTCAACTTGGCATGAACCACTGCAGAATCGATGTCCATAGGCTTGAAATCATTTTAATCAAATTTAGGAATTATGTTTCAGACTTTCAAATAAAATTGCGATATTTGCGGCTGCTTTAGGAAATGTTAAATTATTACATAAATAATGAGAACTTTTAAATTTGCAGCTGCAGCGCTCGTTATTGCGCTTTCAGCATCTTGCACCTCCAATGGTACAAAGGGAACAACAGCAGGAACAGACTCTACCGCTGTAAGCATGGTAAATCCTGACAACTTCAAGCCAAGAAGAACAGAGATCGACTCAGTAAGCTACCTCCTCGGTGTCAACTTCGGTGCTTTCGTAAAGGGTTATGATTTCGGCGAAGACCTGAACTACAAGCTGATCGAAAAAGGTCTTAGGGACTTCATCAAGGCTAAAGGCGACTATACTGATTCTACATATGCACAGCAGTTCAAGATCAATCCTGAGGAGCTGAACAACGTATTCAACTCATACCTCTCAAAGAGACGTGAGTATGTAAGCGCTGTCGCAAAGAACGAAGAAGTCAAATTCCTCGCTGAGAACAAGAAGAAGGAAGGCGTTCAGGTAACTGAAAGCGGTCTCCAGTACATTATCCGCGAGGCTGGTAACGATGTTAAGCCAGGTCCTGCTGACACAGTATATGTTCACTACAAGGGAACTCTCACCGACGGCACTGTATTCGATGAGTCACCTAAGAACGATGAAGGCATCAAAATGAATCTGAACCGCGTCATCAAAGGTTGGACAGAAGGCCTGCAGCTCATCGGCGAAGGCGGAAAGATGACTCTCTACGTTCCTTCAGAGCTCGGTTACGGCCAGAACGGCACCCGTGGAATCAAACCTAACAGCACACTTATCTTCGACATCGAGCTCGTAAAGGTAGGCAAAGTCGCTGAGAACGAAGAGGCAAAATAATCAAGGTTCATGGAACTGACAGGAAGACTTCTTCAGAAACTCGCAGTTCAGTCCGGCACCTCTGCAAGAGGCCAGTGGGCTAAACAGGAGTTCGTCATCGAGTATCAGGACGGCAATTTCCCTACCAAGGCATGCTTCAGCGTGTGGGGTCAGGACAAAGTCCAGGATCTCGAGAGATTCCAGATCAATGACGAAATCAAGGTCGAGTTCAATGTTTCAAGCAGGGAGTACAACGGAAAGTGGTACACTGACTTGAGGGCATGGAGGATTTCTCCGGCACAGCAGAGCACTCCTGCATACCAGCAGCCATATCAGGCTCCTGCACAGGCTGCCGCTCCTGTTCAGCCGGCATACACTCCAGATGTACCGGCAGGATTCGCCCCAAGCGCTCCAGCAGCGGACGATCCTTCAGACGACCTTCCGTTCTAAGGAACAATCAACGCATATGAACGCTGTCTCAGATATGAGGCAGCGTTTTTTGTGTACCGGCCTGCAATGACCAAGTTGTAAAAAAAGCAGCCTGACGGCAAATCGTCAGGCTGCTTCGACAAGTCGTTTTGAATCAATATCTTTCAAAACGTGATTCACACTAATACTTAACTCAGTTTATGTATTGCGAGGCCGGACCTCAGTTTAGGCTCAAACCATGTAGTCTTAGGAGGCATGATGTTTCCGCTGTCAGCGATGTCGGTAAGCTGTTTCATGGAAACAGGATACAGAGCGAAAGCAACCTTCATTTCACCATTGTCAACACGACGGGAGAGTTCACCGAGACCTCTGATACCTCCGACGAAGTCAATGCGCTTGTCAGTACGGAGATCCTTGATTCCCAATATCTTGTCAAGAACAAGATTAGAGAGGATAGTAACGTCAAGAACACCGATAGGGTCTTTGTCATCATATCTTCCCGGCTTAGCCTCAAGTGAATACCACTTTCCGTCAAGATACATGGAGAAGTTATGGAGATGTGAAGGATGATACTCGCCTTCCCCGTCGAACGGAACAACATCGAAATCCGCCTCGAGAGCCTTCAGGAACTGCTCCTTGTCGAGACCGTTCAAATCCTTGACAACACGGTTGTAGTCAATGATCTTCAACTGGCTCTCAGGGAAGCATACCGCCATGAAGTAATTGTACTCTTCCTGTCCAGTATGATTAGGATTCCCGGCACGTTTCTCAGCTCCGACGCGGGCTGCTGCTGCGGTACGATGGTGACCGTCAGCAACATAGAATGCGTCAATGTTATTGGTGAAGATAGCTGTGATTCTGGAAATGACAGCGTCATCATCGATAACCCAGAAAGCATGTCCGAAACCGTTCTCGTCAGTGAATTCATACTCAGGTGCACCCTTTGCAGAAGCTGCAACGATATCATTCAGCTCAGCATTGTCCTTATAAGCAAAGAACACAGGCTCGATATTGGCATTCTGAATCTTCACATGGACCATACGGTCATCTTCCTTATCCTTGCGGGTAAGCTCGTGCTTCTTGATCTTGCCCTCTGAATAGTCGTCGGTATGAGCGCAGAGGACCAGACCATACTGGGTTCTGCCGTCCATTGTCTGTGCATAGACGTAGTAGCAAGGCTTGCTGTCCTGCACCAGCCATCCCTTCTTCTGCCATTCAGCAAAATTCTTGACAGCCTCATCATAAACCTTAGGGTCATGATCCGGAAGTATAGGGTCGAAATCAATCTCAGGCTTCGTGATATGAAGCAGGGATTTTTCACCGGCCATCTTCTGGGCCTCTTCTGAGTTCAAAACGTCATAAGGAGGTGCAGCTACCTCAGTAACAATATCTTTAGGCGGACGGACAGCCGCAAATGGTTTCACTTTTACCATTGGTAATATGAGTTTAAGTGTTGTTCAACTATTTGTTAACCTGGAACTTGGTGCAGCCGTCAGCAAAGTATGCAACGATCTGTCTGGCAGCAGCAAGACCTGCATTGACATTGGCCTCAGAGGTCTGCGCACCCATCTTCTTAGGTGTCGCGAACACGCGCACGCCGAATTTCTCGCGGAGAACATCAATGTTGTCAGGAGCAACGTCAGTGATGTACTTGAGGTCAGGTCTGTCGGTCAATGCCTTCTCGAGACCAGCCTCATCCACAACTTCCTTACGTGCAGTATTTACGAGGACGGCCCCCTTAGGCATAGATGTAATCAGTTCATAATTGATGCTGCCGATGGTCTCAGGTGTAGCAGGGATGTGAACTGACACGAAATCACACTGTGAATAAAGGTCTTTCACTGTCTCTACAGGAACCGCTCCGGCCTCTGCAATCTTGTCAGCAGGGATGAACGGGTCAGTAGCATATACTGTCATACCGAGAGCCTCAGCCTTCTTGCCTACGAGACGGCCTACGTTTCCGAATGCCTGGATACCAAGTTTCTTGCCTGAAACCTCAGTACCTGAAACAGGAGTGAACTGGTTTCTGCTCATGTAAATCATCATGGCAACGGCAAGCTCGGCAACTGCATTGGAGTTCTGGCCTGGAGTGTTCTCGACAACAACACCGCGCTCCTTGGAGACTACGAGGTCAATGTTGTCAAAACCGGCACCTGCACGAACAACGATCTTAAGTTTTCCGGCAGCCTCGAGGACAGCTGGAGTAACTTTGTCAGATCTTACGATCATAGCATCTACATCTGCAACAGCATTGATAAGATCCTGTGCATCTGCATATTTTTCAAGGAGAACGACCTCGTGGCCGGCACCTTCAAGAATTTCTCTGATTCCTGCTACAGCTGCTGCTGCAAATGGTTTCTGAGTAGCCAACAATACTTTCATGACAAGCGGATATTATTTTTTCAATGACTCAAATTCTTTCATGCACTCTGTGAGAGCGGTAACATCCTCAAGTGTACAAGCGTTGTAGATGGATGCGCGGAAACCGCCGACTGACCTGTGGCCCTTGAGACCGACCATGCCCTTGCTCTTGGAGAATGACATGAACTCGTCCTGAAGGTTCTCATAACCAGGAGCCATCACGAAGCATACGTTCATGAGTGAACGGTCTTTCTCTGCTGCTGTACCTACGAAGAGAGAGTTGCGGTCAATCTCATTGTAAAGAAGGTTGGCCTTCTCCACGTCATACTTGTGGATAGCCTCAACGCCGCCCATGCTCTTCAACCACTTGAGAGTCTCGTTCATGACGAAGATTGAGAATACAGGAGGAGTATTGAACATGGACTCCTTGTCAATGTGAGTCCTGTAGTCAAGCATTGTAGGGATATATCTGCTTACTTTTCCGAGAGCGTCCTTGCGGATGATAGCGAATATCACACCTGCAGGGCCTACGTTCTTCTGGGCACCACCATAAATCATAGCATACTTGCTGACATCTACCGGACGGCTCATGATGTCAGATGACATATCTGCGATAAGTGGAACAGGGCAGTCGATGTCTGTCTTGATCTCAGTACCGTAAATGGTATTGTTGGTAGTGATGTGGAAGTAGTCGATATCTGTAGGAATGGTATATCCCTCAGGAATGTAAGAGTAGTTCTTGTCTGCTGAGCATGCGAGAGCATATGCGTTTCCGATGCCCTGTGCCTGCTGAAGTGCCTTGTGAGCCCAAACACCTGTATCAAGGTATGCAGCCTTGTTCTCAAGGAAGTTCATAGCTACATAGAGGAACTGAAGGCTGGCGCCACCGCCGAGGAATACCACCTCATGAGTATCAGGAATGTTAAGCAGCTCTTTCCAGTTCGCGCGAACCTCGTCCATCACTTCGCCCCACTCTTTGGAACGGTGTGATACAGAAAGCACTGAAATACCTGTGCCCTTGAAATCCTTGAGGGCCTCAATTGAATTGTCTATTGCCTGCTGCGGAAGAATGCATGGGCCGGCATTGAATACATGAACTTTGCTCATATCTGAATTTGTTATAAAGTTATTGCAATTATTAACTAAAATCCTTTACAGCGATTTAAGTTTTTCTCTTAAATCGTTGTAAAGGTAACAAATTTCTACTTAATTCCAAATAAAGGATGAATATTTTTTCTACTACCTGTAGCCGAGGAGGTATGCTATGACGGCCATGCGGACGTACATGCCGTTACGGGCCTGCTCGAAATAATATGCATATGGCGTATCGTCGACATCAGTAGCGATTTCGGTAATCCTCGGAAGCGGATGAAGAATCTTCATGTTAGGCTTCACGCCTGAAAGCATTGACGCGGTAAGTTCATATACATTCTTGACCCTGTCATAGTCTTCCTTGCTAGGGAACCTCTCCTGCTGGACACGCGTCATGTACAGGATGTCGCAGTCATTGAGGTGAGCCTCCAGAGAATCGGTCTCCTCATATGGAATGTGTTTCTCATCGAGGAACTTGAGATACTTGGAAGGCATCTTGAGCTCATCCGGTGCGGTAAAGACAAATTCAGGAGAGAAATCTGACATGGCCTCTGAAAGGGAATGCACGGTACGGCCGTATTTCAGGTCTCCCACCATATTGATCTTCAGATTGTCGAGACGCCCCTGGGTCTGACGGATCGTATACATGTCAAGGAGAGTCTGTGTCGGATGCTGATTGGAACCGTCTCCGGCATTGACAACAGGCACTGGTGAGACGCCGGCGGCGATTGCTGCGGCTCCTTCCTGCGGATGCCTCATGACTATCATATCTACATAGTTGGAGACAATCTTGATGGTATCTTCAAGTGTCTCGCCCTTGGTCACGCTCGTGTTCTTCGCATCAGGGAAACCTATTACCCTGGCACCGAGACGGTTAACCGCGGCTTCAAACGAAAGCCTCGTTCTGGTAGATGGCTCGAAGAAGAGGCACGCAATCACTTTTCCCGCGAGGAAATTCTGCTCTCTGTTCTTTTCGAATTCCTTTGCCACATCCAGGATATGAAGAATCTCATCTTTTGTGAAATCCTGGATTGAAATCAGACTTTTAGGCATACTGCACAATTTTACTGTTCCGGCAGGTAAGCCAAATCCCCGCCGCTATTAAGTTCATATATAATATAGGTGTTTGGCCACCGCTATTTTCAATTGTCAATGTCAGATGACAGACCTACTTCTTCTACCGAACAGCCCGGGATATTGCCCGCGCGTTCCAGGAAATCCGACTCAATGGATAGGCGGACGGACACGGTCAGAGAGCATGAAGTCCCGAAGTCCTGGTCCGACTGTTTCAGGTCCATGTCCTTTATCATCTTCATGACACTGTTCATTTCCAGATACCCGAATGAGAGCCTATAGCGCTTCATCGCTACCTTTTCAACAACCACCGCATTGGTTATCGCATCCGCAGACGAAGTCTTGTACGCACGGATCAGCCCGGGTATTCCAAGTTTGATGCCGCCGAAATACCTGACCACTACTATAAGTATGTCACTCAAACAATTTGAATCAATCTGCCCGAGAATCGGACGACCCGCCGAAGAAGAAGGCTCACCGTCATCATTTGCCCTGAACACATCTCCTTTGTAGCCCAGTCGATAGGCATAACAATGGTGTCTGGCATCGTGGTAAGTCTTTTTCAAAGAACTGACAATCTGCCTCACCTCGTCTTCCGTTTCGACGGGGTAGGCAAGAGCTATGAATCTGCTGCCGTTGTCCTTGAAAAGGCCCTCTGACATAGCTGCAATGCTCTTATATGAATCCCTGACAGGGGTATCGCCTCCGTTCTTTTCCATGAAGCCAAAATTAGTTAAATTCGAGTTATTATGCAATGATAAGGAAATATTTTGTAACTTTGGCGGCAGAAAAATTAGCTTACGTAAATATGATTCTCAGATATCGTGTTTCCCTTCCGGGGATAAAGGGTTTCGCCCGTGTGTATGAGTTGAAGCCGAATACAACTCTATACGAATTTCACAAGAAGATGAGAGACGACATGGATTTCTCTCATGACCAGCTCATCCAGTTCAAAGGTCTGGACAAGGCAGGCGCGCTTGTGGCCCGCTATGGAATGTTTGACCTCGGAGCAGGTGCAGTGGATGACGTCACACTCGCAGACACATTGAAAAAGGGCATTTTCTCGTTCACCTATTTCTATAATGTCACTGACAGGAAGAGCGTAATCGTCACTTTCGACGGTGAGGCCGAAGAGGTTCCGGGAAAAGCATATCCGCTCCTTACCGAGACAAAGGGACCTAATCCTATCGAGTTCGAAAACGGATATGTGGCTTATGAGGACCTTCCGGATGACCAGAAACATCTTCCGGGCGAGTCTTCATGGGGCAAGAGTGACGATACTTCAGACGATGATGCTGAGGAGATTACAGATGTTCCTGAGGACATCGATGATGACGATGACGACGATAATGATGACTTAAAGTCTTCATACGATGAAGACAGCGACGTCATCTATGACGGTTCAGAAGAATTGAGCCTGTAGATTGCCCGCCATGAGCAAAAAATTATTGGTGATAGCAGGACCGACTGCAGTAGGCAAGACCGACTATAGCATTGAGGCTGCACTCCGTTGCGGTTCACCGGTGATTTCATGCGACTCCAGACAGATTTACAAGGAAATGACTATAGGGACGGCTGTCCCGGATGCTTCGCAGCTTGCCGCTGTGAAGCATTATTTTATACATAGCATATCGGTCCTGGATGCCTATTCATCAGGCCAATACGAGATAGACGCCCTGGCATTGATGGAAAAACTTTTCAGCAAGGGACATGAGACATTGGTCATGGCCGGAGGCTCGGGTTTTTATATTGACGCGGTATGCAAGGGGCTTGACAATCTGCCTGTTCCTCCGCCGGAGCTCCGCGAAGAACTGACGAGGCGAGTACGTGAAGAGGGGGTGGAAGCACTTGCGGACGAGCTGAAGAAACTGGATCCTGCCGCATGGAAAGCCATCGACATCAAGAACGGACAGCGCGTCGTAAGAGCACTGGAGACAATTATTGTCTCAGGAAGGTCGTTCACCGAGTTCAAACTTGCAGAACCGCGGAAACGGGACTTCGAAATAGAAAAAATCTGCCTGACAAGACCAAGGGACGTCATCTATGACAGGATAGACCGGCGTGTCCTGCAGATGATCGACGAAGGACTGGTAGAGGAAGTGAGGGGTCTGGAAAAGTACAGGAACCTGCCTGCCCTGCAGACTGTCGGCTACAAGGAAATCTTCGGGTATCTCGACGGGAATTATTCTCTGGATGAGGCTATCAGGCTGATACAGAGAAACACACGACACTACGCAAAAAAACAGCTGACCTGGTGGAAGCGGGACAATGCCATAAAATGGATTGACCTGTAAGGATGGTTTTTCTTCCACTTTTAGCCAATTCTTATTTCATCAAATCGGGAAAAATTCGTATTTTTGCAGTTCATTGGCGAATTGTGCAGAGGCCATAAATGAAAGCCTCTGGAGGCAGCCATGCAATTATTTGAATATTAAAAAGTTAGATAAAATTATGTTGTTCTCTCTCTTACAGTCAGCAGGACTTGATACTGCCGGAATGGCAGCAGCTGCAGAGCAGGCATTGACATCACCTGCCGTACCTCATCAGGAGGAAATGCATCTTCTCGACATGGCCATGAAAGGTGGCTGGCTCATGATTGTGCTCCTCGCATTGTCCATCGTCGCCATCTACCTCTTCGGAAAGAAATGGTGGATGATCCATCAGGCAGGACAAATCGACAACAATTTCATGCGTGACATCCGTGACTACATCCACGAAGGCAAACTCAAGTCGGCACAGACATTGTGCGAAAGATTCGATTCTCCTATCGCAAGACTTGTGGAGAAGGGCATCTCCCGCATCGGACGTCCGCTTTCTGACATTCAGACTGCTATCGAGAATTGCGGAAACACTGAGGTAGCAAGACTCGAGAAAGGCCTGCCTATCCTCGCGACAATCGCCGGAGGCGCGCCGATGATCGGATTCCTCGGTACAGTGCTCGGTATGGTCCAGGCATTCTTCAACATGTCCCAGGCCGGCAACAACATTGACATTACTCTCCTTTCAAGCGGTATCTACACTGCCATGATTACCACAGTCGGCGGTCTTATCGTGGGTATCCTCGCATACTTCGGATACAACTATCTGACTTCCAACATTTCAGATATCGTATTCAAGATGGAGAACGCTACCATCGATTTCATGGACCTCCTTCAGGAGCCTGCAGCTGACGAGAAACAGGCAGCAGAAAATTAAGGATTATCGACAAATTCCATAGGAATGGCATACAAAAGACAAACGAAGGTGTTGGCTGATACCGCGATGTCGTCAATGACAGACCTCGTGTTCCTGCTCCTCATCTTCTTCCTTATAACATCGACACTGGTGAATCCCAATGCCCTGAAGCTCATGCTTCCGAAGAGCACAGGTCAGGTGTCAGCTAAAGCCACTGTCAGCGTTTCCATAAAGGACTGGCAGGATGGTTCTTATACATACCACATCAACGGAGATGAACAGCCTGTTCCTTTCACTGAAGTGGAAGATGATCTTGTGAACCTTCTCCAGAACGAGGAGGATCCCACATTCTCAATCTATGCCGACGAAAGCGTTCCTGTAAAGGAAGTGGTATCCGTAATGAACATTGCCAAGAGAAACCATTATAAAGTCATTCTGGCGACACAGCCTGAATAATGCTTACCCATTGGCATACAATAAGATAAGGGACAATGAAGGAATATCAGGAAATACAGCGTAAGACAGAAAAGGGAGGAACAGTTGTTGCAGTGGTGACGACTGTCGGTTTCCATGCACTGCTGGTATTATTCGGAGTCAACAGTGGTCTGACATATCTTTCTCCCCCGCCTCCTGAGCAGAGTTTCGTAATTGATTTCAGCGAGGAACAGGAAAAGCAGCCCGTCAGACAGCAGAAGAGAGGTTCCGCACCGCAGGTGGAAGAACCGGACAGGACAAAGCCGATCGAACTGGTCCAGAAATCTGAAGCCCAGAACAAGGGGCACAAGGCGAATCTGGCACAGGAATCCACGGTCGATGATTTCGGAGATGTGGAAAAGTATGAGCCGCCGAGAGAGAAGCCTATCGAGAAGAGGGCGCTTTTCCATGCGGCAAACAACAATTCCGACAAGGACACGCTTGCACCCCAGACAGCAGACAAGGTTACAGAAAAACTGAAGGCCGGACATGCACAGGGCAACACGATGACAGGAAAGACCGTCTCCACTCCTAACGCACATGTGAAGGGCAGAAGCGTAAACGGCGTGATTGCAAAACCTGTATATAAAGTTCAGGAAGAAGGCACTGTGGTCGTAACCGTCTGGGTGGATAACTACGGCAATGTCAAGAAAGCTCAGGCAGGCGCAGTCGGAACGACTGTGAACAATGCAGAGTTGTGGAGTGCCGCAAGGGAGGCTGCCATGAAGACTCATTTCAATATGAGCACAGAGGCACCGCCGCTGCAGCAGGGTAAAATAACCTACCACTTCAAGCTGGTCGGCTCTCATTGACCTTAAACTGAAAAATCGGCGAAAGCCGTACATATATTATCATAATGGCGTGAGCCATAAACAATTAATCCGCCCGGCAAGGGCAATATCCAAATGGAAGAAAACAACAAAGGCGGTTTTACCGCAGAAGGAAGAAAGCTGAGACCGAGACGGCCTCGCATTTCCGGTAAGGTCTATTCATCATCAGAAGGACCGGCAGAAAGAAGATCCTACGGCAACTCTGACAACAGACGTTCAGGAAGTTCAGAAGGTAGGAGTTATGAAAGACGTCCTTACAATTCAGAGGGCAGATCATCTTACGGCCGCTCAGGCAACAGCTATGGCCGTTCATCAGGCAGAAGCTACGGCTCATCTGAAGGCAGAAGTTATGGTTCTTCAGAAGGAAGGAGCTATGGACATTCATCAGAAGGACGCAGCTACGGCAACTCCGACAGAAGGAGCAGCTATGGAAACTCCGACAGGAGAAGCAGTTATGGCAGCCAGGACAGAAGAAGCAGCTACGGCAGATCATCTGAAGGCAGAAGCTACGGAGATTCAGAGAGAAGATCCTACAGCTCATCTTCAGAAGGAAGAAGCTTCGGACCGTCAGGCAGAAGAGCATCTTACGGCTCATCAGAGGGCAGAAGTTTCGGACCGTCAGGCAGAAGGGCTTTCTCAGGTGAAGGCAGAAGCTCAGAAGGAAGAAGCTTCGGACCGTCAAGAAAACCGTTCGGCGGACGTGACAACGGAGCAGGAAGAGGCGGATTCAAGAGCAGCAGACCTGCAGGAAGAGGCGCAGCTCCACGCGGAAACGGACGTGGAATGGATGCCAAGAGAGCCCAGGCCAAACCGAATCCATACAAATTCAACGAGACTGACGAGCAGAATATGAATATGATGCTGAGCAGAAAACCTCAGCTCGACCAGATACAGATTTCTGACAATGACTACGTGGAGACACCTATCAAGGAAGTTATCCGCCTGAACAAATTCATTGCAAATTCAGGTATCTGCTCACGCCGCGAGGCTGACCAGTACATCCAGGCAGGTGTCGTAACCGTCAACGGAGAGGTTGTCACCGAGCTCGGTTCCAAGGTCAATGTCCTCAACGATGACATCAGATTCAACGGAGAGAGAATCCGCGGTGAGGAG
The DNA here is from genome assembly GCA_934700615.1 of uncultured Bacteroidales bacterium. GTDB lineage: Bacteria > Bacteroidota > Bacteroidia > Bacteroidales > UBA932 > Cryptobacteroides. Next base: position 17,379 of record CAKUXR010000009.1, read on the forward strand.
AAAGTCTATATCGTAATGAACAAGCCTAAGGGATTCGTAACCACAGCAAGTGACCCTCATGCAGACAAGACCGTCATGGATCTTCTCAAGAACTGCAGTGCAAGGGTATTCCCTGTAGGACGTCTCGACAAGAACACCACCGGTGTGCTCATGTTCACAAACGACGGTGAGATTGCAGAGAAACTTACACATCCTTCATACGACAAGAAGAAGATCTATCAGGTTATCCTTGACAAGCCTATCTCTCAGGAGGATTTCGACAAGGTTCTGAACGGAATCACCCTCAATGACGGAGACATCAAGGCTGATGAACTCGAGTACATCGACGCAGAGGACCACAGAAAACTCGGTATCGAGATCCACTCAGGCAAGAACCGCATCGTCAGAAGAATTTTCGAGTCACTCGGATATGACGTGAAGGCTCTTGACAGAGTTTATTTCGCAGGACTTACAAAGAAGGGCCTGAAGAAAGGCGAGTGGAGATATCTCACAGAAGGCGAGTCCAATGTCCTCAAGATGGGAGCATACGCTTAATCTTAAGATATGTCAACAAGTTCTATTCAGGAACCTAAAGAGCACAGAGCTGGATTTGTCAATATCATCGGTAATCCGAATGTGGGCAAATCCACTCTTATGAACGCTCTTGTCGGCGAGAAACTTTCGATTGTTACGGCGAAGGCCCAGACGACCAGACACCGTATCATGGGAATTGTAAACGGAGAGAACTATCAGATAGTCTATTCCGACACGCCGGGAATATTGAAGCCGAACTACAGGCTACAGGAAAACATGATGGATTTTGTCGATGCTGCCATAGGTGACGCGGACATCATCCTTTATGTCACAGATATCGTCGAGAAGGCCGACAAGAATGTCGAGTACATCGAGAAACTCCAGAGACTCGAATGTCCGGTCATCATTGTCATCAACAAAATCGACATCAGCGACCAGCAGAAAGTGGTAAAGACAATGTCAGAGTGGCAGGAAAGACTGCCCAAGGCATTGATCATACCGGTTTCGGCGAAGGAGAAATTCAACCTCGACAGCGTTCTCAATGCGGTCATTTCGAGACTTCCGGTGTCACCGGCATGGTTCGACAAGGACGCGTTCACAGACAAGAACCTCAGATTCTTCGCCTCGGAGATTATCCGCGAGCAGATTCTCGAGAACTACTCTGAAGAAATACCTTACAGCTGCCAGGTGGAAATCGAATCCTTCAAGGAAGGTGAAGACAGGTACGACATCAGCGCCGTAATCTATGTCATGAGAGATTCGCAGAAGGGAATCCTCATCGGCAAGGGCGGAGCAGCATTGAAAAGGACCGGAACAAAAGCGCGCATCGAGATGGAAGACTTCTTCCAGAAGAAGGTGTTTTTGTCAATGTTCGTGAAGGTGGATGAGGGCTGGCGCGAAAACAAGAGGGAACTCAGGAAATTCGGCTACGAAGACTAGTGCCGGATATCCGGTGGGAAGAAAATTGATAACCATATATTCAACTGAAAATGAGCAAGAACTGGGAAGATGACGACGAGCTGACTCCGGATGAGTTGGAGAACGATGAGGAACTTAATGAGGAGCCGATTGACGACTCTTCAGCCGCACCGTCTGAAAAATACGAGAAACTGCTTGGTGAAGACAGCAAGAAGTACAAGTTGTCCGGAATGTTCAAGGACTGGTTCCTGGACTATTCTTCATACGTCATACTCCAGCGTGCCGTTCCGAATATCGTCGATGGACTGAAACCGGTCCAGCGACGCGTCCTGCATGCAATGTATGAACATGACAACGGCTCATACAGCAAGGTCGCTGGAATTATCGGCGAGGCCATGCACTATCACCCGCATGGTGACGCTTCCATTCTCGGAGCGCTTGTCCAGCTCGGTCAGAAAGGTTATGCAATCGACTGTCAGGGAAACTGGGGTAACATCCTCACAGGAGACCCGAACGCGGCAGGACGATACATCGAGGCCAGACTCAGCAAGTTTGCCAAAGATGTCATTTTCGACCCCAAGATTACAGAATGGATGACTTCCTACGACGGCAGGAACCAGGAACCTGTGGAACTGCCGGTAAGATTTCCTCTCCTGCTCGCACAGGGTACGGAAGGAATCGCCGTAGGAATGGCTTCCAAAATCCTCCCCCACAACTTCAATGAGCTCATAGATGCATCCATAGCATATCTGGAAGGAAAGGAGTTCGAGATTCTTCCGGACTTCCCTACCGGCGGATATGCGGACTGCAGCAAATATATGAAAGGCCAGAGAGGCGGCAGTGTGAAAGTCAGGGCAAAAATCGAGAAAATCGACAAGAACACATTGGCTATCAAGGAGATACCATATGGAAAGACAACTCATATTCTGGTTGACTCCATCCTCAAGGCCAAAGACAAGGGAAAAATCAAGATCAAGAAAATCGAAGATATGACGACAGCTACGGCTGACCTCGTCATCCATCTTCCAAATGATGTTTCCCCGGACAAGACCATCGACGCGCTCTATGCATTCACCGACTGTGAAACCACCATCGCACCGAATGCCTGCGTCATCAAAGACAACAAGCCACAGTTCCTCAGCGTAGATGATATCCTCATCTATGATACCGAGCATACCCGTGACCTCCTGAAGAAACAGTTGGAAATCAGGAAAAACGAACTCGAGGACACATGGCACTATACTTCCCTTGAGAAGATTTTCTTCGAAAACAGAGTCTATAAGATTCTCGAAGAGGACCAGAAATCATGGGAGGCGCAGACAGAAGCCATCTTCGGCAAGATGAAGGAGTACCAGCACATGCTCCTCAGGGAGATCACCATGGACGACATCCTGAAACTTGTCGAGAAACCTGTCCGCAAAATATCCAAATTCGACACCAAAGTCATTGACGAAAAGATACTTGCAGTCGAGACCGAACTTGCAAAGGTGAAGGACGATATCGAGAATATAACCCGCTATACCATTGACTTCTTCAAGAACATCAAGGCCAAGTACGGAAAGGACTTCCCGAGGCAGACGGAGATTACCGGCTTCGAGACCATCACCGCGACCAAGGTTGTCAGCAACAATGCGAAACTCTATGCCAACCTTGAGGAGGGCTTCGTAGGTATCGGACTGAAGAAGGACGAGGGCGAGTTCGTATGCGACTGCTCAGACCTTTCAGAGGTCATCGTCATCAGCAAGGACGGCAAGTACTGGATAAAGAAGGTGGCGGAGAAAGACTTCTTCGAGAAGAACCTTCTCTATGTCGGAATCTTCAACAGAGGTGACAACAGGACCATCTACAACGTCATCTACCGCGACGGGAAGGCCGGAGCATCCAGCGTATATTACGCCAAGAGGTTCGCCATCACCAGCATCACCAGGGACAAGGAATACGATATCACCCAGGGCACTCCCGGCTCGAGAATCGAATGGTTCTCTGTCAATCACAACGGCGAGGCAGAGACGGTGAAAATCTATTTCCGCCCGAAACCGAAGCTCAAGAAACTGAATATGGAATACGACTTCTCGGAACTTGCCATCAAGGGCAAACTTTCCAGAGGCAACGTGGTGACAAAAAATGCCATCGCCCGTATTTCATTGAAAGCCAAAGGTATATCCACCATTGGAGGAAAAGACATCTGGTTCGATCCTGACGTGCAGAGAATCAATGACGAAGGACGTGGCGAGTATCTCGGACAGTTCAGCGGAGACGACAGAGTTCTGGCCGTATTCAAGGACGGAACCTACTATACCACGTCGTATGACCTCAGCAGCCGCTATCAGGGAGAACTACTCAGAATCGAGAAATACGACGAGAACAAGGTCTATGCTGCATTGTACTACGACGGAGAGGGACATTTCTACATCAAGAGATTCTCATTCCCGATCAGTGACAATGTTCCTGTGGAGTTCATTCCTCATGGAAAAGGTACATACCTGGCTGACTTCAGCGCGGAAAAGCATCCTCAGTTCATGGTCACTTTCACGGGACGTCAGGAACACAGGACTCCTGAAAAGTTTGACGCTGAGGAGTTTATCGGAAAGAAAGGCATTGCGGCGAAGGGCAGCAGATGCCACAGGCTGGATGTTCTGAAAGTGGAATTCATAGAACCTATACACAAGCCTGAGGACGATGAGGAAGATGAGCTCACTGTAAATCCCGGAGAGGAGATTTCTCTCGGCCCGGACGATATTCCGGATGACGCGACTTTCAATCCTGAAGACCTTTACAGGCCGGCAGAAAAGGGCGAAGAAGTAAAAGGTGACATAGGCGAAGCTGATTCGGATTCCGACAATGATGACGAACCGAACCTGTTCGACATCTAGACACTGTCCCGATGGTCATTTCATTGATAGGTTTCATGGGATGCGGCAAAAGCTGCATCGGAAAGGAACTGGGCGAACAGCTCGGATACAATGTCATTGACCTGGACAGTTGGATTGAGGCTTCGGAGCAGCGCAGCGTCAGAAGGATTTTTACGGATGAGGGAGAAAAGCGCTTCAGGGAAATCGAGACACTGGCATTGACAAAAGTCCTGGACGAAAACGGGGACAGAAATCTGGTCCTGTCGCCTGGCGGCGGTCTCGTCACGACTCCTGAAGCAGCCGGAATCCTCAGAGACAGAACCACTTGCGTATATCTTAAAGCTGGAACTGACACTCTGGTATATAATCTATGGAACTGGCCGGGAGACAGACCGATACTCGGTGACAGGCCTGACAAGGAGACGCTGCGGAGGAGTATAGAGGAACTGATGGCCGTCCGCGCCGCACTCTACGAAAGGACAGCGCAAATAATCATTGACATTGACAATAAGGAGTATCCGGACGTTGCGTCAGAAATAATAGCGGAAACCGGAGCGGCTAGATGATGTCCTCCCTCTCGCGCATGTCCTTTATGCGGAGCTGGAGTGTGGAATTCCCGCGATAATAATTCTCGACAATGCTGTAGCAGACATCCACGGGATTGCCGTTTCTGATATGCTCGAAGTATGCCGCCATATTGAAAGCGATGGCTGAGACCTGATGGTACGGCTGAGATTCCTGTATCAGTTCAAGTTTCAGATGCTGTCCTCCGGGGCCTACCTTTCTGCCGTTTCCGTCGTCATAGACATTCTTGGTCAGGAAAACAGGGGAGCTGTTACCCGGTCCGAACGGCTGGAACTGCTTCAGGATTCGGAAAAATTTCGGAGTTATCTGGGCAAAATTGATTTCAGAATCCACCTCAACCACCGGCGTAGCCATCTCAGTCGTGATGTGGGAGCTGACGTACTTGTCAATGCGGGCTGTGAATTCCGGAAGATTCTCTTCTTTCATCGTCAATCCCGCAGCATAAATATGGCCTCCGAAGTTCTCCAGAAGGTCCGCGCAACTGCTGATGGCATCATACAGATCGAATCCGCGCACACTGCGGGCGGAACCGGTGACGAAACCGTTTGACCTGGTAAGCACGAAGGTCGGTTTGTAGAACGCCTCCACAAGACGGGACGCAACGATACCTACGACACCCTTGTTCCAGTCTTTGCCATAGACGATTACGGCATTCTGCGAAGAGCAGCATGTACCGTTCTGCACCATTTCCAGAGCCTCACGGGTAATTTCACGGTCAATGCTCTTGCGCTCATTATTGTTGTCATTGATCTTGCCTCCGATGCTCATCGCGGTATGGGCGTCCTCCGCGGTCAGAAGTTCCACCGCGAGACGGCCAGACTCCATACGCCCGGCAGCATTGATCCTGGGGCCTATCTTGAAGACGATGTCGTCGATGGTGATGTGCCCCGGCTCGAGGTTCGCGAGGTTGATCATGGCCTGCAGACCTAAGCGAGGCTGCTCGTTCAGCCTCTTGAGACCGATATGCGCAAGCACCCTGTTCTCCCCCACCACAGTCACGAGGTCCGACGCGATGCTGACGACCAGAAGGTCCAGAAGCGGCAACAGATTTTCGAAGTCAATGCCATGAGTCTGGGAGTAGGCCTGCACAAGTTTGAAACCGACACCGCAACCCGACAAATCGTCGAAAGGATAGTTGCAATCCTCCCTCTTCGGGTCAAGCACAGCCGCAGCCGCCGGAATTTCGTCTTCCGGAAGATGATGGTCGCAAATGATTATGTCAATGCCTTTGCCCGCGGCATATTCGACTTTGTCAATGGCTTTGATTCCGCAGTCCAGTGTGATTATGAGGCTGAAACCGTTCTCAGCGGCCCAGTCGATGCCCTTCCTGGACACGCCGTAACCTTCATCGTAACGGTCAGGGATGTAGAAATCGGCAAGCGGATTCAGTTTATGGATAAAGGAATAGACCAATGCCACGGCAGTCGTGCCATCGACATCATAGTCTCCATAGACAAGGATTTTCTCGGAACTTGAGATGGCCTTTTCCAGACGGGCCACCGCCTTGTCCATGTCTTTCATCAGGAAAGGGTCGTGGAGAGCAGACAGCGAAGGTCTGAAAAAGGACCTCGCTTCTTCGAATGTTTTCACACCTCTGTTTATGAGAAGAGTGGCCAGGACAGGGTCAACGCCCAGCTCTGCCGCGAGCTGTGCAACATTGTCCGGATCCGCCGGTTCTCTTAATCTCCATTCTCTTTCTTTATCCATAATATACAAAGATACCTTATTTATTTCAAATTTCGAATTAAATATGTTACTTTTGTAGATAGCTTAAGAGAAACTATAAGAGATACAATAATATGGCAAATTTGGAATTGAGCGAGCAGGAACTCATCAGAAGACAGTCCCTCGACAAGCTCAGAGAACTTGGAATCGAACCATATCCGGCACCTTTATATCCGGTAAACGCAACATCTAAACAAATAGAGACAGAATACGATCCTGAGAAGGGAAATTTCCAGGACGTATGCATCGCAGGAAGAATCATGTCCAGAAGAATCATGGGAGCGGCTTCTTTCATGGAACTCCAGGATTCCGCAGGACGTATCCAGGTCTATGTGAAACGCGACGAGATCTGTCCTGGCGAGGACAAGACCATGTACAACACCGTATTCAAAAAGCTTCTGGATATCGGTGACGTTGTGGGCATCAAGGGTTTTGCATTCCATACCCAGACAGGCCAGCTTACAGTCCACGCAAAAGAGCTCACACTCCTCAGCAAGTCCCTCAAGGTTCTTCCTATCGTGAAGGAAGCCGACGGAAAAGTTCACGACGCATTCACTGATCCCGAGCTCAGATACAGACAGCGCTATGTCGATCTCATCGTAAACCCTCAGGTGAAGGACACCTTCATCAAGAGAGCGAAGATCATCGCCACGATGCGTGAGTATTTCAACAACGCAGGCTGCCTCGAGGTCGAAACTCCTATTCTCCAGTCAATTCCGGGAGGCGCAACCGCAAGACCTTTCATCACACATCATAATGCATTGGATATTCCTCTGTATCTGCGTATTGCGAATGAACTCTACCTCAAGAGACTTATCGTGGGCGGATATGACGGAGTATATGAATTCGCAAAGGATTTCCGTAATGAAGGAATGGACAAGACCCACAACCCTGAGTTCACCTGCATGGAAATCTATGTGGCTTACAAGGACTATATCTGGATGATGGAATTCATCGAGAATCTGCTTGAGAAGATTGCCATGAACCTCTACGGAAAGACCACCGTGATGAACGAGGGTGTGGAAATCGACTTCAAGGCTCCTTACAAGAAAATCGGCATCCTTGATGCCATCAAGGAATACACCGGCATTGACGTTAAGGGCATGGATGTGGACCAGCTCCGCGAGACCTGCAAGAAACTTCATGTAGAAATCGAGCCTTCAATGGGTGTGGGCAAGCTTATCGACGCCATCTTCGGAGAATACTGCGAGAAGCACTTTATACAGCCTACATTCGTAACCGACTATCCTGTAGAGATGTCCCCACTTACAAAGAGACACAGAAACGATCCTACTCTTACAGAACGTTTCGAGTTGTTCGTATGCGGTCATGAATTGGCAAACGCATATTCAGAGCTCAACGACCCTATCGACCAGAGAGAGCGTTTCGAGGAGCAGGCCAGGCTCAAGAGCAACGGAGACGACGAGGCGATGTTCATCGACTACGACTTCCTCCGCGCACTCGAGTACGGTATGCCTCCTACATCAGGACTCGGAATGGGCATTGACAGACTTACAATGCTCATGACCGGCAACAACACCATCCAGGATGTGCTCTTCTTCCCGCAGATGCGTCCGGAAAAGATGTCAAAGCCGACTGAGGAAAAAGACGAACAATAATGAGAACAGAGTCAATAACATCTGCTCAAAATCCTAAAATCAAGATGCTTCTCGCGCTTGGGGAGAAATCCCGTACCAGGCGCGAGAACACTCTTTTTATAGTGGAAGGCAGACTGGAAATCAAGCATTGCATCGAAGCCGGCTACAGGGCCAAGGCTCTTTTCGTATGCAGGGATATCATCTCGGACAAGGATTTTAATGAAATCGCTGAATTGTGCGACGGTCAATGCTCCTGTTACGAAGTCCCGCAAAATATCTATGAGAAAATAGCGTATCGCAGTGGTACTGAAGGCATTATCGCAGAAGTAGAGATGGAGGAAAAGTCTCTGCAGGATGTAAAACTGCGCGAGAATCCTCTTGTTGTTGTGCTCGAATCAGTGGAAAAGCCTGGCAATCTTGGCGCCGTACTGAGAACAGCCGACGCTGCTGATGCGGATGCCGTGATAATCTGCGACCCGCTCACGGATTTGTTCAATCCCAATCTCATCCGTGCCAGTCTGGGAGCCGTCTTCACGAGACAGGTAGTGGCAGCCACTTCAGGAGAGACTCTGAAATGGCTGAATGACAACAATATAAAGATTTACACTGCACAGCTCCAGGACTCTTCATGGTACTATGATACAGACATGACATGCGGCACCGCACTGGTCATGGGCACCGAACATGACGGACTGTCAACATTCTGGAGAATGCACGCTGATGCCCATGTGAAGATTCCGATGCTGGGACAGATGGACTCGCTGAACGTGTCGGTCTCTTCGGCAATTCTAATGTTCGAAGCCGTAAGGCAGAGACACAGCAGCAAGAAGTAACCGCACATCCACGCCAAAAGTACAAGTCAATGAACAATTACGGACTGATAGGCGATCCTATCGACAAATCACTCTCCCCTTCCCTTTTCAATGCCGGATTCGGCGGAAAGTACAACTATGACCTGATAGAGGGCGCATCCTTCGGAAACTCATTCAAGACCTTCGAGGAGAGATATAAAGGCATCAATGTTACTGCACCTTTCAAGGAGGATGCTTTCAGACGCGCAGACATCTATACCTCATATTGCAGCAAAATCGGAGCGGCAAATATTCTCGTGAAGACCGGGGACGGCATTCTTGCCGACAATTCCGATTTCACAGGCATCATCCTGAGCATTGCCGAGGCATATATGCCGGGACTGGTAAGACAGTTCGCAGCAAAGTACGGAGAGTCAATGCACAAGAAGGTCCACCTGTACCTCAGACAGGCATTGACAATGCTCTTTTCTCGCAAGCCGCAGGCTTTGGTCGTCGGTTGCGGCGGGGCCGGCCGTGCTGCTGCTGTGGCTGCGGCCGAACTTGGTTTCGATACTGCGCTGATGAACAGGACTCCGGAGAAGGCTCAGAAAATCGCTGATGAGGTGCCCGAGTACAATTTCATCTGTGACCAGATGGCGGACTTCAGGGCAGCAGTAAGGGAGTGCGACCTCGTAATCTATACCCTTCCGGTGAAACTCGATGAAATCGGGATGCTTACGGCTGAGGATTTCGAGGGCGAGGACAGATACCAGTGGCCACGCCCGGGAAAAGTCATCCTTGAAGCCAACTACAAGAATCCGTCGTTCTGCGGACCCGTGACCGATAATATCAATGCCGGTGGAGCGCAATATGTCCCCGGGACAAAGTGGCTTCTTTATCAGGCACTTACGGGATATCTGAGTCTTACGGGCAGAATTCCTGACCTGAATGCGATGGAGCAGGTGATTGCAGATTCGCAGGCCGTATAGGGCTCGCAAGTCGGCAGGCCCAACATTTCAAAACAGATTCTGAATAATATCAATAAAAATTACTAACTTGCATTGTTAAAAACATATTTACAATGTCATTGAATAAAGTAATGCTAATCGGTAACGTTGGAAAAGATCCGGAAGTCCGTTACCTTGAGAACAATCCGTCCGCACAGCCGGGCACAAATCCTAAAGTAGCACAGTTCACGCTCGCCACAACTGAACGGTTCAGAGACCGCAACGGCGAGGTCCGTGAAAACACTGAATGGCACAATATCGTAGCATGGAGAGGCTTGGCCGACCTTGCGGAGAAGTACATCAGAAAGGGGTCACAGATTTATGTGGAGGGCCAGATAAGGACCAGGTCATGGACTGACCAGGCAGGGGCAAAACAGTACAGGACTGAAATTGTTTCCAATGCCATCCAATTGCTTGGACGCAAGTCTGACAATCCGGCCAATCAGCAGGCGGCTCAGCCTGCTCAGCCGCAGGGTTATCAACAGCCTGCATATCAGGCCCCTGCAGGATTCCAGAGCCAGGCTCAGCCAGTTTACACTGCTCAGCCGCAGACTGCCATGCCGACCCAGCCTCAGACTCCTGATCTTCCGGGAAACGATGGCCCGGGAGACGACTTGCCGTTCTAGTCCGGCATTGATCTGTTCCTCTGCGGACAGGCATCATGAAATTTCAGCAGAAAACAAACATTTTTTACAATATGAAACTTGACGTAGTTCTTGGCCTTCAGTGGGGAGACGAAGGCAAAGGTAAAATCGTGGACGTACTTGCCGGAAGATATCCTGCAGTCGCCAGATTCCAGGGTGGTCCGAATGCAGGTCATTCACTCCATTTCGACGGACACAATTTCGTGGTTAGAAGCATTCCTTCAGGAATTTTCAGAGACGGCTCCACCAACATCATCGGTAGCGGAGTAGTTCTCGATCCTATCACGTTCAGAGAGGAGTGCGGAAACATCAGCAAGATGCACATCGAACCGAAAGAGAAACTCTGCATTTCCAAGAAAGCTCATCTTATCCTGCCCACTCACAGGCTTCTTGACGCTGCTTATGAGGCTGCCGCAGGCAAGAGCAAAATCGGTTCTACCCTGAAAGGTATCGGACCTACATACACTGACAAGATTTCCCGTCATGGTCTCCGCGTGGGAGATATCCTCGCACCTGATTTCCATGAGAGATTCGAGAAGCTCAAGAACAGACATCTCCAGCTTCTCAAGGACCTCAATTTTGAGTGTAACCCTGACAAGGATGAGGCAGAGTGGATGAGCGCAATCGAATTCCTCAGAGGATTCAAACTCATAGACTGTGAGTATTTTGTAAACAACTGGCTCGATGAAAAGTCAATGCTGGCCGAGGGTGCCCAGGGTTCTTTGCTTGACATTGACTATGGCTCTTATCCATACGTCACTTCTTCTTCTACAACCATCGGCGGCGTCTGCACAGGTCTGGGCGTAGCTCCTTCAAGAGTCGGCCACGTATATGGCATTTTCAAGGCCTATTGTACCCGTGTCGGCAGCGGTCCGTTCCCTACCGAGCTTTTCGATGAGACAGGTGAGAAGATCCGCAAGATCGGAAATGAGTTCGGCGCTGTTACAGGACGTCCACGCAGATGCGGCTGGCTTGACCTTGTAGCATTGAAATATACTGTGATGATCGACGGCGTTACTGACCTCATCATGATGAAGTCCGACTGCCTCGATTCTTTCGAGACCATCAAGGTCTGCACATCTTATATCATTGACGGTAAGGAGACCAATCAGTTCCCATTCGATACCGAGTGCGAGATCACCCCTGTATATACCGAATTCAAGGGATGGAATCAGGATTTGACAGGCTGCCGCAAGGAAGAGGATCTTCCTGAGACTTTCAAGGAGTATATCCGTTTCATGGAGAACTACCTGAAGGTTCCTATCAAGATCATTTCTCTCGGACCAGACCGTGAGGCAACTATCGAAAGGTAGGTTCAGGTCAATGCAGACGGCCACATGGCTATAGAACGAGGACGGCTTACATAAGCTGCCCTCGTTTTCGTTTCAGCTCCGCAGCACGTTACGGTCACCCCTTCCGTTGTGGAATAGAGTGGACGGAGCGGCAGGAAGGGGCAGAAGGAAGACTGGGAGGAGGAAGATGAGGGCGATGACGGAGAGGGTCATACCGGCGATGGTGCCTATGGCGAAGTCGAACCAGAATACTTCGCCGGGACCGTCGGAGAGGAACGGCAGCAGTCCAAGGACTGTGGAGAGGATAGTGAGCATTATCGGCCGCACCTTAAGATTCCACGCCCGGACATAAGCGTGCAGGGAGCGCTCCGCAGATACGGAGGCGGAGACGGAAGGGAGGGCAGCGGTAGAGGCGAGATCTGCGAGGGAAACGGCAGAGGCGGGGAGGCGGGAGACGAGGGTACGCCAGGTGTTGACAAGGTAGATGCCGGCATTGACCACAACGCCGCAGAGCATCACCAGCGCCGCAAAACCGCCCTGGTCGAAAGAAAAATCCGAAAGACCGAAAACAAGGAACAGCCCGATGAACGACACCGGAATCATGAACAGCACCGCAAGCGGAAGACGGAACGACTCGAACGCCATGGCCAGCATCACGTACATGACCGCCATGACCAGCAATATGAGCCACGCGTACCTATCCTTGTGCTCATCAAACCATCCGCCATACGGATTCTCCGCCCGGAAGCCCACAGGAAGCACCTCCTCGTTCATGTACCGCACAGCCTCCTCCGACACCTTCTTCGACAGCTCATACGAACCTATGAAATCATAGCAGACATCAAGCTCATACGACTGGTCTTTCTTCTTTATGTCTATACCAGAGCGCTTCTTGACAATGCTCCCGACATCACCCAATGACACCTTCACGGAATCAGCAGACACAGGCTCATTGAGCACATGCCACAAATCATAAGAATCTGCGGCAGACGAACGCAGCACCACCTCCGCCAGCTCCCCGTCAGTCAGCATTGACCCTGCCGTCCTCTCATACAGGAGCGAAGACAGGGCAGCATGCCAGGCATACGGGTCAGCACCGGTCGCGGCAAGCCGTCCGGCATCATAGTCCACAGAAAACTCCGTTGAAGGGCGGCCGTTCCATCCTGAGCCCCATATCTCCGGCTCAGAAACACGGCGATATCTGGAGAGGTAGCCGATAAGTTTCTCGGCATAACCGTGCAGCGCCCTGTAGTCATATCCGTAGAGAGCTATGCGGCTCGACTTGGAATCCGACACGATGTGGTTGTTGAAATAGTTCTCGTCAATTCCACTGACAGACCAGTTGGCACCGCCGAAGTTTATCGCCATGGCAGTGACATTGGACTTCAACATTGACGGGAAACCCGAGTTTTCGTATTCCGGCTTGAACTCGACGGTTATCGTGGCATCGTCATAGGAATCAACGCGCGTCGTGAACACGGAAATCTCGCTGAAGGAAGCCAGATAGTTTTCCATCGACCTCACCACCTCATTCAGCTGCTGCACGGAGCAGCCCTCCGGCATCCCGGCACGGATGGATAGTGTCTTCTTCTCCGGTTCGCGATAGAAGTCAGCCCTGTCCAGCGCCCTGCAGAACATCCCGAAAGACGAACCCGCCCACTTGTCTATCCGCGAGCGGTTGTCGGCATACGGCTTCCACGAGAGCACTGGACGTACACATTTTTCGTAGAAATTTCCCCGTGTCTTCTCCGACGGTGTCGGAATCAGGAACAGCGGAATGCCGAAAGCAGCCACGAAAGCCACGATGTACACCCATCTGTGCCTTGTTCCCCATGAAATGTACCGGAAATACCGCCTGTTCCACACAGACGTACGGCGCAAATGGCGCAACGGCACATTCCGGGAAGCCACGTCTGCCGGCAGGTACTCCAGAAGTGCGGGGATGAAGAAGAAAGCAACGGCCAGGGAAATGCACAAGTTTATGACTATCACGCTGATGAAGTCGGTGATGTTTCCTCGTTCAGACTCCGGCAGCAGCAGGACAAGCATGAGAGCCGCTACGGTAGTGAGTATCGCCGCGACCAGGTCCGGGAACGCTCCCCGGTCATGACAACGCGCATAATGGTCGGCCATGACTATCGTCGTGTCGATGACGATGCCCAGCGAGACCGTTATCCCGGCCAATGTGTAAATATGCACAGGAATCCCCATAAAAGCATACACCGCCACCGCGACCAGAATATTTACTGTCAATGCTGAAGCTACGGTAAGAGTGCTTCTCCATGACCGGCTTGTCAGGAACACGAAAAGGAGCAGGATAAGGAGACACAGCCCCGTACGCACATATATCTTGCGCAGTTCACCGGAGACATATTCAGAAGCGTCATATCCTAAGCTAACGGTCACCCCGTCCGGGAAAGCGGACTGGAGCACTGCCATCCGTCCTTTCACAGCACTTATGACAGAAAGCATATTGGCATCGGCCGCCACATATACGGACACCGATATGGTGTTCAGACCGTTTATCCTGTAATATCTTTCAGGAACAGCTTCCTCATACTTCCAAGTGGCGATGTCCCGCAGAAAGACAAGCCTGTCTCCCGACTTCCCCACCGGCACAGCTCCGAAGTCAGGCTCTCCGCCGGAACGCAGGCGCACAGCCATACGCCCGTCGCCGGTATCAGTCATTCCGGCCACCTGTTCGCCGTACATTCCGGACAATGCTGAAGATATGTCATCGGCCTTGATTCCGAGAGACGCGGCCTTGTCGGCATCGAAAGTCACAACCCAGCGGAAAGGAGTCGTTCCTCCGGCATTGACCTTGTCGACTCCTTTCATGACAGATATTTCCGGCACGACCGCACGCTCGGCGAACTTTCCCAGCTCCCTTGACGGCAGGCTGCCCTTGACCAGATACGTGAGCACCGCCGAGTTCCTGTTTCCGCTGACATCCAGGGATATGGACGGATATGTGACCGACGGAGGCAGCCCCGGATAGACATTGCGCACTGCAGATGCCACGGCGAAACGAGCAGCCGCCATGTCAGTCCTCCTGTCGAACGTCACCGTCACAGTTCCCGAGCCTCTGCGCGACGTGGATGACACTCCGGAACATCCGTCAAGCCCGGACAGGACGCCCTCGATCCTGGATGTCGCTTCCGCCTCGATGACCTCCGCAGAAGCACCCGGCATCCTGTATGACACGGATATGGAGCGGCCTCCGGACACAGGCTTGTACTGCACCTTGAGCCTGCCGATAGACGCGATGCCTACAAGCGACAGCGCGACCATGACCAGTATCACGGAAAACGGGGAAAATCTGACTTTAAGAACATTCATCTGCCGGATGCGTTTTTCTTGTGCCCATATACAGACCAGTAGAGCGCCGGAAGCACGAACAGGCTCACGAATGTACCGATGACCATGCCTGCAATGATGACCAGGGACATCGGATACTGGAGGTCATCGCCCATGTTTCCCCGGTTCAGGAACGGCACGACGGCAAGCACCGTAGTCAACGATGTCATGATTATGGCTTTCATCCTGCGGCCTCCAGCCTCCACGATAGCGTGCTTCAGCTCCATTCCGCCACGGCGGAGACGGTTTATGGTATCCACTTTGAGTATGGAATCATTGATCACGATTCCGCTGACGACCACAAGCCCGATGAGCGACATCAGGTTTATGGACACGCCGGAAATCCAGAGGACGGCAAGTCCGGCGAACACGTCCACGACTATCTCGGCCATTATCAGAAGCGGCTGCAGCAGCGATTCGAACTGTGCCGCGAGAATCAGATACAGGAGAGCGGCAGCTATCAGGAATATCACCACCATCTCCTCTGCCGTCTCACGCGACGAGAACCACGCCCCGCCGAAAGACACGTCGAAGTCATTCCTCGAGGCCAATGCTTTCCTGACAGAAGCCATCACGCCACGCACTTCACGCTGCGGGACATCAAGCGCCACGGGGCAATAGTCGCCCTCGACCCCGGAGACGATGCTTTTCAGGTCCCGCACATAAGTCTGCCTCATCATTTCAGCGGCAGGAACACCGTTCACATACGTGTTTTCAAGAGTTTCCCACAGAGAACGGCTCCCCACGCCGGACACAACCGGAAGCGTATGCGTCCCGTTCACGATGGAAAACAGGCTGTTCTGGCTGACGGCATTCTTCAGCGCCTTCATCATGTCCTGATATGACACATCATGCAGAGCCATCAGGTCAGGCTCCGCAATAAACAGCATGTCCGTCTTTTCCGGCACATCATCCAACTTCACGCCAGGCACAGCCGCACGGATGTCGGCCAATGCCTGACGGATCTTGTCCGGCTCCAGTTCCTGCGATGACACCGGATGCAGACGCGCCGCAAGTTCCGGCTCATCTTGCCCGAACACCATGTCGAACAGATTCCCGGCCATTCCGAAAGACCATGTGGCCGACGGATATGCCGACATGTATTCCGCAGCCGACCTGCGTACGGCATCCAGATCCGAAGAATTTCTGCACTTCACATATACCGAAGCCTCCGACGGGTTCAAATCCTTGCTGTGGCTGAGGATGAACTGCTGCGTGCCCACCATGGACGTAACCTGAACCGCCCCGGCTGAAACTGCTTTCTCCAGCCCGTCCACACGTGCCGCGTTCTCTTCCAATGACACCTGACCGTTCCAGTCCACAGACATGACCGCATCATCATACGTCATTTCAGGAAGCTGGGTCTTAGGCATATACATGAAGCACAGGCACACTCCGACCGCCGCGACAGCGAGGATTCCCCATGCCACGGCGCAATGCCTCATGAACCAGTTCACGAGGTGTTCTTCCAGCCGCAGCATCGGTTCATGCACGGAATGCCTTGCGAGGAACGGTGCGGGACGGAAGCACGGCTGCCTCCTGTACCATATCAGATAATATACAGGTATCACCAGGACCGTCACGACATAGGATGTGAGCAGCACGATGGTGACAGACATCGCCTGGTCATAGAACAGTTCCCCAGCCATCCCCTTCACGAACACGAGAGGGATGAACACCGCACAGGTCGTGAGCACTGAACTCAGCATCGGCCCTGCGACCTCCCCCGTACCGCGGAGCACCGCCCGCCTCAACTCCTCGCCGCGCATCCAGCGCGCGGTGATGTTGTCCACCAGAATTATCGTGTTGTCAGTCATCATGCCGACCCCCAGAAGGAGTCCTGCCAATGATATGATGTTCAATGTCAATCCCACGACATAGAATACAGCCATCGAGAAGATGAGCGACAGCGGCATTGTCAATGCCACCAGGGCCGGAGACTTGAAGTCCATCATGAACAGGAATATGACAATGCAGGCAAGCAGGATGCCTGCGACGATGTTCCTTACAAGATTGTCTATAGAATAGGACAGCAGCTGCGTCTGGTCACGCGTCACCTGGAACTCAAGCTGCGGATAATCCGCTTCGAACTGCGCCATCAGCGCCGACACGGATTCCTTCAGTGCCGACATTCTGGCATCGCTCTGCTTTATCACAGCCATGCATACCGCATCCTTGTCGTCCGAACGCACAAGGCCCTGACGGGGTGCCGGAATCTGCTCCACGGAAGCTATGTCCTTCAGCTGGAACACCCGCTCACCTTTCTTGAACCAGATATCTGCAATGTCATCCTTGTCCGCCACTTCAGAAAGGAACTTGACATTGTACCGGTACTGTCCGTCCCTTATGGACAGAGAGCCCAGACGCATATCCGCTGAAGTCACCAGTTTCTCGAAATCCTTGTAGGACAGCCCTGCCTGTATCAGCTTGCCTTCGTCCGGAATTATCATTATCTCCTCGCCGACGCAGCCGCTCACATCCACCATGGCCACTTCCGGCAGCTGTTCAAGACGTTTGCAGACCACGTCCTGCACGAAACGGCTCATTCCCGGGAATCCGTCCAGGGAGCCGTTCCCTGTGCCGGTGACATTGACATAGAAAGCAGGAATGTCGGTCGCATTGGCCTTTATGGCCCTCGGCCTGTCAATCTGGGGCAGCGACGGCATTGTCCGGTCGATTTTCTCATTGACCTCGATGAAGAGATAGTCGATGTCCGAACCGTAGTCGAACGTCAGCCTGATCTGTCCCGAGCCGTCTTTCGCGCGGCACACCATGTCCGACAGCCCGTTCATCTGCATGAGCTGCTGGCGCAGAGGCTTCAGCACGCTTCCGTCGATTTCTCTGGCGGACATGTCTGGAGCGGACACCTGCACGGTCACGTACGGGATGTCCACGTCTGGTATGAGGGACACGGGCAGAAGCCTCATGCTGACCATGCCGAGGACTGCAACCACGAGCACGGCCATCGTCACGGCTACCGGCCTGTCAAGCAGTTTCTTCAGCATAGGCTACTTCTTCAGGCGGACTTCAGAGCCGTCCGCAAGGTTCAGGTTCGACGATATTATGACTTTATCCCCTTCGGAAAGCTTCGCTCCCCTGTCCTTGTCCGGCCCGACTGCAAACGAGTCGCGGTTCGAGGCGAGAATATCCACATAGACCCAGCGTGCGGTGCTGTCCGGCTGCAAAGTGAACAGCACATCCATGTTGTCCCTTATCACCACAGCGCTGCGTGGCACGACCAGCTGTCCGGGAACGGTCTTCTCCACGGTCACTTTCACGTTCATGCCGTCCAGCAGCCCGTGAGCCCCGTTCACTCTTGCGCGCACGGAAATCTGTCCGTTCTTGTCCACGACAGGGTTTATTTCGGTGATTTTCCCGGAGAAGACGCCTGACGCGCCGGAAAAAGGAGACACTTTCACGTCAAGACCTGAGGTTATGAACAGGTATTCGGATTCCGTCACAGTGAAATCCACATCCAAAGCATTGTCGTCCAGCAAAGTACAGAAAGCGTCCTGCGGTGCCTGGTCGTACCGCTTCACCTTCAGGTCTGCCACTACACCTCCGAACGGGGCTTTCAGAACTGTGCCCGAAAGCGAATACCTTGCGCTCTCCAGAGCATTTTCCGCATTCGAATACCCGGAACGCATCTTCGCCATGTCCAGAACCTCACTAGGCACTGATGTCGTGTCTCTCGCGGCATAGCCCTGTCCGGCCAGGATATCATACAGTTCCAGCCGCGCCTTGTCCAGAGCCAGACGTGACGATTCCACAGCCAGCTCCAGATCAGGCCGGTCGAGTTCCGCAAGCACCTGCCCTGCGGAAACGTGCTGTCCGTTCCTGACGTTCAGCACCTTGACAGCTCCGGAAGTCCCGAATTTCAGCACAGCCCGCGAAGACGCGGACACCTTGCCGTTGGAAAGGAGCTGCCTCGGGAAATCCGTCCTTTCCAATGTCATCACCTCCACCGCATTCACCTCGGGAGCGTATTCCAGCTTTCCCTCCTTCAATGCAGTTCCCCCGCCTTTGCAGCCTGCGGCCAATGCTGCCGCCACCACCATGAAACAATATCTGAGTTTTCCCATTGTCAATGTCTTTTTACTTTTCCACCATTTCTTCAGGATTCACATCTATGTCTTTTCCTGACATGAAATCATAAAGAGCGTACTGTCTGAGCTTATAATAGAATATCCAGTAATTGCTTACATCCGAGACGTATTTCTGCAGGGCGGCATCTTTCTCGGACTGCGCCGTATTCAGGTCCGTCACGCTGGCATTGCCCTCGCGGAACTTGTCCATCATCAGCGAATACCGTTCTTCCGATATTTCCCTGGCGCGTCTCGACACTTCGCATTGCCGCCTCTGGTTGTTGAACTGGCCGACGGCCGTGTAGATGCTTCTGCGGTAGTCGTTTTCGGACTGCTGCACCTGCGCCCGGACGACAGCTTCTGCCGCTTTCGCCTTCTGGACTTTCCCCCGTCCGAGTCCCCAGTCGAAAACAGGAATACTGAACGTCAGTCCTGCAACTTCCTGGTCAAGCGGATTCCTGTATGCTCCTTCCATCTTAGGCGCCGTATTCGAAAGACCAAAGCGTGCGTTCAAAGTCATTGATATGCCCCTGTCCGCCTTTGCCTTAGCGACAGCCGCCTGCGCGTTAAGTATGTTTATCTCGTTCTCGAGGTCGAACTTCGAGTTCTCCAGGGAGCGAGACAGCACCATCTCGTAGTCGAGCTCCAGATTCGGGAGTTCGTCAGGGAGTTCGGGTTCGATTTCCACGGATTCGTCATATCCAAGAAGCGAATTGATGTTCATCTGCGCGTCACGCACCGCCATTATCGTCTCGTTCATGGAGATGCTGTCATTCAGCATACGGAGTTCCAGCTGCAGATATTCATCTCTGGTGACGCTTCCGAGCGACAGGCGTTCGCTTGCCACGTCATGCATCCGGACGGTATTCTCGTAGTTCGTTCTGGCAATCTCGTTGTCAGTGCGTGCCAGAATCAGGTCGCTGTATGCTTTCACGGCTTCTATCGTTATCTGCTCCATGGTCTCAACATATGTCCTGCGGCCTTTTTCATATTCTTTCGGCTCGATGAGTTTGTCCCATTTGAACTGGTTGTATGCGAACAGCGGCTGCGTGTATGAAAGCGTGACAGGCTGCGAATACCATGACAGGCTCCTGTCTATGCCAAACTGGTCTATTCTGGACAGATCCGAATAGGCTGTAAGCACACCGCCGGTGAACGTTACGTTCTGACGTATGCGGAGGCCGAGGCTATTCTGGAGGTTGTTCGTGCTGGCATAGCGGAGTGTACCGTCTTCGTAGTTCTGGAGCAGGACGAGTGAGCGGTTATAGTTCATGATGTCTCCGTAGAAATGCAGTGACGGCAGCCTGCTGGCCTTGTATGAGCGCCACGCCCAGTAGTCGGAGATGAAGGCTTGGCGTGCCTCAAGTGCCGCGACGGACTGCATCCGTGCCACCTCGATCACTTCTGCCATAGTCATCCGACGCGCCTCTGCTGCCGGCATCGCCAGCATCACAAGCACCAATATTTCCACCAACCGTTTCATAATCTTTTTTCCGTGTCTACACATTCCGTTCTGAATTCCGAGTACAACCATGCTCCGCCGAAGTGTTCCGTACCGCTGGGGACTTTCTCCCGTACCAAATGCCACTCCAAATCCGTTCCGCTGCCTCTCTTCGGCAGGCATATAATGCAAATGCCAAAAGCCCTACAGCAATGTATGGAAAAACCGCAACCACCTATCTTATTTCCTGAACGAAATCTAGTTTTCAAAAGGCTATCAGAGTTTCAATCCGGACAAATCATACTCGAAAATCTCATCGTCCTTGTCCACACCCAGCAATCTTCTGTTCGATTCATCGAACGCGATTGCGTTGAGATTTTCTTTGATAGAAACATCATACAGGAAATTTCCATCCCAGTCAAAAATATGCAGATGAGGCAGAACAGCAGATGTCAGCCAATCCATCAACGAGCACCCTCCGTACAGTGCCATGATACATTCAGAAGACTGTGCAACTGAAATATAATGCATCCACCGCGCATCATCATCCGATTTCAGCATCTTTTCCCAGTCACGATACTCCTTCGAAACGGCGAATGTCTTCCTGCGTCCTGTAGACACATCCAACATGTTCAACTGCGGCAACATACACATGGCCATGGCCAGTTTCTGCCGTTCCAGATTCAGAGCACAAACTGAAGACAGCCGGTCAAAATACTGATTTCCCGAGACTTCCTGATATAATGGTATACTGCTTACCCTATTCCCTTCCATATCCAGCTCAACACAGGCATAGTCGTCTTTTTCCAGGACAAATGCCAGTTGATGATTTCCCATAGGATAAGCATCAATCGTCCGTGCAGGCAATTTCGATATTTGCCGCACATCCGTCTTCTGCGTCTCCATAGATTTCGTCAAATCCAGGCAATAAGAACTGCACAAGCCTAAATCAAACAGATATACTCCATCCTGCCAGCCATTGACAGAACCCCTTATGATAGGCTTAAGCATCTCATTCTCACCACGCCCTTTTGCAACGAAATGTCCTTTGTCCGAAAAGTCCTTCAAAGAGAATGCATGAATCTGAAACGGAGATGTTTTCGGGTCACCGGCTTTGACCAGCAGAATGGAATCTTCAACATATAGACTAACTATTCCAATAGGCTTGTAATCAGAAAACGCCACCTTTTTTCCTTCCATAGCGCACACTTCATGCGGCTTCGAAAATATCACCGGAGCGTCAAAGACATTAGTATTGTTGCTGCCGCAAGAGGCAATGACAAATAATGCAGTAATCGCCGCTCCTACCACACAAAAATTATTCATATACACATAAAGTATGGCTCTCCTCACCGCCCGCCAAATCAAGCGTCTTCTTCAGAAAGTATAGCTTTCCATTGAAAACATCCACTGCGGATCGGCTTTCAAAAGTATCATACGGAAAACAGCGCTTGTCCATGACTTTCCCCTTACGGTCAACCTCATAGAGCGAGTAATAACGTCTGTCATTTTTCCGGATGCCAGATTCCCTGTAGAATTCGCCCTCACAAGTCAGCACCTTGAACCTGTTCCCGACCGGCATAATCATGAGTACCGATGAAACTTCATCATAGAATCCGGACAGTTTCTTCCTGTTTGAAAGCAACGCCTCAACATCATCAATTTCACCAGACTTGAAAGAAGATGATTCTATATGGAACAGACACCCCGCATCTTCACCCGTTTCCAGATTGAAGCCATACACATCCATATCACAGCACGGCATATAATAGAGCATCCCATCTTTTATGCACATGGGATACACTCCAGATGAATTGAACACGCGCTGCACTGAAGACGAATTTGTCAATGACTTCACGACCGCACCTTCGGCAATATCATAAATGTCAATGATGTTCTGTTCCCTTGCACCAGCAGTATAGATGACAATCTTATTCCCATAAGGATGGAAGTCCTTAATCGCTGACGTATAGCTGGATTCTCCGATGAAACTGCCAGATGCATCATACTGCATGAACTTCAGGTTCATGGCATCCCACACAAAGATACGGTCACCGTCGACACGGACTTTCATCGGCATAGCATACTCGCCGGCAGCACGGCCTTTGTTGCCGAGATTCTTCAATCTCCTCCCTTCAAAAGAATACCTCAACACTTCCCTGTCCGTTGACAGAAGAACCGTAGAGTCATTCTGCACAGCCATGCTGTACAGTTCACGTATCGGGTTGTCCGCCTGCTGCATACGGCACAACTCAGAAGCATCCAGTTCTGAAACCTCAACATCACCGCCAGCAGTTCCACATGAAACTGCGGCGATGACTGAAAAAAATATCAGAACTGTTTTAAAAAGATTCATATAGGAAAACATAATATCATTTTTACAAACAGAAACATATGGAATCAGCAACTATCACCATGCCTGCGGACACAATCAATTTTTTCTTCATTTTTAGTTCGATTTATATCTTTCACATATTTCCAGGATTTCATTAAAGCCAGCACTCCACCGCAAATATGTAGAGTGCAGAGATACAACTACTTGTCCAGATTGCCACGCATAGAGCCAACAGGTGCTACGGCTATGACATCATGTTCGGAATCCTCATCTATACCTGAAAGAATGATTTTATCACCGGATATGGAAACCAGATGGTATTTTCCACCCTCAACAGGCTGTTTGTATATTTCCTTCTTTTTCATGTCGACGATAAAATCAACCGGTGTTCCGCAATCCATCATTGTTCCGAAAACGACATCGCCTACAACAGCAGAACAATTCACAAGAAATGAATACTTCACGATATTTTTCATATTCGGCATGACAGCTTTCCTGATTTCATCAGGAACCCTCTTTCCACCGAAATCAAAAAAATAATCTCCTTTATATTTCTTGTCTTCGAACACACTTACATAGTCATCTATCGGCATGTTCAGCATAATGGATTTCCCGACTTTTGAAAAACCGACATTCGGGAACTCGAACTCAGGATCATAAACATCAAGTTTTTTTCCATGACGGGAAAGCACGTTCAGGCTGGTATCCGTAAGAACCGCCTCAAAATCGCCGTTTTCCGTCTTGTCCCACAATGCGACACCGAGAAGGAGTTGGCCTGCATCGAACGAAATATACGAATACTGACATTCTCCCGTCTTGCTCTGAGACAAGAACTTCCCTTCAGAAGAATAATGGACAATGACATCTTTCTGTCCGTCAAGAACCCATATTCCACCTTCATCATCCACATCGAAATCCGAGACCTGCAGATACTCTTCAGAACCGCGCCCGCGTCTATTGAGGACAGACACCGGCTGACCGTCCTGACCGAAAATGATTATCCGGCGAGTTTTCCAGTCAGAGATATAAATCCTGTCCTTCCAACATACAAGTTTTGAGACTTCCATAAAAGAATACTCTTTCGACGTATCCTGAAGTTCAATCACTTTCAGATTCTCTCCGAGCAATGTCTCCCAGCTGAACGCTCTCTCATGAAGATTACCCAAATCTATGGTCCCTATGACAGACCCTTTCCCTGGCTGATTCGTGCAGGAAAGAGCCGTCACAAACATGCACAAACATGCCAGTAATCTTACTGCAAATTTCATGATGCGAATCATATTGCGGTTATACATGTTTTAATCAAGCTTGAAGCGGAATATGGACAGTGAGCCGTCATCTTCGCCGTCAAATACTTGAGAATAATAATATGGAGCGGCATAGCCGGTGACCTTGAAGTCCCTCGGCACGTCCACATCACCGAGAAGCTTCCCTTTCCTGTCATATATCTGTAATCCGTCAACCTCTGAACCATCACCTTTCCTATATGAGCGGAAGCACATTCCGGTCTCATCTATACATTCCACCCAGGAATAATATCCCTTTGTCTCCCTGTTCGTCTGATATACCGGCATCTGTTCCCATGAACTTACAGACGAATAATCCCTGTCCATATTTTTTCCGCCTGCTCCGAACGCGAACTGCGGTTTCATGTCCTTGTCGAAGACGTAAATCAGGGAATCAGCCTCAAAGTTCACATACATATTTCCATCCTTATTCACATCGAAGTTGATGCACTGGAACGATGAAAACTTATACGGATCTTTTCCGTACACTGACGGAAATCCTGTCACCTTCATTCCCTCGATTTCTCCTGAACGCATATTCACGACTGACATATGCATTGACTCTTTCAGATAGGATTCCGTATTGTCGAAATAGTTGAATGACGGATTCTCGCTCATTTTCCCCTGATACAGGAGGCCGTCATGGAGCCGGCCTACCATATTGTTCCAGGCATTGGAATATGTCCTGAAACTGTCTGGTTCTGTCGTTCCTTCTCCGTAAGAAATGCGGAAATTGTTCTCTTTCTTA
Organism: uncultured Bacteroidales bacterium; assembly: GCA_934700615.1. Lineage (GTDB taxonomy): Bacteria > Bacteroidota > Bacteroidia > Bacteroidales > UBA932 > Cryptobacteroides. Next base: position 42,556 of record CAKUXR010000009.1, read on the forward strand.
TAATCTTTGGAAAAAAGTTCAAAATCCAATGATTTTCCACACATTGCATATTCACCGGACTCGGAGTTCACGAAACAGACACTCTTCTTTATCAATGTTTCCTCCGGGCCGCGCCCGAATCCGAGTTTTCTGCCGAGCAGCTTCCCATCCTGTGAAAATTCATACAGCCAGCCGAAATAGCGGTCCAGATAATAGATTGTTCCATCCGGTGTAATGCCGGAAAAAGATTCACCGGAGCAATGCACAGTGTCCAGCTGCACTGCCTCCAAATCCAACGACATATTTTTGCCAGCAGAGAACTTAACGACATGGAAAGTATCATAAACATTATCCGATTTCGCACAGGAGAATGCCATCAGAAGCCCAAAGCCGCAGGCCAAGAATCCAAGTTTTTTCATATCAATGTCTTTAAAATATCAACAGATTCATTATGCATTTTCACAAAATCATACAATTATTCATTCAAAGCTAAGCAATATGTGGAAAACCGCACTGTTGCTTCGTTTCGAAAGTACACTGTTTTCACATCATACACAAGAACCGAAGCGGAAAAGTTTCATATCGAAAGCATCTGTAAAAGCCTGAATATCAGCATTGATAGAAAAATTTTTCTATCAATGCTTCCTACAACATCTCGTTATGGATATTCGAAGAACAGGATATTTACCAAAAATCTAAAAATGGTTATCGTTTCGGAATTGCAGACAAAATAGCATCGGTATCTGGACTTCCGGAGGCCATAATCTTTTCCCGTAAACGTTTCGCACGATTATACAGTTTAGGTTCTCCATCATCCATAATCACACTTATGGATTTATAAGAGAATCCAAGTACCAACAGAGAAAATAGCAACACATCAGAAACCTTAATTGTCGGACATGCCGCAGTCAATTTCGACACACTATTCGACGAAACAGCATCCGCAGCGGAAGAAATCCGCTTACGGCAGTCATCATCATTCCGAAGTTTATAAATGATTTCGGCATAAGGTTGAATCAATGAATTCCGGTTCAATGAATATTGTTTTTTCAGCATGTCATCTATCATCCTGGCTAAGAAAATCAAATCCATCGACCGCCCTGCATCCACTTTTTGAAGCGACTCAATCTTTTCACGGATTTCATTGACTGAACGGACAGCCTCCAGCATCTTCATTTCGTAAGAAATACTTTTCCGTCGGGAATACCTGACAAAAAGAACAACAATCAAAACAATCAGAAGAACAAGAACTACAATGGAAAAGATATATATGATAACCGTCTTTTCTCTTTTAATTTTTTCAAGCCTGGCAACATCCTCATAGTATTTTTTCTGGACTCTTACAGTTGACGATTCCAAAGCTTTCACTGTCAGTGTCTCCTCAAGTTCAAGCAGCTGTTCAGATACAGCTAAACGTCTTGTGATATTTCCAGTATCTTCCAAAACAGATTTCTCCGCATTCAAAGAATACATATATGCTCTAGAATCCAAGCACCGTGCATAGGACGAATCCAGACAGGCACGTGCCTTGTCAACCAGCCCTTTCTGTTTATAGGCTTTAGCCAGTCCGGCATAATTATAGCTGTCAAGATCCGCACCACAACCAATGATTTCATCACATATGGAAATAATGCCGTCAGAATTCCCCATCCCGCTCATGAGCTGATAATATGCACTTACTCTCAACGCTTCCACAAGCAATAAAGAATTTTTTTCCTGTCTTGCCTCTGCCAGGACCGCCAGAATATGCTCGTCCGCTTCCGGAAACCTGCCGCAATTCATAAGCGCGGATGCGAACTGAAGTGCAGCAAAATCAAGATGTTCCTTCTTGCCAGCCTTCCTAAAATAATCACATGCCCGTGAATAATACGATGCACTTTCCGGACTGTTATATGTCAACGCATACAAGTCTGCTATGCTTCTGCATGACATTCCGCAAAAGAACCAGTCTTCTGCATCATCAGCAAGTTTCAACGCACGCATGAACTGAACTGCAGACTCTTCATATTTAAGGGAATCCTGCAGCTGGTCGCCATAATAAAAATGAAAAAGAATGCGGTCTCTTCTTGTACCATGCCTTTCAAAATAATCTTCATATTTTCTTATTTCCGGAAGAAACGTTCCGTCATCCACACTTTGCTTATCCAAAGCCATCGCATACAATACCGCATATCTGGCTCTATATGACAAACCGAGATGGCCAGTAAGACCCAGGCTGTCCAACTTCTTGATTGCAAGTTCCGGAGCAGACTCGACAAGGCTCTCCACCATATCCAATTCCTGGTACCGTCGTGAACACGAACCGACCAGAAGAACTGCAATAGTCAACAAGAAGAATCCAAACAATTTTCTCATAACCTACCTACGAGTTTACAGAACCATTTACAACACATCATTCTTTACAAAACAAAGACTGCTTCAGGAGAAATGTGAGATACGCAATGCTTTCATGCTGATTTTCAGAACAAAAATAACAATTTTCCAGAAATACTCACAATTTCAAGTCATAAAAAAGCCGGGCGATGAATGAATCACCGTCCGACAAATTATGCTGTGATGTAGTGACCGCTAGAGGTCGTTCATCTCTTTGAGGTAGTCTTCCTTGCTGCTGACTACGATATCCTGGAAATCCTTCTGGCCTGTACCGGCTGGGATAAGGTGACCGCAGATGACATTCTCCTTAAGGCCTTCGAGGTCATCGACACGGGCGCGGATTGCAGCCTCGCTGAGGACCTTGGTAGTCTCCTGGAATGATGCAGCTGAAATGAAGCTGTCAGTCTTGAGGGCAGCTCTTGTGATACCCTGAAGAACCTGGCTTGCAGTTGCAGGTCTTGCATCACGGACAACCATGAGTTTCAGATTCTGTCTTGCAAGTGACTCATTCTCATTGTGGAACTCACGTTCGAAGATGATGTCGCCCTTCTTGAATCTCTGGGAATCGCCGGCATCGATGATGTAGCGCTTTCCATAGATTGCATCATTGGCATCCATAAATCTCCACTTGTCCACAAGCTCTTCCTGGAGGAATTCGGTATCGCCCGGAGAAATGATCTGGACCTTTCTCATCATCTGTCTTACGATGATTTCGAAATGCTTGTCATTGATCTTCACACCTTGGAGACGGTAAACCGCCTGAACCTCATTCACAATATACTCCTGAGCCTTTACAGGACCGAGCACATTGAGGATATCTGTAGGAGAGATACCACCGTCAGAAAGTCTTGAACCGGCTCTCACGTAGTCGTTCTCCTGAACAAGGATCTGCTTGGAGAGAGGTACAAGGTACTTCTTCTCGATGCCTGACTTGTTGCGGACGAAGATCTCACGGTTACCTCTGGTGATCTTGCCCATGTGAACCTCACCGTTGAGCTCGGAAATGGTAGCCGGGCTGGATGGAGTTCTAGCCTCGAAGAGTTCGGTAACTCGAGGAAGACCTCCGGTAATATCGTTTGACTTACCGATAGCACGAGGGATCTTCATGATGATGTCACCGACCTTGACCTGCTGTCCGTCAGATACTGGGATATGGGCACCTACAGGGAGGTTGTACTGCTTGAGTGACTCGCCGTTCTCATCAACGATATAGATAGAAGGGTTCTTCGTCTTGTCACGTGACTCGATGATGACCTTGTCCTTATTGTTCGAGAACTCGTCAGCAGACTCCTCACGGTATGTACTGCCGGCAACCATGCTCTCGTAACGTACAGTACCTGAAGTTTCTACGATAGTGATAGCGTTGTACGGATCCCATTCGCAGATGAGGTCTCCCTTCTGGACGGCGTCGCCATCCTTCTTATAGAGGATAGAACCGTAAGGTACATCGTATGTAGAGAAGGTGATTCCGGTATTCTCGTCAATGATCTTGAGCTCAGTCATACGGCTGACAACAACATCCTGAACCGAACCGTCATCAGAAACTCTCTGGAGAGTTCTGAGCTCCTCGAACTGGAGTTTACCGTTGTACTTGGACTCGATAGATGAGTCAGCTGCAGTACTTGACGCAGTACCACCGACGTGGAAGGTACGGAGCGTAAGCTGGGTACCAGGCTCACCGATAGACTGTGCCGCGATTACGCCGACAACCTCACCTTTCTCGACCATGCGGCTTGTAGCAAGGTTACGTCCATAACACTTCGCGCAGACACCCTTGCGGGATTCGCAGGTAAGCACTGAACGGATTTCAACCTGCTCGATAGGAAGTGAGTCAATGAGATTGGCCGTAGCCTCACGGATTTCCTCACCTGCCTTGATGATAAGCTCACCAGTGATAGGGTTGAAGATATCATGGACAGATGTTCTACCGAGAATTCTCTCACCGAGAGACTCGACAACTTCATCCTTGTTCTTGATGGCAGTCGCGATAAGACCTCTGAGAGTACCGCAATCCTCCTCATTGATGATCACATCATGTGATACATCGACAAGCCTACGGGTAAGGTAACCCGCATCGGCAGTCTTGAGGGCGGTATCGGCAAGACCCTTACGTGCACCGTGGGTAGAGATGAAGTACTCGAGCACTGTCATACCCTCCTTGAGGTTGGAAACGATAGGGTTCTCGATAATTTCGGCTCCGGCAGCACCTGACTTCTGAGGCTTGGCCATAAGTCCTCGCATACCGCAGAGCTGTTTGATCTGCTGGGTAGAACCACGGGCTCCTGAATCAAGCATCATATAGACAGGGTTGAAGCCCTGCTGGTCTGCTGAAATCTGTTTCTCGACTATACCTGTAAGTTTATTATCGATAGAGGTCCAGAGGTCAATGACCTTGTTGTAACGCTCGTTATCGGTAATGAAACCCATACCATAGTTATTCTTGATCTCCTCTACCTGTCTGTAGCCCTCATTGATGAGGTCGTACTTTTCAGGCGGAACAAGCACATCACCCAAGTTGAATGAAAGACCTGCACGGAACGCACGGTCGTAACCGAGGTTCTTGATGTCATCAAGGAAGTGTGCGGTTCTGGAAACGCCTGTATTCTTGATGACCTCAGTAATGATCTTTCTCAAGGCCTTCTTGCCGAGCACCTCATTTACATAAGGTACTTCATCCGGTACGAACTGGTTGACAATGATACGTCCTGCAGTTGTATCCACCATCTGGGTTCCTGCTTCAGGATTCATCTTGTCCTTAGGAAGTCTCACGCTGACCTTTGCATGAAGCTCGATTGCACGCTCGTTGAGCGCAACGATAACTTCCTCCGGACCATAGAACTTGAGTCCCTGTCCCTTGGCATTCGGTCTGATCTTGGTGATATAGTAAAGACCGAGGACCATATCCTGTGAAGGCACGGTAATAGGTGTACCGTTCGCAGGGTTAAGGATGTTCTGTGAGCCGAGCATGAGAAGCTGCGCCTCCATGACAGCGGCATTGCTGAGCGGAAGATGGACTGCCATCTGGTCACCGTCGAAGTCCGCATTGAACGCGGTACAAGCAAGCGGATGCAGCTGGATAGCCTTACCCTCGATCATTCTTGGCTGGAAAGCCTGGATACCGAGTCTGTGAAGTGTAGGCGCACGGTTAAGGAGTACCGGATGGCCCTTCATCACATTCTCGAGGATATCCCAGATCACAGGGTCCTTCCTGTCGACAATCTTCTTGGCAGACTTGACGGTCTTCACAATACCTCTCTCGATCAGTTTCCTGATGATGAACGGTTTGTAAAGCTCTGCAGCCATGAATTTAGGAAGACCGCACTCATGCATCTGAAGCTCAGGTCCTACGACGATAACTGAACGTGCAGAGTAATCGACACGCTTACCGAGGAGGTTCTGACGGAAACGTCCCTGTTTTCCTTTCAAGCTGTCAGAAAGAGACTTGAGAGCCCTATTGGATTCGCTCTTGACTGCGCTGGACTTCTTGGAGTTGTCGAAGAGAGAGTCCACAGCTTCCTGGAGCATACGCTTCTCATTTCTGAGAATAACCTCAGGAGCCTTGATCTCGATAAGTCTCTTGAGACGGTTGTTTCTGATGATTACACGTCTATAGAGGTCATTGAGGTCTGATGTTGCGAAACGGCCGCCATCGAGCGGAACGAGAGGACGGAGATCCGGCGGGATTACAGGAATGACCTTCATGATCATCCACTCCGGACGGTTTACGCCCTTTGATTCCTCGAACCATTTGATGATGCTGAGCCTCTTGAGAACTTCAGCCTTTCTCTGCTGTGAAGTCTCTGTGGCCATCCTCTCACGAAGATCCTTTGCAAGCTCATCGATATCAATTTCCTTCAAGAGGTCATAGATACCCTCCGCACCCATCTTTGCAACGAACTTTTCAGGATCGTCATCCGCGAGAAGGTCATTCTCAGGAATCTTGTCGAGGATATCGAGATACTCGTCCTCTGAAAGGAGATCCAGTTTGCTCAGTCCGCTGTTACCAGGTCTGATGACTATATATTTCTCATAATAGATTACAGCCTCGAGCTTCTTGGCAGGAACACCGAGAACGGCTGAAATCTTGTTAGGAGCTGATTTGAAGTACCAGATATGCGCAACAGGAACAGTCAGGGCGATATGTCCCATCCTCTCCCTACGCACTTTCTTCTCAGTAACTTCCACGCCGCATCGGTCGCAGACGATTCCGCGATACCTGATTCTCTTGTACTTGCCGCAATAGCATTCGTAATCCTTGGTAGGACCGAATATCTTTTCGCAGAAGAGGCCATCGCGCTCTGGCTTGTAGGTCCTGTAGTTGACCGTCTCCGGTTTCAGGACCTCGCCATGCGATCTTTCGATGATATCTTCTGGAGAAGCAAGCGAAATGCTGATTCTCTGGAAGTTACTCCTTACTTTGTTATCTTTGTTATTGAAAGTAGGCATATTATATCAAATCAAATTGACTGTAATTAATCAAGTGTCACTTTAAGTCCCAGACCTCTGAGCTCATGGAGAAGCACATTGAGAGACTCAGGGATACCCGGTGTCGGCATCGGCTCGCCCTTGACGATAGCCTCGTAGGTCTTGGACCTTCCGGTAACGTCATCAGACTTGACTGTCAGGATTTCCTGAAGCGCGTTAGCTGCACCGAATGCCTCAAGTGCCCAAACCTCCATCTCTCCGAATCGCTGACCTCCGAACTGAGCTTTACCTCCGAGAGGCTGCTGAGTGATGAGAGAGTAAGGTCCGATAGATCTGGCGTGCATCTTGTCATCAACCATGTGACCGAGTTTGATCATATAGATGATACCGACAGTAGCGAACTGGTCGAACCAGTCTCCTGTACCACCGTCTCTGAGGTGGGTGCTGCCATATCTAGGAAGTCCAGCCTTATCTGTGTAAGCACAGATTTCATCAAGGCTTGCACCGTCGAAAATAGGTGTACTGAACTTGACTCCAAGTCTCTCGCCTGCCCATCCGAGAACGGTCTCGTAAATCTGACCGAGGTTCATTCGTGAAGGCACACCGAGAGGGTTCAGGACAATGTCAACAGGGGTACCGTCCTCGAGGAACGGCATATCCTCTTCCCTTACGATCTTCGCTACGATACCCTTGTTACCGTGGCGGCCGGCCATCTTGTCACCGACAGTGATCTTTCTCTTCTTGGCGATATAAACCTTGGCGAGCTGCATTACGCCGTTGCCGAGTTCATCACCGACATTGACCTTATCTGAAGCACGCTTCTTGAGAGCCTCAGCTTCCTTGACTGCAAGACAGTAGTTGTTGATGAGCTCACGAACCATGTTGTTGATTCTGTCATCCTCAGTCCACCTGTTGGAATTGACATTGTTATAGTCGATGTCCCTCAGGATTTCTGCGGTAATGACCTGTCCCTTAGGGATTACGTCAACACCATAGAGGTCGCTCACGCCGACACTCTTCTTGCCCTCCACGAGAGCTACGAGTTTCTCGAAGAACTTGGTTCTGAGAGAAGTTGTCTTCTTGTTGAAGTCCTCTTCAATGATAGCAAGCTTGGCATTGAGTTCTGCCTTTGCGCCCTTGCGGTTTCCTTCCTTCGCAACCTTTGCGTACAAAGATGTCTTGATGATGGTACCGCTGAGTGACGGATTGGCCTTGAGGGAAGCATCCTTCACGTCTCCGGCCTTGTCTCCGAAGATGGCACGGAGGAGTTTCTCCTCAGGTGACGGATCGCTCTCACCCTTAGGGGTAATCTTACCGACCATGATGTCGCCCGGCTCGATGTGGGCACCTACGCGCACAATACCGTTCTCATCAAGGTTTCTGGTAGCATCCTCGCTCACGTTAGGAATATCGGAAGTAAGTTCCTCCATTCCGCGCTTGGTCTCACGGACCTCCGCGATATACTCGTCAACATGTACTGATGTAAGGATATCCCATCTTACCATCTTCTCGGAGAGCACGATAGCATCCTCGTAGTTGTAACCCTTCCAAGGCATGAACGCTACCATGAGGTTACGTCCGAGTGCAAGCTCACCGTTCTGGGTGGCATAACCCTCAGTCATCACCTGTCCAGGAACGACTCTGTCACCCTTTCTTACGATAGGCTTCAGGCAGATTGTCGTGCTCTGGTTGGTTCTCCTGTAGATAGGGAGATGATAGACGGTAATATCAGGTGAGAAGCTTACATACTTCTCGTCGTCAGTACGGTCATATTTCACATGGATCTCATTGCCGTCCACATATACGACCTCTCCTGCTCTCTCTGCCATGACCTGAGTCCTGGAGTCGATGCAGACTCTCTCTTCAAGGCCGGTACCTACGATAGGTGACTGCGGCTTAAGAAGCGGAACGGCCTGACGCATCATGTTCGCACCCATCAATGCTCGGTGGGCATCATCATGCTCCAAGAACGGAATGAGGGATGCAGCGACAGACGCCATCTGGTTAGGAGCAACGTCCATGTAGTTAACCTCCTCCTTGGAGACTACAGGGAAGTCGGCCTCGAGACGGCACTGGATTCTGTCCTCCTCGATTGTTCCGTCATCGTCCATCTTGACATTGGCAAGAGAAACGAGCTGGTCTTCCTCCTCCTCTGCGCTCATGAACTTCCAGCCGGTATTGCTGAGGTCCACTTTTCCGTTCTCTACCTTACGGTAAGGAGTCTCGATAAATCCGAGGTCATCGATCTTCGCATAAACGCAAAGAGATGAGATAAGACCGATGTTCGGTCCCTCAGGAGACTCGATAGGGCAAAGACGTCCGTAATGCGTATAGTGTACGTCTCGAACCTCGAAACCTGCCCTGTCTCTTGAAAGACCTCCAGGACCGAGTGCTGAGAGACGACGTTTGTGTGTCACTTCTGCCAGAGGGTTAGTCTGGTCCATGAACTGTGAAAGCTGGCTGGTTCCGAAGAATGAATTGACAACTGATGACAATGTCTTCGAGGTAATAAGCTCACCTGGAGAGAACTGCTCGTTGTCACGGACATTCATCTTTTCACGGATTGTCCTTGCCATTCTTGAGAGACCTACACTGAACTGGTTTGCAAGCTGCTCACCTACGGTACGCACCCTACGGTTGCTCAAGTGGTCGATATCATCGACTGTCGCTTTCGAATTTATAAGTTGTATGAGATACTTGATGATCTCAGTGATATCTTCCTTTCTGAGAACTCTCAAATCCGGATCAGCATCGAGATTGAGCTTCTTGTTCAGACGATATCTACCTACGATACCGAGATCGTACCTCTTTTCAGAGAAGAACAACTTGTCGATTACATCCCTTGCTGTTGTCTCATCAGGCGGTTCTGAATTCCTGAGCTGTTTGTAGATGTAATTGACGGCTTCTTTCTCCGTATTGGTCGGATCTTTCTGCAGGGTGTTGTATATGATGACATACTCCTTGTCTGTCTCCTCGTCTTTCTGGAGGAGGACAGTCTTGACCTCTGCATCAAGAAGTTCCTGGATAGTCTCGTCATCGATAACGTCGCCGCGCTCTACAACCGGCTCGACACGCTCGATAGGAATAACCTCTCCAGTGTCTTCATCAACGAAATCCTCATTCCAGGTCTTAAGTACTTTCGCAGCCAATTTTCTGCCTTCGTTTGCCTTAAGGGTATCTGGTGTGGCTTCGATTTCCTCTGCAAGACCAAAGATGTTGATGATGTCCTTGTCAGCGTCGAAACCGATAGCACGCAGGAGTGTTGTTACAGGGAGCTTCTTCTTACGGTCAATGTATGCGTACATGACATTGTTGATGTCAGTAGCAAACTCAATCCACGAACCCTTGAATGGAATGATACGGGCAGAGTAAAGTTTTGTACCGTTCGCATGAAGTGTCTGGTCAAAGAAGACGCCAGGTGACCTGTGCAACTGTGAAACAATGATACGTTCTGAACCGTTGAAGACGAAAGTACCTGCAGGTGTCATGTAAGGGATGCTTCCGAGGAATACATCCTGAACCTTGGTATCGAAGTCAACATGTTCCGGATCACTACATGAAAGGCGGAGTTTTGCCTTAAGAGGGACACAGTATGTCGTACCTCTCTCTAGACATTCTTCAATTGAGAACTGAGGTGGATCGATGAAATAATCGATAAATTCCAGCTTATAGTTATTTCTCGTGTCCTCAATCGGAAAAATTTCCTGGAAAACTTTATACAGACCTTCGTTCTTTCTATTTTCAGGAGTGGTGTCAAGCTGGAAGAAATCTCTGAATGATTTCAGCTGCACCTCGAGAAGATCCGGATAATCCAGGATTTTAGATGTGGCGAAATTTATTCGTTTATTTGTAGTCTTATTTGACATATTCTGCCTTTGAAATGAGAAAAACTTAAATACGACAAAAAGGTTTAGAGCCTATAATCCGACTCTAAACCTGAATTCGTTCCCATCTAGGGGAGAAGCGAAGTTATTTAACCTCAACTTCTGCACCAGCCTCTTCAAGAGTAGATTTGATCTGCTCTGCTTCTGCCTTAGATACTTTCTCTTTCAAAGTTGCACCTGGAGCCTTGTCAACAAGTTCCTTTGCCTCCTTAAGACCAAGTCCGAGGAGATCCTTAACGGTCTTGATAACGTTAAGTTTAGCGTCACCAGCTGACTTGAGGATTACGTCGAACTCTGTCTGCTCTGCTGCTGCAGCCTCGCCGCCAGCAACTGGAGCTGCTACTGCAACTGCTGCTGCAGCTGGCTCGATACCGTACTCTTCCTTGAGAACTTTAGCAAGTTCCTGAACATCTTTTACAGAAAGGTTAACCAACTCTTCTGCAAGTGCTTTTACATCTGCCATAATAAATTGTATTGTTAAAATTGTTAATAACTATTTCTCTTCTTTTTCTGAAAGGGTCTTTACGATGCCTGCAAGTTTGTCGCCAGCTGACTGAAGAGCTGAGATGACGTTCTTTGCAGGAGACTGGAGAAGACCGATGATATCGCCAAGGAGTTCCTCTTTAGACTTGATAGCTGCGAGTTCCTCGAGCTTGTCAGCGCCTACGAAGGCACATTCCTGAACGTAAGCACCCTTGAGTGCAGGTTTCTCAAAACCATCCTTCTGGAACTTCTTGATGAGCTTTGCAGGAGCATTTGCAACCTCTGTGTACATGATTGCAGTATTTCCTTCGAGCGTAGAAACAAGGAGGTTCATCTCCTCATTGTTCAGTTCCTTGATAACGTGATGGAAGAGTGTATTCTTTACAACTGTAAGCTTGATATTCGCCTCGAAGCAAGCTCGGCGGAGCTTAGTTGTCTGCTCAGCATTAAGACCGGAGACGTCGGTAATGTAGAAATTAGGAGTCTCCTTAATCTGTGCTGAGATAGATTCAATTATCTGGGCTTTTAATTCTTTTCTCATAACATTGAACTTTTATTATTCAGCACTGAATGACTTAATATCGAGTTTGATACCAGGGCTCATGGTAGTGCAGATAGCTGCACCCTTGAGATATGTTCCCTTAAGTGTCTGTGGCTTAAGCTTGAGGATAGCTGACATCACAACCTTTGCATTGTCGTAAATCTGCTCTGGTGTGAAAGAAGCCTTTCCGATAGCTGTGTGGATAATACCGGTCTTGTCAACCTTGAAGTCGATCTTACCAGCCTTAACCTCCTTTACAGCGTTGCCTACAGCCATTGTAACTGTACCGGTCTTAGGGTTCGGCATGAGTCCTCTAGGTCCGAGGATACGTCCGATGATACCGACCTTGGCCATCACTGAAGGAGTACAGATGATAACGTCTACATCTGTCCAGCCACCTTTGATTTTCTCAATGTACTCGTCGAGTCCTACGTAGTCAGCACCGGCCTCTTTAGCCTCAGCCTCCTTGTCAGGAGTACAGAGAACGAGGACACGTGTCACCTTACCTGTTCCGTGAGGAAGTGAAACGACGCCACGGATCATCTGGTTTGCCTTACGAGGGTCAACACCGAGATTTGCTATAAGCTCAACTGAAGAATCGAACTTTGTATAAGTGATTTCCTTGAGGATACCACACGCTTCAGAAAGCTCGTACTGCTTTGACGGATCATACTTTGCCAATGCAGCCTGCATGTTTTTAGAAAGTTTACTCATGTCGCATGTGATTTATTTAACGTCAGCAGGGAAAACACCTGTAACTTTGATACCCATACTTCTAGCTGTACCAGCTACCATCTTCATTGCTGCAGCAAGTGTGAAAGCGTTCATATCTGCCATCTTGCCTTCTGCAATTGTGCGGACCTGATCCCAAGACACACTGGCAACTTTCTGCCTGTTAGGCTCTCCAGAACCTTTCTGGATCTTTGCAGCTTCTTTAAGAGATACTGCTACCGGTGGCTGCTTTACAACGAAAGTGAAAGACTTGTCTGAGAAGACTGTAATGACAACTGGAAGCACTTTACCTGCAGAACCCTGAGTTGCTGCATTGAACTGCTTGCAGAAGTCCATAATGTTCAGTCCTTTAGAACCGAGAGCCGGTCCCACCGGAGGCGCAGGATTCGCAGCTCCACCTTTGATCTGGAGTTTAATGAATCCGGTTACTTCTTTTGCCATGATTTTATTCTTTAGTTACTTGATTAAAGTTGAGTTCGAGCAGAGTCTTTCTGCCGAAGATCATAACTATGACTTTGATTTTGCTTCTGTCGGCTGCAATCTCATCGACTGTACCATCGAAACCACTGAAAGGTCCGTCTGTAATCTTGACTGAATCGCCCACCTGATAATCGACTTCGGTAACTGCCTGTGTCTCGGTCTGCTCATCCTGCTGTCCAAGAAGACGCTTGACTTCGTCGGGCCTGAGAGCTACAGCTTCCATGTCGTTAGGATTCTTGCTGTCTTTCTTCTTTTCAGAGAGGAATCCGGCAAGTCCAGGTATGACGTGACTGCGGATAAGGTATTCAGAATCTTTGCCAAGTTCAGCCTCAATAAACACATATCCCGGGAAAAGAATCTTTTCAGTAGCAACTCTCTTTCCGTTCTTTATGGTATATTTACTTTCAAGGGGAACAAGAACCTGAGATATTTCTTTCTGAAGATCCACGCTCCTCTCGATCTCTTTATCGAGGTACTCTTTGACTTTCTTCTCTTTGCTTCCTGCAGTCCTAAGGACGTACCATTTTTTATCGCCCATGGTAATGAATAAAAATTACAGTGTGTAGATTGCTGTCATCAGATACTGGAAAATGTAGTCAATGACAAAAAGCACAGCAGCAATGATGACAGTTGCGACCATGACAAGCAGAGCAGAGCTCTGAAGACTTGACCATGATGGCCACGCCACCTTCTGGGTGAGTTCTTTGTATGACTCTTTCAGATAGTTAATGAACTTTCTCATCTTTTCTTTTAATGGACACCACTTGTTGGAAGCTTGCGCAGTGTCTGTTAAACATTACCAAATCGTAACCTTTGATATTAGCAGGGGCAGAGAGATTCGAACTCCCATCAATGGTTTTGGAGACCACTATACTAGCCCTTATACTATGCCCCTGTATTATGGTGCCGGAACAAAACCGGCACCTATTTCAATTTCAATAGAAATTAGTCAATGATCTTAGTAACCTGACCAGCTCCTACTGTACGGCCACCCTCACGGATTGCGAAACGAAGACCTTCGTTAAGAGCAACTGGAGTGATGAGCTTAACTGTAATCTCAACGTTATCGCCTGGCATAACCATCTCAGTTCCCTCTGGAAGAGTGATCTCACCGGTAACATCAAGTGTACGGATGAAGAACTGTGGACGATAGTGGTTGTGGAATGGAGTGTGACGACCACCTTCCTCTTTCTTGAGGACGTAGATCTGAGCCTTGAAGTCAGTGTGCGGAGTGATTGAACCTGGCTTAGCAACAACCTCACCTCTCTTGACATCCTTCTTGTCGATACCACGGAGAAGAAGACCAACGTTGTCTCCAGCCTCACCCTGATCAAGAAGCTTACGGAACATCTCGACACCTGTTACGGTTGTAGATCTAGGAGCGTCACCGAAACCGACGAGCTCAACTGCATCGTTAACGTGGATAGTACCAGTCTCGATACGTCCTGTAACTACAGTACCACGACCTGTGATAGAGAAGATATCCTCGATAGGCATAAGGAATGGTTTCTCGTTCTCACGAACTGGGATAGGAATGTATGTATCAACAGCATCCATAAGCTCCATAACCTTCTCCTCCCACTTAGGGTCTCCGTTAAGAGCACCGAGTGCAGAACCACGGATGATAGGACAATCCTCATCGAAACCGTAGAATTTGAGGAGGTCTCTGATTTCCATCTCAACGAGGTCGAGCATCTCAGGATCGTCAACAAGGTCAACCTTGTTCATGAATACAACAATCTTAGGAACGTTCACCTGACGGGCGAGAAGGATGTGCTCACGTGTCTGAGGCATAGGACCGTCAGTAGCAGCAACTACGAGAATTGCACCATCCATCTGAGCGGCACCAGTAACCATGTTCTTTACATAGTCAGCGTGGCCTGGACAGTCAACGTGTGCATAGTGACGATTTGCAGTCTCGTACTCAATGTGTGAAGAGTTAATGGTAATACCACGCTCTTTCTCCTCTGGAGCATTATCGATCTGATCGAAAGATCTAGCCTCTTCAGCTTTGGTGAAACCCTTGTCGGTGAGCACCTTACTGATGGCAGCTGTCAAGGTAGTCTTACCGTGGTCAACATGGCCAATAGTACCGATGTTGACATGCGGCTTGGTTCTTACGAATGTTTCTTTTGCCATAATATTATGTTTTTAATATGTTATTGTCGTGTATAAACAACTATAGAGCCGGTGATGGGAATTGAACTCATGACCTCATCCTTACCAAGGATGCGCTCTACCCCTGAGCTACACCGGCGACACTTTTCGAAAAAATTGAGCGGAAAACGAGGTTCGAACTCGCGACCCTCAGCTTGGAAGGCTGATGCTCTACCAACTGAGCTACTTCCGCAAGTGTGAGTGGGAGAAGATGGATTCGAACCACCGAAGACATAAGTCAGCAGATTTACAGTCTGCCCCATTTGGCCACTCTGGTATTCTCCCAATATTTCACCGGAAAAGGCCGTTTCCGGAACTTGAGCCGATAGAGGGATTTGAACCCACGACCCCGAGATTACAAATCACGTGCTCTGGCCAACTGAGCTATATCGGCAATGTTGTGAGCCTTACTTTTTGTAAGGGATTGCAAAGATAGGCAGAAAATCTGAATCTGCAAACATTTTCGAAAAAAAAGTTACATTTTTTCTAACATTTCCATGCATTTCGCGGCAATACCCTCTGCATCAAGCCCACATTCAGCCCTCTGGGAGGCCTGTTTGTCCTGTCCTATGAATTCGTCAGGTATTCCCAAGCCCTCAATCCGGATCAGATGCCCCTTCTCGGCCATATATTCGGTAACGGCTCCGAAAAGCCCTCCCTTGATACAGCCTTCTTCGACCGTGAGCACCTTTCCGCACTTGGCAGCCCTCTCCAGTATGTCTTCATCTATAGGCTTGATATACCTAATATCATATACGGCAACATTGATACCCGTCCTTTCATTGACAATGGCGGCAGCTTCTACGGCTCTGCACGCCTCCGGTCCGGCAGCGATAATCGCGAGGCGGTCACCTTCGAGCAGACACGCCCCTTTTCCCGGCATAAGCTCACTGAATTCCGCATTCCGCCAGTCGGTGCCTTCGCCGCATCCGCGCGGGTACCTTATTATAAAAGGACCGCCGTCGTATTTCAATGCGGTGAACATCAGCGATTTCAGTTCGGTTTCATTTCTCGGTGCGGAAACGACGCAGCCAGGAATCGACCTGTATGCGGCCATGTCATAGCATCCGTGATGAGTTGCACCATCCTCTCCGACCAGTCCGGCCCTGTCGAAGCAGAGCACCACCGGGAGATTCTGCAACGCCACATCATGGACTATCTCATCGTAGGCGCGCTGTGAGAATGACGAATATATATTGCAGAAAGGACGCATCCCGCCAGCAGCAAGGCCAGCCGAGAACGTGACCGCATGTTCTTCTTCGATACCGACATCAAAAAAGCGTTCCGGCATCTCATTGGCCAGGATATTCATGCCGCACCCCGTGGCCATCGCAGGCGTGATTCCCACTACCCTGTCATCCATCCTGGCAAGTTCCAGAAGGACCTGACCGAACACATCCTGATATCTGTCAGCAGGACGCTTGCCCGGCAGCCTCTCTCCGGTTTCAGGAACAAACCGGCCCGGAGCATGCCATACCGTAGGATTTGCCTCCGCAGGCGCATAGCCCTTGCCCTTTTTTGTTATCGTATGGAGAATCCTCGGGCCTTTAAGATCCTTGAGACGGGTCAATGCTGTCAGGACGGCATTGATGTCATTCCCGTCGATAGGACCGAAATATCTGAATCCCAGCGACTCGAAAAGCGACCCTCCGAAATCATCTACCAGTGAGGACTTGGTCGAACGGACCAGGTTCTGCATCTTTTCACGCAGACGGCCTTCGCCCATCTTCTCCCAAATCTTGTTCTTTATCCTATTATAGGTGGGATCGGTGGTTATCTTGAGCAGATAATCGTGGAGACCGCCGGTATTTTTGTCAATGGAGCAATTGTTGTCATTGAGAATGATGAGGATGTCGCTCCTGCTTGCACCGGCATTGTTCAGTCCCTCCAATGCGAGGCCGCCGGTCAAGGCACCGTCGCCGATGACGGCGATTACTTTTTCGTCAATGCCTCTGAGCTTTGCCGCATACGACATTCCCAGCGCAGCCGATATGGAAGTAGATGAATGTCCTACGCCGAATGCGTCATATTCACTCTCATCCCTTCTCGGAAATCCGCTGAGGCCACCCTTCATCCTGTTATTCTTGAATGCTTCGCGACGACCGGTAAGAATCTTATGTGCATAGGCCTGATGTCCCACGTCATAAACGATCTTGTCGTGCGGAGTATCGAAAACATAATGAAGCCCCACAATCAGTTCGACTGCACCGAGGCTTGAACCGAGATGTCCCGGATTGGTCGAACAACACTTTATTATATAGTCCCTGACCTCGGAACACAACTGAACGAGCCGGGTCCTGTCGAGTTTTCGCAAGTCAGCCGGACTATTTATATTTTCTAGCATATGCAAATTCACGAATTTGTCACAAGGTACGAACATTTTCCGAGAGAATAAAACCATTTTCATTTTGTATTTTATGATTTATTCAATACCTTGCAAGGGCTTATTTGGGCTGAAGTGCCAGTTCGGGGCGCAGTAAGCCAATGGGCCAGATGCATCTGAAGATGATGCAGACGTGATTGAAATCAAAAAACCAAAATATGACTAAAGTACAAAAACTAATGAATGACAGCGCAGTAGCCCGCTGGTCAGTGCTGGTGCTCATCGCACTCATGATGTTCTTCGGCTACATGTTCGTGGATGTCATGTCCCCTCTCAAATCACTCGTTGAAGAGAAGCTCAAATGGGACAGCACCGTATTCGGAACATACGCAGCTTCAGAGTTTTTCCTGAATGTATTCTGCTTCTTCCTTATTTTCGCGGGAATCATCCTTGACAAGATGGGTGTCCGTTTCACAGGACTTCTTTCAGCATCCCTGATGGTAGGCGGCGCGGTCATCAAATATATAGGTATCAGCGACTGGTTCCAGGCAACTGCGCTCTGCGGCTGGCTTGACAGCTGGTGGGTAGCCCTCCCTGGCAGCGCAAAAATGGCATGTCTCGGTTTCATGATCTTCGGTTGCGGTTGCGAAATGGCCGGCACCACTGTATCCAAGGCTATCGCCAAGTGGTTCAAAGGCAAGGAAATGGCATTGGCAATGGGTCTTGAGATGGCAATCGCACGTCTCGGCGTGTTCGCAGTAATGTGGATTTCACCTATGATCGCTTCCAAGTTCGACGGTTCAGTTGTCGCTCCTGTAGGATTCTGCACAGCACTTCTCGTAATCGGACTCCTCTTCTTCCTCATCTTCACATTCATGGACAGGAAGTTCGACAGCCAGCTTATCGAAGCGGGCCTCATGACGGCAGAGAAGTCTCCGGAAGACGAATTCCACCTCAGCGACCTCGGCAAAATCTTCAGCAGCAAGATGTTCTGGATTGTCGCTCTTCTCTGCGTCCTCTACTACAGCGCAATCTTCCCATTCCAGAGATATGCTCCTAACTACCTCGAGATAACTCTCGGCGTAACCGCTGAAACAGCTTCACGCCTGTTCAGCTGCTTCCCGATCCTTGCAATGGTGCTCACTCCGTTCCTCGGAGCCTTCCTCGATTTCAAAGGAAAGGGTGCATCAATGCTTATGGCCGGTGCCATCATCATGATCGTATGCCACCTCAGCTTTGCATTCCTGCTGCCTGCATTCCCTAGCAAGGCATTGGCACTCGTACTTATCGTTACACTCGGAGTATCATTCTCCCTCGTACCTGCAGCCCTCTGGCCTTCAGTACCGAAAATCATTGACGAAAAAATCCTCGGATCAGCATACTGCCTCATTTTCTGGGTACAGAACATCGGTCTCTGTCTCGTTCCGCTTCTTATCGGCGCAACACTCCAGGGCACAGGCGGATACATGGTTCCGATGATTATCTTCTCTTCTTTCGGCGTTATGGCATTCCTTCTCTCATTCCTGCTGAAGATTGAAGACAAGAAGAAAGGCTACGGACTTGAACTTCCTAATGTTAAGGAAAAATAAGAAGTTCAATGATATCTGACAATAAAGGAATCCGGAACATCTCACGCTGGCTGGCATTGGCCTGTCTGGTAGTGCCGATGTTCGGTTCCTACTTCTTTGATGACATGTTCTCATCCCTGTCCCAGCTTTTCCGCAACCCGGAACTGCTGGAACTCGGATGGGATTCTGCTGATTATGGCGTATATGCCGGAGGATATTCGTTCCTCTGCGTATGGGGCGGACTGATAGTCTGCGGAATGCTGCTGGACAAATGGGGCGTCCGCGTCACAGGTTCCATCTTCGTGGGGCTCATGGCTGCAGGAGCCGCAATTGTAACATTGGCAATAACCTCCGGAATGGCTCCGGAATCCTCTCTGGCATTGGCCTATTCCGGCTGCATGATTTTCGGTCTCGGAAGCGAGATCGCCGGCGTGGCTGTGACAAGGTCGATCGCAAAATGGTTCAAGGGGCACAATATGGCATTGGCAATGGGCCTCCAGCTTGCGATTGCGCGTCTGGGTACGGCTCTTGCGCTTATCCTGTCGCCGATTCTCGTGTCAGCGAAACCGGCAGGATGCTCCTACACACTCATGGAGACTGCCCGCCCTGCATTCGCCGGGCTAATACTCCTTCTTGCCGGAACCGTGCTTTGGGGAATTTTCGTCGCAATGGACGCAAGGTTCGATTCAATGACAGGCTCCACGGACAAGAAAGAGACTGCCGAAGAGGACAAATTCAAGTTCTCCGACATATTCAAAGTATTGGGCAACAAGTACTTCATCCTGTCCGCCCTACTCTGCGTATTCTTCTACTGCAGCATCATCTCGTTCAAGAAATTCGCGACATCCATTCTGATTCCGAGATTCGACATTCCTGTGGAAAGCGCAAGTCTGATGGTGTCAATGATACCTTTCTTCACTGTAATCTTTGCGCCGCTATTCGGATTTCTCGTGGACAAGTCCGGCAAAGGGACAAGATGGATGATAGTAGGTTCCATCCTGGTATTGGCGGCACATCTGATGATTGCATTCGCACCTCAGGGAGCATCCGCGTTCGGTTACACTGCTATCGCCATGCTGGGTATCGGTTATTCTCTGGTACCGGCGGCACTCTGGCCTACAGTATCCAGAATTGTCCCGGAAAAGAACCTCGGTACTGCATATTCACTGATGTATTGGATCCAGAATATGGGCATGCTGCTGGTTCCTGTGGCTGTCGGCTTCATCTTCAGGAATGAGGTGACAATGCCGGGAAACGCATTGCAGGAGCAGAGCGCCGCGCTTCATGCCGAGTTCATATTCATCTCGCTCAGCGTGCTCGCAATCGCGGTATCCGTAATATTCGCAAAACTTTTCAAGAACGAACCTGACGCCTAACAATTATACAGACCCCATAACACAATGAAAATCAAAACATTCAACAGGATGCTTCTGGCATTGTCCTGCGCGGCAGCCATTGCCGTCGGCTGCGACAAGAGCTCTGAAACTGAGCAAAAAGCGCCAAGCATCACGATTTCCGAGATTTCGGCAGGTGCCGAGTCGGTAACCTTTACAGTTTCAGCAGAAAATGCTGATAATGCCGCGTATCTGCTGATTCCGGCGAGCGGAAAAACCCCTGACGCGAACAGCGTACTCTCCACCGGAACCAAAGTCAATCCTGCCGCAACAGGTTCATATACCGCAGAAGGACTGACTCCAGATACTGACTACATCATATATGTGGCAGCCAAGAACAAAACAAGGACAGTACTGGAATTCGCTCAGGTCCAGACGGATTCGAAATATGACGGGTCGTTTGTCGCAAAGGAGGTACTGGCCATGTACTACGGAAACAGGGACACGAGAAACAAGGAAAGGTACAACTATTATCTGGTTCTTTCGGATGTCGGTTTCGACTCCGACATGTATCCTAATCCGAATGGCGAATACTTCTTCCGCATTGACTTTTACTATGAGAGGGCTGAGGACCCTGACAATGCGGTGATTCCTGACGGAACTTACGGCTTCGACGGATTGAACGACGAGCCGGAGTCAGGTCTGCTAGGCAACAGAAGCGGATTCTTCAGGACTGACGACATGAGTTTCCACAAGGACAAGCACGACTTCGAGAATGCTACGTTCACTGTCACGACTACGGAGAAAGGCAAGAGATACCATCTCAAAGCCCTGCTGAACGACGGAAAAATGTATGAAATCACTTACGAAGGTGATATCAAGTTCGACAACCAGTCCGGAGAATCCACCGGAGGAAAGAAAGACCAGCTGCCGCCGCTTGAGAGCGATATCAATGCTATATTCACAATCGGTGAAGGCTCCATTATCGCACAGCAGGACGACCTGAGCCAGGTAAGTCTTGCCTTCTCAGACATGGCGATTGAGGACGGGCAGCTTACACCTCCAGGCAATCTGCTCAACGTCAATATCATAACAGTTCTCCAGAATGGAAAGATACCGGAAAGGACATTCTCCATCCAGGCAGATGAATCCGAGAAGAATTTCATTATTCCGGGACAGGAGGAGTATGAGGCCGGCACCTACTACCCTGTATTCTCTTATGTGCAGAACTATGTGACCTCCAACTCCAGCACGACCGGATATGTCAATGGCGGTTCCGTTACAATAAAGAAGAGCGCCAAGGGTTATTCTTTCGACATTGACCTTACCACAAAGGACGGTCACAAGGTCACCGGAAAATACGACGGGGAGTTCCCGCTCTACGGCCCGGGCAATTCGACATTGACAGAAGACTATGAGATTCAGTTCCCGTCAGATACGAAGGCGACAGCCGTTTATTACGGAGACTACTATTCTACAAGTACCGGAAACTGGATGCTTGTCCTGATGCCTGAATCGGAGAAAGGTGACGCATTCTACATGGAGTGCTTCCGGAAGGACCTCGATTTCAGCAAAGGCTTTGCATACGGGACCTACACCCCTGAGACCACCGGAAAGGACATGACTTTCCTGCCGGGTGAGATCAATGACAATGGACAGCTTGCCTATACTTATTATGCTTACGTCGATGGCAACAACATCTACAATTACGCTCCTATAACAGGAGGAAGCGTGAGCGTAAGTCAGGACGGAGAAACGACGACCATCACCATCGAAGGCATTGACGACAGCGGTCACAAAGTCAGCGGAAAGTGGTCAGGTTCATTGAACTCCATCGACAATTCTTCTGCGACGACAACTCAGGCGGACAGAAGGCCCACCGAAACCGCAATAAAATGCAACAAGTTATTTTTCAACAAATAGTTAACGTCTTAAAACACAAACTTATGAGACACTCAATTTTTTATGCATCTGCAGCCCTGCTCGCATTGGCAGCCTGCAAGAAGGATGAGCCGAAACTTGAGACACTGGCTCTCGAACCAGCTACGGCTGAGGTAATTACTGATGAGGTTCTGCCTGAGCTCAAACTCACTGCTACTCCTGAAGGAATTCTGGAGGGCAAAACTATTACTTGGACATCAGACAAGCCTGAAATCGTCGCAATATCCGAAGATGGTGCACTCTCGCTCAAGGTAACTGATCTGGAAGAGCCTCAGACCGTAGTAATCACTGCTGCAGTAGAGGACAAGACCGCCACATGCACATTGACAGTCAAGGGCCTGATCGCAAGATATGAAATCATTGACATGACTTCAGAGCTCGGTTTCAAGATTCTGGACCGCAACGTCGGTGCAAAAACAGCTGATGAGGTCGGCAACTTCTACCAGTGGGGCAAAAACACTCCTGTAGCCGCCAACAATGACACAGACGTAAACAGCAGCTATGATGCAGAGTGGAGCGCTTCAAGCACAGGTTTCGCTGACTGGTCAAAGCCTGAAAACACCCCATGTCCTAAAGGATGGGGACTTCCTACCGAGGATCAGATGAAGGCCATTGATGACAAGACCTACCTCCCTTATTGGGGTGCAACTGATGAGGAAATTGCGGCAGTCAAAGCACTTCTTGACAAGATGCACCTTGTGAACACAGGTTCATTCGACAAGAGGAACACGACAGGCAAGACTCCTGACACTTACGTAAACTTCTGGAGCGCCGTATCAGGTGACAACGGCAACCACTGGATGTTCCAGTACAACAACTCTGACGGAGGAATGGTTTACATCGTAAAGACCGGAACTCCTGACCTCGCAATCCCTGTAAGGTGCGTGAAGAAGTAAAAATCGGGAACTGACGCCTGCTGCCGATATTGTCAATGCAGGTACACAAATATTCCGCGCGGCTACATTCTCATCGGATGTAACCGCGCGGAATCATTGTATGATAACCACTTACGGAAGTTGGAATCCTGTAATTTTCATAACTCGTTCCGGATCTTCAGGGATACCTGTTATCGGCGTGCGCCTGTCAAGGGCACGGATTGCGGCCATCTCCTCCGGGGAAAGTTCAAAATCGAAAATATCAGCATTGGCCTGAATCCTTTCGCGATGGACACTCTTCGGAATCACGATGACACCGCACTGAACCTGATAGCGGAGGGCTACCTGACGGACCGATTTGCCATGCTTTTCTGCAATGGCGACAAGTGACGGCTCATCGAAAACTTCATTCATACGGCCCTGACTGAAAGGCATATAGCCCTCATGCTGGATACCCAGACGGACCATCCATTCATGCTCCTCGTGACGCTGCGCCGTCAGATTCGTCTCAATCTGATTCACCGCGGGAACGACTTCGTTGTAACGGACAAGGTCAATGAGCCTGTCGGTATTGAAGTTCGAAACGCCGATGGCCCTGATAAGCCCCTCGCGGTACATATTCTCCAGTTCACGCCAAGCGGCATAGACATTTCCGTAAGGCCAATGCAGGAGGACAAGGTCAATGTAATCCGTGCGGAGTTTGGTCAATGAATCATCGACCGCCTTCCGGGCATCATCGAATTCGTCACACCAAACCTTCGTCGTAAGGAAGATGTCGTGCCTGTCAATGCCGGAAGAGGCCACAGCTTCACCGACAAATTCTTCATTCTTGTACATTCTTGCCGTGTCTATCATCCTGTAGCCAAGTTCAAGAGCAGAAGTAACGCTGTCAATGCACTCTGACGAGTCAGTTGACTTGAATGTGCCCAAGCCGAGCATCGGCATTGACACACCATTGTTCAATTTTACGCTGTCCATTCATCAAGTACTTTAATGTTCAAAATTTCGCATTTGATTAAAACCTTTTAGCAACTTGTGAAAAAAAGTTGATATTCATTATCCAAACTGGGGATATAATGTTACAAATATAACATTTTCACTGATTTTTTCAGGAACCGACAACTGTATGTTAAGAATATTTTTTATATTTGGGGATGCTGAAGGGGTCGTGCATATACCGAACAACCTTGCAAGATTCCTGCAACACCGACATTTCTAAAATAAAACTAAAGTTAAATCAAATGAAAAGGATTTTTTCTTTCCTTCTTGCGGCCGCTCTTTTCGTGACGGCATGCGACAAAAAAAATGGCGGAACAGACACTCCACCGGCGCCAGTTAACTCAGACTTCACAATCGAGCAGACTGCTTTGACACAGGGGTCGCTGGATGTGAAGATTACTCCGAAGGACAATGAGGGTACTTATTACTTCAGTGTGATTTCCAAGAAAGAATGGCAGACAAACTATCAGTCTGACACAGAAGTTCTTACTGCAGCCTACAAAACCTGGTTCGAGAATCTTGCCGCAAGTGCGGGAGTCTCCACTGAGGAACTTCTGAAGGATGCCCTCCTCAAGGGAATGCAGACTTATCAGTTCCGTCAGCTTATTCCTGAGACAGAATATGTATTCTTCGTATATGGTGTCGATTATACAGGAACGGCTACAACCCCTGTTACAGTCCAGGAATTCGCTACTCCTAAGGTAACATTGAACCCGAACGCTACATTCACCATCACTCCTACCGAGATTGGTTCTACCTACTTCAAGGTCAACATCTCATGCAGCGACCCTAGCGTCTTCTTCTACTATGACGTACTCCTGCCGGACATTTACGAGACATATTGCGACAGCAAGCCGGAGAACATTCCTAGTTACATGGCAACATACCTCTCTTCATTGAAGAGCGAGAACAACACCTACAGCAAGATGTCTATGGCAGAGTTCATCAGCGCCATTACAGTGGAAGGCGAGGCTGAATACGATACGGCACTCAGCGAAGCTGCCAACTCACTGGTACCGGAGATGGAATATCCTGTATTTGCAATCGGTATTGCCAATGACGGAACATTCACTACCAATGCTACCGTACAGATGGTCAAGACAGCTGAGACCCTCCCTAACGACTGGATTCTCACAGACGCGAAAACCACTGATATTCAGTATAATGCCACTATCGTTCCTAAGTGGGATGAGGCTTATGCAGTAATTCTCGAGCGCAAGATGTACTTCGAAGGCGCAAGTGACGAGGAAATGGTCAATGATCTTCTCGCGGCAAGAGGCGGTTCATTCCTGAATGACCTCTGCATCACCCGCGCAAAGGTCGAGTTCAAGAACCTCATTCCTGATGAGGAATACTATCTCTTCCTTATCGCCTGCACACCTGACGGAGCGCCTAAGACAGGCAAGAAACTGAATGTCAAGAAAGTGGACGTGAAGACAGAAGTTGCAAAACCTACCGGTGCAGTATATACTCTCAACGTTTACAATGTTTCCAAGACCACTGCGAAGATTTCCGTATCTGTAAATACAGCTGGAGAAGGACAGACCTTCCTTACCAACTACATCACCAAGGCGGATTTGGAAAGCCGTACAGCTGCCGCCAGCGAAAGTGAAGCTCTCAAGAAGCACATGGATGAACTCATCGACTCAAGCCTCGAAACTTGGAATACAGGGCACCCTAACTCCAAGATGGACAGGAAAGAGTTCCTTTCAAGACTTCTCCCTGGCGAGTCTCAGACAGGTGCAAGTTCCTCCGCAGAGATTTCAGGTCTTACAGAAGGCACAGACTACTATGCTTATGTAATCGGCATCAAGGCTGACGGAACATATACCACAGAACCGTTCAAGAAGGAGTTCACTACAATCGCTGACAAGAAGAGCAAGATAACTTTGAAGCCAGGATTGTCTTCCTGGAGATTTGAATCAGTTTTCCCTGGCATCAACAACTATCAGTTCGACATTCTTGCAACGCCAGTCAAAGACTCCGAGAAACTCTATGGAAAATACTTCGAGGATACAGACGAGTGGGCCGGAAAGACCTCTGCTGAAATCCTGGAGCTCCTCCTGAAGGAAAGCCCTTATGCAGGAGATCGATGGATGTCTCCTAATAAAGTAGCTTATGGTAAGATGATGTATGTTTACTGCATCGGTTACGACGTAGATGGCATACCGACAGATATCGTCAAACTCACACACCAGTCCAAGAACACAGAAGGTACAGAGGGCACCGGAATAGCTAAGGAAGTACCTATCGACAAAACTGAAACTATAGCAGTCGCACGATAATGAAAAGATTCAGCAAATTTATGACATTGACACTTGCAGCAGTTGCCCTTCTGGGCGGCTGCGGCAAGGGCAATGATCCTGATGACCCGACAAAACCGATAGATCCGACAAAACCGGAGCCGGGAACTCCTACCGTAAAGACTTATGCTGTAGGTGACTATTACGAGAAAGGCTTTGTAAAGGGGATCGTGGTCAGCACAGACGAGAAAGGCGAACACGGGCTCATCGTATCTCTTAAAGAGTTTGAAGGGGCATGGGCTCTCAGGAATGAGAACGTGATGAACGGACAGCCAGGAACTGGCGCTTACAATACCGGGCTCGTCCAGAAACTCGATGACTGGAGGAACTACTACCCTGCATTTGAAAGGGCTACTTCATTGAACGTGGGAGCACTCAAGGACTGGTTCCTGCCGTCAATGAACGAACTTGCCCACCTGTATAAGGCCTACACGGGTCATGAGACCAATGACGTGGATCAGGGCACAGGTTCAACACAATCCGTAAAATCCGCCAATGCGAGCGAGGATGAGATGAAAGCAAAATTCAACAAAATCCTCACGGACAACAAGGGAACGGCCCTCAGTGACGGCATTTACTGGTCATCCAATGAAAGTGGTCCAAGCATTGCCTACGCATTCAATATGGGCAGCGGCAGCACCATTACAGTTCCGAATGACCTTGAGAAGAAGAACAAATACAGAGTCAGGCCAATGGCTTCATTCTAGAGTTCCAAATTTTAGATTTAAGAAATGAAAAAAATAATGTTGATGCTGGCAGCAGGTATGCTGGCATTGGTTTCTTGCGACAAAGATAACGGAAGCACACAGAAACCGACTGCGACAGGCGAGCTCGAAGCTCCTGTAGTCACAATTACAGAAGGCACAGGCTCATTGACAGCCAACTGGGCTCCTGTAAAAGGTGCAAACGGCTACAGATGCGAAATCACGTATGTGTCAGGCGGAAGAACTATGGATGTCCTCAAGACAGACATAGAGGAGACCACCATCAGCGTGGAGGCATTGAAGCCTAAGACTACGTACACTGTCAGAATCGCTGCAACAAGAAACGGCAAAGCTTCTACCAACTGGTTCAGCGAGGAAAAGAAAATCGGCGAGTTCAATGTTACTTTCGACATCACGCCATACGAGGTTTACAACTCTTCCACAGGTCACATCGACTATCTCGCCAAGGTAAAACCATCCAATACAGATGTGTATTACTGGACAGGCGCAGTGACATACGCCAAGAGACATGACGCGAAAATCTGGATCGAGAGCGAAATAAGCGATGCCATGCAGTCAGGCGCAACCTGGGAGGACCTTGTAGCTGACGGATATATCACCAAGGGCAATGCACAGAGTGTATTCGCATTTACAGGTGAGGATATCTTCATGTTCTCAGCAGCGATACTTGCCCATGTGGGAAATGAAATAGTTGTCGTATCGACACCTACTCTCAGTTATCCTTTCCACGCAGAGAACTTCGAGAACAAGATCAGCCATCCAAGCAATTACAAAGACTACATAGGCGACTGGGTAGTAATGCCTTACGATGTTACAGTCTATAAGAACGGCCAGTGGGGAACAGAAGATGCCAAGACTTTCGAGGTAAAGATTTCCGAAAAAGAAAACGGCAAGTCATTTAACCTGACAGGATGGGGTGGTTCATCAAACAAGTTCGCAAACAGTCCTATAGTCCTCGACTTTGCAGCAGCAACTTCCGACAAATACGAACATTTCAACATTTCATTCCCTCAGGACATCACTACCGAAGGAGGAGTACAGTGGGCATACACGACATGGTTCTCTCTGACACAGACAGATGAAGAAGGAAATGAGAAGGTAACTGCCTACGATCCTTACGATTACGACTACGACAAGATGGCTACAGAACAGGTATCGCCTCAGACAAACGGCTGGAAACAGGGCTTCAGAGGCTACGTTGCCAATGCCAACAAGACTGTGATAAAGATTCTCCCGAACACTTTCAAGTATGAGGGTTTGACAGCCTATATGCAGAGCATCTGGGTATGCGGAATGAAGGACGGAAAATACTCCAACTCTCTTAACAATGACAAGGGCGGCCAGCCTAACGGCGTATATTACCTTGTCCGCAAGGATGTTGCAGAAGGAGTTGAACTCCCGGCTCCGGATGTTACAAGCCAGCTTGTCTCAAGCGTAAACACTTACAACTGCGGAAGATCTGAAATCAAACGAGTAAGATAAAATTCCTGCAGATACTGTATAAGAAAACAGAGTTGCCGATAAAGCAACTCTGTTTTCTTATTATCATTAACCAACACAAGCCACGGACAATCTGCCGTGGCGCTTATTCAAAATCTTATCCGCAGTAGAAATACTTGTCCACAAGTTCTTTCACCTTAGCTGCATCCTTTACTGCATCAGCAAGCATTCCCTTGTCATTGAATGACTTGAGAGCACGCTCGATACCGTCGATCATTCTTGGAGTGAAGACATTATTTCTTTCGAAGATCTCTCTTGACTCCTCGAGACAATCTGCTGCCTCAGCGCAACTTCCAGGAAGTTCAGCAAAGTCCTTGGAACCCTTCGTATGGATATTCAAGCCGGCATAAGTACGAGCCACGAGGTCAAGAGCCTCTTTCTCCGGCATCTCAAGACCGATACGGCAAGCTACGCACAATCCTGCCATAAGCTGGTAAATATCCGCCGAGCTGTCAGGAGAACGCATCTCGAAGGTCTGCTTGTCAGAAGCGTCAGAAACGACATACTCCTCAGAAGACTTGTAGGTCTCTTCCATAGGATTTGCCACTGCACACATGTCAATGCCTGTCGCCCATCCGAGAGGAACGCGTACAAGGGCTGAACGGTTGCAGTCACCCCAACAGATATTGGTAGGAGCCTCCTGATGAGGAACGAGACGGAAGAATGAGGTAGGATTCTTGTTTCCGAACGCCGTAATTGCAGGAGCCAATGTCATGAGACCAGCGATAGCCCTCTTGGCGATATCTGAAAGCTTACCATTCTCGGTCATGCAGCTGTGGCCGTCTTTCATGATACGCATATGTACGTGCATACCTGAACCCGCCTCACCTACGATAATCTTAGGAGCGAAGGTAACATCGAGGCCGTACTGCCATCCCAATGTTCTGATAACCCATTTTGCAAGAAGCAGCTGGTCAGCCGCAGTCTCGATAGGGCAAGGAAGGAATTCAACCTCATTCTGCTCATAAGTCTTGCCGTCACGTGAGAAGTTGCCCACCTCGCTGTGACCGTATTTGATGAGTCCGCCTGTCTGGGCAATCATAGACATGCACTCTGTCCTGAAAGCATTGAGTTTAGCAAATGGTGATGACTCATGATATCCCTTCTGGTCTGTTCCAGGGAAAAGCTGTTCCTCTTCAGTGATGACATAATACTCGAGCTCGCCCATGGCGTCGAAAGTCATTCCGGTAGATTCGCGGAATGCATTGGAAGCCTTGACGATGGTCTGGTATGGATCGCACTCGAACGGACGGCCATCCTTGTCGAAGAATGAGCAGAGCATACCGAGTGTAGGAATTTCTGAGAATGGATCTACAAATGCTGTCCTGAATCTAGGAATCACATAGAGGTCACTGCTTCCGGCCTCGACGAATGAAGGGAAAAGGCTTGAACCATCAACTCTCTCGCCCTGGCTCAGAATAGTTTCGAGATACTCAAGGCTGTTAATCATGAAGTTCAATGTCTTGACTCTGCCATCCTCGGCAGGATACATGAAGTTCACCATCTTGATTCCGTAAGAACGGACGAAGTTAATAATGTCAGCTTTTGTGAAGGTCTCTGGAGACTTCTGGAGGAAAGCCGCAACAATGTTCGGAGACATTTCCAGTTTTTTGTCAGTCATATCTTTAGTTTGTGTTATTTGTGGTTCGCTAATGGTTTGTTCTTTTAAATTTGAATCCACGCGATAGCATTAATAATTATTTGTAGCAAAACTAATGAATATAATTAACATTTCAAAGCAAAGCCCCGTTTTTCCTTCAAAGCCGGCAAGTTACCGGTAAACCATTCCGAAAAGATGGTAAAGCGGGCCGGAATCACCTGACGACAAAAGTGTTACATCCGGTGTGGCACATGAACAGTCTCTGGCGGGATTTCCGACCGGAAGATGTTCCTCGGTCATGACATGGACAAGCTGACGCGCAACGGCAGGGGCGGGATCAATGAATCTGATTCCCGGCCCTGCAACTTTTTGCAGGACAGGCAGGAGGAACGGATAATGAGTACAGCCCAGGACAATGATGTCGGCATTGGCCTTCAGGAGAGGTTCAAGGCTTGCGGAGACAACTGCCTCTGTTTCAGGCCCGGACAACCTGCCAGACTCGACAAGTTCCACGAAACCGGTACCGACATGCTCGACGACATTGACATTGTCATCGACACTCCCTTTGGTCTTCAGGTACTTAGAGCCTTTGAGCGTCCCGGCTGTCGCGAGCACGCCGACGACGCCGGTGCGGGTACCGAGAGCGGCAGGCTTGACCGCAGGCTCCATGCCGATAAAGCGGACGTGGTCATGCCTGCCTGAGGTCAATGCCAGTACACGTGACCTGACCTCCTCTGACGCAGCGTCCGAATACTCCGCCCTGAGAACGGAAATGGCAGCGGCAGTCGCGGTATTGCATGCCACGACTATAATGTCCGCCCCTTCCCGAAGTAAAGTTTCCGTAATCACACGGGCCCGCGCCTGAATGTACTCCGGAGACTTTTCCCCATACGGGCAATGCGCATTGTCAGAAAAATATATGTATTTGTCATCAGGCAGAAGACGGGTTATCTCCCGTAGGACCGACAACCCGCCTTCTCCAGAATCAAAGATTCCTATAGTAGCCATATTGATTTTCGCTAATAACCGTAGCTGTAGTTTCTTGCCATCTGACCATACATCTGGCCGAGAACTTCGAGATAAGGTGTACCACTTACAAGAGTCAGTCTATAGACCGTATCGTCCACTCTGTAGTACTGGACTCCGTTGAGGGTTATTATATCATAATCTTCAGGAAGTGCCTGGACCAGAGCACCTGCAGGAGGAACGATTACCTGGTACTGCCCGCTTCCATTGACAATATAGAATATACCGTCCTGATAGAAGTAATTCCTGTCGGCATAGGCATAGCTCTGCACGAGTCCGAGACGGTTTGCGATCTCGTAAGACGACATCGCGGCATTGGGGTTCATCGCTATCGACCTGTTCTGAGCCAGGATTGTCGCATTGTTCTGGGCGATGATCCGGTTCTGCTGGTCAATGTATCTGTTGTTCGCGTCAATGGTGCTGTATGTCCTGTAAACATTTGAATAGTAAGCGAAATTGACAGCAGCGAAGGTCAGATTCGCGATAGGGCGCGCGATCGTGACTCCGAACGGCGGACGGCAAACGATGTAGTGACCTCCATAAGGCCTGTAATAGACATCGTTATACATATAGTAGCTTACGCCGTAATAGGTCACCACCTTGTATCTCGGAGGAAGAACCTCAACCCTATAACCGAAGCAGTGAGGATTGTGATGGTCATAGAAGTGGCTCGGACGGTCATATGCCATGAAGTCCCTGTCACGAGGCGGAATCCTGTGGACATTGTGGTCCTCAATCCTGAAGTCCTTGGAATTGTCCATGCGTGAAGGGCCGCGGCTTCCAGAGTTCTGTCTGACGCTGCTGCCGGACTGCGACCTCATCTGGCTGGTCACTGTACCTAGACCGTTTCTGGTAACATTGGTATTGCTTCTTACTGCACCTGAAGAGCTTGACTGACGCTCATCCCTCACGACATTGTCATTGCGGTTATAATTATTGTAATTGCCGACGGCAGCATTGTCCATACGGACCGTACCTGTCGAAGTGCTCTGACGGACAGACGAAGAACCGGACTGCCTTGTAATTGTCGTTCCTGTCTGGCGCTGCTGGGTGTTTGAAGTACCTGACTGGCGCTGCACGGCAGTACCGGTCTGGCGGGTCGATGAAGAACTGCTGCTGGACTGTCTCTGTGCATTGACGCCATTCTGACGCTGGGTGCTCGAAGATGACTGCCTCTGGGTAGCAGTTCCCTGACGGTTCGTATTGGTATTGCCGGTCTGGCGCTGAACTGTCGTACCTGTCTGACGCTGGGTGGAAGAAGAAGACTGACGCTGGACGGTGCCGGTCTGCCTCTGGGTGGTCGTTCCGGTCTGCCTCTGTTGGGTGCCTGACGATGACCTTGTGGTCGTAGAACGGTTCTGAGTGCTTCCCGTATTGCTTCTCTGCTGGGTACTTCTCTGAGTCGTAGTACCTGTCTGGCGCTGCTGGGTACCTGACGACGACCTCGTAGTGGTAGAACGCTGCTGTGTACTGCCGGTCCCGGTCCTCTGCTGATTAGTAGTGGTAGTCGTCCTACGCACCTGCGCATCGATATCTACACTAGGAATAAGCAATGCAAACGCTGCCAGCGATGCCAAAGCCATGTTTCTGATATCTCTCATAATACAAATAGTTTTTACGGAGACGGGCGGAAATCGTCAATGACAATCCACATTTCCCGTTCCTGGGTTATTAGCCTGGACCTACCGATAAAGATAATACTTCTTCGAGAGATCCTTGAAAGCCGTCACATCCTTGTTCCAATAGTCGATGATGTCGGACACTTCAAGACGCTTTGAAAAGGTCTTCCTTACATAATCCGTACCACATACCTTGTCAAACATCCCCACACGGTCACCGGCCATCAAGAACGGATTATGGTCAGGATAAAGATGATTCAGAGCCTGCATCACATAAAACTGCGTCATGGTTATCTGTGCCGACTCAAAATCATAAAAATGATATTGCACACCATGAAGCAGTTTTCCCTTGGCACTTCCCGCGATAGGTTTGTAATGAATTGTCCTGAAAGCGACACCCGGCAGATTATAACTGTCAAGTTCTGCCTTCAGTTTGTCCGCATCAATCCATTCGGCTGCAAAAGTCTCGAAAGGAAGGGTATAGCCAATGCCGATGTTCAGATATCCGTAAAGCTCACCTGCAATTCCAGATGAAGGATAGTCCACAGCAGACTGCGGGTAAGGGATATTAGGAGAAGGCAGAACCCAAGGCAGGCCGGTTTCGACATAAGACATGTTGCGGCGCCATCCGTCCATAGGAATGACACTGAGTCTGCACTTCAGATGAGGCTCATAGCCGCGCTCTCCCCTGTTCAGCCCCTCTTCATTGATAAGAATGGCAAGTTCGCCGACGGTCAGACCATAAACGTAAGGAATCTGGAACTCGCTCACGAAGGAATGGAAACCGGGCTCCACATAACAGCCCTCCACCTTGTTTCCTCCGAGAGGATTCGGACGGTCAAGTACCATTACCTCAATGCCTTTCTTCGCGCAGGCACGCATGACCAGACCGAGAGTACTGATGAAAGTATAAGAGCGGGTGCCGACATCCTGGATATCATAAACCATAACGTCAATGCCATTCAGCATTTCCTGTGAAGGCTCCCTGTACTTTCCGTAAATCGAGAACACCTTCACTCCCGTCTGAGGGTCAACGCTGTCGGAAACGACGTCTCCGGCATAAGCATCACCGCGTACACCGTGCTCGGGTCCGAACAACGCCACAAGTTCCACGCCTTTGGCCTCGTGAAGAATGTCAATGGTAGAGCGCAAACGGGTATCAACGCCGCTCGGATTGGTCACCAGACCGACACGTTTTCCGACCAGGCCGGAAAAGCCACGTTCCTCAAGCACTTCAATGCCGGGTTTCACCTTATGGGATCTGGCAAATGATACAGCCGGAAAGCAAACGGAAACCATCGCAAGGGAAAGAATTCCCAATATTTTGAATGTCAATGACTTTGTCATAGCAATTTAGTTTTCAACAATTGAAATTCTACCGGCAAAAAGGATGTCATTAGAGCCGGTATTGAAAATGGCGAATACGAAAGGTCTGTCCACATTCATTATAAACATCCTTTCCACAGGTCCGACAGAGGTCACACGGACACCGACAGAAGTCACCGCAGCAGCCTCTGCTCCTTTTTCATTGACCTCGACAAAACATTTCTGCTTCACTTCGTCCACAGCGACTCCGGCTGATGTGATTCCGCTGAAATCAGCTCCCTTCGAGAAGGCTTTCTCCACACCGAGAGACATAAGGACACTATTCAGGACAGCGGTCGTATTGACCTTGAATTTTGGCATTGACAATGCCACCTTGCGTGTAACCGCTTGTTTAAGAGCGGATTCAAACATCGATGACGTCACATGCGGCAACATTGACGAGATGCTCATTCCCTCTGACGGGAGGCAGATTGCCATCTGGTACTCACCGGATTTGTATGGAAGGAACACGAATTTGCAGCCCTCGATTTCCCCGCATGGAAATTCCCTGCTGATATGCATGAACGGCACAGTCTGGTCTCCTGCCGGAGAATGGAAATCGGAGTCGAAAGTGTCATTCTTGTCGAACTGATACTCCCATGGGGCCTTGAAATACAATGCATTGATGAGGAACATCATCATGTCCGGATTTATCTGGTCGATGATTTCAGGAATCCTTCCGGCAGTCTTGTCGGAGCACCACTTGTTTATCTCATTGACAGTGGCACGGCTGGAGAAATCACGTTCAGCTATCTTGGCAGAATAGTTCTTTTCGAGAAGGATGCGGTAATCAGAATTGACAGGGAAGCCTTTACGGATCCAGGCGGAGTTTGCTGATGATATTATATAGCCCTTTCCGGCACTGGGAACTGAGCCGCTGTACGAGGATTTTCTCAAGGCATTGACAAGTTCCTCTTTCGTCTCGCCTGCAGCGCCCTCCACCAGCATTGACAATGCCGCTCCTGCGCTGTATGGCGACACAACGACGTTGGCATCCTCATCGGAATTGGCTACAGCCGCATTGAAAAGGGACAGGCCGAAAGCTAGACGGCCCTCCGCCTTGTCGTTTGAAACAAACTCGGCAGGAGTCTGTGACTTTACAGATATTTCAGGGGCAGATTTCTGAGTATCAACTACTTTATTGTCGTTAACAGTTTTTCTCTGTGTTCCGCATGAAGCTACGGCAAGCGCAGTCATGGCCACCAGTATTTTTAGGTTCGGTTTCATATTTTATTTGTTTTTACCGTATTCCGGATCCACTTTGATAAGTTTGGTCACTGCAACTGTGCCAATGCAGCAAATGATTACCATCCAGAAGAATGCTTCATATCCGAGCATTTCCTGCAGGTAGCCTGCAAATGCCCCAGGAATCATCATGCTGAGCGCCATGAAGGCCGTGCAGATTGCATAGTGTGACGTCTTGAACTCACCTTCCGAGAAGTACATCATGAACAACATGTATGCCGTGAAACCGAAGCCGTATCCGAACTGCTCCACAGCGACACAGATGCTGATTATCACGAGGTTATGCGGCATTGCCATGCTCAGATAGACAAATGTCAGACACGGGAGGGTCATGCATGCAGCCATCGGCCAGAGGGATTTCTTCAGTCCCCAGCGGGATGCCGCCATACCGCCGATGATACCGCCGATTGTCAATGCCAGGACGCCGATTGTTCCGTAAACGACTCCGACTGTGGAAGTCGGGAGACCGAGGCCGCCATGCTGTGCAGGTGACAGGAGGAACGGATTGACCATCTTCAGGAGGAATGCCTCCGGAAGTCTGTAAAGCAGCATGAATACGATGGCAATCCAGACACCCGGTTTCTTGAAGAAGGTTACGAAGGCCTGAGCGAACTCGCCACCGAAAGAACCGCCGGATTCATTGACAGGCTTGTCGCCCGAAGGACGCGGAATTGCAAAGGTATGATATAATGTTATCAATGAGAACAATACGGCAGTTGTCGCCATAGTGAGCATCCAGGCCATAGGGATATTTCCCGTATTTTCTTCCAGCAGACCGGCGATAACCACGAGGACTCCCTGTCCGAAAATGGAAGAGAGTCTGTAGAATGTGCTTCGGATGCCGACGAAGAAGGATTGCTGTCCATGGTCCAGGCCAATCATGTAGAAGCCGTCTGCCGCGATGTCATGTGTAGCCGAGGCAAAGGCTGTTATCACGAACAAAATCAATGTGAAAGTAAACATTGATATAGGCGTGTTCATTCCGTCGATGACTTCATAGGAAGGATGAGGGATGCTGAATGTGAGCAGGACGAATGCTGCCGACATGATAATCTGCATCATCACGATCCACCATCTCTTGGTCCTGAATATATCCACAAGCGGGCTCCAGAGCGGCTTCAATGTCCATGGAAGATAGAGAAGGCTGGTGAACAGCGCCATTTCGCCATTCGGTACGCCCATCTTCGTGAACATGGTCACTGATATGTTGTTGACAATGAAATATGGTATTCCTTCCGCAAAGTACAATGTCGGAATCCACCACCATGGTGATTTGAGTCGTGTATTGTTCATAATCAGTTATTGTTCAATGTTGTCATTACGGAGCATATGCTGCCGGGATAATAATGCGAGAGGATATCCTTGTACTTGTATCCTCTTACGGACATGACGGCCGCGCCTATCTGGCAGAGACCTACTCCATGTCCCCATCCGGCCCCGTAGAATGTTATCTTGTCTCCGTCTTCCTTGACGATGAAGGCTGAGCTTTTCAGATGAGACCTGGAAAGGAACTTTCTGATTGTCAATTCTTTGCCAATTACTGCAGAGCCTTCAGTTCCAGTCACTTCGAGAAGCATTATCCTTCCGGACGGGCCACGCTTAAGAGGTTTGAGTCCTGTAATCGTGCCTATTTCCATTCCGGATCTTGAGCGGAAGATTTCAGAAAGTTCCGCCCTGTCGTACTCCTGTTTCCATCTGAAGAAGTCCGCGGTCTCCATGTCGTAATCGTTCAGAACCTGTGAGAGGACCTTGTGGTCGGAGGTGTTGCAGAAAGAATCTTCTTCAGCATTGACCTCACCCGAAATCCATTTTTCGGCATTGGCTTCGACCGTCAGGTCTGGTATCGTCTCCGCGTCTGCGGAAGGCATGTCCGGCACGGCCTCCAGGTACGGGAAGTCGGTGTCGTTCCAGCAGGTGCTGAAGCGCTCCATCATTCCGCCGCAGCATTTGGAGAAGCGCGCATCGCAGACTTTGCCGTTATACATGAGGACTTCTCCCCATGTCTGGTCGATCGCCTTGCGGACGTTCTCGCCCACTGCCATTGTCAATCCCTGATATCTCTGGCAGTGGTCGTCTGCGCAGACGTCGAAGAGTCTGTGGTCGGTCCTGTCCTGCCAGCACACCAGATGGTGCACCCCGTTTTCATCCGTAAAGTCCTCTTTTACAGACGGTTTGGCATCATGTTCGTGCTGGCTGCGGGACATTATCTGGGCCATGAGCCATGACCTGGAAATGACGGCATGGGCTTTCAGGAATTCAAGTGACGCCGAGGCTTTCATCTCGGAGGATATCACGCTGAGAAGATAATCTTCCGCGCCAATGACATTGACAGCGACAATATGGTCGTCCTCGACGATGAATTTCAGGGTGCCGGCGAACTTCTGGGTCTGTCTCCTTTCCCAATGAAAATCCACACCGATGGTCACCCCATAGAGGATGAACGTAGGCTCTGCGAACATCGCAGACATCGTCTGGGCATCGAAGGTCAGCTCGTCGTAAAGCACTCCGTTGTAGGATATACGTCCGTTTTCATATAAGACTTTCTGCCTTCCGGCGCCGTCCGAGATAATTTCGAATTCGATTTCTTTGCCGGACATTATGCCGACATGGACCTCCTGCTGGCTCCTGGTAAGTTTTCGTATGACATTTCTTTCGGTATCTCCGCTGATGGAAACCTCCGAAAGCATACTCTCCAGCATCGACGGATCAAGTTTCTGATAATCATCGGTATTTGGGACGATGAAGAGTCCTGCCATGTCAGCGCAGCCGGGACTCATGGTCAGGTGGTCGGGACCATCCGTGAAATAATGATGGGAGCGATGCTTGTCCCTGGCCAGCAGCACTGCCCTATATTCTCCGAACCTTCCGTGGGATATTCCGGAAATCTTCTGGGAAGGCTTCGGCTTGTACCATGCCAGCAGATTGAACATCGGCTCGGTCTCGTCTTCCCTCTGCGGCAGACAGTCCAGAAGTCTGTAGAACAGCTTCGCAATGGACTTGGAAGTCGTCGCGGCCAGAACAAAGACACCCTTCGTAAACTTGTCATAATGAAAGAGTTCCGCATCCTGAACCGAAGTGAGGTAGGTCAATGTTTCTGCAGGTTTTCCTGCTTTTTTTTCGTCAAGGAGCCTGTCAATGTCATTTTCCAATGGCATAAGGCCTCTCGGGCATGCCTGGAAATGGAAATGATCAGGTGCCGAGGCACCGCATTTCGGTCCGTTATAGAAAATGGTGAATGACGGATGATGCCTTGCAAGATCCGTCATATCAGGTAGCCTGTGCCAGATGGACTGAGGCACATGAGTATTTCTCGCTATTACAAGATGCTCAGGGAAAATCGGATAAGGGTTTATGAGGATGTTGTATTTCCTGCCCTTACGGCCCTCGAACTCCATAGATATCTGCTCCTGCGGACGGTTTTCGCTGCAAAGGAAGCATTTCCGGGCCTGAAGCGAAGCCTTGTCCACTTTGGCCGCTGAAGACCTGATTCTCGCAGGATTGTGCTGAAGCCTTACCTCAAGCCCGCCGACTTCCAGACTTCTGGTCTCGACATTCTTGAGGTCCCTGAAATTAGATGCCGCCATCGGCCAGACAGAAAGCTGGTCAAGGACGAACTTGTCAATGATATTGTCCATAATTGTATTCCCTGTGCTTTGTCCGGCCGGAGCCCGGCTGTCATTAGGTACCAGCCTGTATTTCACTACAGATTCTTCTCCGCGTCACTCATGGCAAGTCTTGCCTGGAGTTCCCATGTGCGGATAGCATCCTTGTAAAGATTGTTGGCATTGACTTTTACGATGTCGAGCGCTGCGTCGGAGTTGCCTTCCCATCTGCGGCAGCAGTAAATCGGCTCGTAGATGCGTCCGATGCGGTACTCGCGGCTGATTCGGAGGCCGACCGCATAGTCTTCGCCATAACTTACGTTAGGAAGATTGATTTTCCTGAGGAACGGTACATAGAAAGCGCGAGGTGAGCCCAAACCATTGACTCTGAGTGCATTGTTTCTACCGTTTTCATCTGTCCATTCCTTATGGTCAATGACTCCAGGAGGTATCGGCTTCATGTCGAAGTTGGTCATCATGTATGAGCCGATGACCATTCCGCAGCCTTCCTCACGGAATTTGTCCACAACTTTCTGAAGAGTATTTTCGTCCATATAGACGTCATCGCTGTCGAGCTGTAGAGCGTAGGTACCGCAACGGCTGTCGTGTACGGCCATGTTCCAGCATCCGCCGATTCCGAGGTCAAATCTCTCAGGAACAATGACAACGAGCCTTGGGTCGTCTATGGATGCGAGAATCTCGGACGTGCCGTCGGTAGAATGGTTGTCCACCACGATGACATTGAAATCGAAGTCGCATTTCTGTGAGAGTGCGCTCTTCACGGCATCGGCCACGGTGCGGACTCTGTTGAAGACAGGAATGACCACTGAAGCGAGCACATCTGACTTCATGTCAGGGTCAAGTTCGACTTTCTTGAAGCCCGGGGCGATATATGCACCGATACGCTTGAGATAGTCTGTACAGATTCTTTCCATTTCGATCTGCACCGCGCGGTTCTTAGGATCGACATAGTCGAACTGTTTCTCGCCTGACTTTCTGAGGTCGGTCTCGACTGATGTATAAAGATACTCCCCGATGTGGATTTTCTTGTCCATCCTGAGACGGAGGTCATACATGGCTCCATATACGTCATTCTCATCGAGTTCGGCTACCGCCTTGAGGAAAGAGCTTGACCTGAAAACCACCAGCGGGCCGAAGTCAAAATCGTCACGGAGTGCTCCAGGCTGACATTCGATAGCAGGATGTCTGCGTCTTTCGTCCTTCCCGTCCGGTCCCGGAACTATCTCATAATGATCCGAATAGAGCATATCTGCGCCTGTATACTCGGCTACTTCGGCAAAGCGCTCAAGCGCCAGATAGCCGAGCTCATATGGGAATGGCTTGGTATTTATGAGAATAAAATCCTCTGTCAATGAGTCTGCGGCTTTGCGCAAATCAGGAGTACTGTTAAGAGGAGCTCCTGACAAAATCTTGAATGTGGCCATCGTGATAGCGTTTTATAATAATGCTTCCAGAGACTTTCTTATTCTCCGGAACTCACTTTCAAAGTTAGGTGTAAAAATGGATTTTCCAATATTTTCTTCGATTTCTTCCATTGGCCAGTAACGTCCTTCATCGACCTCGTCAAGGTCCGGCTGAGGAGTGAAATTACCTACGGCCGCGAAGATATTGACAAGTTCACATTCCACATTACTGTGGAAAACATAGTTGCCGAGCCAAATCGGATTGTACTCCGTGAATTTCAGTTCTTCTGATGACTCGCGGAATAGAGCCTCAGAGATATATTCACCATAATCCACATGGCCGCCTACGGCCGTATCCCACATTCCGGGAAGAAGGTCTTTCTTCATGGAGCGTTTCTGGAGATAAAGCTGGTCATACCTGTTGATGATATGCAGGTGGACAACAGGGTGAAGAAGCATTGAGCCGCCGTGGCAGTATGCCCTGGTCGCCTGGGCATAGACCAGGCCGTTCTCCCTCACGATCGGTAGCATCTCGGCAGCATTGACAACCGCCTCTTCAGAAACACCGACCACCTGCTTCGGGAGGACCGGGGCAGGTGAGCCAGGATAAAGCAATTCAAACATTGTATTGTAAAAGTTTACAACGTAAACAATATTATAAGCTGGGCCATCAGAACTCGCATAAACATTGTCAGAGGATATACGGTAGCATAACTGATTGAAGGGTAGTTTGTTCCGTAAACTTCCTGAGAGAAGGCGAGTACAGGAGGGTTTGTGGTTCCACCGGAGATGAGACCGCAGATCTGATAAAAATTCAGCTTGAACACGAGTCTGGCGAGAAGCACGACACAGGTTATAGGTACCAATGTGATAAGTGCACCGTAGAGAATCCACCAGTAACCTCCGTTCATGATAGAACTGATGAAGTTCTCGCCGGCTCCGAGTCCCACGGCTGCAAGGAAGAATGAAATACCGATTTCCCTGATCATCATGTTCGCACTCAATGTCGTATAAGTCGTAATCTTGAGCTTAGGTCCGAAATAGCCGAGCAAGATGGCAATGATGAGAGGTCCGCCGGCAAGTCCGAGCTTTATAGGCTGAGGAATTCCAGGGAACTTGATAGGAAGGCTTCCGAAGATGACACCGACCACGATTCCGAAGAAGATAGGAATGAGGTTAGGGTGGCTGAGGCTGGCGGCCTTGTTTCCGAAGAGTCCTGCGACCTTGTCCATAGCATCTTCAGGTCCAACTGCAAGAAGGCTGTCTCCCACGTGGAGATAGAGGTCCGGTCTGGCCACGAGTTCTACTCCTGAACGGAACACACGGGTAATGGTCACTCCGTATATTGACCTGACATTCAGATCTCTGAGGCTTCGGCCTGTAATGGATGACTTGGTAACCGTGATTTTCTTCACGACCATATTGTTGCCCTCGCTATCCCACTCCTTGTAAGACATCTCGATTTCGTCACCGAAGAGAATCTTGACGAGGTCTTCAGCGTCAGGGGACGTCACGATAAGAAGTTTGTCATTCTCTTTCAAGACCAGATCTGAAGAAGGGACACAGAGCTCACCGTCTCTAAGGACTCTGGAAATGACGAACCTGTCGCCATTGTCCTTGGTCACGTCACCGATCTTTCTTCCGAAGATGGCTGGGTTCTTGACCGCGAAACTTGCACGTATCGCTCCTGTTCCGAGCTTGCCCTCATCATCGAGTTCCTCTTTCTCTTTGTTAAGGTCAACATTGAAAATGGCCTTGAAGAAAATGAGCAGGAAGATTACTCCGAGCACACCGATAGGATATGAGACGGCATAGGCGGATGCGATGGCTGATGTCGCGGCAGCGGCTGCATCCTGTGATGAGCCTTCAGCAATCATGGCATCGGAAAGAGTCTGCTGGGCAGCACCGAGGCCAGGCGTATTGGTAACGGCACCTGACATCACACCTGTCATCGTGTGCAGATCTTCTCCCGTGACAAGATGGATGACGTATGTCACAAGGACTGCAAGCATGACGAGTGTCACTGCAAGCATGTTCATCGTAAGTCCTCCTTTCCTGAATGAATGGAAGAATCCCGGACCTACCTGAAGTCCGATACTGAATACAAACAGGATAAGACCGAAGTCCTTCATGAATGAGAGGATGTGCGGGTCACCTCTGAAGCCGAAGTGGCTGAGCAGAATGCCGATAAACAGAATCCATGTGGAGCCGATGGAGATGCCCTTGAATTTGAATCGTCCCAGATACAGGCCGATTGCAATCACTGTGGCGAAGAGCAGGATGGTATGCGCAATACCAGTGCCCAAGAACAAATCTCGCATAAATAGATATTTATAGTTGGTTACAAATTAATTTTCACGATAAAGCAGGCCTTGTCTCCGGTCTTGCCTTCTATGACATACGTTATGTCCCCGTTTGCGGTTTCTGTGCGTACCTTTTCGAGGACGACTTCCTCGCCAGGTCTGGTTTCATGAATGAAATTGACTGTCAATGATTTCACGACCTTATGCTTAAGTTCCTCGAAGTCAATGCAGTCCATAGCCCAGACGACGTATCTGGCATTGTTCGTATGACCGAGCAGATCGACATCGGAGAATTCCACCTTGT
The DNA here is from genome assembly GCA_934700615.1 of uncultured Bacteroidales bacterium. Classification (GTDB taxonomy): domain Bacteria; phylum Bacteroidota; class Bacteroidia; order Bacteroidales; family UBA932; genus Cryptobacteroides. Next base: position 85,666 of record CAKUXR010000009.1, read on the forward strand.
GGACTCCTGCAGGTTCCGGTGTCACGCCACGAGGCATCACGACCTTGTCGGCAGGCCTTTCGATGGCATTGTCATGACATATCGTATCCTCAGGTATCATCTCCATGATTTCGGCAGTACGACACATGGTCCTGTTGGCGACATCTATAATCACCCACGAACTTGTTCCGCGCACAAGCATCTCTCCTTCAGGGCTTTCCAATGTAAAGTCCCTAAGATAGAACGGGCCGTAAGGTCCCTTGTGCCATGTGGAGAGTTTCACGGCCTCACGCCATTTAGGATGTCGCATGAAGTCGAAGTGCATCCTTGACAATACCCAGGCTTTTCCCTCCGTCTGGAGTGCGTCATATCCGAATCCGAGTGCCGTCGCCGCTTGATAAGCTATTTCCTGGGCCATGTCCATGAAGGCTGCCGGCTTCAAATCCATATTCGAATCGACATCGTAGCATGGGACTTCTGACTCTATAATGTATTTCTTTTCTTCTGTGTAATTTCCGCTCATATCAAATGTCAGGTTTCAGTCAATATCATCTTTGTGGAATTCTCTTGTCCGAGGCGTCTTTTTACGCATAATTCCTAACAACTCACAAAATTACAAATGAAATCGCACTTTATCAAAAATACGGAGGATTTACAAAGCAAAACTCCCCCGTGCGAAACGCACGAGGGAGAGGAAAAATTGTGTGTTATAGTGGTTTCAGGTCAGAATTGTGCAACCTATTTCACTTTCATTATGTTCAGTTCCACTTTAGGTTCCATAACACGGTTCACATCCCAGGTCATGGCCTTTGCAAGCTTGAAAGCAGCATTGGCACGTATATCTTCGCAAGATGCGCCGAACTTCACATTGTATGTGCCGGCAGCGGTTTCCCACCTTGAAGCAGTCTCATTGAAAGATGCCAGGGTATAAGGGTCGATTGTCATTGACAATACTTCGCTTTCGCCCGGTTTGAGCTCGCGGGTCTTGGCGAATGCCTTGAGTTCCATTGCCGGTTTAACGAGACCTCCATCAGGTGCCGCAACATAGAGCTGGACTGCCTCCTTGCCGGCTGCAGAACCATTGTTGCGTACTGTAATAGAAGCAGTTACGTTTCCGTCCTTGCCCACCTTCACTACAGGGTTGCTGTACTCGAATGTGGTGTAAGAGAGGCCGAATCCGAATGGATATGATACCTGCTTTCCGACGGTATTGAAGTAACGGTATCCCACCCAGATGTCCTCGTTGTAATCTACATAGTCCACATCCTTTATTTCCTTCGCGGTCTGCTTAATGGTCGTGAACGGATTCATAGCCGGACGGCCCGTGTAGTTGTAAGGGAAGTTGAATGATGAAGGGATATCGAAGTATGATACCGGGAAGGTCATCGGAAGTTTTCCTGACGGATATGACTTGCCGCAGAGAACGTCAGCCACAGTATAACCGCCTTCCTGACCAGGTGTCCATGCCAGAAGGATGGCATCAGGAATATGTTTCCATGAAGCCGTCTCGATGACGCCGCCGATATTGAGGACAACGATAACTTTCTTTCCTGCAGCATGATATGCATCTGAAATATTCTGAAGAAGTTCGCGTTCGCGGCCAGTAAGAGTAAAGTCTCCGTCGATTGCTCTGCGGTCTGCCCCTTCACCTGCATTTCTGGTAATCGTGAGGACAGCGATGTCGGTAGAAGCGACCTTTCTGTCGATGAAAGATCTGTTCACATTCATCTCGCCGACTACCGCTTCGCCCAGAAGTATGCCGAAAGGTTTCGTCGAAGAGATCTTCGCGTCAATCTTGGAGAACTTGATGTACTGCTCGTACCATTCGCGGATGTCCTTATCCACTACGAAACCGTCAGTTTCAAGTCCTTCTGCTATGTTGCGGACATATGGTTTGTTTACGTTTCCCGAGCCGGTGCCTCCTGCCACGAAGTCGTATGAACCGACTCCGTAAAGTGCAACGTTCTTCACATCTTTCATAGGAAGGGCAGATGCGTCGTTCTTGAGGAGAATCAGGCCCTCTGCAGCTGCCTTGCGGACGAGTTCGCCATGTGCTTCCAGTTCTGGGGCATTGGAAAATTCATACCTGTTGAAACGAGGTGTGCGGACGATATATTCCAGCATGTTGCGGACGCATCTGTCCACGTCTGCAATATCGAGGCTACCGTCATTCACGGCATTGACAATATCTTCAATCTGCTCCTCGTTGCCCGGTTCCATGAGGTCATTCTGTGCGTGTACCTGCGCTTTGGTGTTTCTGGTCCCGGTCCAGTCTGTCATCACGATACCGTCAAAGCCCCACTCATCGCGAAGGATTGTGGTCAGAAGTTCAGGATCTTCTTGCGTATAGGCACCGTTGATCTTGTTGTATGAGGACATGACTGTCCAAGGATGTGCTTCTTTCACAACGATTTCGAAGCCTTTCAGATACATCTCGCGGAGGGCTCTGGTGCTCATGCGAGTATCTACCTTCTGCCGGTTGGTCTCCTGATTGTTTCCGGCAAAGTGTTTCGCACTTACGCCAACGCCGTTACTCTGGATGCCATTGACATAGGCGGCTGCAATCTTTCCTGTCAGTAGCGGGTCTTCAGAACAGTATTCGAAGTTACGTCCGCAGAGCGGATTTCTGTGAAGATTCAGGCCCGGTGCCAGAAGGACATCGACGCCATACTCTTTCACTTCTTCTCCCATAGCGGTGGTAAGTTGCTGTACCAGAGGGGCATTCCAAGTGGAGGCCATTACTGTTCCTACAGGGAATCCTGTGCAATAATAGGTTTTGCTGTCACCTTCTCTGGTAGGATTTATGCGGAGTCCGGCAGGGCCGTCCGCAAGTACTGTTCTCGGTATTCCCAGTCTTGGTATCGCACGGGTTGTTCCGGCAGCTCCTGGCACTGTGGATTCGTCAAATGCCGTCATCGATCCGGCAGCAGCACTTCCCCAGCCCTCTCCGACCAGAAGAGAGGCTTTCTCCTCAAGTGTCATAGCCTTGAGGACTTCGTCAATGTTGTTTTTGTTCAACTGTGGCTGTGCCGCCATAGGAATGGCACACAATCCAGCACATACAATCGCAGTTACTTTGTTCATATTATTAAATTTGTTGTTCGTGCAACATTAGTAATCCTTGAACGCTTCCTTATTTTACCGTAATGACTGTTCTCAGATAGCGTGTCAGCTCAGGGAAACCGTTGTCGGTGGCCTGAAGAACAAGATGGATGGTCTGTCCTGGTTTCGCATCTTCAGGAACTGTAACGACAGCCTTCTCAGCCGAAGGGTCCTCAACTGCAACTTCGCCCTGATATGTTCCTACAGGGAATACCCACCATTTGAGAGTCACCTGGTTTCCGTCAGGGTCAGACACTCTGGCATTGACCTTAACCTTCTGTCCCGGCTTCGCAGTGATGTCGAAAGGTCCCTTAATCTCAGGAGAGTGGTTTGCGTCAGCGAAGTTCGGAGTCACAGACCATTTCATTCGGGCGACCATCTGGTTCGATCTTTCCGGATAGAAGTTAGGGAACTGTGGATTCTCGTCAGGTTTTCCCGGATTCATATACATGGCCATCAATGCTGCCATTCCTGTAGTGTCAGGTTTCTGGGCATTGGCTTTCTTGGTCTGCTGGTTGATATTAGTACCCATGTAGGTGTATTTGCGGTCCGGAGTGCCGAGTTCACGACGTCCTGACCATCCGCCCCATGTATCATCTTCCCAAGCGCGGAGACCATTGTCAATGAGATTGAAGTAGCATCCGCTGTCACCGTCGCCATACCATGTGCCCTTAGGCTGGATAGGACGCCAGATGAGGTAGCCCTGTTTCTCAAGTTCTTCCTTGGAATACTGGCCTGAAGGTCCGATGAAGTCGGTAAGGTCACCCTCGACCATCTGTTTTCCGTCTCCCCATACCCTTACGAGTGCGCCGAGAGGTCCGATAGTAATATTCTGTGCAGTGTATTCAGGAGATGACTGATAATCATAGACTGAGTTGTCATAACGGCTCATTCTTCCGTTTGTAGTCTGGATGCGGAGGTCCGGCCAGTCGATGGCAATATAATTCACATAACAGCCGTCCTGATCGCCTGAGAAGCAGAGCACAAGCTTGTCGCAGAGCTTCTTGTAAATGGCATCCCACTTGTCGGTATCCTTATATTCTTCTTCGATGGATTTTAATGCCCTTGCGATGGATGAGCTTCCGCCCCAAGCCTGACAGAAGACCTTGCCCGGTTTGTCATCAAGCATAATCTCCTTAATCAGTTCTGAGCCCGGAGTATCATGGTCCATCTCGCCTTCAAAATCCACGTTGCCCACACGAATCTTGGACTTCAGCTCCTCATAAGTAGGATAAGACGGGTCATGGACTTTGAGATTCTCATAGCATTGGCCATAGGCCTCGATGATATCATCAATGAATCTTTCATCCCATTTGTAGCGCCATGATGTCTGAGGCCCGAGTCCCATGTTTGCATACTCACTTCCAGGAATGAACTGGGTAGTTCCCTTTCCGTCGCCCCTCCAATGGAAACGGCTCGCGTTATAGACAATAGCCTCGGTCTGGAAGTCATTGGCATGTAACACATAACGGATAAGGGAGTTGTTGTCGTCAAGCTCCGGGTCACATGTAACTATGACTCTAGGCTTGACATAGACACCATCTTTCTGGCTTTCGCATGAGACGAAAAGCGACACTGCAGCGATGGCAGATATAATTATGCGGCTTGTTTTCATATTTTCAATATCAATGTTAAGTTAATAATTTCCGACGTTATTTGAACAACAGAGGGACAAATTCCGAGAGATAGAGTCTCCAGCAGTTCCAGACATGTCCGCCGGCAGACTCACGATAAGTGTAATGGAATCCTATGTCATCAAGCTTGGCGCGGAACGCAGCATTTTTCTCATAAAGGAAGTCTTCTGTTCCGATGCCTGTCCAGTAAAGTTTAGGCTTGTCGGCAAACTGAGCCTTCAGTTTTTCGTCAATATTCTGATATACAGGGGATTTGGACTCATCTGCCATTCCGACTGCAGCCGAGAACAGACCTATATAGCCAAAACTCTTAGGATTGTTTGCTGAAATGTAGACTGAGTGGAATCCTCCCATTGACAATCCTGCGATTGCTCGGCTGTCTTTTTTCGCGATTGTGCGATAGGTCTTGTCAACGTAATTCACGATTTCCATGAAATGTGACTCAAAGGCTCCGTCCATTGTGCCCTCCTTGAAATAGTGTGGCTTGTAGTAGCCGAGATCACTTTCTCCAGGAGCGGCCTGCATTGCAGTATGTCCGTTGGTCATAACCACAATCATCGGAACTGCCTTGCCCTGAGCGATAAGATTGTCAAGAATCTGGCATGCACGGCCGAAATTCACCCACTCGTCTTCATCTCCACCCATACCATGGAGAAGGTAGAGAACAGGATATCTGGTCTTTCCGGAATGCTCGTATCCGGCTGGGGTATAGACATTGATTCTTCTGTCCATCTTGAAGGCATCTGAATGATACCATGTATGGCTCAATGTTCCGTGAGGGACATCTTTCACCATGAAGATGTCGCCGAGACCACCTCCGACCACAAAAACGTTGTTGATGGTAGCGAAATCACGATATACATGAGGGTTGTTCGGGTCAATCGTAGGAACGTCGTCCACGATGAATTCATAGCTGTAGAGTTCCGAAGGGAGAGGGGTTGTTGTCAATGTCCATATACCGTCCTTGCCCTCTGTCATGTCAATCAGTCCTGAGCCCACCATGCCGGCAACATTCTTATTGTCGTCTTTTCCTGTCACGAAATCGCCTGCAATCTGAACCCTGTGGGCCTTAGGTGCAAGGAAATTGAAAGTAACAGAATGGTCATCATTGACAATGGCCGACTGGATATCCTGTGAGATGAACAAATTCTGCTGTGCAAATGCGCCGAGTCCGCAAAGGAGCAGGGCTGCGCTCATTATTGTCTTTTTCATTTTCATTTTCATTCTTCAGATTATTGCCGGCCCCATCATTCTGACAATGGTGAAGCCGGCATCCAATTAACATTTATTTGTTACCAACCCGGATTCTGTTTCATATTAGGATTGACATTCATTTCCTCTGCAGGGAATGGAAGCAATTCGTGCTTGTTCTTCTTAAATCCGACTTTTCCGTCCTCATTATATCTCACGTACTTGACAGTTCCGTCCGGATAAAGATGCGGGTGAGTTACACCCCTGTTTGCAAGACGGTCGGCTGCTTCTCCCCAGCGGATGATATTCTGGTAACGGAGTCCTTCGAAGCAAAGTTCCACATAAGACTCATCCTTGATTACCTGGAGAGTTATATCTGACACTTCCGGAGCCTTGGCTCTGGTACGTATCTTATTGATAAGTTCTTTTGCCCTTCCGGTATTGCCCGCCTGGAACTGAGCCTCGGCAGCAAAGATGAGAACCTCGTCATAGCGCATGATATGGTCTGTGAGAGGATAGTAATATGGACGGCCTGCCGGCTTGATCACTCTGTACTTGTGATTGTAGTAGCCCTCATTGTCATAGATGTCCATATCGTCATTGATGGAAGTACCATACTTGTTTACCATATCATCATAGGTCGCGATGAAGTTGGTGAGGCGGTATCCGTTCTTGCCTTCGATCTTCACGAATGTGTCGTAAAGGGCCTTGGTAGGATTATTCTGGAAACCGAATGTATAGCTCCAGAATGGTGATTCTGATGTGTATTTGTACTTCTCCCCGCGGAGACCTGTCCACATTCCGTGGTAGGTCACGTTAGGTTCAGTAGTTTCAGCATCATTGACAGCACGCATAACGAAGACGTCCTCGATTCCTGCGACAGCGTCAGGTGTTCCGAAATTCGTAAGGTCAGGATTGAGGTCGAAGAGTTCAGTCTTGATGACGTTCTCGAACTCAGTGGCGGCATCAGAATATTTCTTCTGCCACAGATAAGCCTTTCCGAGCATAGCCTGGGCGAATTCCCTGGTAACACGGAATGTGACGTCACTCCTCTGCTTCTTGGAGGTGAGGTCGCCGCTTCCGATGGCATCATTGAGGTCAGACTCGACAGCGGCCCAGAGTTTTTCGACAGTGCTGTTGCCCTGCATGTATTCTTTCTCTGTAAGCACATGGTCGACAAGAGGTGCCGGCCCCCAGAGGGTAACAAGCTGGAAGTTGGCCCACGCACGGAATACTTTGGCCTCAGCCACCGCACGTTTCTTCACCTCGGTATCAGGAGAAACCCTTTCGATAATCAGGTTCGCCCTGTAAATAAGGGTATAGAGCCCCGCATAGAGATTCTTGATTGTGGCATTGTCTGAACCGAATGTGTATTCGCTCCACTGATAGAAACTTCCGTCCGCACGGCTTCCGCCGCCTGCCCAGAGATCGTCCCCAAGGAAGTTGGCAAGCCAACATACACTGTTGATTCCTCCTGAATGACAGGTCTTGAACTGATCGTACACAGCCACGATTCCCTCTTCTGCTTCAGTATCAGTTTTATAGAACGAACCGATATTCGTAACACTGTGTTGAGGAATGTCGAGCTTGCTCTGACAAGAACCGAGAGTCAGAAGACCGGCTGCGACAACTGCACTTGCAATTATATGTTTGAATTTCATAATTCTTTCAATTTTAGTGTTTTAGAATGACAGGTTTAGACCGAACACTGTCTTTTTGCGGCTTGGATACTGACCGAAGTCGATACCAAGACCATTAGTGCTTACAGATACCTCAGGGTCGAATCCAGGATACTTGGTAAACAGGAACCAGTCGTCAAGTGAGACGTAGAGTCTGAGGCTTGAGAGATGAATCTTGTTGATAAGTTTCTTAGGGAAGGTATAGCCAAGCTGGATCTGCTTGATCTTGAAGTATGAGCCATTGAACACGAGAGCAGAAGACTGGCAGTACTTGTCATAAGCATAGTTCATGAGTTTCGCGCTAGGATATTTGGCATCCTGTCCCGGAGTTGTCCAGCGTCTGTCGAAGAAATACTGGAGAGTATTTGCCTGAACTCGCATTGAGCGAGGAATTCCGTAGGCGATATCATTGCCGTATGCTCCGTTTCCGAAGACAACGAGGTCGAAGTTCTTGTAACCGAGATTGAGGGTAAGACCATAGGTGAAGTCAGGAATACCTGATCCGATATTGGTCATATCATTGTCAGTAATCTGGCCGTCGTCATCAAGGTCAGCAAAGATAGGGTCACCCGTCTGCTTGTCAACGCCTTCATATTTGTAACCGCGCATGTACCAGATAGGCTGGTCTTTCTCGAAGTAGCAGGTGAGACCTGTTCCGCCGAAACCTCCGGCTACTCGTGAAAGTGTCTCATAGATACTTGTCACCTTGTTTTTCAATGTTGCGATATTGGCGCTTACTGCATAAGTGAAATCACCTTTTGAATCGCGCCATCCGAGGTCAATCTCATGTCCTTTGTTGAGTACGTCACCTGCATTGAGTGGAGAAAGTGTTCCGCCAACGGTAAGAGACGAGGTTACTCTAGGCATGATAAGGTCCTTGGTCTGTTTGCGGAACCAGTCATAGGTGAGAGTAAATCTGTCATTAAACATACGGAGGTCAAATCCGAGGTCAAGCTGTTCAGAGGTTTCCCACTTGAGGTTGAAGTTACCCACAGCGCTAGGCACTGAACCGGTAGCATAGGACTTGTCATTGGTCATACCGACTTTGATGGTCGAACCGATGGTCGCATCGTACATATATTTGCCGAGACCTGCGATAGAACCATTCTGTCCCCATGATGCACGAAGTTTAAGGTTGGATACAGGCTTGATGTTCATCTTCTTCCACCAGCTCTCCCTGGAAATTGTCCAACCGAGTGAAACGGCAGGGAAATAACCCCATCTGGTATTGAGAGGAAGGATAGAAAGGTCGGCAGCATCTGCACGGAGGGAAGCCTGGACAAAGTATTTGCCCATGTAGTCATAACTTACACGTCCGAAGTATGAAAGGTCGGCATAGTTGAGTTTCTCACCGCCGGTAATTGTCTTTGTGGCAGTACCGGTCTGGTTTCCGAAGAAAGCATAGTTAGGATCAAGTTTGGTGATACCGACATTGTCCTGACCTGTTCCCTGAATCTGGCCTGTCTGCGTCCATTCTGCCTTGTGGGAATATGACATACCGACCATGGCACTGAAATTATGCTTGCCAGCGAAAGTCCTGGAGTAGTTCGCGAAGTTCTCCCACTGATAGTAAGTGTTTGTACCTGAGGTGGCTGAAAGTGTCACATAATCAGTATAGGTATCAGTATTCGTGACGTTAGGCCACGTCGTACTCTGGTTGACAACGCTTCTGATGTTGTAACCGAGACGGGAGGTAAATACAAGTCCCTTGACAGGAGTGAAATCAAGTGAGGTGGAACCGCGAAGTTCGAACATCTCATTGCTCGGGTCCTGATAGTTGATGGTGATGTAAGGGTTGATGTTGTTGGATTCCTGGAAAGGAGACATCGAATAGTAGTCACCATTAGGGGCCTTGACGAATGTATGGCCCTGGTCAATGAGAGCCTGCATATGTGCAGGGACATTGTCCTTGGAATATGTCACAGGAGTGAGAGGGTCCATCTGGATGGTAGCTGCAGGAAGCGAGTACATACCACCGGCATTGATGAACTTGGCAGAAGCATAGCCGAATGAATTATTCGTGGTAAACTTAAGCCAATCCTTGATCTTATAGTCAGCATTGACAGTGGCGCTGAGGCGCTTGTACTGGTCCTTGTCACCGATGACAGGGCCGTTGTTGTCGAGGAAGGAAACAGCCGCATAGATTGAGCCGTTGTTGTTTGCTCCTGAGAAAGCGACGTTGTGACGCTGCATGAAACCTGTTTCGAAAGCCACGTCAGCCCAGTTAGTATCGGTCTTGCCGTCATAGTACTTGGAAATGATTTCATCAGAAACAAGGTTACCCTCCCTTACCCATGTAAGATAGTCCTTGGCATTGAGAACATCAGGGACATGAGCCATCTGCTGCCAGCTGAGCTGCATGTCATAAGAAACCCTGCGGACGCCCTTGGAAGCGCGTTTGGTGGTTACGAGAACGACACCATTACCTGCTGACGCACCGTAAATTGCAGCAGAAGCAGCGTCCTTGAGGACTTCGATACTTTCAATGTCACTAGGGTCAATGTTGGAGATGTTCTTTGTCCTGAGACCGTCAACAACGTAAAGAGGGTCAGAAGAGCTATTGGATGAATATCCGCGGATTCTGATGGAGGACTCTGCACCTGGCGCGCCAGATGAAGACACGATCTGGACACCGGCAGTCTTACCCTGAAGTGATCCGGCGATATCAGTAACTGAACGGTTAGTGATATCCTCAGACTTCACCTGAGAGATGGCTCCTGTAACGGAACTCTTCTTCTGGACACCGTATCCTACAACGACAGTCTCTTCGAGAAGAAGGTTGTCTTCCTCCATCACAATATCCACAACGGCATTGAAAGCTTTGATAGTCTGCGCATTATATCCAATGCATGAGAACTCTATTACCGAACCCTTAGGTAGTGTGATAGAGTATTTTCCGTCGGCGTCAGTAGCCGAGCCGTTAGTTGTTCCCTGCTGAATCACAGCAACTCCGGCGAGCGGGACATTTTTCACGTCCACTACTGTTCCGGTAACTGTGATGTTGTCCTGAGCAAGGACTGAAATTGTACATAATAGTACAAGTAACAGTGATGTTAATACTCGTTTCATTTAGTTGATTATTAGATTGAACTTTAATTCGACATGGTGATGACGACGAGAGCCGCCAAGAAGAGAAGGAACATTGCTGCAAGATACTTGTTTGTTCCCTTAGGCGCATCCTTGAATTCTTTCCAGATGAGGACGCCCCAAATCATTGCAACGACAGGAGAAGCATTGCTGAGCGCATAGGTCACGGCAGGGTTGCCTGAGCCTGAAGCCATGAAGCTGATGATCATACCGCTCATCCATATAAAGCCTCCAAGCATACCGATGAGATGAGTCTTGGCATCTCCGTTTGAGACATAATCTTTCATTGAACATTTTCCTTCTACAGAGCGTCTCATTGCGACTCCATTTATGGCTGGAGTGGAGAGGAGAACGCCCAAGGCGAAGAAAAATACGGCAGCATAAGGAGTAAGGGTTCCGACTCCGCCGGAAACATAAGCCGGGTCAATGCCTTTGATCACAAGTCCGTAGAAGAATGCGAAACCAAAGCCGGAGATGATTGCGAAGATAATTCCTGTAAGAGGGGTCTTCTTCTGACTGCTGGTAAGACGGCTGTATGAAACGGCACAGAATATCATTGCACTTACGGCAAGTACAAGACCTATCCACAAAAGAGTCTTGTTGCCGGTGAATCCGCCGACAAAATAGTTGAATACTACACCGCCGACCCATCCGAGGCCACCGCCGATAGGAAAACCTACTGACATTCCGGCAATCGAATTGGCTGCTGTAAGGAAGATATTGGCAAAATTCCAGATGAGACCTCCAAGCATGGCATAGCCTACACTATGCCATGTGAATTCGCCAATACTTGCACCGCCGAGTGTCAACATTCCGGCAAGGGCGGTAAGGAAGAACCCGAAGATGTAGTCCCAGTAGAACAGAGGGAACTTCCAGTTCTTGTTCGTCACGAGTTTCTGCGTATTTGCCCATGAGCCCCAGCAGAGGCAGCAATAGACGCAGCAGACAAGTCCGACAACAGGATTAGTTACAAGTACCATGGTGAGAAAGATTATTCATGAACATAAAGATCCCATCCGAGATAATTCTCGATAGCGTCACGGAGAATTTCCTGAGCCTTGCCGCGGCATGCAGCCACATGGTGCTCGAATCCGTTTCTGCAGATATGTTTCATAAGTTTCTGAAGTTCAGGAACCTGTGTAACTGCGATACATCCGTCCATTCCGTAAGGGTCGTCAGTTATGAGGCCTTCTCCGAGATATGCCTTGATGCAGCCTTTGGCATCATCTGTAGAAATACGGAAATATGTGAAGTCTCCGCCTGAAACCTTGGCACAAACGGCACCGAATGTATGAACTTTTCCGAGTGTACGTCCAAGGACGCCTAGAGGTGCGAGCTTAAGGTCTGAGTTGCCGACAAATTCGCGCGGGAAGTTGCCGCAATGTGTGCAGACGCATTTCTGACGGTCTTCAGCGAAGTTGTTGTTCCAGTCCATCAATGCTGATGAACGTCCTGAAGCAAGTGTGAGGGCATACATTGACACTGCACCTGCAATATCAGTCTCGCATGCGCAAGGAACGAGCTTGTCGCCGAGCATACTCATTGCAACGCAGGCTGCACATCCGTAGTTCTGCTCGAGGGAATCCCAGCACTGGATAGCGAGAGCATCACAGTCATTGGCCTTTCTCCAGCGCTCCACAGCGACAGCGAACTTAGCTACGAGAGGCATCTTCTCGGCATAGGCCTCAGGTACCTTCGCATAGTCGGCGATAGCCTTTGCCTTCTCGAGATACTCAGGATCATTGTCAGCAATCTTCTGCGCTGCGAAAATAACCTCTGAGAGGTCGGCAGGAACTACTGTAATGCCATATTTCTGAAGGAGTTTCTCACTGCAGCGGCAGGTATTGAATCCGAGAGGACGTGTTCCTATCTGGCCGATGCGGCAATGTCTCAAGCCATTGACAACGCGGCAGATGCCTGCGAATTTGTTGATATCCTCAACGAGTTCCTTAGAGTAAATCGAATATGTATGGAGAGTTGTGTCAGTGAACGGAATGCCGTACTGATAGAGGTTGTTGCAGACTGAAATCTTTCCGCAGAATGCGTCGCGGCGGCTGTCGAGGTCCACCTTGTCGTTCTCATCATCACATGCCTGGACGAGGACAGGAACACCGAGGTCAGCATCCTTTATGGCATTGATGATACCGATTTCGAAGCCGAAGTTAGGGAGAGAAACGATGATACCGTCGATTTCATCTCTGTGCTCGCGGAAAAGTTTAGAGCATTTGAGACCATCTTCGCGAGTCTCGATACTGCTGCTGCCTGTAGGAGTCGCGTCTTCAGGCAGGATCACATAGTCATATCCCTGCTCTTCAAGGGTTTTGAGAAGCTGGGCACGGACATCTCTTGCCAATTCTGAATTGAAATAAGCTCTTGTGCCAATGATAACACCGAAACACATCTTTTTATTGTTCTTGTACATAATTATGTGATTTTAATATTTTCTGACCAATTCTTCTACGGCTTCACGCCAGATTGCGTAAGCCATTTTTGCTGAGTTTCTTCCATCTCCAGGAACCACAGGGGCGTCACAGACACGTGTCGCTGCGGCCTCATCGAATGTCAGCCATTTCTTTCTTGCAAATCCGTTCATTACGAAGGCTCCGAATGCGGATGCGTCTTCTGCTTCTGAACGTACTACCGGAACACCCAGAAGGTCTGACTGGAACTGCATCAGGAAGCGGTTTCTGGTAGGGCCGCCGTCCACGCGGAGTTCCTTAAGACTGATTCCCGCCTCGGAAGTCATCGCTTCCACAAGGTCAGTTACCTGATATCCGATGGATTCGAGTGCAGCGCGGCAGACATGGGCCTTTCCTGTGCCAAGTGTCATTCCTACGATACGGGCTCTGACTGCGCTGTTCCACCACGGTGCTCCGAGACCGGCAAATGCCGGGATGAAATAAACCCCTCCGTTATCAGGGACCGATGTCGCAAATCCTTCTATTTCAGCCGCATTATTTATCAGTTTAAGTTCTCTTTGCAACCATGCTATCGTCGCTCCGGTGCAATGGATATTGCCTTCGAAAGCATAGAAAGTCTTGCCCAATGCCGAAAAGCCTACAGATGTAACCATTCCGGCCGGTGCCTTGGCTGCATTTTCACCGATATTGACCATTACTGAAGAACCTGTTCCGTATGTTACCTTTCCTTGTCCTTCACCGAAGCACATCTGACCGGCAAGCGCACCATGTGAATCTCCCAGGACTCCTGCAATCTGTACCGGTTCTCCGAAAACGCCCTCGGCATCTGTTGTGCCGAACACGGCATCAGAAGGAAGAGCCTGCGGTGCCATCGACTCAGGCACATCCAACATTGACATCAGGTCCTTGTCCCATGCGAGAGTGTGGACATTGAACAGCATCGTGCGGGAAGCATTGGTATAATCGGTCGCGTGAACCTTTCCTCCTGTCAATTTCCATATCAGCCAGCAGTCAATCGTTCCGAAAAGGAGATGTCCGGCCTCCGCATCTTCACGTGCGCCGTTGACATTGTCCAGAATCCACTTGATTCCGCTTCCGGAGAAGTACGGGTCAATCATAAGTCCGCTTCTCTCCTGCACGAGGTCAGAGAATCCTTCCGCTTTAAGCCTTTCGCAGATTTCCCTTCCGCGCATACACTGCCAAACCACCGCGTTGCATACCGGTTTTCCGGTTCTGCGGTCCCACACGACGACTGTCTCTCGCTGGTTTGTCAATGCCAGTGAAAACGATGCGTCAGCTTCCGCAAGGGCATCCTTGACAATCCTGATAGCCTCTATCGTATTCCTGTAGATTTCTTCGGCATCATGCTCCACCCATCCTTCTGCAGGGTAATACTGTTTGTGGGGCACACTTGAGGAATGAAGAAGCTTTCCGTCCTCACTGAAGAGCAGAGCCTTTGTCGCAGATGTGCTCTGATCGACGGATATTACGTAGCTGCTCATGCCTTTGCCAGTTTATTTGCCCCGAAAAATTCCTCAGCAGATTTTGCAATTCCTTCAGCGTCAATGCCATAGTATGCAAAAAGCTCTTTGGAAGTGCCATGCATCATATCCTCGTCAGGAAGTGCCAGAATCTTTACAGGCACCGGCTTCTCGCTGAGTTCTTCTGTTACGAGAGCTCCGAGTCCGCCATATATGCTGTGCTCCTCTACGGTAACGATGCAGCCTGTTTCCTCGGCAGCCTTGCGGAGAGCATCCTTGTCGAACGGCTTGATCCATGAATAATCGAGTACTCTGGCATTGATCTTCTTCTCCTCCAGCATTTCAGCAGCTTTCAATGCGTGGTAAACGGTTTCGCCTGTGGCGATGATGGTGATATCTTTTCCTTCATGGAGAAGGTTCGCCTTGCCGGGGATGCAATCGAAGTCATGATTTTCATAAACTTCGCCTGTGGCTCCCCTGCCGACTCTCACGAATACGGGCTCGGGATAATCCACGAGCATCTTCACGAGTTTCTCCGTCATGTTTCCGTCAGACGGGAGAACCACGTTCATTCCCGGGAATGCCCTGAGGACAGCGATGTCATGAAGGCTGTGATGTGTTGCGCCCAATGCCCCGTAAGCGATTCCGCCGCTCACGCCAAGAATCTTCACCGGATTTCTGCTGTATGCAACATCGACTTTCACCTGTTCGAGGGATCTGGCCACATAGAAACATGCAGGGCCGCAGCAGAAGACTTTCTTTCCGCTATGGGCCAATCCTGCAGATATGCCGACCGCATCCTGTTCTGCGATTCCACATTCCACAAACTGACTCGGCAATTCTTTTGCGAAGTCGCCAAGAGTAACAGAGCCGCGGGCGTCTGTTGTCACCGCTATGATGTCCTTGTCATTACGGGCAAGTTCCAGCAGCGTAGATGTAAAACTTTTTCTGCTATCTTTCATTTTCGGTTCCGTTTATGATTCCAATTCTGTTATCCTCTGTTCAATTTCATTGACAGCCTGAGCATATTGTTCCTCTGTCGGAACTCCATGATGCCATTTTGCGACCCCTTCCATATATGACACGCCATAACCTTTCGTCGTGTGAGCCACCACCATGTGAGGCTTGTCGGAAGTAAGGTCAATGCCATCAAGGACCCGCACAATGTCATTGACATCATCACCATTCATTTCGAGGACCTCCCAGCCGAAAGCTTCCCACCTCGAGCGGATGCTCTCGATAGGCATCACGTCTTCGGTAGAGCCGCTGATCTGCAACATATTCCTGTCAATGATAGCAATGAGGTTGCCGGTTTTATAGAGATTCGCAGCCATCGCCGCTTCATAAATAGAACCTTCCTCCTGCTCGCCGTCGCCCATCATGACTACGGTCTTGTAACTCTTGCCGTCCATTTTTGCTGCGATTGCCATTCCGAGACCGAAAGAGAGTCCATGTCCAAGGGCTCCACTGTTTACTTCAATGCCGTGAAGCGTGCACAAAGGATGACCGGCAAGCGGTGAGCCGAACTTGCCTAAGGTGTCCACAAGCGATGCCTCCAGAATTCCTTTGGATTCCAGAACAGCATAAAGAGCTTCTACACAATGACCTTTGCTCAGTACAAATCTGTCACGATTTTCATCATCGAGATTGTCCTTTGTGACATTCAGATAATGATTATAGAGAACAGTAAGTGTGTTGAGGCAGGACAAATCACCACCGGTATGACCGGCTCCCGCATTGTAGATAATGTCGAGAAGTCGCTTTCGATTCCTTTCAGAAAGCAGTTTGAGAGACTTTATATCCATAATTATTAGTGCCTTTCAGCAGAAATTCTGCTGGATTACTGTTATTAACCGGTGCAAAGATAAGCAAACGAAAGTAATAAACAAAGGAAATCGAAAGTTTTTTTTCGAAAATTTTCGGAAATATTTCTTCTTTTACTTACGAAAGTTGGTTTTTCGTAAATTTTCACTTAACTTTGTATCAATTAAAATGCTGATATCTATGGCACTAAACCAGAGGAGAACCGAGATTCTCAATCTCATTCAAGAGGACGGACACGCAAAAGTTCAGAAGCTTTCGAAAATATTCAAAGTTTCGGATGTAACCATCAGACAGGATTTGGAAGAACTGGAAAAGATGGGTTATGTCCAGAGAGAGCATGGCGGAGCCTTTCTTAAGGATGTCGGCACGTTCGCCAAAACCGGTCAGCTTTTCAACAAGTCCCACATGGACGAGAAGATAGCTATCGCCAAGACTGCCGCGAGCCTTGTCAATGAGGGCGAGACCATTATCCTGGATTCCGGTTCCACGACAACCGAGCTCGCCAGACAACTTGTCGGTTACAAGAGCCTGAATGTATTGACCAATGCATTGAATATTGCGATGATGCTCGGTGAGAATCCGGGAATCAGCCTGCTTGTTTCCGGTGGCGAGTTCAAGGCTCCGACTCTGTCATTGACAGGTGAGATTGCAGCCAAACTTTTCAAAGGTATCCATGTAAACAAGCTTTTCCTTGCTACAGCAGGCATTTCGACCGAAGATTTTCTTCTCACCTATCCGAGTCTCAGCGACCTTTCCGTAAAGTCCGCCATGATTCGTGCCGCTTCGAAGGTTTATCTTCTCGCCGATTCTTCCAAGATTGGCAGGCCTTCGTTTGCCAGTCTCGGCCGCATATCATTGATAGACACTCTTATAACCGATGACAAGATAGATACCGCAGCCGCTGCGCGTATCGAGGAGCTTGGAGTGAAGATCATTATCGCCAGCACGGAAGAGAGCAGGTAAAGAGCGAGGTCAGGTACACAATTGGACTTATCGACGAGGAGAGAACCAATTACATTAAAGCCATGAATACGGAACGGGACACTTACAATCAGATTGAGTACGCGCGTGAGAGTGGACGTGAGGAAGGGCGTGTGGAGGGACGTAAAGAAGGCAAAGAGGAAGGGCGAGGAGAGGAGAGGAGCGCTTGAAAATCGCGATGAATCTTATACGGGTTGGAGCATCTTGCGAGATTATCTCGCAGGCCACAGGGCTCTCAGCAGAAGAGGTTTCAAGGCTTAAGGAAGAACTTCGCAATTAGTTTATTCATCCTGGCACCGGCAATCCAGGCAAATCGTCACGACTTTGGTAAGTCTCCGGAGTTACGTGTTGACCGGACGTTGAGCGGGACGATGCCACAGCCAATTTTGTAACGCATTTATTATCAATGCTATCTGATTTCCAGTGTGGATTATCGCCTGTTTTTTCTCTGATAATCCACACTAAAAACGTATATCTTACTAAATATCAACCAATTAACAAGTATCAATGTGGCGCCGTCCGGCATGTTCTCTCCGCAATCTTATTTCGCAGTTTCAGATAGCAGGACAGATGTATTCTGAAAGGTCAGATTATTCCATTCCGACACATTCTGTGCGGAGTTTTCTTCAAACCCCGTGTTTTCCGGGATCTGTTTCGAACACCTCAGTGGCGTGCCCAGACCGCTGTCCATGCTGTCTTTCGGTACTTTGTCTTCGACCCTCTTGACATATGTTAGTCTTGTCTTTGCAGTTATAATATATTATATACCAGCGCATTACATACTAGTATAGGGCTAGATGCTCCTGCCAAGACCCCACTCCGATGCTACCTCTTGGCTCTCTTTTAACTGGCCAACTTTCTGATAATTAATGCGTAACGCCAGATTGCGGTTGTCAAGAGGGTCGAAAATCAAATGGCTTTCGCCGGACGACAGAACGTCTCATAAGTTTCGTGTTGACTTGTCCCGCAAGTGCAGTCCCGTTTGTCGAGAGACATGGTAATTTGCCGCGGCATCATTCGGCACTTTTTGTTTTGGTCAATGCCATACAGGCGTGGCCAGTCACGGAAAAATCATCATCCCAACATGACTGGCCGGCAGGGGCCGTCGGAGCGGCGTAGCCGCCCGTGGCTTCGTGAAAGGGAGGGGCCCGCCGCGGTAGCGGTGGGAGGGATAGCCCCAACGGGGCGTACCGCTCCGAAGGCCCCTGCCGGCATAACATGTCCTATATTTTTGTGATTTCAAAAG